>JAIELX010000082.1 GCA_019752635.1 Candidatus Obscuribacterales bacterium | reverse complement strand
CGTTTTATCGGTCATGGGGCGAGCTCCTTTTCTAGTGTTTAGCTCGGGCCTTTGACACAAATTATTTTACAGTCTCGTTCTGGACAACAAGATGTAGGCACTGTTACTTAGCGTCAGCGGCCGCGCGTGCTTCCAAGTCTTCCCAGCGACTAAAAAGTCGTTCCAGCTCGCTCTGGGCCTGCTCTTGCTCTTTCATGATCTCTTGCAAGCGTGTGAAATTGGCGGACACTGCAGGGTCGCTCATTTTAGCGGCAATGGCTGCGATCAGCTTTTCCTGCTCCTCTATGCGCTCCGGGATCGCCTCCAAGTCGCGCTTCTCCGATGTAGACAGTCCCTGCCTCCTTCGACCGCTGTTTTTGTCGGCAGTCTTATCCACCGCAGTTCCGGACGAACCGGTCACCGATTGCAGCGCTGCATCCTCGCGCGACGAATGTTGAATCCACTGCTCATAGTCGGCAAAGTAAGCAGCCTTACCTCGCCCGTCCAAACCTAGGACGCGATTGGAAACCGTGTCCAGCATCATCCGGTCGTGGGTCACCAATACGATGGCGCCGGGAAAGTCCGACAGACTGTCTTCCAATACTTCTAGCGATGGAATATCCAAATCATTGGTAGGCTCGTCCAGAATAAGGATGTCTGCCGGTTGCAACATCAAATTCGCAATGAGAATACGAGCCTGCTCTCCTCCCGAAAGGTAGCTGATAGGCATCTGCAACTGGTCGACCTGAAACAGGAATCGCTTTGCCCAAGTCGCAATGTGGATCAGTCGGCCGCGATAAGTTACCGAATCTCCCGTTGGACTAAGGGCATCCTTCAAAGACTTCGTCTTGTCCAACTGAGCGCGAGTCTGGTCAAACCAAACTATCTTCAAGTCGTCTGCGCGTTTGACCTGTCCCACATCAGGACTGCCTTTTCCAATAAGAATATTCAGCAATGTGGTCTTACCGCTGCCATTGCGCCCGACTAGACCGAGCCTCGATCCGGGACCCAGAGTAATGTCCAACCCGGAGAACAGCTTCTTGTCCCCGAAACTCTTGGCGATACCTTTTGCGGAAAGCATCACTTTGGTTTGACGCCCTGACGCATCGAACGAGACGCCCATCTCGGTGTTTAGCTGGTTGCGACGCTTCACCTCCGCCAGTTCGTCAATCAATTTTTCTGCTTCTTGAATCCGCCCCTTTGCCTTGGTTTGTCGAGCGCGCGCACCACGCTGCAACCAGGCAATTTCCCGTCGAACCTGGCTGGCCAGCGCCGCCTGCAAATTCATCTGCTCCGCCAACTTCTCCTCACGCGCAGCGAGAAAATCGCTGTAGACTCCCTTAACGCTCAGAAAGCCTTCCGGATATCTGGGATTAAGCTCCATCACGCGGGTAACCACACTCTCAATGAATGCTCGGTCATGGCTAATCAAAATGAAAGACGCATCATAACTCTTCAGAAATCCTTCGAGCCAAAGAACTCCTTCAAGATCAAGGTGATTGGTGGGCTCGTCTATCAACAACAAATCAGGCTTTGTAACTAAGCCGCAGGCCAGAGCTAGACGTTTTTTCCAGCCACCGGACAATTTTCCCGCCGGCACTTCACGATCGGGGAAACCAATTTTTGTCAGCGTGGAGTCAATTGCAGCCTCGCGCTCATGGTCAATAAATGGAACGGACATTGCCGCAGCCGTTACGATTTCCCTAATGCTTTGCTCATCTGCAAAATTTTCGTCCTGCGGCACGTAAGCCACTCGAAGGTTCTTCCTCATAGCCAGGGAACCTTCGTCCGGTTCAACCTGTCCTGCCAACACTTTCAATAGAGTCGACTTTCCCGCACCGTTCGGACCGATAAGCCCCAGACGCTCCTTTTCCTCGACGCCGAAGGAGAGATCGCGAAAGAGCGGACGCGAACTATAGTACTTACTAATCGACTGGCAACTAATTAGAATTCCCATTTTCCAGACCAAAGACGAGGACACAATCATACCTAATTAGCGCCACATCATCACCTTGCCACCTTTGGAAGTCACAAAATGACAGTCCTGTTGCGGTCCATTACTTGCGAAACTATACGAGCGCTAGCTTTCGGCAGGTTATGTTGTATGATTGAAAAACACCCGACATTGTGCGGGCAAGACCTTTTGCGAGATTTTTCGGAACCATGCTCAGACTCGATCGCATTTCAAAAATTTATCCCAATGCTGATGTATTACGCGAAGTCACATGGGAAGTAAAACCCGGAGAACGAGTCGGGCTGGTCGGTGCGAACGGCGCCGGCAAGACTACACAATTCAAAATAATTACAGGTGAAATTGAACCAACGTCCGGTGATGTGTTCAAACCCAACGGCGCAAAGATTGCTTACCTTACGCAAGAATTCGAGATCGATCAGACTAATACCGTCAAAGAAGAGTTATTGACGGCATTTAAGGAAGCCTATCAGATTCAAAAGGCACTTCATGCTGTGCAACATCAGTTAGCCGATGCTGACGGCGAAGTACTCGATCGCCTGCTCCATAAGATGGATCGCTATCAGCGTGAATTCGAATTGGTTGACGGGTACGGACTTGAACGGCGCGTCGAGAGAATTCTGCCGCAAATCGGATTCACCATGGATGATGGCGACCGGTTGGTCTCCGAGTTTAGCGGTGGCTGGCAAATGCGAATGGGCTTCGGCAAAGTTATGCTACGCGAGCCGGACATCCTGCTCTTAGACGAACCTACTAACCATATAGACATGGAAACTATCGAATGGCTGGAAGGCTATCTGGTATCGCAAACTGTCCCGATGGTCATTGTGTCTCACGATCGCCTATTTCTGGATAAACTCTGTACCAAAATAGTCGAAGTAGAACGCGGAGAATCCACCACCTATTTGGGGAACTACACCGCCTACATCACTGCGAAAGAAGAAGTAAGAAACGCCCAGTTGGCGGCATATGAGCGCCAACAAGAAGAGTTACAACGGCAACAAACATTCGTCGATCGCTTCCGGGCCAGCGCGACAAGAAGCACCCAGGCGAAGAGCCGCGAAAAGCAGATCGAAAAGTGGGAAATGATTGAGGCGCCAGAAGATGGACCAAGAACGCTGGAATTCAAGTTCCCGACTGCGATGCGAAGCGGTAAGGTGGTGGCCGAAATCAAACACCTGACGCACGCTTACGAAGACAACGTCCTCTTCTTGGATGCGAACCTGACTATTACACGAGGCGACCGCATTGCGCTGCTCGGTCCGAACGGATGCGGCAAGTCGACGCTGCTTCGCTTGTTGAACGGACGAGAACAGCCATCAGAAGGAACAGTTACGTTTGGCGAGCACAATGTGTTTCCCGCTTACTTCGAACAAAACCAGGCGGAAGCACTCGACATAAACAAGACACTGATCGAAACCATCGCCGAACAAGTACACAACTGGAAAGACTCTGAGATCCGCGGGCTGCTAGGCAAATTCTTGTTCAGCGGGGACAGCGTTTTCAAACGCGTAAAGGACTTGAGCGGAGGCGAGAAAGCCAGGGTGGCCCTGGCAAAGATGATGACCGGAACCGCCAACTTCCTCATTCTGGACGAACCGACAAACCACCTGGACATTCCTGCGAAAGAGACCCTCGAAGCTGCCCTGCGCGGATTTGATGGCTGCGTGGTAGTGGTATCGCACGATCGCTATTTCATCTCGCAAATCGCCACCAAAATAGTTGAAATCAAAGACGGCCGGCTGATCGAATACGTTGGCGGCTACGACTATTATCAAGAAAAAGTGGCGGAGCAAAAAGCAGCGGAGCTGGAGCGAAAGCTGGCCAAGAAACGCGAGGACGAACTCGCCGAGAAACGAGCCAAGCAACGTGCCAAAGAACAGGCCAGGAAAGAAGCTCGTAAGTAGAAAGTGCCAAATATCGTATTTTCCGATTGACTTAAAGTCGGAGCTAAGCGACTATGGAGTTTGCTGGCTAGTGGTTGGCTGCGCTTCTCGAATAATTTGCTCGGAAGGTCCAGGATATTCCCGGGTACGCCGTTGTTCAGCCTCGCGAGTAAATTACCATGCCCCGCTTAATGCAGTTGTTGCCTCAGTTAGAGCGCTATAGAAAGTCGATAATCCTCATATCAGCAGGATTAGGCGTCGGAGTACTTTTCACCTTACTGTTTCAATGTCTGTCCGGCGGCTCGAAACAGGAGCAGCCGCAAGTTGAGCAAGCCTCCTCGGGAATGCGAATCGCAGGTAGTGCTAATGTGCCTTCCACTGTTTCATCGGCCCCACACGCCGCGGCAGTCGCGCCTTCTAATCCCTTTGCGCCGGCCTCGCCAGTCAACAATCCCTTCATACCAGTGGCACCGCCGCAGGCGGGCGGATACGCACCCGCGCCTCATCCTTCCAGCGGATACCCCAATTATGGCCAACCGTCTCAGCAAACCTACACTCAGGCACCCGGTAGCCCCCAAGGCTATAGCTCCGGGCCAGCCCCCGTAGGGACCATGGAATACGGGCAATCGGCCAACGGCTATCCCATCGCGGTGGGTCGAAGAGCGGTTGACTCATACGTTCCAGGCGGCGGCGTTTTGCCGGCGGTTGAAGCTGGAGGCGCAAACAACGTAATCATCGACGGAACACCGTCATCGAATACGGTAATTGATCCGACTCCCGGATTGGACATGTCACAGATGACAGTTGGACGTAACGGCCTACTGGGAAATCCTTGTTCAGATCCAGCATCTTGTCGCGGACGTGCATACAGCACAGCAGCGCAGTAAGACGTAACAAGTGTCGCTATAAGAACTTCGCAGCAGTACTAGCTGAGCAGGCGCTTCAGAACCTTGCCCGTTGAATTGCGAGGCAGCGATTCATCGCGAAACTCGACCAGGCGTGGCACTTTGTACGGTGCCAGGTGACGAGAGCAGAAGTCCTTAACGGCTTCTTCATTCACGTCGCCTCCACGACCCGGAATTGGCACCACAATAGCTTTGACACGCTCGCCCATGTATGAATCGGGGATGCCGATTACAGCGACCTCTCGGACACCGGTCATGCGTGCGATCACATCTTCGACTTCGCGAGGATAAATGTTCTGCCCGCCGCGAATAATGAGTTCTTTTTTTCGCCCAACAATGGAAATGTACCCGTCGTGATCGCAAAATCCCAGATCCCCGGTAAAGAACCATCCATCGCGAAGCACGTCAGCTGTCGCCTCCGGTTGATTGTGATACCCGCGCATGATGTTTGGCCCCTTGATGGCAATCTCACCAACGTGCTCGGGGCCGATGGGCAAAATTGATCCGCATTCATCATATATTGCGATATCAAGCCCGTTGAGAGCCTTACCAACCGTGCCTGCTTTGCGCGAATGCAGGGGATTAATGGTGGCACCGCACGAAGTTTCGCTCAGTGCATAGCCCTCTACAACAGGTGCACCGAATGCACGTCCTACCTGCTCGAGCAGGTCCGTGGACAGAGCCGCCGCGCCGGAGAAGCAAATCCGCACGGAGGAAAGGTCATACGGTTTCGCTGCCATTTCCATCAGCATAAACTGATACATGGACGGAACGGCAGGGACAAGTGTGATTTTTTCCTTCTCAATTGTTGATAGGGCGAGCGCCGGATCGAATTTCTCAAGTATGGCGACAGTTGCTCCCAGCGCAATGGTTGAATAAACAATGACTCCCAGCCCATAGATATGACATAGAGGAAGCATCGCCAGCCAACGATCATTGTGGTCTGCATTGCAGTCAGACAGCAACGGTAGAGGCATCACGGAAGCAATATTGCCATGCGTCAATAGCGCACCTTTTGGTTTACCTGTTGTGCCGGATGTATAAACAATCAACGCGAGATCTTCCGCGTCGCTATCTGCCTTCGGCACAACGTCAAGCCCGCAGCGGCGCTCCTCTGTAAGATGATGCAGATTAACCCTCGACGGGAGCACACCATTAAGATTCCCGGGCAAAGCGGAGGCGACAATTAAATGACTAAGCGACGAGGTGCCGTTAATTGCAGTTTGAGCTTCGGCTAAACAGCTACCGTGAAGGATGAGGGCTTTAGCACCGGAGTCGCACAGAATATGTTCGATCTCTTCCGCTCTCAGCAAGGGGTTCACTGGCACGACTACGCCACCGATGCCCACAACCGCGAAGAAGCAAGACACAAATTCGGGATGATTCGGAAAAAGGAGCGCGACCCTATCGCCTTTGCCGATTCCCAACGCCTCAAGTTGTAGAGCAACCGTGTTGGTTCGCTCAAGCAGTTCACCATAGGTAGTGGCACCACCCGAGAAGACTAGTGCTTGCTTCTCAGTGAATTTTGTAGCGCTGCTTACCAGATGCGTCGCCAGGTTGCCAGTAGACCCACATAGATCAGGGGTTCGGGTCAGCTGTTGAATCACGAGAATTGCCCCTCGATAACTGTACGTTGACATTATCGACCGATCCGGACGCCATCGTTTTACGGCTAGTATTAATTAATGAACGGCCGCCAGTCTATCGAGCATATCCGAAGTAGGCGGTTTGGCTCTCGCGCTGCTGCTGCTGCCGCTCCACGGCACGTTCAGCCTTCGCGTCCGCTTCCCAAGAGGTTCGTCGGTCGTATGTTTTGAACCCAAAAAACGCATAGGTGCCGACCATCACTATAAAAGTCACTGCAAGGACAATGAATTGAAAAGTGACAATTACCAATCTTTCGCTCGCTTGCATCGCGCCTCACATATCGACTCGACTTATTCGCAAGTCGCTTATTCATCTCAATATGAATATGGGCGTTCGATGTTGTCTCTGTGTTTCCGCAGAGGAAGCCGGAACCGGTCCCCTTGAATGTACGTCAAAACCTCTGTACAAAGCGGAGATAGAAAATATGTTTCGTGTAGTTTTGAGGCTTTTGCTCACAGCATTGGCGTTTTGTTTCCTGTTGCCGCTGATCCCTGGAATTGACTTCCATGGCGACTTCGGAGCAGCACTGGTTATCGCAGTGCTCTTCGCAGTGATGAGCTTCTTCGTCGACCTTGCCGCGGTGTTACTGTCCGCAGTGCTCACGATCAGCAGTCTAGGAATGGCGTTGCTTTGGATAATACCTCTATGGGTTCTCGGATTCTGGCTGCTTCCGGCGGTGGCACTAATGGCAGTCTCAGACTTCCTTCCGAGTTACCTGACTGTAAACGGATGGATGGCCGCCATTGGCGGTGGTCTTGTAATGCTGCTGGTCGGGGCTATCACCAGTAGCATTCCGACACAACGTACGGACTAAATAGTATGCAGATTGCTGGTTGGATGCCCCCGCGATCATTTTGGAGGAGGGGCTGAAGATCTGCACCTCCCCCCTGATCCCGTAGGTTAGAAGACCTGTGTCGCAGTCTTGAGTCGTTATGTACTACTCTTTCAGCCCACTTACGCGGTTTTCGAACGCCTGCTGATTCGCCGGTCTGATACGAACTCATCGTGCAAAAGCTGTTCCACATTGCGTCGGTCCGAGGTAGCAACAAGAACCGTGAGTTTTTGCTCGGTGCACCACAGGTGGCTCACGTCTATGTGTTGATGGGAGAGGAGTCGAAGTAGTTTCGCGTGAATGTCCAAGCGCCCGCTCAATCCGTGACCGATCAAACTTACCCTGGCGTAGGCCCCTTCGGTAGCGTGCGTGACATCGAAACTCTCGGCAATGGACGGAACGTTCGACTGCAGTGTCGCAATGTCTATTCGTTCTGCCGACACGGCATGAATTTCACATGCAATCTTCAAATCGGCCAGATGCTCAAGAACCGCAGTGGAAGCCGATGATTGCCGCCCCTTAGGAAGTTTGATGGACACAAGCGAAACGTCGCTCTCAGAGGCGACGCCCCAAACGGTCTTGAAGTTTTCCACGATTAATTCTCCTGTTTGAATTGTAGTACTTGGGGAATCGGGTTTGAAAGTGTTGAGGACGCGAAGGGGGACATGATAATGTCTGGCCAGTTCGACGGCGCGTGGATGAATGACTTGCGCCCCCGCTCGCGCCAGGGCCAGAGCGACGGTGGAAGGTATCCGGTGCAAAAGCTCTGCGTCGGCAATATGATTGGGATCTGCAGAAAAAAATGCCGTCCACATCGGTGAAGATGTCGCATGGTATCCCCAGTCTCGCCGCCAATGCTACAGCACTGGTATCGGAACCGCCGCGACCAAGAGTGTTGACGTTGCCGCAAGAATCAAGACCTTGAAACCCTGCAACGACAATAACTGAGTTTTGTTTGAATGCAGAATCAAGTTTCTCTTTGTCTATGTTCAGTATCGTCGAAGCACCGTGAGCCCGATCACAAAAGATACCGGCCTGCGATGCAGTGCACGATCGAGCGTTGATACCACGGGAAAGCAGGCACATGGCAAGCAAGGATATAGAGACCTGCTCTCCGGTGGAAATCAACTGATCCAGCTCGCGCGGATCGGGTTTTGGGCAGCAGCGATAGGCCAAATCGAGAAGATGATCCGTTGTGTCTCCCATCGCAGAGAGCACCACAAGAAGTGGTCCATTCGCTAGCGACTGTTGCACTATGTCCGCTACATGATTAATGCGAGCAAGGCTCTTCACGGATGTGCCGCCAAATTTCAGGACTCTTGCGGGTAAGCAACAATTTGTTGGCGTTTCATTAGCGATCTTTTCCGACACGTTTACCTCCTCGCGATGGCATTTCGCCGCGCGACCAAACTTTCAAACAACAAAAAACAGATGGGCTCGTTCCAGGTGCCGCCGGGCGGACAGCAGGCGGGCTCGCCTTACACGGCCAGTGCGGACAACTGTTCGGTCAGTAACGGTTCAAGGTCGTCAACACGCCCGGACTGATGCTCCAGGTCTGCAGTGAAGCTACTACCGTTGAAGCTGCAGGTCTTCTCTTCGGTAATGTTCACTTCAAACTGGAGATTCTTTTCGAGCGACTGTTCCAGATCACAAATAAGATCATCGACATCTTCAAGACCGATACTCAGGCGAATGAGACCGTCCGTGATTCCCCTTTCCTGCTTCACTTCATAAGGAACCGGAGCATGAGTCATGCTTGCGGGATGACAAATTAGAGATCTTGTGCCACCGAGACTTTCGGCCAGACCAAAAATTCGAGTGCTGTTCAACAATGTCCGAGCATGTATTTCACCTCCCTTCAGTACGAAAGCAACCACACCTCCGAAGCCTTTCATTTGTGATTTGGCAAGCTCATGCTGAGGGTGAGACTCCAAACCGGGATAATAGACCCGCTCCACCGCAGGATGACTCTCAAGGAACTCCGCCACGGCAAGAGCGCTACGTTCATGTTCTCTCATGCGCAACGGTAAAGTCTTGATTCCGCGCAGAGTTAGAAAGCAGTCGAAGGGTCCAGGAACGGCGCCTACAGCGTTCTGGTGAAACTTGATTGTCTCATACAACTGATCGCAGGAAGTAACAACAGCACCACCTATGACATCACTGTGCCCACTGAGATACTTGGTTGTACTGTGTACCACCACGTCTGCTCCCAAGTCCAAAGGACGCTGAAAGTATGGGCTGGCGAAGGTATTGTCGACAACGGAGACAATGGCATACTGTCTTGCCAATCGAGTGAGAGAACGAATATCGGCAAGCTTTAGGATTGGATTGGTAGGACTTTCCAGCCACAGCAGCTTTGTGTTCGGCAGAATCGCCGCGCCGACGGCGTCAACATCAGCTGCATTCACATAGGTGAAAGTGATGCCATAACGAGTAAAGACTTTTTCGAACAGTCGATAAACACCACCGTAGACATCCTCTCCGACAATCACATGGTCGCCTTGCGAAAGCAGGTTCAGAACTGCCGACGCTGCGGCCAACCCGGACGAAAACGTCAATGCATACTTGCCGTTTTCCAATGAGGCGAGACACTTTTCCAATGCTGTTCGCGTCGGGTTGTGCGACCGGGCATACTGATACCCCTTATTTACACCCAGCTCCTCAAGCAAAAACGTTGAGGTTTGGTAGATCGGAACACTGATTGCGCCTGTAGAGGGATCGGGTTCCTGTCCCACAAGAACAGCTCTAGTTGCGAACTTTAGCTCGTCGACGTTTTCAATATCATATCGACTGGAGGGTTGTTCTGACTGGTTTTTACATCGATTCAAATCTTGGCTCATGGCAAAAAAACTCCTAAATACAAAAAATCCCCTTCCCGACAGAGGGAAGAGGAGCAAATTCCGGCGTGCGTTAGCGCTTCTAGCTTTGCATAAACCGGTGCAGCTCATCCTCCCTGGCGACGGGCGCCATGGACATCATGCTGCACATATTCATCAATTTACGCATGTGTACCATTATCGTCGCGCGCACACTTTTGTCAAAGCCATTTTCGTGATGTGTTTACAATTACTTCGCGACTTTGAAGTCTCGCGCCCGAACAACGTGTCCTCGCATGCGATTGACGATGTATACGACATCACCTCTATCAACCATTCCATATAGCCTGCTTATGTCGGAGTTCGAATGCCGAACGCAACCATGACTAATGTTGTTTCTTATTGAATCCGGCACATTAGTGCCATGCAGCAGGATTCCAAACTTGTTCAGATAGATTGCCGCAACTCCTAGAGGATTCTTTCGATTCTGGTTATAGGGACCGATTCGTTTCTGTTTCGGATCTATGCTCGTTGGCGGTGTCCATGTCGGTAACCTCTTCTTACGGCTTACGATGTACCGCCCCGGATGTGATGGCGTGCTGCCCTTGCCGATGGCATTAGACATACTGTATGTACGAACTATCTTCCGCTCCTGAAGCTGGAGCGCATGAGTGAAATGACTCCCCTTATCCACGATCACCACTGTCGGTGCCTTGCTGTTGTACCGACGAACTGGCAGATAACCGGTCAAGACATAGTTCCCCCGAATAAACGGCCCGGAGTTCGCTGCGGACTTCGACCTGGAGCGCTGAAGCGGCTTACGCAGAGGCTTGGTTGTTCTCCGCACCTTTCCAGGCGCGGAGCTCGCAGACGGTGCCGTCGACGGTATCAGCAGACTGCTTCTGCTCTTTTGCTCCTTTGCGGCATTAAGACCAATGCGCTCTACAGCGCTAGCAGAAGTCATCCCAACGATACAGAGGACCAGCGAGAGAACCGTTAACGTGTAAAAAAAATAGTTCATGCTTATACTCCCGCTCCTTCCCTATTGAATGGGCGATAACGGCGGGTGCAGAGTTCCCTTCTACTTGAGCAAACTATTGATTGGCATTCCGCTGCCTAACCATTTCTTCGTTTTTCGCTGAAACCAATTGCGCAACCCGCGTTTCGTAGACGCCAAACCGGCGCTGCGAGCCTTGTCGCTCCGCTCACCAAAGTTATCGACAACCACCGGATTGCGTTGATCCAATCCACCCGGGCGCTGGCTTTGAGCAACGCCGGAATAAGACGACTTTCGTGTGGCCGGAGTAGCTTGAGGCGCCACTGCAAACGGTGCGCCGGACCGAGCCAGGCCTCCCTGCAAAGAAGAATTAGTGCTGGAGGCCAGAACCGAGGCAGATCCCGGGTTTCCGGAACCGGCCGACGCGGTGGTAAAGCGCCGACTTGACGCCAATGAGCGCAAATATAGCTTGCGATCCGGTGCAAACGGCACGGAGGAGAAAACTTCATACGGGTTGATTGGAACTCCGCTCAATCTGTTCGGATTGGTAGCTACTTCGATTGAAAGATGAAGGTGCGGCGCATTCGGGGGAGCGTTGCCAGTAGTACCGACGTAGCCGATTACTTGCCCTCGACGTACAAAATCACCGTTCTTGATTCCATCTTCATAGCGCTGTAAATGCGCGTAGTAGTATATGAAGCGACCAGAAGGATCTCTTTGGTAAATCGTGTTTCCACCTTTTGTATTCCACGCCATTCTTTCGATGGTGCCATCCTCAACCGCATGGATCGGCGTATCTCTAGGCGCCATAATGTCCACAGCCTGGTGAGTACGTTCTCCGCGCGACTGATAATAAGAGTCTTTCCACAGTTCCGGATCTGCGTCTTCAATCGGTATCAGCAGGTGGCGAGTGCGAAGTTCACGCAATGCGTCCGATATCAATTCAGGCGAACCAAGAGTATCGGTCACCATGCTCGGTGCGGCCCCCGCCGGAGCCATAAACTCGCACCGACCGAGACTAGATAGTAAAGCAATGAGGACAAGTACCACGGATACTTTGGGTTGCCTGAAATGCAAAGGCTCCTCCCCGTTTCCAAGATGAGGTTCACTAACGCGAAGACGTCTCTACTTGTTCTGTGTTCCCAGTATTGAACTTTTTTGCCTACAAAACAAGCATGAGTTGCACCACCCCCGGGGCACCCCAAAAGGTTGGGGATGGTGCGACTAGCACCATCCCCGGGCAGATTCATTTGGTGAGGAAACTTAGGAGGGTTCGCTTTTGGTCCGATTGGGTTGCGCACTCACCGCGATTCTTGCAGCGGGTCTAATGGAGGCTGAGCGATACACCGATTGATTTCGGGCAACTCGTGATGAAGGCACGGACGCTAGAGCCCGCAGCCCCGCGCTCCCCGGAGCGCCCCTTGCGTTCTTCCTTGCAGAAGCTACGAGATGTCGCCCTGATGCACTCTTGGAACCTCGCTTCCGAGACAGTGCTGCAACTTTTCTGATGGAAATCTGCGATCTTTTCGCGCGAGAAAATTGAGATTTAGAAGCTCGAGACATCGCAATGTGTGAGGAAGGTTCGGCCTCCGCGTTCGATGCCACACTAGTTCCGGTCCTGGATGTGCCCGTGCCAAAAATGTGGTATGGATTAATCGGTAACCCGGCCCACAACTTGGCAGGATTAGTTATCTTCGAGATTTGGAAATGAAGGTGCGGTCCGGACGAATGCCCGGTCGAGCCGACATAGCCGATTATCTGCCCGCGCTTTACCTTGCTGCCGGTTTTTAGCCCGGAAGCGTAACTGTGCAGATGGCAGTAGTAGTAGTTAAACCTTCGTGCGGGGTCCGTCTGGTAGATACTGATACCACCACGTTTCCCAGTGTTCATGCGAGCGATGTTACCGTTGTCTACCGCGCGAATAGGAGTGCGCATCGGAGCTCTCATATCGACAGCGTAGTGAAACTTGCCACCGCCTCTGGCGCTGTAGAAGGAATTCTTCCAGCTTTCCGGATCTGTTCCTTGAACAGGGAGTAACAGATTTCGAGCACGCAGCTCATCGACATGGGCATCGGTCGCACGGACCTGGCCGACATGTCTGGTTTTCTTATGCGGAACTTGCCAGTGTGCTCTACCTTCACACGAAGGAACGATCAACAGAAGTCCTGCTAGTAGCAGCAGAAGCTGATTCAGTCGCATTTACGGGTCTCCTGATCAAAGTCGAGGATGGAATCGTCGCGCCAAAAGTTCGCAAAGGCACGCCGGAGGCTAATTGCGCAGCCCGCAATCAACAGCCTCGCTTGAGGTTCATGCATCCATTCTAGACGAATAGTCTTTCACTATTCGCTGTAGCGTAGACTCGACAATCGCCCGGAAGTTTGCGCAGACGAACATTCACGTTGTGCGCGCTGCCAAAAGCGGCTTAACATGCCGTTAACACACAGATTTCCGTGCGTACGCCACACTTATCAGTACCACCATAATTGGTATCAGGTCTCGTCTCACCGTTCGAAGCCTATCGTTGACCGACAACCCTTAACGAATGACGGAAAAACCTCCTCTGGTCCGATGCGGGACAGACTTCCAGATTCGTCAAGGCATTCTTCCATGAGTTCTTATTTATGATCAATCGCCCGGGGGAATTCACGTAGTAAGGCAAAACCACCTGTCTAGCGTATTTCTGAGGTTCCGCTACGATGATGCGGGGACTTCGCGGGGCAGACACATGGCCGACCTTCGACCTGCAATTGACCGGAAGGATCGCTACGCTCCAGCACTACCCGCTCAAGAGTTCTCCCCTTCGGTGGAGTCCGGCTCATCGGTAATCAGAATCACAGACATTTGGAGCGAACCTCCAGCCCGATTGCCCGGAGATTCGTCCGCTCCATCAGTAACACCTCGGGCCGAAGCTCCGGCGCAAAGCCAGGAGTCGCTCAGCACTACTCTGTTCGCTGACGCCGAAAGTATCAATCGGAACAGGCAGGTCATCAGCACGGCTCTGACCGCTGAAGCAATCAGCCAGAATCAATTGCGACTCAACACTTCTCTGCTCACCGATGGAATTTACCAAATTCGGTCCCGGAGGGACGAGCATCGGGTCCGCGAACCTTTCAGGCAGGAGGAAACTTTCGTCCGGTATGCAGACGTTATACAGGATAAACCAATTCCCGAAGTACTCAAAAATCCGAGCAGCTCCGCCGAAGCCTGGCGCCTGAGTATTCTAGCAAGCATGATTCCAGCCCCGGAACCACTCGCCAAGCCGACGGTGAAACTCGATCTGCTCCCCCCTGGCTCACTTGTTGCGCACGACGTAAGCCAATTGATTGCAGAGGGGCGAAAGGCGCGACAGGCCGACTCACTGAAAAATGTTGAAGACATTAGAAGGGAATTGAACCCGGCCGAGAGAGATCTCCTCGACGTGCTTATTTTAGAACGGGCCGCCACTAGCAATCCCGACGAAGTGGCAAGCAAGGAAGGATTGATCAGAAGCTTTCTACAGGACCGTCTCGGCACGATGGTGTCCGAAAGCGGATATGCCGATGTTCTCAAATCAACCAAGCTGAGCGACGCGCTCGATGCATTGAAAGGAAAGACAGGTGCCGACGGCCGGTCTCACATTGAGCACATCCAACAGCTGGTCCTGGACCGCGCGGCAAAGGTTATTGCCAATCCCGCCCACCTACTCGAGTTTCAAAACAACCTCTCCACATTTCGCGCCAGAGCAAACGCACAAGGTTTATCCGAGTCGTCCGTCGCTGAGACGCTCCTTCACATCAGTAGAGTTCTCGACCCCTTGCGGCTCGTGGACCCGGCACGGAAACAAGTCAACGTCGAAATGTCGATTACCGCACTCGGCATGATGCGCAATGTTGCAGATCCCACCGCTATCGACCAAGGCGGACACAACACTTGCAACGTCAACACCGTGGAATGCAGGCTTTACTCCAAAGAACCACAATCCGCAGCCAAAGTGGTGGCAGATGTAGCAATCACTGGCGAGTTCAAGACTGCCGACAACACTGTCGTCCGTCCCAGAACGCTGACTCCTGACGGTGAAGCGAAAGCATACCCGACACCGGATGGCTGGCGAAATTTCGCGAGTCAGATTTTTCAAGTCACGGCAATCAACATCCACTGGAATCGCAAAGACACCTTGCCTGGAGGTAAATTTGCCGGACGAGGGAACATCCACTACTGCCAGGGCGGCCCGGGTGAGCCTTCCGAGTATTTGCTGAACGCGTCAAAGTCCCCGCCGGAGATACACGGATTCGATACCATTGATGCAAACCATCCTTGGCTCAATGTTAGCCAAATGTCGGAGATTAACGAGCAAATTACAGGCCGTCCATCGGAAAATTTCAGTATCGGTCGTTATGTAACTTCCTCCGAGTCGAAGGGTTGTATCGGCGTTTCCTCTCTCGACGAATTTAAGGAGCGACTGAGCAAACTTGCAGCAGCACGCGCGTTTCCAATAATAGTGGAGATTGATGCGGCGAAGAAACCGATGGGTTCCGGTGCCGGGTTCGGACCTCACGTTGCCACCATAACTCACTACGATCCGCTTACCGGCATGGTGACTGTCGACAATCAATGGGGCAAAGTCAATGACATGACGGATGCCCCGGGTCAAAAGCCTCGTATCAGCGTAGCGGACCTGTACGACAACATGGACCAGATGCCGTCAACGTCGTTTCTCTGGGGTCGCTTCAAGGAAAATCTATCCGGCATCACACCGAGCGACTTAGTGAGACCCGCCATCGCAACCCTGAGCATGAAAGGAGTTCGCTTCGGCACCATCGGTGGCGCACCAACGCTTCTGAGAACGGGGCTCGAGTCTATGACAAAAGCAGGTGTACCAGGATCTGCTACAGCCCTGGTCGCATCGGAAACACGCTTAGGTAGAATAGGTACTCGAGCGGGAACCGCCTTTGGTGCCATAGGATTAGCATATGTCGCCAATGATTTGCGAACGGCCTTCAATGAAGGCACAGGACACGGATTTGGCAAGCTCGGCAGGGCAACAATAAACTACGGCAGCTACGAGGTAGGAGCCCTTCTCGGCACCGGCATCGGCCGCGTTACCATGCTCAACCGTCGCGCCCCCGGCAAAGCGGGAATAGCTATCACAGCCGGTCTGGCGCTAGCTGCAGTGGTAGATCGCGTTGGTGGCGAAGGCACCGAAATCGTTGTCTCGGGGCTTTATGAGGACGCAAAAGAACGCGTACAGAAGTGGTGGCGTAAACCTTAGTCTAAGCCAAAGCATTCAACGGCTTGTCCGCGCAAGCCTGCAGTTCTACATCAACGCATTCTTCGTTGCCGATTGCATTCAAGTTCTTCTGCAAATCAGCTAGCGGGATAGATGATGGAACCTGAACTATTGCTTTCATGCTGAACAGAGGAGTCCCTGTTTCCGGAGCGTTAGTGACGCCGGTCTCTACTGACTGAATATTGATGGCACGATCGCGAAGATAGGTTGAGATACGATGGACAATTCCTTCGTGGTCCGCTCCGGTGATCGAGATACTGCAACTCTTGTGACTGGCAAACCGTTCTGCATTAAGCGGCTGAGTGTTCTTGATCGTGACGCTGATGCCTTCAGCTTCCAGTCCATGCAAACTGGTGGTCAGATCGGCGCCCTTGTCGCTGTCAACAGAAACAAGAACGATGACCGCGAATTCTCCACCCAGCACCGCCATGCGACTCTCTTCCAAATTAGCGCCGTTCTTTACAAACACTTCGGTAAGATGCGCCACGATACCCGGACGATCCTCGCCGACGGCAGTTACCAGTAGATGATTTCTCATGTTATCCCCTGCACAAACTCAGTTTTAGTTACCTTTGTTCACTTGACGGCGGATTTTGACTCATTTTGTCTCGCATTTCAAGGCCCGATAACCATCGCCTGATGGCATCTCGTACAATAGTCGAGAATCTGAGTATCTCGCTGGAAGCTAAAAGGCGACAGGTTTCTTCCGCACCACTGTTCCACACCAATGGATGACACCATGACCACTGGCAAAATCGACACCACCACAAACGAATCCTGGATTACAGACTTTGACTTGCACCTGTTCTCCGAGGGCAGCCACTTCAGAATTTATGAAAAATTCGGCGCGCACATTACAACTTTCAACGGCAAGACCGGCGTTCGTTTTACCGTATGGGCACCCAACGCAGCCCACGTGTCGGTGATTGGTGACTTCAATCAATGGAATCAAGAAACGAACCCGATGGAAGTCATTCACCAGTCCGGTGTGTGGACTGCTTTCATTCCGGAATTGAAAGATGGCGCGATTTACAAGTACTGCGTGCACGGACACGACGGTTCACGGGTCGAAAAAACCGATCCTATAGGATTTGCCAGCGAAGTCCGACCAAAAACCGCATCAATCGTGCACGGATTGGACACCTACAAGTGGAACGATGCCGAATGGTTCAAGAGCCTGGCTAATTTCAACAGCCTCCAGGCGCCCGTCTCGATTTACGAGCTGCACCTGGCCTCGTGGCGGCGTTCGCCGGAAGAAGGCAATCGATGGTTGACCTACAGGGAACTGGCCCGTGACTTGGTGCCCTACCTGGTCGAGATGGGATACACCCACGTCGAGTTCCTTCCTGTATCCGAGCATCCACTCGACCAATCCTGGGGCTATCAAACATTAGGTCTGTTTGCAGCGACAAGCCGATTCGGAACGCCGGAAGATCTGATGTTTCTTATTGACGAATTGCACCAGGCCGGCATCGGCGTGATAGTCGATTGGGTTCCGGCGCACTTCCCGCGCGACGGACACGGGCTAGGACATTTCGACGGCACTCATCTGTATGAGCACGCCGATCCTCGCCAGGGCGAGCACCGCGAGTGGGGCACTTACGTGTACAACTACGGGCGCCACGAAGTCAAAAATTTCTTGATCAGCAACGCACTGTTCTGGTTCGACAAGTTCCACATCGACGGCATGCGTGTTGATGCTGTGGCTTCAATGCTTTACCTCGATTACGCGCGGAAAGACGGTGAGTGGGTTGCCAACCAATATGGTGGCAGAGAAAATCTTGAAGCGGTCGATTTTCTGCGTCGGCTCAACGAAGTGGTCTACACCGAGTATCCCCATGCACTGATGATTGCGGAAGAATCCACCGCATGGCCGCAAGTGGCAAGACCAACTTATCTCGGCGGGCTCGGATTCGGTCTCAAGTGGGACATGGGGTGGATGAACGACACCCTCAAGTACATGTCAAACGATCCCGTCTACAGACGTTATCACCATAACAACCTGACTTTCCGAGGTCTCTATCAGTTCTCGGAAAATTTCGTATTGCCCCTGTCGCACGATGAAGTTGTTCACGGCAAAGGTTCCATGATCAACAAAATGCCGGGAGACATTTGGCAAAAATTCGCTAACCTCCGACTTCTCTATGGTTATCAATACACATTGCCCGGAAAGAAACTGCTCTTCATGGGCGGCGAATTTGGACAATGGCGAGAATGGAATCACGACGACAGCTTGGACTGGCACTTGCTGCAGTATGGCACCCACAGCGGTTTACAGAAGTGGGTCGCCGATTTGAACCACCTCTACAAGAATGACCCGGCGCTGCATTTCCGCGACTGCGACCCAAGCGGATTCGAGTGGGTGGATTGTTCAGACAGCGATCAAAGCATTTTGACCTACATCCGTCGCGGTCCTTCGCCGGAAGACGTGGTCTTAATCTCGGCGAACTTCACCCCGGTACCACGCTCCGGCTATCGCATCGGACTACCCGAGGCAGGATACTGGCAAGAAGTGCTCAACAGCGACGCAACCGAATACGGAGGCAGCGGTTCTGGCAATTACGGCGGAGTGTGGTCCGACGACCACCCTCACCACGCAAGACCCTATTCCGCGGCAATCACCATTCCGCCCCTGGGCGTAGTAATGTTCAAGTTGAAGCGCGACGGCAACTAAAGTTCTTCGAACTTGCCACAAACAGACAACCTACGCCAGAGAAGAATTACTGAGTCCTTGCGATTTAGCAGTTTTCTCCAAGGCGTCGGATGAGCTAATCACGCTTGTCGAGTCTGCAGTTGATCGCGATGAATCATGCGGACAAATCCTTCGACAGCCGGGTGTTTAGCTCGCTCCAGTGCTCTAAGCTGTTGGCTGAAGCGGCATCATGTCTTGCTCAACAGGATCTTTGTTATTTGTAATTTTCAAATCGAATCTCTTTCGACCGAATGCTTGACGTTCAACTTCGCATCCACATTTTGATCATTACTAATGAAACCGGTTTCCCACGTATGTTTTGCTGCAGATGCCAGGGTCCAAAGAGCAAATGGAACGGCTAAAAGTTGCAACCAACTCTGATATTCCCATCCCGGCAATCCTAGTGACGGCAGTGCGGCCAGAAAAATGGTCGCAAGTCCGATCAATCTATAAGGTCGCACCACAACCAGGTTTGAAAACAAATAGAGCGTTGGAACAACAGCAATCAACGAAGAGATTGAGATAGGCAGACTTAAGCCCATTAGCCACACCGTGATGAGCCCCCCACTGGCGCCTACACTGGCTAGCGCAACTAACCAGAGAGACTTTCCCAGTAGGTTTGGGAACCTGTTAAAAAAAGCCAGGTGAAACAGACAAATCCAGGCACCAAAAGTACCCGCAATGTACATCAAAAAAGGCTGACTGGTGAAAGCGGCAACCAGAGGTCCTCCAGACAATAAGTCCTTTATGATCTGCAGGTAAAACTGTGCGACAAGTAGGCCCCATGCCTGTCCAAAAAGATCTTGAGGAAAGCGACCAGCAGACTCCAGTAAGGCAGCCGATACGTACGTGGGCAAAACAATGGACAGGACGCTACCAGCTAGAATAGTTGCAGCAAGAACGAAAGATACACAGGATAAGAACAACCGATAATTCCACGTTTTTCTGGTTTCCCTTCTTCGCTGCTGTTCGTTCGCCCATAACGCCAAGAAGAAATTTGGTACGTTCCAACAACAGAGGAGCATAACAAGACTTACTGTCACTTTTAGCCAGGCTTGGATGCTCGAGCCAATTATCAGCTGCTCCATTGTGAGAACGAGTACTAACTGAACTGCCAGATAAATACGTTGCTCATGCGGCCGATTGCATCCTACAGCCTTCAGAAGTCCACGGGTTCTTTCACTGAGATACCACGGGCGAGGCAATGAAGCTATTGCGTTCAAAGATGTGATTTCTACATCATTAATTCGCTGGTCTACTTCAATGTCTGTATTTTGCAATGAGGGCTGCGGTAGATTGGCTTCGGTATCAGTTTGCTCGCACACAATCTTAGGGCGTACCACGGTATCCGCTGGCTCTTGCAACTCCTCAGACATTATGAAATCCTCGCTCCAATCAACCGCAGGTTATGGTTGTTGCAAATTTTTGTTTAACAACCTTGAGCATTCATCCTTCATCAACAATGAAATAAACGGAGCTGAGTCCCGACAAAAACATTTCAGCTAAAAATCAGGCAAGCACGGACGCAGCTTGCGATCGCAGTTAACGGTTAACCGGGGTCCCCTGGTACGGCCGAGAAGCTAGAGCCAATGGGATTATGCACGCCAATGATTCACGTCAAACCCACGAACCTAAGCCTGAACAATAAAATCTGACAACGCCCATGACGCAATCGCACCTTCGCTGAACAGATCGCACCCATTAAGAAATCCTGAGGGGCATCGTCTCGATGTCAGCGTTCCTTTTCGGTCAACTCGAAAAGAGCCATACTTCGCGCAGCCAGTTTAAACTCGCTGTTAATCTCCCAGCAGCCTTGTCCGAGCAAGTCCGTTGTCTCGAGCAGTAATTTCCACGTTTTGTTCTCGGTAGGCAGAAGTTTGGCATAACGCTCACCGGCATGTGGTGGCAGCAAGAATGTCACATCCTTCCACCATGCATTGAACAGCGCCAATAGGGTGCCACCATCAACAGGATTGCCGTCCTCGTCAACCTCGTCTGTGTGCGCAGAGTCATAAAGCACTGCCAACTGGCGCATTTCGCTACTCTTCCAATCATCCACATCCATTTCTTTAGCGTCTACACGCAACCAAAGAATGTCTTTGGCGCGACCAGCGCCCGGCTGCGTCTTGAAAAACTTACGTCGCTGCAGAACCGGATGGCTTTTCCTAATTGCCGCCAGCCTCTGTACGAAGCTTAAGAAGTCATGTTCGGTCTCGCTCAAATGCCAATCGGTCCAACTAATCTCATTGTCCTGGCAATAAGCATTGTTGTTACCCATCTGCGTTCGTCCCACTTCATCGCCACCGCTAATCATCGGAACACCTAGCGAAAGCATTAGCGTTGCCATGAAATTACGCCGTTGCCGCAAGCGCACTGCAAGCACGTCGGGATCAGCGGTAACACCTTCCACTCCGCAGTTCCAGCTGTTGTTGTGGCTTTCGCCATCGCGGTTATCTTCCAGGTTAGCTATATTGTGCTTGTTGTTATAGCTCACCAAATCCTTCAAGGTAAATCCGTCGTGGCACGTACAAAAATTGATACTGGCGTGCGGACTGCGCCCATTGTGGGCATAGAGGTCGCTGCTGCCGGCCAGGCGCGTTGCCAGCTGTCCGACTTGACCGGAATCACCTCGCCAGAACTCGCGGACGGTGTCGCGGTACTTGCCGTTCCATTCAGTCCAGAGCACGGGAAAATTGCCGACCTGATAGCCTCCCATACCTAAGTCCCACGGCTCGGCGATTAGTTTGACCTGTGAGATTACAGGATCTTGTTGAATGACGTCGAAAAACGCAGAGAGCTTATCAACATCAAACAGCTCCCGCGCAAGTGCACTGGCAAGATCGAAACGAAAGCCATCGACGTGCATCTCTTGAACCCAGTAGCGCAAACTGTCCATCAGCATCTGCAACACGCGCGGGTGCATCATGTTGAGCGTGTTGCCGCAACCGGTGTAGTCCATGTAGTAACGTGGCTTATCGAGCATTGCTCGGTAGTAGCCGGAATTGTCTATTCCTCGAAAAGATAGAGTCGGTCCCAAGTGATTTCCTTCAGCGGTGTGGTTGTAAACCACATCCAAAATCACCTCAATTCCTGCCGCATGCAGACCGCGAACCATCATCTTGAACTCGCGAACGGCTTCGGTAGCACCTTTATAGTGAGAATAGCGCAAGTCCGGCGCGAAGAAAGACAGGGTGTTATACCCCCAGTAGTTGTTAAGTCCCGCTTCAACTAAATTCTGGTTATCAACACGATGATGAATAGGCATTAGCTCAATGGCTGTCACACCCAGGCTCTTCAAGTGTCTGACAATCGGATCCGACGCCACGGCCGGATATGTTCCGCGCATATGTTCCGGAATTTCCGGATGTTTTATGGTCATGCCTCGAACATGCGCTTCATATATAATCGTCTGATGCCACGGCGTATTGGGACGCGTATCGTTACCCCAAGTAAACGACTCGTCCACAACGGCGCATAGTGGCGCATACGGTGCACTGTCACGTTCGTCAAAACTTAGATCTTTTTCCTTGTGTCCGATCGTGTACCCGAACAAAGCCGGATTCCATTTGAGATCGCGCGCAATAGATTTAGCATACGGGTCGGCAAGGAGTTTATTGGGGTTGAATCGCAGCCCCAACTCCGGCTCGTAGGGTCCGTACATTCGATAGCCATAACATTGCCCCGGGCGAATATCCTTCAGATAGACGTGCCAGACCTGATTGTTGTACTCGGGCAGCTCTATTCGCATCGATTCTTTCGTTGATTCCGCAGTATCGAACAAGCACAATTCGACCCTGGTGGCATTTTCTGAAAAAATCGCGAAATTGACACCAAGACCATCCCAGGTCGCACCGAGCGGATAGGGTTTGCCAGGAAGAATTTTCATAGAAGCAGCAAAATCCGAAAGAGAGCTAATAGCTTATCAGGTCGCTGCTCCCCCCGTTGATTCGGAGCAACTGGCTCGTATTCTCCCCATTTTTCACAGGACCACTTTAGTTAACAATCTTGAAGACCTAGATCATAGGTTCAGGGTAGGGGAAAATTGAGCAGGGGGAGTTTGTCTTGGGCGACAGACTCACGGATACGCGCGACTTGCTGCGTACCGAAACTACGGCTGACTGGGCAATCGACAACGTTTGGAAGCCCATGGTGAACGGCAGCGGAGTGCTGCAGGTTTACAACACTTTCGCGCAAGCTCCAGTTGAGTTGCCACACGTTCAACATGCTGAGACGGGCAGCCGGGACTGGATGGTCCAGGTACTTTCCGAGGTTGGCGGCGCGATTCTGCCTTATCTGGCAGTAGGCAAGGCGACGGGTTACGGGTTTAAGCGCATCGGCGGAAGTGTCGGCGCGACGGGCTTCGTCGAAAGAGTTCTTGCAAACGATGGTGTCGCAATGGTTTGCGGCGCAGGCATCTACGACTTTACGAAGGCACCGCGACTCGGAGAGACTCGCGTGGGCAATGCAGCCGGTTCCATGGCCGCATTCGCCACATTCGAGTCCGGGAACGCGTTGTTAAAGCTCGGACCCGGTCGAATCGAGAACGGGCTACTGCGCGCGGGCACTACGGGAATCGGCCGATTCGGAGTCGGAGCTGCCGGCGGATTGGCCGGACTTGACACAGCCAACTTTGTGTCGGGGTTAGCTGGACAAGAGAACAAAATCACCAGACAACAATACTGGGATTCTTTGGCATCCGGCGGTTTTCTGAACGTTGCACTACCCCTGGTGCACAAAGGTATTTGCAAAGCAATCGAACCCACTATCCACGTGAGTGCAACAGAGGCACCGGAAAAACGCCACGTACGCTCCGACACTCCAATTGTTCAGGACTCGGCAATAGCCGGTGACGGAGCGAAGCTACCGAATCTAGTTATCGCAGGAGACAGTGCGGCGACGCACGTGAACGAGGCAAAGTCTTCTACTACCTCTGCGGACGCTGCCGGTAAAACATGGGAGAAGCCGGTCACCGACAATCCGGCTACGCCCGCTGAAGGCACACACGGAAAACTTCTTCCGCTGGATCGCGCAACACTTGGTGTTACCGAGCCACTGGGAGCAACAGTTTCAGCGGAAGGGATCAACTTCGCAATAACATCCAAAGGTGCGACCCAAATCGATTTGCTTTTGTTCTCCGACGTTCACGCCAAGGAACCGAGTCAGGTACTTCCGATGTATAGAAGCGGAGACATCTGGCACCGCTTTGTCCCTGAACTGCCGGACGGTTCTCTTTACCTCTACCGTGCGCACGGCCCCTACCAGCCTGCGGTCGATGGGACTCGTTTCAACGGGACGAAAGCAATCATCGATCCTTACAGTAAAGCGGTCACAGGCGATACCAACCTTCACTATGAAGACAAGCATGCGCTGGGCTACGACAACACAAATTCGGCCGACTGCGATCGTCACAGAATTCCATCCTCGGTGGACAACGTTGGAGACATGCCGAAAACTGTTGCAGTGAAGTTAGGCGAGTTCGACTGGCAGGGTGACAAGGCTCCCGCACATCCCATTGAGGGAAGCATCATATATGAAATGAACTTGCGCGCCTTCACCGCCGAAGCCCAAGGAATGGCTCCGGCGCTGCAAGGAACATTCAGGGGCATGATTGAAAAAATTCCCTATCTGAAAGAGTTGGGAGTAACGGCAGTAGAGCTGCTGCCGATTATGGAATTCGACAAAGCTGATTGGCCGCACATGGACCCGGAAACAGGGAAGCCTCTAGGCAACGACTGGGGTTATAACACTGTTGCATATCAGGCACCGGAATCGAGACTCGCCCATGATGGCACACGCGGCCAGCAAATCAACGAGTTCAAAACTCTTGTTCGCGAGTTTCACAAGGCCAACATAGAAGTGTATCTGGACATTGTGTTCAACCACACACGCGAAGGCGATCAGTTCGGACCGACTGTGAGCTTTAAGGGTCTGGACAACAACGTCTATTACTTGTTGGTGCCGAATAAACCAGACCTTTATGTCAACTACACGGGTTGCGGCAATACGATGAACTGCAACCATCCCATAGTGCAAAGAATGATTCTAGACACCTTACGCTATTGGAAAACAGAAATGCACGTCGACGGATTTCGATTCGACCTTGCCTCGATCTTCAACTTTGATGTGAACGGTGCAGAGAAACCGAAGACTCCTATCATCGAAGCTATTCAAAGCGATCCGGTTCTTCAGGACGTGAAGCTGATCGCAGAAGCGTGGAGCCCCGCAAACTACCGACTGGGTCAATTCTCAGACCAACGCTGGGGCGAGTGGAACGGAAGCTTCAGAGACATCGGTCGCCAGTTCGTCAAAGGTGATCCGGGACAAGTCGGTGCCCTTGCAGACCGCATAGCGGGTTCACCGGGTTGGTTCGATCCTTCAAAGGGACGCTACTCCGTAAACTTTATCACTGCGCATGATGGTTTCACCATGCGAGATCTCGTCTCCTACAATGAAAAACACAATGCCCGCAATGGCGAGAACGGGAAAGACGGTTCCAACGACAACTTCAGCTGGAACTGCGGTCATGAAGGGTCCCTTGAGCATGCAAACCTGACTGTTGAGCAGAAAGCCTTTATCGAACAACTGCGCGATCAACAAACAAAGAATCTGGTTACGCTGCTATTTATGTCACGCGGCGTGCCTATGCTCCTGTACGGTGATGAGGTCCGCCGATCTCAATCCGGCAACAATAACACCTGGCCGGTCGGAGAGTTGAACAATTTCGACTGGAGAAACCTACCGCAGAACATGGATATGCACCGTTTCACCCAATTGATGATTGAACTGCGTCAGCGACAACAGATTGGGGCAACAGATCTCAGCAAGCTCACCTGGCACGGCACCGCGCCGGCCCGTCCTGATTTTGGAGCGCACTCAAGATTCCTTGCGTGGGAGTACGGGGCGCAGGGAGGAAAACCTCCGCTGTACACCGCTATGAACGCATATTGGGAGCCGCTGACTGTCAAGCTGCCGCTTGGAAATTGGCGGCAGCTCGTGAATACAGGACTCAAGTCCCCACATGACATTGTGAAGCCTGCAAACGCCATCCCCGTAGCTGACACCATCACAATCCAGCCTCGCACAAGCGTTGTGCTCGAAGGCTATCATTAGTCACTATTAGCGGCGATCCGGTGCCTGCCAAATGGCGTAAGCAATCATCAACACCACACACTCGGCGACGATCAGTAGAAAATAAAACATAAAAATCACCTGCCCGCAGGCGAAGTTCTTGGCCTGAAAGAAATGGAACAATGGGAGCAATGACACGGGCACGAAGCGCCGCCGCTCCAGAATGGTCTCGAGAAAAGACACGGTCGCAACTCTGCCTGCGTCGGAGCGTTTCTCTGTGAAACGCTCCTAAACAGAGACTTGTCGTCAAAGTGCCGCACGCACGCACCAGTAATCAGCTACTGAGATCCGTCAGCTTTACATGGCGCCTTATGTGCGGGCTTCCAGTTTTTGACCGTCTGGCACAACCGGCTTCCGAACCCGGTCTATTGCTCAGTCAGAAAATCTCGTGATTTTCCGACTGCCCGGGAGCGCCTGCGACTCTAAGCGCAACGGTCCATACCGCGATCTCAAGAACCGCGAGCACAAGAAGAAACATAGCATCAAATCCTTTCTAATCAGCGAATCATATAAGTGACAGCGCCGCGTGCTTCTCGTTCTCCGATGAGAGTTTCTTCGCGGTATGCCGGACGGCTCCATACTCGTACAGGAGCGGCTTGCGAAGGAACCACGTAGCGCTGCCGCAACCAGAGGCAGACTCCGGTGAATAGCAACAATGAAACGAAAAACATTGGATTACTCCTTTCAATGCTCCAACGATCAGCTTGCAAGATTTAGGCTGTGAATGGTTAACAAAACCTTGAGGCTGAGCCGAACTCGCGAGAGTGAACCTGTTGTCGTCCGTGCTTATTTGAAAGTTCCCGGACTTTTTGGCAAGCAGATAACATCGCGCTAACCTTCCCACAACGCTTGCCGTGAAGCCGTTGTCGGATACGACCGGCGGTGTAGTTTTGTGAGATTGAGTCATCTGTATTTGCCATTCTTTGCAACGAATGAAATAACGGTCAGGACTTCGTACAATAGTCAGGATTTCACAGAGCGATTATTATGAACATTGATCCCGATCCAGTGTCCAATATCTACCCCGCAGTCGGCGGCGACGAAGCCTTTTACCAGCTCGTTGAGGAGTTTTATAAAGGAGTTGAATCAGACCCTTTGCTGCGACCTCTTTATCCGAAAGATCTGGCGGAGCCGAAACGGAGTCTGGCATTGTTTATGATCCAGCGCACAGGCGGTCCCGGGACCTATAGTCAGGAACGTGGTCATCCGCGCATGCGCGCTCGCCACCTGCCCTTTCGCATAACGACAAAGGAACGCGACGCGTGGATGCGCAATATGGAAGCCGCACTAGATGCGGTGCCAGCTTTGCACCCTCATAGAGCAACACTTCAAGAATTTTTCGACAATTTTTCGACTTTCATGATTAATACACCGGACTAACGTCACCTTGCCAAACTACTGTCCCATTCTTGCAACACTCGGCTATGTGATGTCGGCGGACAAAACGAAAGTCCTGCTAATGCACAGGAACAAACGTCCTGATGATATACATTTTGGCAAGTTCAACGGGCTTGGCGGGAAGCTTGATAAAAACGAAGACATAATTTCAGGAATGAAACGTGAAATTCAAGAAGAAGCCGGAATCGAGGCGCTCGATCTCAAATTGAGGGGCACCATAAACTGGCCGGGTTTCGGAAAAGATGGCGAAGATTGGTTCGGATTTGTTTTCCGCATTGATTCATGGACCGGATCAATACACTCCGGCAATCATGAGGGTGTATTGCAGTGGGTTCCGCTGGCGAGTTTTCCGGAAGTGAACTTCTGGGAAAGCGACCGCCACTGGCTGGATATGATTTTCGACGACAGCGATGTAATGTTTCACGGTATTGCACCATTTCATGATGGCGTAATGATCTCATGGAACTGCTCACGCGTTTAACAGAGTTTCGATGTACACACCCCGTTCCGCTATCGGATTAGGGGAACATGAGCTACAAGTCGATTGTCGTCCATTCTAGCCACATAGCAGCCATAGAGCCGTCAATCCTATTTCCGGGAGAAGACTATGTCGACATTCGAAAACTCAGAAGCCCTGACAAAAATGGATCACCTAATCGGTATAGCCAAAGAACTGAGGAAAGGGCGTCAGAATGTAGCGGCCGAAGGGCTTATGAATGAAGCCCTTGTGATCTGCAAGCAACTGGAAAGCGAGGACGCCAAACACCTCTATCAAATACTGGATGAACTTGGCACCATTGCCTTCTGGAACGGGAAACATCCCGAAGCAGAACAGTATTACAAAGAGGCTCTCGAAACGGCTGAATCAGCAACGTACGCGAGTCATAGCTGCGTAGCGCCAATTCTGGATCACCTCGCACATCTCTATATTGCAATGGATCGATTCGACTCTGCCGGAGAATCAGCTCGGCGAGCATTAGCAGTGCGACGAGCCACAGTATTGAAGACAGACGCGGCAACCTTGGAAAGTATGCGGATGTGCGCCATCATCGAAATCGAGCTCGACCACATGGACGAAGCGAAAGCGCTTCTCCGGGAGGCGATCGCAATATTGGAGCCGGCGACCATCGGTCCGTTCGAAGAATTCGTCTACCTTATGGCTCAGGCATATCAGATGGAGGGACGGAATGCCGACGCAGAAGGCTGCTACAAGCAAGCACTGCTCACTTTTGAGAGTCGTCGTGGGCGCCCGGCAAGGCACGCGTCCTGCTTGCAGGACTATGCAAACTTTCTACGCCAACAGGGAAGAGTTAAGGACGCCGAGAAACTAGAACCGATGCTTCCCCGTTTGAACGAAGCAGTCGTCATGGAAGAGGCGGCAGGCACGTCAGAGGTCTACCACGACCTTCCCAACACGGACATCTACCAGGTACTTTCGTACCCGGTCACCATATTCCACTAGTTAGCTTTGTTAAGTGGATCAGGTGTTTTGGGTTTTCCCTGATCGGAACCAGCGTTCAAACTCCCTGGTTTCCCGGCGGCATACAATTCATACTCAGCCTGTAGTTTAGCTTTGAGATCGGGGACCAGAGTCTTCAATTCACTTGCGCTGTAGCGTTTGATCGGCTGTGAGTACACCCATTGCGCCAATTTCTCAACAACGTAGCTTTGCATCGGCTCAGAATTGATCCAGCTCAAAATACGATCATAGGACGCCTTTGATCCAGCCAGGAAAAGTCGCTTAGTCGATTCGATAACCTGCTCCGACTCCGGCGCAACAAATCCTTTGAGCTTGTCGACCAGGTTATCGGCGAGTTCGAGCTTCTCCGGGGTCTTGTTAAGCAACAAAACCTCCACCAAAAGTGCCAGATGCTCACGCATCACGAAGGAGATTTGATCAGCGGGTAACTTAGACATGCGTCTTAATTCCGTCAATCCGAGAGGATTGTTTTCTTTTACCAATAGAAGGGCCAACCAGAACCTTGTTGCCGCGGGACGTTCTGCCGCCGCCCATTGAACCGGGCTCTCCGAACTGCGGTGAATTGCGGTCGCAGGAGAGTTCTTCAATTCTGCTTCAGCGCGCTTCACAGCAACCGGACCACCTGAGCGAAATAGAAACTCTGCATTGCGCTCCGTGCTACTGGGAAAGTCGTTCCATCGTCTGCTGAGCAGCGAGCCCAAGCGATTGTCTTTAGCCTCTTGCAGCCGAAATACGTGCTGCGAAAAAGCACGTTCGTCATCAGTCGAATCGGCAATTGCGAAACTAAGCTCCAAACCAGTGCTCTTAGCATTCTTGCGACACCACTTCTCCTGTTTTGCCAGGAAAGCCTGCTGCTCACCAGCACTCAGTGCGGAAAATTCCCTACCAAGCATCTGATATTGCAGAGCTTCATTAATCAAAGTCTTGACGGTTTCGCCCACGGATTGCAATCGGGGTAGCAATCCGGGATTCTCAAACGAAGCCAAGAGGAAGTGTCGATCATTAATAAACGGAAACATCCAAGGGAGATTAGCCGGATCGGCAGTTAGTTTTCTCAGCTCTGACAGCGGATTTATCACCGTATTACCGCTGGCAGGATCGGTCTGTTTCACGTCTAGATTCACGACTGTCACATTTCCGATGTGAGGCTTCCGTTCCAACTGACCTTTGACTAAGCGCAGTCGTGGTACCAGGAACTCAACTTGCTCCTTAACGGGCAGTCGCTTTTGCATGTCCTGCCAGGCAGATTCTGTGGGCAGCGAAAACGCTTGAAAGTCGGTGGAGCGATCCGCTAGCTGAGCGACCAACTCTTTCGGCGCGCCAGCCATCGGGGAACTCGAGAATACTGGCGAAGTCAGAAACAAGCCGATTCTTTCAGCATCTTTATACTGTCCATCGATAAAAGCTTTGACCGCGAGTTTGTAGTAATCGATAAACACGTCGTCGCGGGTCTGCGGAAACAGCAGGCGGTCATCGGGTATCGAATTTATCTTCTGCATAATCGCCGAGAGACCTTTGCTCTTATCACCATGAAGATACTCAAACGCTGCGGCTACCGTAGAATTCATAGCTGGTCCATTTTTCAGGTCAGCGAGTTTGTCCTGCTCGTCCTTAATACTGCCAATTTCAGAGATCTGTGATGCTAGCCATGGTGTCACGGATTCTTGCATGTTATACGGCGGAATATCGCCTATCCCTAAGGCTCCGGCAGCGTCTACGGCTGCCTGACGCACGGAAGTCCGGTAGTGCCCGGTCATCTCTTTTACCTTCGGAGCAAACTGCTGCAGTTTGTCCTTTCCAATTTTCCTCAGTACTGCAGCGGTAGTCAGGGCAGATGAGCCCGGACGATTCAGTAGCCTGGTGTAATGGGGCACGACATCAGGTCCCGACACCTCGTTCACTATAAGAGCGGCAGCTCCATCCGCCGATGGCAACATATCATCGCCCAGCGGTCCGAGCAAACTCACACAGTTAACCGAAGGACCGACTCTGAAGATGGCTCCATGGACAGCGCCTCTTGCATCAATCGCGGTCGAAGACAGCGGGCGCGCCCAGTAAGGTGCGCTTGTAGCTCTTCTTCTAGAAGTACTCACTTCGTCATCCATTGCTTGATGCAGCAACGCTTCAAGAAACAATGCCGCTGAGCGAGCCTGTTGTGCTTCACCTGATTTGATGTCTTTGACAATAGATTCTATTGGCAACAATCCACCGCTGTAGTATTTGTCTAGAGCTTCTCGCGCTCTGGCGCTGATATCCGCATCACTGCCCCGATTACTACCGCCCCTCTTGTCCGACGATGCCTTGCCCTCGTCATTCTTTTTGTCTGCGCCACCGCCGGCGCTACCAGCCTCATCCTTTTCCTTACGTTCTCTTTCGGTCTTCAGCTTCTTCTCTTTTTTCGGTTTTTCGTCTTTATCCGCTGCCGTTTTGTCCGTGTTCTCTAACTTTTGCTTCTTCTCTTTCTTGGCATTCTTCTCGCCTTTGCCCGGTCTTTCTCTTTTCCCCTTCTTCGATTTCTCCTTCGACTGCTCAAGGGCACCGTCGCCAAATTGATTGGTGGACGGCAAAGGTCCCTTCAATTCAGTGGGCAACGGTTGAAGTGTACCTGCGTCAACACCGTTAGGATCGGCGAAAGTTGATGCGGGCCAGAAGCAAGTAAAGGCAAGCAAGGCGATCACTAAAACCCGCCCACTTCTAACTCCGATTTTGTTGCATTTCAAGCGGTCGGTTTTGCCTTGCATCGACGACTAACTCCCGAAAGATCATACCTTCTGTTCATTGTCGATTGAATCTCAGCTTATTGCAAGAAGTATGGCCAGGCATATATGCTGTTCGAGCTAACAAATGCGTGATGTTGGTTTAAAACCGCCAGTCTTGACATGGGTCATTCAGAAATGTATTCTCGTTTTGCGCTGCCACTACTATCGGTGCTGACTGTTCTCGGATCAGCGTTAGTCGAGAGCGAATTCAAGGCCGCAGCTTCGGCTCCAATCGAGCACGCGCCGGTGACAGTGGTGGAGTTCTTCAGGTTATTGCCGCAGAAGTACAGTGGCATATCTGAACTCCGCAAGAAGGAGTTGCTTACTGCCGGAACAACAGTTACTGATGTCAGAAACGGTTTCATGGAATATTCGGATTGCGCCGAATCGCGGTCGCAAATTGCAATTTTTAAAACCGCCAAAGGAGAGAGAATTGTTGGCGTGACTTACATCGGACAAGCAATCGATCCAAAAACGGAGAATCCGGTGGATGCGTCGGAGTTTCACATGCTCCAGTATCGCGCCGACAAATGGTCCGACCTGACAAAACTGACCTTTCCGCGCAGGCTATCGCGAGGTGATTGGGTGGAATTGCCGCGAACCGGCACAGTTATTAAGCTGCATCTCCGCGATGGCAAGGAAGTGTCCTACAAGTGGTCCGGCTACATTTTTTCACCGATTAGTCGGTAATGATAGCTCCCGGGAAAGTTTGGATTCGAGGCGCCCGTGGTACGCATATAGAAGCACTGCGGAGCCCGCGCGGTAGGAAGACATGAGATTCTTAATTCTACTCGTTTTAAGCTCCGTTATGGTGACATCCGCGAGAGCGGCAGACGTCACGCAAGTCAATCCGACAGAACTCGGACAGCAAGGCATGACGGCTTACCAGCGCGGCGACTATGCAAGCGCGGCTCGCTACTTGAGTGCGCGAGCCAGGATGGCGCCCCAAGACCCGAAGGTCTTCTACTATTTGGGCAATTGTTACATTCACGCCAAGCAAAACGAGCACGCAGCGCGCATGTATTCTGCGTGCATTCGGAGCGGTCCGAACTCGGAAGCATCAAAATTGGCATTGTCGGCGTTAGAGACTCTGTCGACGATGCCCAAGCGTTCACCGGAACCGGAGCAAAAGAATGCCAACCCGGAGGATACCAGGGCTGCAGCCGAAGCGTCACGCGATGCACTAACCTCAACCACTGCAGTCGACAAAGCTTACAACGATGCTGTTACCCGAATTCGCAGCCAGCGGCAAACTTTCAAAATCAAAGTGGATCAAATATGGCACAGGCTGGAAGATGACCTTACCGCGATGCATCCCAAGACAACGCCGAACTATGCCATAGAACTGGAGCGAGTGCGCCGGGAATCCGATAACAAGGTTGAATATGAGCAACTAAAGCAGCTGCGATGGGAGAGTCGAATGATCGCTCCGGATAAGGTGGACGTGAGAGCGGTGCCCGACACACCGAAAGAGAAGGCCGACGACACAAAGACCGCTCTAGGCTCATTGAGCGAACTTGTGAAGCAGGACAAGCCATTCGACCCGTTCGGCACTGAGATTAATGCAGAGATAGCGGCGAAGTTTCTTACCATCAAAGATGTTTTCGGCGAACTGAACACATATCAACCCGCGGAGCGCCGCGTAGCGAAACAATGCTTCGCCCAGCTGAAAAACAGTATTGAGATCAAGCAAGATAGTCTCGATCAGCAGATTTCTCAAATCAAAGATACGCTAGTTCGCGATCTGATGCATATCAAGATCAACTACAACGTCGCAGGAGACCCATATTACCTGAAGAAGGAATCAAACCCGCTTTATCACATGGCCAGTTCGAAGATTCCGCGCGCGGACGAAAGCCACAAAACGCCCGTAGATATAGAGATTCAACAAACAACTGATCGCGCGAAAAAACGAATTTCGGAACTGAAAGAGACCTATTTGAAGAACGTAGATGCACTCATAGCAGCCGCCAAAGAGCGCGTAGGTGGCATGGTGGTGCAGAACGGTCAAATGAACTCGCAGTTAAAAAAACCGAATGGGACCATTCAAATAGTGCCGCAAGGAAGTGATACGTACACCCGCAACTATGTTAATTTCGGAAGCAGCGAAATCCCCTCGGCTTCTCGCCCTTCGCCCGTGCCCCTTCGTGCGGAGGCAAAGAAGATCACACCACCAGCAAGAGTGACAGGTTCTCCTCCGGTGAAAAAAGATGCCGAGTAAAGATGCGAAGCTGACTGCGTTAGCTGTAGCGCTGCTCTCACTCTCCACGACATCGGTCAGGGCGGCCGACAAGCCCGCGCAGCGACCTGTAAAGCTGTACGGAGAGATCAATGATCTTGCTATTCTCTCATCAGCCGCAGGTCTGAAGCTAAGCAAGAACAATCTACCGGCTAAAGTGGATCGCATAGCACTAGGAAGCGCCGCCTCATTTTCCGGTTTGCGCGCAGGCGACCAGGTTCTGAACGCGGAGATTTCAGACAACTTGCTTACACTGACAGTGGACAGAAAAGGCAAACAGTATCAAGCCAAACTGGCGACCGATGTGAAAGGGCTGCGAGCGGAATTCGAACATCGAAAAGTCAAATATTCGTTTGGCAATTCGCCATTCGACAATCAGTTAAAAACGATTGCCAACTGCGACGTTACGATTATGCTCGATCGATGCGCAACCATGGCCGACAATCATGCCGGTTGCCCTGGAGATTTAACCAAATGGATCTGGTGCAAACAGCAAGTTGACAATCTCTTTCTGGCGACCAATCGGGTCCTGGATGATGGCTTTCGGCTCGTTTTATTTAACGACACGTTCCAGGTGCGCAAAGGGGTAACCTTGTGGGAGTTGAAGGATTTCTTCGCGCGAACGAAGCCTGATGGTACTCGCAAGAATATTTCAAGTCCGATAGCATCAATTCTGGACGACTACTTCAAGAGTAGAACACTGACATCAAAACCGTGCGTGATTATTGTTCTCACAGATGGCACCCAAAACGTCGGCGAGCCGCTACAAGACATCCTGATTGAAGCTTCGAAAAGAATGACGAGACAAGGCGAAGTCATCGTTGCTTTTATGCAGATTGGCGAGTCCCTTCATGCCGAGGAGCTGTTTGACGATTTGGATCGAAATCTGCAAGCGAAAGGTGCAAGATTCCAAATAGCTCAATACAAGCCATTCTCGGAACTTCGCAACAAGGGACTGGTCTGGGAGGTTGTGAGTACAATCACGGAAACGACACCCCCGCCAAAGACTGCGCGCGCATCTAACTAATCGGGCTCAGCTCCTGTCGCAAACCCTTCTCTATGTTCGTGACATACCTGCAATTCGCCGAGAGAGAGTGATGCGATCAGAGCTGCTTCACAGGAGCTCAACCAGTGTTTCAAGGTGATGTTAATCGCAAAGTATGCTATCTAAAACCAGCTTTTACTCGCTCACCAAATCCGGCGGCATTGCTTACGAGTGTCTTCCGGAACAACTTAGCATCAAGGGAAAACTTGCCAGGACCTGTGAACATGAACAGAGTCGCGATCGCTGCATAGACAGAGGCCAGTTCGTAAGAGCCACCTTTCCCTACGAATGGATCTCCCTTCGGAACGTGGACTCCGAAGATCGCAACCAACATTACACACAAAATGCCGAATGCCGCTACCGGTGTTAGCAGCCCGAGAATCAGCGCTAGTCCGCCGCCGAATTCTGCCAGTGCGGCGAGCCCCTGAAGAAATCCCGGAGCCCAACTATCTGGTCCCATCCAGCCAAATGCGTTTTGAATTTTCGGAAAACCATGCATCATCAACGCGAGGCCGGCTACCAGTCTTAGAATCAGCAAACCTGTCGCAGCTGGCGTGGAAAGGTGTGCAGGAAAAAGTTTATTCATAGTACCGCCCTTAAGAAGACTAAACGAAAGTATGAAAACCTGGCCGAAAGACGCAAGTGAGACAAATGTTGTTCCTATCAAAGTTCAACATAGTATGTGCAGCCAGCAAAACTAGATCACGACGGAGGCTTAGAATGGAACATCACTGCCTCCGCATCACAATTAAGCGGCGGCGGGCGTGAACTGGAGCGGTAGGCCCTACTGTGACTAACAGAAGTTTTGCTGAACCAATGAGCGGAACAACACTCTGATTGGCTACGCGGAAAGCGGTGGACCTCCCACTTGTGCGCCCACGGGAAGGCCAGGGGATCGGACAACCACTGAGGAAGCAATGGAATCAGCACCTTCAAGTCCTTCCGTTCTTCTCTTCCCAGTGATTGCTTGAACTCGGTGAGATGGTTATGCATGAGCCCTGCGGCTGCTTCCCATAGGACGCGAACCTTATTGCCGACTACTGTTTGTGCAAGATCAAACTTTCGGGGCGCGATGTGCCTTAGTCTTACCACTAGGCCGTTGTATAAGCGAAAAGAACTGGTGCTACCAGTAGTGTCAAGACGGATTTCTGCATTATTCGAATTGGCTTTAGGCCTCCTGACCTGCCGGGGTATATTCTTCGAAAGTAGTTCACCAGTGGGAGCTGGTACTATATCCCGCTGAAATGCGCAAAGTTTGGCTGTAATGATGTCTTGTATCGACGGTCTCCAATGCGGATCGCTTTCCCTGATCTTAAGATACAGCCCTCTAGCCAAGCGAGCCGCCTTGCCGAACGCGCACAGACGAGAGAACGCTTTGTCCAGGGCATCACGCGGACCGAGTGAAAGCAGCTCCCGCGTGGGAACGATTGTTCCTTCAGGAATTTGATTCCAGTACCGCCGGAGCGAGGAGGTGGTTCCTTGAACCCTTTTTGAGGTGGCAGCAACAGTTGAAGTATTCATAACTCCGCCCCTTTCACGCTCTAAATTTGATACGTAAAACGAGGACAAAAAGTTCAAAATTTCGACCTGCTGACATCGTTAGTTTTCTACTGACATCCAAGTCGCCGAGGTCTGTCCGAAAAACACCCCTGAGAAGAGTCAGGAAATCCGAAGATTTCCTGACTCTTCTCAGGGGTGTGAAAACGAAGGAGGCAAGCTGATTTAATCTTTCACCCGTTTATCATCGGTCGTATTCAGTGCACCGAATACGATGCAGAACCGGGGTCCGATGAGTACGATGTGGCGTAGCCAGCAGACGAGTATGGCGCAGTGAAAGCCCCGTATGCTGGAGCATACTGCGGGCAAGAAGATACAGGAGCCATGCTATTTGCATACGAATTTGGTTGCACACCGGCATACCCCGCCCGAGCTGCCGGCGCTTGTGTTTGATTAACGATAACTGGCGCAGTATTCTTGCTATCGTCGTCGTTGCTTGAACCGCCCAGAGACAGATTGAGCGCCCCCGAAACAGGGAAGCCGCAGTACGGCATGGGGTAAGGATATGGAGCCGCAGCGTAATACGGGTGTCCATAGTACGCAGGATAGGCACCGTGATAAGCACCATAGACTCCGTAACCGTAGCCGTGATATCCATTGTCCACTGCGTTTACATCAGTCGTTCGACTGTAGCAGTTGTTCGTTGTGTTGGTGGTCTCGTGATTGAAAGTGTTGTTATTGAAGTTGTTCCAGTTGTGGTTATCCGGATTCAACGGGTGGTTGCCACCATTCGGATACAACGGATGATTACCATTGATCGGATTGTTTTTCATAGCGGAATGAGTTCCGCTTCCTTGTCCTCCGGAAAGCGGCATTGAAGCTGCGGCTGTCCGAGCAGATGCGTCGCCAAAATCACCGTTCATAGCATGGTAGGAATCGCCACCACGGAAAGTGTTCCCTGGAAAACCGCTAGATCCAAACCGCGAGAACATCCCGCCACCGGAAGAACCGGCTCCCGAAGATCGCGAAAACATTACTTGACCGCCGCCGCCGTGACCGAAGCCACTACCGCCCTGCGAGAAATTACCGCCGCTGAAATGAGACATCCCTCCTCCGTCGGCAAATCCCGAACTGCCGAAATGACCGCAACCAGTAAAAGCACCGCGTGCATCAGCACTTGAGCTAGTCAACAACGCTGTCATTAACAGAGCGGCTATGGCCAATACCTTGCTTTTCATGATCTTCGCCTCCATTGTCCGTACGGTCACTGTTACCCGAGGTTCGCTCGGAAGTTCTGCTTGACTTGTGAAAGAACTATGAAGGAGCTTACAATAAGATCTATGGACGATTCTTCTTCGGGACTGCAGTGGGCCCATCCTCTCGTGGCCGAGTGGATAACTACTCGTGTCGGCACATTAACCGACGCCCAAAAGGACTGGTGTCCTAAAGTCGCAGACGGTAGCTCTGTTCTAATAAGCGCGCCCACCGGATCAGGCAAAACTTTTTCCACATTCGTTGTATGTATAGACTCCTTGGTGCGAGCAGCGCTCAACGAATCTCTTCCTCAGAAGCCCGCAGTAGTCTACGTCTCACCATTAAAGGCATTGAGCAATGATGTACACAAGAATTTAGAGGTTCCGCTCAAAGAAATCGTCGCCCTGGCAAACGAAAAGGGTCTCGATTTACCACCCATAAAAGTGGCACTTAGAACCGGCGACACTGCGATGTCCGAAAGACGCACCCAAGTCACGAGACCACCGCACATACTGGTTACAACACCTGAGTCGCTGTACATTTTGCTAACGTCCGTCAAAGGGCAGCAGATGCTGTCGGAAGTGCGTACAGTCATTGTCGACGAAATTCATGCAATCGCAGACGATAAACGAGGCGCCCATCTAGCATTGTCCCTCGAGCGATTAGAAGCGCTGGTCGGTCGTCCCCTTGCGAGAATCGGGCTATCCGCCACAGCGAGTCCTCTCGACGCGCTGGCGCGTTTTCTTGGCGGTAGCCACCGGCAGCCGCCAACTGTCGTCAATGTGCCGGACCCGAGACGAACAGACGTGTTGATCGAAGTCCCGAATATTCCGCTAGCAGCAGTTGCCACAAACGAGATGTGGGACGAAGTATATGATCGCATTACCAAGTTGGTCGAACAAAATCGATCAATTCTTGTGTTTGTTAATACGCGAAAAATGTCGGAGCGTATCGCACACCACCTGCGAGAGCGCCTGGGGGAGGAAGCTGTAGCGGCTCACCACGGTAGTCTATCCAAGAAGATCCGCCTGTCCGTGGAGAAGAAGCTTAAAGCCGGAGAATTGAAGGCGCTGGTCGCAACAGCTTCTCTCGAGCTGGGAATCGATATTGGCTATCTGGATTTGGTCTGTCAAATAGGCTCACCGCGTGCCATCTCGACGGTCCTTCAACGCATCGGCCGGGCCGGTCACTGGATGGGGGCGACACCTAAGGGTCGCATCTTCGCTACCACCCGCGACGAATTGATTGAAAGCGCCGCCACGATTCGAGCAATTCACGCACGAAAGCTCGATACGATAATTATTCCAGAAGCTCCCTTAGATATTCTCGCTCAGCAAATCGTAGCGGCCTGCGCTTCACAAGAATGGAAGGAAGCGAAGTTATTCGATCTGGTAAAAGGAGCCTATCCGTACAAGAATCTAACGATAACTCAATTCAACGAAGTTCTGGAAAGTCTTGCCGATGGGTATGCAGGAAGACGCGGAAGATTTTCGGCCTATCTACATCGCGACAGCGTCAATGAAAGAGTAAAAGGACGCCGTAACGCAAGGCTAGCGGCCATCACAAGCGGCGGAGCCATTCCGGAAACGGCGCTGTTTACGGTAGTGGCAGAACCTGAGGCGAAAGTAATAGGCTCTCTCGACGAAGATTTTGCAGTGGAGAGTAATCGCGGTGACATTATTTTGCTCGGTAGCACGTCCTGGAGAATAAGGCGAGTCGAGCCCCGATCAGGCCGCGTAATCGTGGAAGATGCACATGGTGCGGCCCCGACCGTTCCATTCTGGAGAGGAGAGGCTCCGTCAAGAACAGACGAACTGTCGGACCAAGTATCAACAATACGCGCTCAAATCGCTTCGCTCCTGCAGTTACCGGACGGCAAAAGAAATGCTGTCCAATGGTGCACCGCTGAGTGTGGACTGGACGAATCCGGCGCCGAACAACTGGTGCAATACATTGGTGATTGCGTAGATGCCCTCGGAGCCGTTCCTACTAAAGACACTTTAATCGCAGAGCGATTCTTCGACGAATCCGGAGCGATGCAGCTGGTCATCCATTCACCTTTTGGTGGACGCATCAACAAAGCATGGGGACTAGCTCTAAGAAAACGATTCTGCAGATCGTTCAACTATGAGTTGCAAGCCGCAGCCACCGATAATGGTATCAATATCGCCCTTCTGGAACAGCATAGTTTTCCCCTGGCCGATGTATTTCACTATGTCCATCCTGCATCGGTCGACGACGTTCTAGTACAAGCAGCTCTACCCACACCGCTCTTCGAAACTCGATGGCGATGGGTCGCGAACAGATCTCTTGCTGTATTGCGCTTTTCCGGGGGGCGAAAGGTGCCCCCCAACCTGCAAAGGATGCGATCGCAGGATCTCCTCGCGTCTGTTTTTCCGGCTGCGGCTGCTTGTCAGGACAACATCGAGGGCGACATCCCTTTACCTGATCACCCTCTTGTGAATGAAACAATCAAGGACATGCTCACAGACGCGATGGACGTCGAAGGTTTAAAAGCGATGTTGGCGAAGATTGCCGATGGCTCAATCAAGTGCCTTGCAATTGATACAACTATGCCTTCTCCGTTCTCGCACGAGATATTGAACTCAAATCCCTACAGCTATCTGGATGACGCCCCTCTGGAAGAGCGTCGAGCCAGAGCAGTAGAACTGCGGCGCGTTTTGCCACAATCTGTCGCAATGGAAGTAGGAAGATTGGATCCTGCAGCCATAGAACAAGTTCGCGAAGGAGCATGGCCCGATATTCGTGACGCGGACGAATTAGCTGATTTACTGAAAACTGTTGTAGTAATGCCTGAAGACCTCAACTGGTTCGGACACAAACCCGCAACGGCATGGGCAGAAGCATTCGAATCGCTAAAACTGCAAAATCGCGTCTTGCGCAAGGAGAGAAACGGCATCTTCTATTGGATGCCGATAGAACGCCGCAATGAGTTCGATGTTGCGACAGGCAAGACCGAGATCGAAGGTTTGGACATCGTGGACGCATACACCGCAGCGATAGGTGGCTGGATGCTCTACCTCGGTCCAACCACCAGCCAACAACTCGCTGCCACATTTCACCTGGAGTCAAAGTACATTGACCAGGCATTCCTGAAACTAGAAGCACGCGGCGAAATTTTGCGCGGCACCTTTGCTCTGGTTGGAGAAACCGAATGGTGCGAGAGAAGGCTGCTTGCGCGCATTCATCGGTTAACACTCGGTGAGTTACGCCGTCAAATTAGACCGGTCTCCGCCGCTGAGTTTTACCGATGGTTGTTCGACTGGCAACATGTTGCACCGAATACTCAAGTGATGGGCGAACGCGGAACACTGGAAGTTATCTCACAGTTAGCCGGCTTCGAGGCTCCTTCGAGCGCATGGGAGTCTGAGATTCTGGCCCGTCGAATAAAGATGTATGACGGCTCATTTCTGGATCGACTCTGCCTGACCGGAGCCATCGGATGGGGACGCTTGTCACCGCACCCGGCATTCCTGTCCGACGCGGAGAAGCCGGAAAAGTCCCGCATAACCCCTTCGAGCAGCGCGCCCATTACTTTCTTTCTGCGCGACGAGTCCGACTGGATCGTCCTGAAGACAATGGAGCGCATCGACTCGGCACCACTGAGCCACGCAGCCCGCGAAGTATTGGGCTTCCTTGGTCAGCGCGGCGCATCATTCTTCGCAGACATAACTCGCGGCGCGGCCCTGTTAAAATCGGAAATCGAAACGGCACTGTGGGAACTAGTCTCCGCCGGACTGGTTACAGCCGATGATTTCGACAATATGCGCAGTCTGATCGATCCTCGTCGACGATCACTGGGAGGTCCGCGTCGCAGCGCCGGAAGGTGGTCGTTGTTGCAGGCGCTGGAAAATCACGATCGACAGAAGACTGCAGATGCAGCGTCCAAGATGCTCTTAAAACGCTACGGTGTACTTTTTCGCGAGGTCATAGCAAGGGAGACCAACGTGCCGACTTGGCGTGAACTGCTAATGTCACTTCGCCGAATGGAAGATCGAGGCGAAGTTAGAGGGGGTCGATTCGTGTCGGGCTTCCTCGGTGAACAGTTCGCGCTGCCGCTGGCGGTAGATTCGCTACGTGCTTTTCGCAAACGTCAAACACCGGAAATGCGTTACACCGTAGCGGCGACAGATCCCCTCAATCTCGGAGGCATACTTGTTCCGGGCGATAGAATTCCGGCAACCCCCGGAAAGTTGGTGTGCATCGTAGACGGAATTCAAGTTGTAAAAGCTTAGGACGGCAACACGCATTGTGGCGGTATCCGTATAAGCTTACCCTGAGGGGGGATGAATCGAGTCGAAGAGTCCCCTATGCTAACGTTGGAGGCGTCTGTTTTCGGTCAGTTCGACCGATATTCACCATGCCCGACTGACCATACCCCTTACCTGGCTTAACGCTCAGGGGTTTTCAAATGTGATTATGCTAATAATGTGCATTAGTTGCATCGTTAGTCTTCCCCTGAGTTAACTAGAAGCAGCGTCGATTTCCAAGTCGCGATTCTGCAACTAAAGAAGAGGACCAATGAGCACATCCAGTAAGAAAGTTGAAAGAGTGCTCATGGTCGATGACGACGACAACATTCGCCTGATAGCGGAAATGAGTTTGGAAGGGTTGACTGACTGGCAACTATCCACGGCCTGCTGCGGTAATGAAGCATTGGCGCAAATAGAGCAGCATCACCCCGATCTTGTGCTGCTCGATATGATGATGCCCGATATGGACGGCATTGCGGTCTTCAAGGAAATCAAGGCACGTTTTGGTAGCGATGCGCCTAGAGTCATCTTTATGACGGCAAAGGTGCAAACACAAGAAATAGACCAATACATTTCCATGGGGGTGGCCGGGGTCATTATGAAGCCGTTCGATCCCATGTGCCTGCCGGACAATATCAATCAAATCCTTGCAACCAACTGATTGGAGTCCATTATGCAAAGCTCGCTCGGGGTCAAGACCTCAGCCGCAGTGGCAATATTGATTCTCGCGTTGATTGGCGCAGGATGGCTCGCTTTAACTCAACGAGACCACCAAACTAAAAGTAGAGCACTGGTAATTCACACTTACGAAATCATCAACAGGCTACAGATTGTCCTTGCCGCAGCCAATGATGCAGAAACCGGTCAACGAGGGTTCTTACTGACTGGAGATCCGCAGTACCTTCTGCCGTTCACACGCGCAAAGCAGCACTTAGGTCCGGTGATTGATGATCTCCAGGCTCTTGTTACCGTTGATCCCACACAACTTTCACGGGTCAACAAGTTGGAAGCCAGCCTCAAGGAAAAGTTCACCGAACTGGACGAAACAATTGAGCTGCGCAAGCGAAAAGGCTTTAACGAAGCACTTAAGGTAGTGCAAACCCATCGCGGCAAACAGTCGATGGAAAACATCAGGCATTTGTTGATTGAGCTTAATGCCTATGAAACGGCAAAGCTGGAAGACCGAACGCGCGAACTGCAAGAAATAACAAATAGTGCCTCTGCTGCGCAGCTAGCATTTATAATCGGCTCGGCGCTCGCTGTTCTGCTAACCGGCTACTGGCTCCATCAATTCCTCGAAGCCAGACGCTTTGCTGAACAACAGTTATCAGCCCAACACAAGCTTACAAATTTTATAGCGGGCGTTAACAAGGCACTTACAGAAGCGACCTCTACTGAAGAAATCTACCAGCTTTGTGCCCACAGCATGACACTACACTTGGGGTTAACAGCGGTCTACATATGGACCACCGACAGCAACAACAAGAGCGCAAGATTGCGCGTGACAGCCGGGACAGAAGCGGTCTCAAGCCAACTGAATTCGCAAACAGAAATTGATCAGTTGTGTGCAATGCAACGTCCCTCACGCTTGATCGCGGGAGGTCATCCCGATAAACACGAAGGTAACGACGTTGCGTCACCGAAAGTGTACGCCGCTGCGGCTCCTATGAGAGCACGCAACGCACCTCTCGGTGTCATCACAATCCAAACAAGGGAGGCTATTTCTGATGAACTGCTACTTGCCTTAGGGACTGCGGCCGACTCCATGGCCCTGGGTATTGAGCGCCAGAGAACAGCTCGGGAATTGGAACGCAACAGAGCTGAGCTGTCTGATTTCTTCGAAAATGCGGTCGTTGGTCTTAACTGGACCACCCCAACCGGCGTCATTATCAGGGCAAACAGCTCCGAGCTCAAACTGCTCGGTTATTCGGCAGCTAACTATGTCGGTCATAACATCGAAGAGTTCTTTGTCGATAAAGCCGTTATCAAAGAGATCCTCGAACGATTGTCGAAGCGCGACGAAATACGAGACATGCGCGCTCGCCTGCGGTGCGCCGATGATTCAATCAAGTACGTGCTAGTAGATTGCAACGCTTACATCGAGAACGATGAAGTCGTACACTGCCGATTTATTACTAGAGACGTGACGATCCAGCATACAGTCGAAACTGAGTTACAAGAACGTGAAGCTCGCACACGCGCGATTCTGGACACAGCGCCGGATGCCATTCTAATATTCGATGAAGACGGAGTCATAACTTCCGCGAACAGAGCCGCATCGCTAATCTTCGGTTGGAGCCGTGAAGAATTACCAGGCAAGAACATATCCCAACTTGTACCAGGTTTCTTCAAGAAAGGTACACGAGAAGATTCGGTAAAAACGGGCACCAGCAAAATATTCGGCTCTGAAGAAGAATACATTGCCTCTCGCAAGGACGGTGCGTCCGTACCGATTGAATTTGCGTGGAGCGTTTTGAACTTGGGAGAGCGTAGCATTTATACTTCGGTAATTCGCGACATAACCAGACGAAAGGCCGCTGAGTCAAAGCTGGCAGTACAGTATGCAACCGCTCGCGCCATCAACGAATCTTCATCGCTGACCGAAATAACCAATCGCATTCTTAAGTCCATCTGTAGCATTACAGGACTGGCAGTCGGCCAGTTGTGGAAGATCGACAGCACCGGGACAAAACTGGTGTGCTCTGATCTGTGGCACTCGCCCCGACTGGCAGGCAGCGATTTTGTCCTGGACGCTTCCACACGTACCTTCAGGAAAGGAGAGGGACTTCCAGGGCGGGTGTGGCAATCCGGACAAGCAGAATGGATTGAGGATTTAGCGCAAGACAGCAATTTTCCCAGAGCACCGCTTTCAAGCAAGTCGGGATTGTGTTCCGGATTTGCATTTCCAATCAAAGTCGGGAACGAAGTCATAGGGGCAGTTGAGTTTTTCAGCGATAAAGGAAAACCCCTGGATAACTCATTCCTGGAAATGATGGCGGCAATCGGCGCGCAAATCGGACAGTATCTGCAGAAACAGCAAGCCGAAGAAGAGATGTCGCGACAACGCCAGCTCATGCAATTAGTGCTAAACACCATGTCCGATGGAATAATTGTTGCCAACAAAAACGGCAACTTCATAATTGTAAATCCCGCTGCAGAGAAAATGTTCGGTAAATTGAACGACATGGCCCCATCTGAATGGTCTGAGCATTTTCAGATTTACCAAGCCGATCAAAAGACACTGTTCTCGCCATCAGAACTCCCGCTAGCAAAGGCAATCGCGGGCGAATCCACCGACGAGGTGGAAATTTTCGTCAGAAACGCCTGCGGCGAAAGATTCATCAATGTCACCGGCAGACCGGTTGAAGGTAACAATGCCCTGTTTAGCGGCGGTATGGTTGTCTGCCGCGACACAACAGAGAGGAAGGCGGCAGATACTCGAGTAAGCGAGTTTTATAGCACCGTATCGCACGAGCTGCGTACACCGCTCACCTCAATAAGAGGATCACTGGGATTGATAGAAGGCGGCTTGGCCGGACAGATCTCCGAGAAAGGACTGAAGCTGGTTAAAATTGCCCGTACCGAATCCGACCGACTGATTCGATTGATCAACGACATTCTGGACATTCGCAAAATCGAAGCAGGTATGTTCGATTTAAAAATGACCACCGTTGATATGGAGACTTTGGTAACTCGAACCATCGAGGGAATCAAAGGAATGGCTGTTGATGCCGGTGTCAATTTGCGTGCCCGAATTGACACCACGGGCCCGTCAGAGTGCGATGAAGACAGAGTGATTCAAGTCTTAACCAATCTAGTCTCCAACGCCATCAAATTCTCCAGCAAGGGTAGCGACGTAGTAATCAAGCTCGAACCCGGACAGTCCAACACTTTCAAATTTTCTGTAATTGATAATGGCATTGGCATTCCTAAAGACCAGATGCACAAACTTTTTGGGAAGTTCCAACAGCTTGATCAAACGGACAGTCGAAAGAAAGGCGGCACCGGTCTAGGACTGGCAATTACCAAAGCCATCGTAGAGAGACATGGTGGCACAATTGGCGTGGAGAGTACTCCCGGAGAAGGAACATGCTTCTGGTTTGAGCTACAAGCTACGTTCAAGCCTAAACCTGTCCATACCGCACCTAAGCTTAAAGCTAGACACCCGGCCTTGCTTGTAGAAGACGACGACAATATAGCAGCTATCTTGACAGAGCATTTGGTGCTGGACGGACTTGAAGTAATTCGTGCTTCGACTATCGCCGAGGCCAGTGCATTACTTTCCGAATACAAACCGATCGTCATTATCCTTGATCTAAAACTGCCTGATGGTAACGGGCTAGAGCTAGTGCGCCGTTTGAGCACGGACGAGGAGAAACGTGATATTCCCATTGTTGTAGTCACCGCCAGCGGTGAGGAAAGGAACTCATTCGGGCATCCCGCGTTGGTAGATTGGATTACAAAGCCATTCCAGGAGAAACGACTGCACGACGCTCTCGATCTGGCGAAGCAACAGATCGGACCGGCGCGTGTGTTAATTGTGGAAGATGATTCTGCTACCCGAACGGTATTGAAGGCACAACTAGATTCGATGGGAATCAAGTGCCTGGAAGCCGCGAGCGGCTCCGAAGCGCTGGAGCACTGCAGAGAAGAATCACTAGACTTAATCATTTTGGATTTGATGATTCCACCGCCAAATGGCTTTGACGTGGTCAACGCCCTCAAGCAGGAGAAGTTCAAAACGAAACCGCTCATTGTCTACACGGCTTCCGACCTGACAGAGAAGGAGAAATCGCAACTTCAATTGGGATTGACTGCACACCTGACGAAAGGGACGACGACCCGCGAACAACTGATAGGAACAGTTCGAGAGCTTCTCAACGGGCTATTGGCAGGAAAGCCGAAAGAGAACGATAAAGGTAATTAGGACACAGAAAGATTAAGTCATAGCGCCGGTGCACCAGCTTTGTCAAGTGAACAGTTCCCTTCTTGTTCCGTTCCGGGCGAACCGGTTGAGCAACCGGGGCGCTATGACACCAACAATTTGAGAAAGTTGTGGACAGGCAAAAATAGCAATCATAAATGCGCTTGGACCAGCGAGTTTCCCCGAAAGATCGATGCTACCATGTGTTTAAGCTCGGGCGAACCGTGCTTGATTACCATAGACTCCGTCAGGCACATGCACCCACTTCTGGTATCCCTGATTATGGCCGATTCGTCGGCTGCAAACGTTCCGACAAAGTTTACTTGCGCAAATAATATTGTCAGAGATCTCCCGGGGAGCCTTGATCAAACCCCGGTCCTTTACAGCAACAGCCCTGAGTTGGTACTAACACCGGGAATACTCGTGTCAACCTTTCCCGCAACCGGAAAGCGCATGAAGTCTGCTCATCTGAATAAACTTATCAACGGCAGATTCGATGTGTTCGCCCATCACGTTGCTCAGAAAAATCCGTCAGGGAGCACCCTCTACCAATCCGTGCTGCTGCGCAATCCCGGCAAGAGACCGGTCACAGTGACAATAAAGCAAGCGGTCAGTTGCTTGACCAGTCCGGATGCACCATTCATTTCTCTGCCGGCAATGTGTGATAACGTCGGCGGTCGAGTGTTCGCCGGTCCGGGCGACCGAATGGCCGATGTGATCCTGCGAGGGCTGAGTCAAGGCGGTTGGCCCGCAAAAATTGTCATACCTGCCGGGCGGGCAGCCCTGCTATACAATTTGCCAATACCGGTAGTGGGAGGACGGTCGCGCAACACACGCTCCACACTTGTGCGCGCCAGCACAAGTGCACCAATCTACGCAGCATCACTTGCAACATTCACGAACGGACAAGCTCCGTCAGTAAAAGACTGGGAGCATATACTCACCAACGGTTCACTGGCAGGTCCGCGTGATCGGCGTCCAACAGCGCCCTCACGCAGTGCAAGTCCCATTTACAGCAGAGTCGCAGGAGTTTCAAAAGGTTCCGTATGGCGCGGGTACTTTACAGACGATCCACATGGTGCCCTCCGTCTCACCATCCCGTCGGCAGGTCAATCGGTATCATACGTTGTCGCAACTGTTGAGCAGGGCGCATTCGGTACAAAACAGCTTCAGAGCGCACCACTGATAGTGCGCTATCCGGACACGTCCTTCAAAGCACACGGAAACTATGCAGTAGAATACAACCTCTACATACCGCTGACGAACCCGACCTCAGTCAAGCAGCCAGTGACCATCACCTTGCAGACACCATTCAAGTCCAACATTTCGAAAAACGGTCTGTACTTTACCAATCCACCACAGAAACAGATCTGGTTTCGGGGAACGATCAGAACGCGTTATCGAGACGACAACGGTGCGCAAGTCACACGCTACACCCACGTGGTCGAGAGACAAGGCGATGCAGGATCGCCAATCTTGAGCCTGAACATCACCCCGGGTGAGACCCGCATGGTGACTGTCGACTTCATCTACCCGCCAGATTGTACGCCACCGCAAATATTGACAGTGAGCAATCCCGGTTCAATCAAATCCGGTGCCAATTACGGGGAGCCGGAAAACAGCAGTGAAGAAACACCTGCAGAGTAAACTCTGCTATTCGACCACTTGCTTTTTGTTGCGTTCCAATTCGACCATTTCTTTCATACGGGGATGATCGCCGGGAATTGTCTTGACCCATTCATCAAAATCAGGAACGGGTTCGCCTACTCGAAACAAGAAGTAGTAGGCGTTCATCTCTCCCATGAACTTGAATTGCTTTTTCAAATTTGCTGCGAGTTTTTCGTAACTGCTGAAGGCGTGCAGATAATTTGCGAATCCATTGTGCTCCTGGTCTAACTTGATCAAAGTTTTTGCATTGTCTACAGTTGCGGCAATCTTGCGCGGACTGCGCAAGATTCTTTCGTCCCCCGAAAGTCTTTCAATATCTTCTGTTGCAAATGCCGCTACCTTGTGGACGTCAAAGTCGTAGAAAACGGAACGAAACGCATCCCATTTTTCATCTATCGTCGACCACCGAATTCCCGCCTGAAAAACGGCTTTCGACATGACCTCGAGATAGTCTCCCAGTGACGAAGGCGTAATTACTCGCGGTATGGACATATTATCTCCAATCGGTGGATTAGTAGCAGTCTGCGGGGATTGTACCGTAAATGACAGGCAGCGCGCCCGGCGGTTCGATGCGTAGCAAAGCGAAGCCGGTAAGGGCAGCACTTTCTGGGTCTCCATCCCCGGACCTAACTAGTCGGTAAGAGCTGTCATCTACGATGCGTACACGAATCACCGACAACAACGACGGACTTACACCGCTTGCAGGTGAACCGACGATGCCAGTAATCAAAGTAGCGTGGCGCAATCGGGCGCCAACCCGTCGGAAAGCCCAATTCTCGCAGAGAACCACAGTGCGTGGCGATCGGAAACGAAAGATTGTTTGAGCTCTAGCAGGCAAACAATTCGCAGTACCTAGGGATCAACACTGCGACTCTCTTCCGTATTCTCGATGCTTAGCATGTATCCACGGCCCCGTACGGTTCGAACGATTCTCCCCTCGGTATCATTTAACTTTCGTCTGAGCGTTTTTATATGAGTCTTCAAGTTGTCTACACTAGCGGAGCTATCATCGAGCCACACTCTCTGCATCAAAGCTACGTTAGCGAACACCTGATTTGGATGACGCATAAAAAACTCAAGAAGGTGATACTCCTTTGGTCTTAAGACCACAACATTTCCATCAATTCGTACTTCGCATACGGAGGTGTCCATCTCAAGACGCCCGGCGCGAAGAACCTCTCCTACTAAATTGTCCGGTCGACGCAACAGCGCGCGTACACGCGCAGCAAGCTCTCGAGGATCAAATGGTTTGCTTAGATAATCATCGGCGCCGCTATCCAACCCGCGTTCGCGGTCTTCAATCGCATTCTTGGCGGTAAGCATCAAAATCGGTGTCCGCCCGCCACGATCGCGAAACTCTTTACAAAGCTCCACGCCTGAGAAACCGGGCATCATCCAGTCCAAAATGATCAGGTCGTACGATGAACCGGTAAGACAAGCGGAGCACTCGGGCCCGTTGTAAGCCTGCTGAACGAGGTGCCCCTTTGCTTGCAATGCCAGGGTTATGACTTCGGATAAATCCCTATCATCTTCTGCCAAGAGAATCTTTGCCATTCTCGCGCTCCCTGACGATTCAGAGGCATGTTACCACGAGAACACTACCGGGTCATCAGAACGAAAATACGGAGGGCTGAATCGGCACAAGCGAATTGCGGTATCGCGTCTGTTGATGGACTCGCAAAAACGTCCGCTGTTAGTCCGATTCGCTATGCTTTTGACGCAGATTCATCATCGAAATCCCTTTGGCCACTAGAAGCAAAAGAGCTCCACCAATCAGAAATCCGGCGATACCCTGTTGCGAATTGCTCGCTTGCAAAATACCTGCTAACCCGCCAGAGGGACTGAGCATCGAAGTCGCAACGATGCAAACCAGGAAAATTACAAGATACTCCTTCATTTCAAACACCTCTGGACTGCCTGACTCTAACTTACCAGCTTCGATTTCTCATTGAAACAGTAATGTTCCTGATCTGTAAGGGGATTTTCCCCGACTGTCCGCAGACCCGGTGCTCCGCCCGACGATATGGGCCCCCGCAAGGCTTGTGAACACTACCTGTCCGTCATCGAGCCCCGTCTGCACTGTTACACCGTTACCCGGGCCGGGTATGTCAGGTGAAGACAACGACCGGGGGCTATCATATGCGGCGTAATACACTCAGTCACTGGGTGGCTTTGACCATTGTTGGTACCGCACTGCCAGTCATGGCGGAGACTCCGGGCGATGTTACGCCTCGAATTATTGACGCTGGCTCCCACTCATCCACGACGCCGTTGACGGTTCAGGCCGGACAGACCGTCGTGATCGATTTCGCCAGTAACGCAAACCTCACCCTGCCCGACACATTCACCAATGCAGGCACGGTGTATCTCACATCGTCAAATCAGAACATCACCAGCGGTACGCTGACGGCAGCCAACATATCAAACCTGGCCGGAGGTGTCATCACCTCGATACTTCCGACAGGCGGAATCGCGGGGATGCCGAACCTGCTGCCATCATTCAGTTTCACGTTGAACGCTCTTGATTCCATAATGAATTCGGGCTCAATAACATCTTCCGCTAATCTGGCTATGATAGCTGGCGGCACCATTACCAATACCAGTGCGGCGGTAATGTCCGCCGTCCAAAATATCAATCTGACCAGTCTCGCGGGTCTAACCAATGCGGGAAACATTGCCTCGCTAATCGGAAACATCAACATCGATACGGCCAGCCTTCAGAATAGCGCCCTTATCAAGGCCATGGCAGGTAGTATCAATGTAACAAACACAATCATGCCGCAACTAGGAGTAACAGTTCTCCAAGACCTCACAGGAACCATACAAGCGCTCAATCAAACGATCACAGCGCAGACACTAAATCAAGCGCTCAAAGAACCACTGACAATATCCGGTGGAACTCTAGCGGCCGGCGAAATCATCCTCAACGCAGGGGAGGGACATCTGGCACTCGACATAAATGATATAAATGGACCTCTAAGCATCAGCGCAGGCAGCGCATCAGTCGCGGTTCGCAACGGTACAAACGGTTTCAGCGTCAATCAATTCAACATAACCGGCGATCCCGATCTCATCTACAAAGGAAGCGGGCCCTTTACTTTCGGCGCTTTTAACAGTCTTGGCGGAAAGGTCGACATCGATACCTCTGCTGATACCACCAACGGTTCCATCACTTTTACCGGAAACGTTCTCACAAACCAGACCGGCGCCGGTCCCAGCGGCACGATAACACTGAACGCCGGAACGACAGTCAATGCGACAAACCTCTTCTCTACAACCCCCTCAGGTGGAAACACCGGAGCAATATCCATTCGCGCAGTCAAGGATATTGTGATCACTGCCAATGTTTCGTCTCTCAGCACCAATGGCTCAGCAGGCGATGTCTCTATTATCTCCACTGAAGGCAACGTCAGTCTTCAAGCAGTAGCGACCACGGGAACAGTCAATTCAGGGTCTATTGCGATCGCAGGTAAAACCGTCACTACCGCCGGTGCCATCCTGTCTAGCAACATTACGGCAGGAGGTAAGGCCGGCGATATCACAATCTTCGCCCAACAAAACTTTGCGGGAACCAGTTTTAATGCAAGCGGCCCTGCCGGTGCTGGAAACATCTATATCGCCGCCGGCACATCCGGGACCGGAAACCTTACCACTACTGGCATAACAGCAATTTCGACAGCAGCTAACGGCGGGTCCGTTACATTGGTCTCGTCGAACTCGATTACCACCGGAGCTGTTCAAACACAATCAATTGGAGCGAGCGGCCAAATCTCGGCCATAGCTGGTGGCGCAGGTCTGCCCTCAACGATAACCATGGGCAACCTCACGACAGTGGGTTCGTTACCAGGACAAGTGGTCTTGGTCAACATGAGCGGCGATGCACTTATCGGAGTCATCAATACGGCTAGCCCTACGGGCACGGGCGCTGACGTGAGTATCACAGCGGCCGGCAATATCAGCACAAATCAAATTTCCACGGGCGGCGCCACATTTGGCGGCGACATCTGGTTCTCGGCCGGTGCGACAAGCGGCATGTCCATTATCTCGCCGCTAGTGACTCGTGCGGGCGGCATCGGCAATGGACAGTTTTTTGCCATTCACAATAGCGGCGCGGCAACAAACATCAATCTTTCACCGGGAATCGGAGCTGCAGATTTCATCGGCACACCGACTGGCATAGTTTCGTCGATAACGGGCAACACGACCTTGTCTGTAACAAATGGTGCCGTGACAGGCTACGCCCCGGGCGGATTTACATCGATCAACGCCCCTGGTGGCACACTTACATTAAATCAGCCGGTACGCGTTCCGGTTCCTATAGTAGCCAGATCCGGAGGCATCAATCTAGCGGCCATAGTCGGTTCACCGGCACTGCCGGCAAATCAGACATTGAATCTAGTAGCGCATGGTGACATCAACGTCGGAAGCCAGCCCTCGGTGCCCGGTGGAATCGTTCGAGTCGTTAGCTCGAATGGTCAAGTTACATTGCCTTCAATAAATGTAAGCGGAGCCCTTCCGATACCGGGAGCGATACTGGTTTCCGGAAACAGCGGCATCAACCTGCTAGGCGGCGCATCCTTAGCGACAAATGGAACCGGTACCCCGGGAGGACCGATCGCACTAGTTTCCCCCGCGGGATCAATCAATTCGGTCCCTACAGCGAGCATTAATTCATCCGGCAACATAGGTGGTGCAATTACCTTGATTGCGGCCAATCAAGTCAACACAAACAACGCCACCTTAAACTCAAGCGGAAGCCCCGCAGGAACGCAGACAGTACGCTCGCTAAACCTAGTCCCGCCTGCACTCCCGCAGTCCGTCCCAAGTGCAATTGCCGCAATTACATCTCAACCAACAACGCCACCCTCGACCAGCTTTCTGGCAGTTGCTTTCATTACACCTGTCACCGCCGGTAATGGCACAATCCTTCCGACCGATACCCTACCGGTAGACTTTTCCACTGGTGCCAGTCTCGGACCGGCAAGCCGCCAGTCACAGCAAGACAACGAAAGACTGGCAATCATAATGGACTCGGATTTTTCTACACAAGCGGTAGCGAAATTGACAGCTCAGGGTATGGACTGCTTTTGTGCCACCGCTAGCAACTCGCTAATTCTGAACGGTGGCTCTGCCGTGTTTGCTCCAAACGAAGACATTGTTGTGATCGCTGCCGGTATCAAGGTTTCAGTGAAAGCCGGCAGTATTGTTCTTATAGCAGCAAACGCAACCGACTTGGCCGTCTATGACTTACATGACAATGCCGGCGGCGACGTTGAAGTTGGCAACGTCGAACTGTACCCCGGTCAGATGATTGCTAGAAGCAACAATAATAGACAACCGGACGGACTACGAACGCTGAAGAGGATTGCGCGCAGGCCCAGTTCTGAAATCAACTTGAAGGATGCCTCAGGATTTGTAAGCGACTTCTCGATATTATCGGCACTCTCCGAGATGCAAGACTTGCGTCCGCTACTTAAGGCGAATCAATCAAACGCAAAACACATGGCAACAGCCATACTGAAAAATGCTGCAATACAAATGCAAATGAGCAGTGGACGCGAAGGTTTCAAGGCTTCAAAATAACACACGCCACGACCTCGGAGGAGCAGTATCTTGGTCAGTCTAGCCTACCTCGCAGAGGGTCGACTGTTCTATCGCAAGGGTGAAACCTCAGACCTGATCGAAAGTCCCTTCGGTCGAGATGTTATCAACCGCGCGCTTCAAAGCCAAGCGAAGAACGAATGGAAGACAGGAGGTGAAACAAATTCAGGCATGTACAGTCGCCAGAGTTTGTGGGGCACCAGCGCAGCCGATCCAAAAGCGATCAACGTTCGAATAACGGCCGTAACGCAAGGCGCAACCAGCGACGAGCTGCTCTATGTCGTGAGCACCGAAGCCGTTGGAGGATTGTTCAACTACAATCTGTCCACAGGAAAAGAGACACGCCTGTTTCACAAAGAGAATCTCTACCTATCCGATTTCAGCAAGAAAGACGACGGCACAATCGCATGCTGTCAGCGCATGGGAAATGGAACAGCAAGCATAACGGTGATTCGCGGCAATGACATCACCGACGTGACCGAAGGTGATTCCGTCGATGAGGCGCCCTCATGGCTGCCCGGTCCCGGCAAACGCATTGTTTATCAGTGCGCAGGCATCGCCCGAAACCGAAGCGGAATCATGGTCGGAGTAGGTCACTGCAATATCCAGAAACTCGATCTAACCACAGGCGATCTAACTACCCTGGCCGAGGATGAAAAGTTCGATTTTCTCAGCCCGAAGATGAATCGCGCCGGAGATCTCTTTTACATCAAACGCCCATACGAACCGCCATTTAAACAACACGCTTATACGCCCGGAAAGATCCTTCTCGATACCGTGCTTTTTCCGTTTCGCCTGGCACGGGCATTCTTTGACTTTCTCAACGTATTCTCGATGGTCTTTTCGAAGAAGCCTCTAACAACCGCATCTGGACCCAAAGTCGATGGACCGGACGAAAAGATGCTCTTCCTGCGAGGTCGAGTTATCGATGCTCAAAAAGCCCTCGCAGAAAACAAGGAAGACGAGACGCCAGCGCTCGTCCCGAAGACCTGGCAACTGATTAGCAGACGTCCCAATGGAGAAGAGCAGGTCCTGGCTAACTCCGTACTGTCATTCGACCTGCTGGAAGATAGTAGCGTCTATTACAGCAACGGAGTCGCGGTTTTCAAAGTAGATACCGAGAGTGGAAAGCGCTCGCTGGTCTTTAAGGATAGACTTGTAGATACGCTAGTAATGATGCCCGACCACAGTTTGTCCGTAGATGAACAACCGGGCTCTGGCAGGCAAAACTGACGAAGGGAAACTGTTGAGAGCTCGCGCTGAGGCACTCGAGTAATTCAGACGGAAACTTATGCATGGGTCGTCAAACCGGAAGAGAGGCAGTCGGAAAATCTGCGGATTTTCCGACATTGACCGCCGGGGCAGTTCAGTAGCTCATCCGGGTTTGTCAGAAATTCTCCGCATTGCCTCAGAATAAATCGCACCCGGACAGGGGCCGTTGCCTCAATTAAAATCGCACCCCTTAGCAACAAA
>JAIELX010000091.1 GCA_019752635.1 Candidatus Obscuribacterales bacterium | reverse complement strand
CATGGTCTCCATCAATAAACAAAAGATCAAGCTTTTGACCTTGCAAGTTCCTTTCAACCAGAGCCAGGATCTGTTGAGTACAAGACGAACCCTGAATCAGAATATCTTCCTTGCCTACCTTGCAAGAGCGATGAAGCTTTTTTGCTACGATTGGCCGCAAAGCAATTTCTACTCCAATTATCTTCTTGACACTTGGTATGGACTCCCTCAATAGAAAGTGCGTACCACCTGCTGCTACACCGATCTCACAAACAATCTGAGGGGATCTTGCTTTCATGAACTCAAGGAATCGACATATCTCAAACCGCTTTTGCTGGCAGCCGAAGGTAAGCTGTGCCAATCTAAACCACTCTTCAGAGCTGTCTAACGCACAAACATCCCCCCCTTTATGAAACAACGGGTGCCTACGCAGTGAGTACCAGGACCATAAATCTTTTAGCTCCAACAAGTGAGCTCCGAGATACTTAACTCTGCAAAGTCTCCGCCAAATTCTTCGGAGGAAATTTTTCATAGACGTGTATCCACCTTGTGTTTGAACATGCGGGCTGTCTGCCAATTTCTTTTTGCAGTCGATAGGACAACGCGAAAGCCAGCAAGAAGAAGACTTTCTCGCAGCTAGGCGCGATCAAAGACGCAACGAGCGCGAGAAGGACCGAACTCAGCGGAAGCCTTGCGGAGGGAACGCCTGCGGGCAAACGCTACCAAGACATTCACGTCCATTGCCGTCAAATCCCCCCCGGTTTCGGAACGGCTTGCACGAAAGTGAATCGCCGATCTTACGGTAACTGAAGGTGCTATTATCCGATGCGGAATGATAAAAGCTTTAGCCGATTCAGGCAGTCAGTTGATGCATCAATCACCCCAAAAGATCTGCTTAGTAACATGCGCTACCGACTTGGGAAATCTCGCGCTGGAAGGCCATTTGACATGGGCTTTGAAGCAATTCACTACAGTTGATCATTTTCAGTTTGCTCCAACGCAACCGGGCTTCCTGACAAGCCCGCCAGGCGTGCTCAAAAACAGAGTTGACAGAATTGCTCAATCTCCTGCGTTGAACCGCCATCTGGATGCGGCTCACAGGCAGGGCTTACCCATACTAATATTCTCGATAAGTACTGCTTTGCATGCCATTCCCTTTGCAGTTCGGCACCCGGGCAGGTTCTCACTGATGCTGGACTGGACGAGATTGCTGCAAAAGGATTTTTTCGGAGCGCCGATCTCCAACCAAGAGAAACTGATAATGCAGTTTCATAAATTCGTTCTTTCAAAAGCATACAAGATACTGTGCCCCACTGATGTCTGCTTGGGGCACTTGCGTCAAAGGTACGGCACACCGGAAACGCAGTTATGCAAGATCTTGATGCCTATCGACTTGGATTACTTTTGTCCGGACGAATGGCCTCCCTGTCCGCCCGGGGAACGCGTACGAGTTTTGTTTGTTGGCGGTAATTTCAAGGCTAAGGGAGGCGATCTATTGCTTGACTGGTATTCCAAAGAAGGACACGAACTTTGCGACCTGACCATCGTGACTCACGCACCGAGACCACAAAATACCTTGCCCGCATTGACATGGAAAAACGGAGTCGACCAGACTGAGCTGCGCTCTCTTTATCGAGATCATGACGTTCTATGCCATCCCAGTCCATGGCATAGTTTTGGGCTTGTTATGGGCGAAGCCGCAGCGTGTGGTCTTGCGGTCATTACTTGTCGCAGTGCGCTGGGCAGCACGGAACTGGTAGATGACGGCGTATCCGGAACGATCGCCGATTCACCGCAAGAGTGCATAATGCGGTTGAAAGCGATTATCACAAACCGTGAGCTGATCTACAACATGCGTCTGGCTGCGCGCAACTTGATGGTGGATCGTTACGCACCATCGAAAGTGTTTGATCGAATTCTAAATGGGCTAACAGTGTGATGGCCTGCGAACTTTCAAAAGTGCGGTATGTTGTTGGGGATTCTCGTTTTGACCAATCATGGATCAATTGAAATGACTAACGAATCATTGTCCGAATTAAGCATCAAAATAGAGTCCAACAAGGCTGTTGTAGGCATAATTGGATTAGGTTATGTGGGGCTGCCATTGCTGCAGGCATTTTACCTTAGCGGATTCTCGGTAATCGGATTTGATACCGATCAGCTCAAGATTGAATTACTAAGTAACGGACAAAGTTACCTCAGCCATCTGGACCAGGCCTTAATCAATCAAATGTTTCAAACCGGCCGCTGCCAGGTGACTGGTGATCTGAGGCGATTTTCCGAATGCGATGCCCTCATTTCATGCGTACCTACGCCGTTAGGTGAGAATTTACAGCCGGATCTCTCGTTCGTGGAAAAGACAGCAGAGGACATCGCCAGAAATTTGCGCAGAAACCAGTTAGTAGTATTGGAATCCAGTACCTATCCCGGCACGACACGCGAGATTCTGCTTCCTGTGTTGAGCGCTGGCGGTCTGCGGTGTGGCGAAGATTTTTTCCTGGCCTACTCTCCGGAAAGAGAGGATCCAGGAAGAAAAAATTTCACAACACAAACAATTCCGAAACTCGTCGGCGGCATTGACGACGCTTCCTGCAAATTGGCCTGCAGTCTATACTCTAAAGCTATACGGACAATTGTCCCCGTTTCCTCAGCAGAAGTCGCAGAAGCAGCAAAAATGCTTGAGAACATTTATCGCTCAGTCAATATTGCTCTGGTCAACGAGATGAAGATAGTGCTTTCCAAAATGGGAATTGACATTTGGGAAGTTATTGAAGCTGCGGCTTCAAAACCGTTCGGATTTGAAGCGTTCTATCCCGGTCCCGGGCTCGGAGGACATTGCCTCCCTATTGACCCGTACTATATGGCATGGCGCGCTCGTAAACTCGGAGTGGAGACAAAGTTCATAGAGTTGTCCGGCGAAGTTAACCGGGCGATGCCGGCATATGTAGTGAGTAATACAACCCTGGCTTTGAACAAATTTGCGAAGGCCGTCAATGGGTCAAAAATCTTGATTTTAGGGGTTGCGTATAAACCAAACGTAGAAGACGTGCGAGAATCCCCCGGGTTTACTTTGATTGAAATGTTCAGAGAACTGGGAGCACAAGTTGACTACAATGATCCTTACGTGCCGCAGACAAGGAAAACGCGTCGACACAACCTGCTCATGAAAAGTATTCCTCTGTCTGCACAAATGTTGGCAAGTTATGACTGCGTTGTTGTTGCAACCGATCATAGTTCCTATGACTGGCAACTAATCTCGAACAACGCCAAACTAATAATTGATACAAGAAACGCACTAAAGCACGCTAAGAACAGGCGAGCTCACATCATCAAGAGTTAGCATTGAAGGCAGCAGAAAAGCATCCGGTTACACCAATTGCCATTGTTCTTTGGCTTTGCTTTTCAGTGTTCTTGTTCTTTGCACTGGAACCTTCGCCCTGGTTAGACCCAAATAGCGTAATCCTGGCAGACGCGGATAAACAAATAGCAGTAAAAACTTTTCCTTCCCGTCGCCTAATCATCATTGGAGGATCTAACGCGTCATTCAATGTTAACAGCAAACTCGTCGGCTCATCACTCGGTGCTAACGGAGTCAATATGGGTTTAATCGCTCAAATTGGACTTGCCTACATGCTCAAGGAAGTTGAGCCTTACATCAGGCAAGGCGACCTCGTGGTCATAGTTCCGGAGTATCAGCAATTCACCTCTACCGGCTACGAAACGTTGGTGCGATTGCTAATCAACGATCCGGGCAATTTTCGATACATTAATACGTATAGGCAATGGCTCGCCATGCCCTCTTGTATCCGCCGTTTCATGTCGCTCAAAGGCCCATACTGGCTGAAGGTCGCATCAACAAGGATAAGGAACAAGTTATTGAAGATGCTTGCCCTGGAGAATAAAGATGAAGTAAAGCCGTCCTCGTTTTTTCCGACCAGAGCATCATTTGAAGCAAATGGAGACATACCTGAATCTTTACTAGGCAAGGCACCGCCGACCAATATGAGATTCGACCTCAAGGCCAACGAACTTGAGCTCGAGATTATTGACGAGATCAATCACTTCTGTGCTACGGCCAAGTCTAAGGACGCAAAAGTATTCTTAGCGTTTCCAGCCGTTCCGTATGAAACTTATCAGGATCACGAGAGGGAGATTGAGAAGATCTACTCGAAGCTGAAGCAGAAAGCTCATTGCAAAATTCTCGGGGAGCCAGGCCGGTTTCTTTTATCGAAAGCAAGTTTTTACGATACTTGCTACCATCTTCAACCATCGGGCAAGCAAAAGTATTCCGAGTTATTGATCCAGTTGCTCAAGACACATTTGAACGACCCCCACTAACAAATGATAATCAAGGCTGATTTGGGTTAAATCGAAGTATCTTTATGCCACCTTGATCGAAAACTGGCGTAAGCAGCCCTAACTGCGAGTCCAGAAGTGCAGCAACGTCGGGTTCGTACAGTTCAAGATCTCGGTCGACGACAACGGCAACGACATTGCGACTTCGAAAACGGCCGGCAAGCCCCATGGAACCATCTGCCAACAACCCATCTGGACCATTGAGAGAAACGTACTGCAACTTCGCTCCCATCACAATCTTTGGAGAATAGGCTGCGACTCGCTCATCTTGTCTGAAATGCCCTTGCAGATAAAGCATGGCCACGTTTTGCGCGTCAGGGACCAAGCTGCCCGTCGAATTTTTCGCCGTATTCTTAGACACGTCCATCGCGATTTTAAGAGAAGCCATCGTCCCCAAGGCTAGACCTCCGCGCAGATCTGGCGACGCAATATTTGGCACTAATTTCGCCGAGAGAAAACACAGCAAAGTCAAGGCAGCTAATCTCGCTCCTTTTACAAAGGCCAACCCACCGGCCACAACTGCTACAAGACCAAGTGAGATTTTCGGGCTCGAGCGCACCATCACCAGGCGAATGCCGAGTGCAGTCAGAGGCGCGACCCAGTATCCAAAAACGGCCAACATTTCAAGGCGCAGCGAGAAAAGAATGTACGGACTCAACAACAGGGGCCAAAGAATGAAGAGCAATCCCTCTCGCCGAAAAGCTGGCTTAGATAGAATCTCAACTAGCCCGCCCAGCGAGAAAAGAAACGTAAATACCGATACGGTGCCACCATACATCAATGCCCAGGCTTTGGGCAACTCGGCAAGTCGCGCGAAGCAAGCTGAAACATAGAAAGGCAAGTTATGCAGAATCGCAATCGCTGCGGACCGATAATTAACATCGGGTGCACCGTATTTTTCCCTTGCAATTAACATGCCTTCGGTCCAAACATTTTTGCTGGCATCGCTAACTAGTACCGAGTGCCCTTGTTCAAAAACAAAGTAGCTGACGATGCGCAACAAGCGAATGTTCTTTTGAAGATCACCATTGAGGAACACGGCCAGACACAGCAGCACAACAAAAGGCAAAAGCGCATAGGCAAGACTTTCGAGACGATGCTTACCTCGGGTGCCAGCCTTTAGTGCAAGAACGACTAGTGGCAATAACAGCAGTACTCCTTCTGTTCTCGCCAAACAAGCAAAGAAAGCCATGACCGAAGCAAAAAAAAGCCGGCGACGATCACAGTGTGCGTGAGTAGCATGTAGAAACGCAAAAGTCAGACCTGAGAATCCGCTAAACAAGGCGTCGGCCGGATTTTTCAAGAGCTGCTGCAGACAGGGCGTCAAGCAAAACACCATGACAATAAGTGCAGGGTGGACATGCTTCTTGATATTAATTGCCACCGCATAAACAGACAGGCTTACCAGCGTAAACAAAATCCAACGGCCGATAATGCAAGATTGCAGAAGCCATGAACTAGACGACTGTACAAACGGAAAGATCGCCGCATACAGAAGCGCAATGGCAGGTCGATTAGCCAGCTCCGGAAAATGGCAAGTCGAAATCATCTCCAGTCCTTTGTGAATATGAATGCATTCATCAAACGGACCAATATCGGAGAACTCGGGAAAAAAGCTCTGAAGATTCATCAAGACGAAGAGCCCGAAGATAGCCGGCACCAAAGATGCATTTAGAATTCGTCTTGCCGTCGGATGCACCTTGCGTTCCTCAAAGAGGGAAACTCATTCCTGGCGATTTTCAATAGCTCTCTTTTCAATCGAGTGGACCTGAGGACTGTCGCAAAGGAATCAGAAGGATTCCACCATAAAAAACCGTGCCTATCAAAACAAGTGCTGAGAAACCGAACCAGAGGGCCAGCAGCCATGACACAGCGGCACCAATGGTGCTCATCGCTCCATTAATTGCCCAGGCCCAAGAAAGCAAACGACTATCTTCGACAGAGCATTGCGCCAGCCCTTGCGGAAACAATTGTCCCATCAAGAAACCGGCCGGAGCAATAAGCACTAGTGACAGGACAATGCGCGCACCCTGCGGCCATGCCAGAGCCACTGCATTGATTTGCGATCCGCAGATGAATACGATCCCCAAATAGAGAATGAGCGCAGCCACCAACATCTTCACAGTGATACCACTTTTGCAAATCCTTTCGCTAACAAGGCTTCCAAGTCCGCTAAAGATGATTAGTCCGTTCAAACCAACAGCAAGAGCCAATCCAGGATTTCCGATCAACAATGTCAGCCTGTTGATCAAACCAATCTCAACGAACATAAAACCTAGCCCGAGTAGGGCAAAGTATGTGACGAGAGCAAGCGTATTTCGATTGATTTTGATGCCGACCTTGAACAGCGGTGGGGCAAGAATCAACAGGACCGCAGCCAAGGAAATGAGAATACAGAATTGAATTCGATAGTAAGCAAACGGACCATCACCCGCAAAAAAATTCTCTGTCAATAACTTTTTCAAGAGTGATTTACGAGGTTTTGTATCCCGTTCTAGAATGAATGGTCGGTCGTCTGTAGCGACAAAAGTTTCTGTAACCGCTTCAGCGCTGCCCACTCCCGATGCCGCACCGGTTTCTGGAGCCAAAATGCCCCTATACCCTTCATAATCAGGGTCATCGGTTGGCTGAGCAGCAAATACTACCGACCAGGAAAGTCCCTGTGCTAATGAGCGAATCTTCTCGGTCTCGGACTCGGAGAAACCGGATGGCTTAATGAGCAGCAAATTCTCATCCACGGCAACCTTTGTCGGTACCGGCTTACCTGTGCGATAGCGAAGAACAACGGCCTGCCTAGTAGCGTCTGCCTGTTGCCCGCGAATGCTCTTATACATGGCAAGGAAGCGATGCTTATCGGTATTGAGAACAATGAGATAACCATTGGGAGTCAAGTGGTGCAGCAATGACGCTAGCGACTCTCGCGTGTACACGAACTGAGCTGTATGCCCGATTGCCCCCGTATGGTAGGCTTCCGTAGCGCCAGTCCACGAAATCAAAATTACATCGTAGCGATTATGATCTCGTTCCAGATTCGAACGCGCTTCGTCTATAACGTAATTGATATTGTCCTTTTTGAAAAAGTCGGCGAGGCCGAATTCAGGAATTTTCAAAGCGGCCTCTTTTACGGCCGGATTGAGTTCGACGCCTTTTATGGCTGCTGTTCCACCGGTCAATACATCAATCTGGAGCATGTCCCATCCGGCCCCGGCCAGCAACACCAATACATTTTTCGGGTTGCCGAAGGCTGTGACTAGACAACCATAATCCTTCGGTACCTCCGCACGCTTCTTCGGAGGTACGGGATATTCGTTTAAGATGGCGTGTCCTTCGCCATTTCCAAGCACGATTCGATTCTGAACATCCTGGTCGGCACGCTGGAGCCGCATCAGCCCGACGCGAGCAAAACTAGTCCAGCGATGCCAGGACTCAGTTACAAGGGCTTCCTTCCTCGCGTCTCTGGCGGCTTTGTGCAAAGCTGGTTTCGGCTCGAACAACTCGATGTTGGTGAACAGCGGAATAGTCAAACCCGCCCCCAGAACCAGAGACAATATGGCAAGCCTGGGATTGCCGCTCCCTTGAAAAAATGCGACGCAACCAGCCACAGCAAGCAGAAATGGTAACGCCACCAGCAATGAGAAATCGCCTATTTCCATAATCAGATAAGCCGCGGTTCCGCCACAGGCGGCACCGAACAGATCAGAGGCGTACAATTTCGGAATCAAACTCTTGTCCGATTCTCGAATAGCAAACACCATGACTAAGCCAAAGAGGAAGTACGGAATTGCCATTATTGAACTCAGTGCGATGACCCATCCCCTTAGCAGCAATGGAGCGGAATGGTCAATTGCCAAATTGATCTGGCTTTTAGTGAGTGCGGAAAATAGGAACATCAGCAGAATGAAAATCGAGGCACCGCTGCAAAGCCATCCCAGTTTGGCATTTAGCTTGGCTGGTCCGCCGGGAGGCTTCAAATTGCCGGAGAATAAGCTCCCGGCAGAGGCGATGCCCAACATGGCCAGGCTGATGACGAGCAGCGAAAACCCTGTTCCAAGAACAAATCCGATAACCTGAGCACAGATAAGCTCGAAGGCAAGTATCGAAGCGCTGATAAAAAAAATGCCTATGATCAATGAATTCCTCGCGGTGCCCTGACGGGTAAAGCGCAGTTTAGATGCAAGAAAGTGACACTATCGAACTGAACACTGGCAACGCACAGATGATTTTACTTGCGCCGTGCGGAATATAACACAACTCTGGCCAGCACCGGTCCGAACGCGCACGCACCACATCGCCCAACCCGGCGCTTGTCGCTAGGCCGACCTGGACATTTTGCGTGCTTTCTGCACCCCCATATACAGAAACATAGTGATACCAATTGTCTCGGGCAACGCCATCCCAAGGGTATAACCAATCAGACATAAATCCTGCCCGTCACGCACAAATCGCAAAATCTGAAGACCCAAACAAGTAGCAGCTAAAAAACTCAGATGCGGCGACTTTTGAAAGACTCCAATCAAGTTAAAAGCCATAACGATGGACCAAATACTCATTATCGTGTAAGCAACAGCGCCCGGCAACCCGACCTCAAGCCACGCTTGCAAGAAGAAGTTACACGGGTTATCGATTTCTACGTGAGAATCTTCAAAAACGGCCATCCTGCCGTAGCCCACAGGAGAGAAGGGCTTCTCCTGGAGATACTGCCAGCTCAAAGCCCAGTAGCGAGGACGAGCCGCTGCAGAAGATCTCGAATCCATCCTTGTCAATTCCTCTTGTTTCTCCTGCGGTATCAGCAATCCCCCCACAACAAGGGCCGCACAAGATGCGGCAACTGCAACAAACTTAGTCCAAGCCGCTCGGCTTCGACCTTGGGCAAACACTATGCACACAATGGTGATAGGAAAACAGAGCAAGCAGGCGCGAGCGTTGGAACCAATCACCGAGACAATGAAGATAGCGGAGGTAACGAGGAGAACATACGACAAGGGGGTCCATCTTCTGCGTGTAAGAAGCAAAGCAACTGTTATCAAACCACCGGTAGCGCTGACGTCTCCAACAATGTTTTTGTGAATTCCCCAGAGGTTGTGCATAGGCGTGATCGCTCGAAATCCGCTCTCGAGACACAAGACAACATTCAACAGGGAAAATCCGAAACTGTAGAGCCAAACTACCAACACTCCAAGATTTAACTGAGAAGGCTTTTTCGGGAGCATCGCAAACAGGAGGATCGGCAGATAACCAAGCGAAAATAGTCGAATAAACAGATTCCTCGTCCTGAAACTCTCGGCAGCCGAAAGTTGAGCACAGACGAAACCAGTAGAAACCAACGCGGACAATATGTAGACAGACGAAAGAATAAACAAAGGTGATTTCAAGAACATCACAACCTTGCTCTTATCTTCTTCGGAAAGCCATACCGCTCCCGTAACCAGGACAAGCATCCAAATCAGTACAATTAGATGGTTAGTCCAGGGAAGATCCCAGAGCTGAGGCGGATAAGGTGCCAGAAAAACCAAAGCTAAAGCGACAGACGTTATTACCGATTTAGAATCCGTCACGTCGATTAAGGTCGCCCCCCAAGCAATACGTTTCATTAACGCTTTCCGTCGTAAGGACTCGACTCTAATATGGTGTCAGGCTTCCAGAAGTCTGGAATCGGGCTTCTCGCCCTTGATCACACCAGCCCCGATTAGACTAAGCTTTTGATCGTATCAGCTCGTCAAGAAATCTCCAACATCTAATCAGTCTGCCCGTCCAGATATCAAGCCCCGCGACTTGAGTTTCCGTGAGAAAATTGACCTGCAGTAAACCCGGCAGCCCACGAACAATTCGCAGGACGCGAGACAGATATGACGCCTAATGTAGTCTGCCGAATCCTTGGCAATGAATTGCTCCCCAGAGATTTGCCCGGCTCACGACTTAAAGTATGTGATTACATCCTGAACAACGAACACCTGGACTCGGAAACTAAGCGAGTCTGGATTCTCAATCGGATTTTGGACACAGAACTTTTGGCCGCCTTAAAGACCAGGCTGCGCAATGCAAATGAAAAATTCGTTGAAATCGGTGTCGATTGGGATGCTTACGTTTCGGCTCACTCGCGCTGCAGCAAGATAAACGTGTTGGTGGGAATCAATCATGCGCGCAATGAGGCTTTCAAAGTTGGAGCAAGAATCGGAAACTTTGTATTTGTTCTTGACGGAGACTGCTTTTTCGATCGCGCCCGTTGGCTGACAGTAAGGGCTGAGATTACTCGCGATCAGCTCGACCACCCTGAGCGCAAGCACTACGCGATTCCGATCGCCAGAGTTTTTTTGGAAGACAGCCAACCTTTCGACATAGCCAATATCGAACTTGAGGAGCCTATACTCGTCTTTCGCAACGATGCAGAGGAGCTCTTTGACGAGCTCGGCGTATTCGGCTATGAAGACAAAGTCGAACTGCTGCGTCGATTAGGAATTCGCAATCAAGGAAATCATTGGTATCCCCTTAATAGTGAGGGACTTTGCCTGGTAGTCGGTACAGTGCTGCACCTGTGTACCGGTGCTCGAAGTGTCGAAACGGACGGCTGGGTTCGTTACATCCAACGGCGTGAATCACTTAATCTCCTGCTGCGCAAAGCTGATGCCCTGGCAACCCGCAACATACTAACGAGCAGCGCCACAAGCGCAGTATTCTTCACAATTCGCTGTCGGGTTTTGACGAGCATAGAGACACTTAGTTTCTCCGCTCAGAAATGTTGGTTTCACGTGAAATACGCACTAAGAAAACTTTTCGTTGGCAATTAGACACCTTGCGCTACCACTTGGAGTGACAAGCAGCAATGACTTTTCGTCTGGAAAAGCTAACGGTTGACTCTTCGCTCGCGCATTATCTGCGGTACACAGCGGAGCTTGTAAATATTGTCCATGTTAGACTTGCTTAGCTCACAATATCATCAGTCTGCCCGATCAGCAGTAAGAATGAAAAGAACCAGATATGCCATAACCAGAATTATCGGCAACGAGCTTCCGCCCAGAGACACGGAAGGGAGCCGTCTTAGAGTGCTCAATTTCATCATCGAGAATGAGTACATGGCAAATGACGCCCAAAGGTTGTGGCTGCTCAACCGGGTTATCGACAAGGCATACCTTATCAAACTCAAGAAACTGCTTGATCTCGCGGGCGAAAGATACCTGGAGGAAACAATCGATTGGGTGGCTTATGCATCTGCGCACTCACGCGCGGAGAAGCTTACTGTTTTGATCAATATCAACAAGGCAAGAAATAGATGCTTTTCGGAACTCCGACAACTCGCCGATTTCATCATGGTGCTGGATGGAGATTGTTTCTTCGATAAAGAAGCTTGGGCTAAGTCAACCGACTTTATCTTCAATGATCAACTAACTAACACTGATCGAAAATATTATGCTCATGGTATTCATCGTCTGATTCCCGATTCGCCGTTGCAGACAAGTCAAAGTAGAATGAAGTTAGAAGAACCCATTGTAGTATTCCGAGCCGATGCGGATCTATTGTTTGATGAGTCATTGCCTTTCGGCCAGGACGAAAAGCAGCAATTCTTAATTCAGCTCGGGCTCAAACGAGTGGGCGAATCGTGGTTCCAGCCCGCGCCAGATACGTTGGTTGGTCTAGGCGGTTTTGTCCATCATCTACAGACCGGCTCCGACGAAATGGAAAGCGACTATCGCGAACGAATGAAGGCTCGCAACGAGTCTCTCGAAATCCTATTGAAGCGCGCCGATCGGTTGGCTAATCTAGAGCTTCTTCGCCATCTACATGGCCTGACACTGCTCAAATTCAAAGCGAGGCAATGGTGTGCAATTTTGCAGCTCAGTTCTAAGAGAATCAGGCAAGCTCTAAAGAGATTCGTAAGTAGAATAGTTCCATAGATAGCAAGCAACCAAAGCATCGAGCCAAGCATAGAATGAGAGTTTTACACGTAGCAACAGACATAGACAGTGGCAGTGGCCGTGGCTCATTTGAGTTGCACAGGCAATTACTTGAGCTTGGTGTGGAATCGCGCTATTTTTCAGCGAAGTATAGCGCCCGAGACGGTACGATGAAGCAGGGAAGAAAAGTCAAGTTATTAGGCACTGTACTGCCACGCATTGAGAGAATATTGGCGAAAGCTTACAAGACAAGCAACACCAAAGTTATTTTTTCAATCAGTCCCGGCTGGCTCCACACCGATCTGACAACAACGATCAAACGATTTCGTCCCGACGTCGTTCATTTGCACTGGGTTTGGCACGGAATGGTATCACCGGCTTATGCACGGCAAATTAGCCAGATGTGCCCTGTTGTCTGGACCTTAAGAGACGCAAACCTTTTGACCGGCGGCTGCCACTGCCCCGGAGATTGTAATCGCTGGCAGACGTCCTGTGGCCGCTGCCCGCTGATCGATTCAACTGATCCTGGCGATATTTCTCATCGGCAGCTCGAAGAAAAAGTTCGTCACTTGTCGGGCAGTACTGTGACTCTGCTTGCAACGAGCAGTCGCATGCATAAACTCGCCTCACAATCACGGCTGTCCAAGCTATTACACCCCGGAATCATCCCCGTGTCCATTAATATCGATCAGTTTACTCCCCGAAACAAACCAGCCTGTCGTGAAGCCCTAGGTTTGGCCGTCGAGCGAAAGTACGTGTTATTTTCAGCGCTGGACTTTACGCGTCAAGCTCACAAGGGCTGGTCCTTAATCGAGCAACTGCTGCGGGATACCGGACAAAACAGAGACTGGGATCTAATTTTGGTCGGTGATGATAGCGCGGCACTAAAAGGACGACAAGGAATTGTTTCATACGGACGTATTGCTGATTCGCGACTTCTATCTATCATATATTCCGCTGCAGACGCGACAATCATGCCATCTTCTGAAGAATCGTTCGGTAAGGTAGCGGCCGAAAGCCTGGCTACAGGAACACCAGTGATAGCATCATCCGGCGTCGGGGCCATCGATTTTATCGAACATGGTAGAACCGGCTGGATTTTCCCCCCTAACGATTACAACTCCGCTCTAGCCGGTATAAACCATTTTCTAAACATGACTCCGGACAGCGCCATAACCTGTTCGAAAGAATGCGCCGACACTGCGATTGCCTTTGGTGCCTCTGCAGCCCAAGGTCATATCAAACTTTATGAGGAAATCATAGCAAGGGCATCGCGTGCCTGATTCGCTCAAATTCCGAGGATGCCACCGACACGCCCTTGACATTCGCATAGCAGGCGATTTTCAAGCGAAGAGTTACAAATCCGCTTGCATGACATATACACCTGATGCCTGGCTTCGTTGACTGTGCCCTGCTTCAGGTCTGTTACACAAGCTTGTGCTGTATTTTGCTAAGCTATTCCTTTGAGTGAATCTTGAAGGCAATTGAATGTTCTGTCTCCGGCAAGTCAACTCAAACAAGCAACAACGCCAGAGCTCACGCAGGGCCTTCTATCGGGGTGGAGGGCGGCCGCCTCTAAGTTGTTCGCATGTTGGTATGAATTATAAACAGCAAAGCTCAGCAGACAGGCTGCAGGCAACGAGCGCTCGATAACCTCAGGATAGATTCAATGACCGCCTTTCAACTCTTGTACAAGAGCGTCCAGAAGTTTCCCGGATGGCTTGCAGTAAACTTTTTTCTGGGATTAGTGTCCGCGTCGATGAGTGGCTTCAGTGTAGCACTGGTGGCGCCCTTAGTATTGGAATTGCTAGGGCAGCCGGTATCACTGCCGCAGCTACCCAAGGTCTTCGGCCCGCTTGCCTCGCTTGCAAGCGCCTTACCGAGTGACAATCGCGTCGCAATGATGAGTTGGCTGCTTATCTTACTGTTCGCGCTGAAAGGTGCTTCTGCATACCTGAGCAGTCTGGCGTCTTACTATCTCACTGGACTATGCGCCACTGACCTGAGGGCAAGAACACTAGATGTGCTGCTTCAGGCGGACATGGGCTATTTTTCTGAAGTTAAACCGGGACAACTTGTAAGTGCCCTCGGGGCACAGGTTGATCAGACCGCCAAGATTCTGGTTGTGCTTAGTCAACTTCTAGCGGCTATTCTCACCATCGCTGTGTACATCGTGATTATGATTTGTCTTTCTCCTTCTCTAACCATCGCTGCATTTGCATTATTTGTCGTCGCATTTTCTGTCAACAATTCAATAATCCGAAGCTCAAGGTTGTTGGGACGACAAAGCATCGAGCAAGCAGCTAAGTTAACTGCAGCCCTCTATCAAACTTTCGGTGGAATCCGCGTTGTTAAAGCAACAACATCGGAATCGAGAGAGCGGGAAAAACTATTAGGCTTATCCAAACTGTGCGTGGAAAATACACTCCGGGCCGGAGCCGGAGCAAGCGCAATTGCACCACTAACTGAGTTTACCGGCATGGCTGCCATCGTTTCAATCGTACTACTCGGCAAAGTTTCTATACCCTCTTACGGCGACGGTGTCTTCTCGACAGCTCTGCTCACCTTTCTATTCATCTTGTTTCGCATGCTTGCACAGGTGAATTCGCTTAATGGAAAGCGTAACGAGCTGTCGAACTCCTGGCCGAATGCCGAATCACTAGCGGCTTTTATAGGCAGCAACGACAAAAACTCTCAACAAAATGGCACTGCTGAATATACCCCGCTAAAAGAGTCCATTCAATTTCAAGATGTCACATTTTCGTACAAGCGCGATAAAGACCCGGTGTTGCGCGGGATAAATCTAACAATTCCTCAAGGAACTGCTTTGGCTATTGTTGGCCCGTCGGGCGCAGGAAAGACAACCATCGCCGACCTTATCTCACGCTATTACGATCCTACTAGCGGTTGCATCAAAATCGATAACAGAGACCTGCGCGACTTCGATCTCAGATCTTTACGACGTCACATTAGCGTTGTCAGCCAAGATCCATTTTTGTTCAACGAAACCATCGGCTACAATATTGAATATTCGCGACCTACGGCAAGCAAAGCCGAACTAATCGAAGCTGCCAGACGAGCGCATGCGCTCGATTTTATAGAGCGATTACCACTGGGCTTCGATTCGCCAGTAGGAGAAAGAGGCGCATTGTTATCCGCAGGCGAACGGCAAAGAATCTCGATTGCTCGTGCAATATTGACCGATCCAGACATATTCATTCTCGATGAAGCAACCAGTGCACTAGATTCACTTTCTGAACAGATTGTACAAACGGCTCTAGAAGAACTAATGCGCAATCGGACCACGCTCATAATTGCGCACCGCCTGTCCACCGTCAGAAGGGCTGAACAAATCGCTGTTTTGCACAACGGGCAAATCGCTGAAGTAGGATCACATGCAGAACTAATCGCAATCGATGGCATGTACAAGCGCATGTGCGAAGCCGGGTCTGTGCTTATTGACTCTTAGGGGATGTTTCGCCTAAAAACTTAACCGCTGACGATGCTACAATCGAAGCAATCAAATCCCCTGGCACCAACATTCGTCTTTCCAATGTATGTTCACTGACAAAGAGCAAACTTTGCCACCGCCACCCTTCGGAAAGGTTGGCTGGCCATGGGATATCAGGTTAAAACCGCTCGGCTCAAGCTCGCCTGAAGACTTACCAAGAATTTCCATTGTTACGCCATGCCTAAACAGTGCGCCCTTCATTGAAGAGTGTATTCGCTCGGTGTTGCTACAGGGCTACCCCAATCTCGAATTTGTAATTGTGGATGGTGGCAGTACCGATGGAACAGTCGAGATCATTTCTAAGTATCAGAAGTTTCTCTTGTACTGGGTGAGCGAGCCCGATAAGGGACAGAGCGCAGCCATAAACAAGGGCATGAAAAAATGCTCCGGTCAGCTGGTGAACTGGTTGAATGCCGATGACATTCTGCTACCCGGGGCACTGCATGCGCTTGGCACGGCTTATGAACTTGCGCCTGACACCGTATTGCTCTCTCCGGTGATTAACGTCGATCTTGAAACATCGAAGTCTTGGACAACTCACCAGTCTCTGCTCTTTGCAGATGTTGTGCGTTTTTGGGTTAAACCAACACTGACATACCACCAGCCCGGCATTTTCATGTCAAGCAGCCTATGGAATCAAGTTGGAGGACTCGACGAAGACCTTCACATTTGCATGGATTATGATCTCTATTGCAAAATTGCGCCGTTTGCCCGCTTGAGAGTGGTCGACTTTACCACAGTTGAATTTCGACGACATAAGGGCCAAAAAACAGCGATTATGCAAGACTTGTTGATAATTGAGAAGAGTCAAGCATCAAAAAAGTATTGGGACCGAAGCGGAGTTACCGCGATAGACAAGAAAAATCACGACAATGCCATGGCTCAAGCCATCGGCTCAAGTGTGGCGGGGCGAGGTCTCAATCTGTTCGACTCTTTGTCTGCTATTGGCAAGCTCTGCCGAGGCACAGGCATTTCGCCTGCCCCTGTCAGCGCTTACTACGTGCTTGGTCTAATCAAGAATATTGTCAGACCCTTTGTTCCATTTCGGCGTCGCTAAGCGCTTGATCTAAGAATTAAGCCGACGGCTCTTCACCGGCGCCGCGGCGAGCGCGGAACGGTGCCTCATTAACGGCAAGAGCTATCTTGTCGCGAACATTCTTGTTTGAAATACAACAAGTGCAAATGTCTTTTTCTTGCCCTTCTCTAATAGCGGGCATTGCTTCTAAGAAGCCAGGGCGTAAAGGTTCGGACAACGTCAATTCGCTCGTCTTACTGTGATGAAGAGCAATTGAAAGCGAGTGCGGACAACCATAAACATCTCCATTGAAATACATAACTTCTGGATTGCAGCAAACTGCGGGCAATACGTCGTCCAAAGGCTGTTCCGGATTCGGATAAAACTGACCGCGATCTACCACTTTCACTTTGCTGGCATATCGCTTCTTGAGCAATTTAGTATTTTCAAGATTCGTCGGGTACTGCGAAATACGGAGCTGGTCTATATCGCTCATGAATTCATCCGTAACCTGGTTGATATGAGTGACATTGGAAAAAACTCGTATCGAATTGGTAATTGATGACAGACGCAACAACCTGACGCCCTCATGAAGATTCGACCAAAGCAATGGTTCGCCCCCGGTAAGAATGAAGTCGAACTTGTATTGAGACTGCTCCGAGACTTCGATAAGCTTCCGGATCTCCTCTACTGACATTTAATAAGACTTTCTTGCCCGCATCACAAATTGCATAATGCAGTCGGCACACTCCAGACTGCACGCCGAGATAACATACAAAGACATCAGGGGCACTCCTGACGGCGGGAGCGTGTGCTCTTGCTGTACCAACAGAGCTTTGCCTTTAGAAAGTAACTTGCGAAGCATAGCGGGTTCACGTCCTCATTACCTTTACACCAGTATATCGTGCCTCCGACTGAGCATATGCGCTATTGTCCAGGCATTGCCTGTCGATACAGTGCAATAAGGCATAGAAGCGAAACCACTAACAGTACAATTGGCCCAAGAAACCTACTGGCAGCAAGGCGAGATAGCAGCGCAAACCGCCTGCGCGGGTAATAAAAATCGTCGTTGCTCCACCGATTTCGATTCACCAATGCTTGGCTGAAGTTCCGTAACTCTATCCGAGCATCACTACGCAATTCCCTGATTTCTCGGCGAAAGGAATCGAGAGCCATCACGCCCCTGACAGAGCTTACGTCCGTAAAATCATACTCGTGTAATTCAACAATGAGCGAGAGTTCCCGACAGCGCGTTTTCTTAGCGAGCTCCAGTGTAGTCGCAAAATTGTGCAGACTAACGGTTTGAGGAAAGACGGATAACGGGCCCGCCTCCTCCGATTCCATCTTAGGGCGGAATCCTGCCGAAAGAACCGTAAACCCGTTCTCAATTAGTGCTGCAATTGTATTTTTGTCGTAACGATTCCAAGGCGGTACAAAAGCAAATGGACGGTGTCCTGTACACGCCTCCAGGATTCTTGCCCCCTGAGAAATCTTGCGCATTTGCTCTTCAAGAGAAAGACCGACAAACTCAGAAAGACAGTCGCTCGTAGCACTTTGATGGGTCAGACCGTGAAGCGCAACGTCGACAGGCGCAGCCGAGGCAGCGTGTTGTAACAACTGCCTTTTTTCCGAATCCAGCTCTGCATAAGTCTGCGGCTCGGGATTCCTCCAGTCTCCTAAACACACTTGCGGTATGACACCGAATACAAAAGGAATTTGATCTTCGATAAGGACCTGCACTAACCGGCGCTCAAAGTCTGTATTACTTCGAGCAGATAAGTCGTCATAACGAAAAAGAACGTACAATCTCCGGAGTTTGTTCATGCAAATATTCGCCTTAGTCTCCAATTCATGGTCTGAGTTCTCATTCCCTAATCTGCGCGGTTCCGTAGATAGCTTGTTCCAGATTGGTGGCGCCTCACTTCCTTCGACCAATCAACCTCTTCACCATTTGTTTGATCTTCTTCGGCGCAGCTAGTAGCTCGGCAAGGCACCGGCACAACTTAAATTTGAAAAGTGTCCACCATTGCTTGCCGCGCAGAAGCTCCAGCTCAGCCAAGCGATCGGCTTTCTTGAGCAAAATGTTTAGTGACTCGTTGCGAACCCTGATTCGTACGCGGAAATCGCTTTCAACTTCACTTGAACCAGTCTGCAGATGCAACACAAAGCCACCCAGCGCCGCCAAGCTATCGAGTTCAGGTTGAAGCCACGATTCCCCAACTCTTCTGAGCCCTAACTGACTTAAGAGTTCCTGTTTATCGCCGATTCCAAAAGGCAGCGACTCATCAAACAATCGATCGGCATCGGCACGGAAGACCAGCATCGGCTCTTCCAACTTCATTTTACCTTGATCGACCGGCAATGGCGAATCAAGAATCAGGCGATGAGAACTATGTGCATAATACTTTCGATCGACGTTAGTCAATTGGTCATTGACAATGAAGTTGGTTGACTTGATCCAGGCTTGCTTATCAAAGAAACAATCTCCATCAAGCACCATGACGAAGTCGGCTAGTTGTCGCCCTTCTTCGAAGCACCTATTTCGTGCCTTATTGATATTGATCAATGCGGTAAGCCTCGCATTGCGTGAGAACGCCGCGATATAGACCTTCCAGTCGACAGACTCCTCCACGTAACGTTCACCGGCAAGATCAAGAATTTGCTTGAGTTCACTCAGCAATGAACTGTCGAGCACCCGGTTGAGCAACCACAGCCTGCTGGCATCGCTAGCGACGTACTCATTCTCAACAATGAACTTTAGCGCTCCAAGACGGCTTCCTTGTCTATCTCTTGGCGGAAGTTCATTGCCTATAATTCTCGTTATGACGTATTTGGTTTTTTGCATATTGGAATTAGCACGAGGCGGTTTTGAAGCTATCATCGCTATTTGAGAATTTTGTCTCTCCCAAGCGAATCGCGCAGCAACGGCAAAATCATCAGCTCCGCGCCGTGCGCTGTAAGATGGTGGCTATCGCGATAAAGTGCACTGCCGCCGGATTCAATCAAGTAATGCTGCCCTGTGCTATCTAAGAAACGCGGCTTGGGATCGATGATTTGCGCACCGGCAGAGCGGAGTTCCTTGAGAAACTCCGAATCTGGATCTTGTAACTCATTTGTTGCAGCCTTCCGTTCGCACAACGAGGCGATAAACTCGCGAGAATAGAAAGGACGGGAAAGCGCCCCGGGAACATCAAAGGAGTGATTAGGAACATCCAACAAAATCCAGGGGCGCGAGCCAACAGCCACCAATTTACGAACTGTTTCGAGCAATGCAGCATTGAAAGCATCGGTGCTGCGGCTACCGAATACCAGGTAGCCGTCCCAGTGGCAAGCCAGCAAGACATCAGGAATCTGCTTGCGTTTGATGTAGGAAAAAACTGAATCGTTAAAATCAACAGCGCCCTCGCCTAATCCTAGCTTCTTCACGTACCAGCCAAGAACCGGAGCTGTTTCAGAGTGCGTGACGGCGCATCCTGCCTGATGCCGCTCCTGCAAAAGCGCGTTCACAGCCGGGAGAATCGCCATAGCGTGACTGTCCCCCCACACAAGCATTACCGGACGTTTTTCGGTAGGCGCGCCGACAAAGATCAGTTTTTCAGCGCGCAAGTCATCAATAGACAGTTCACCATTTTTGAAATAGCTCTTCTCAAGCTTAGCACTGGCAAAATGCTGAGCTTGAGGTGAGAATCTTTTTGGAAATCCATTCGTTCCGATGCAAGTTAGTCCACAAATTAGAATTGCAGATAGACCGGCTACCGCGCAGATAAACATCGACTTCTTGCTTTTTGCCAACCTGCGTTCACGAAACGGCAATTCTACAAATTTCCACGACAAAACGGCAAGCAAAAAGCTGCAGCTTAGTATAAGAAAACGCCGGTCCAACCACATCGAAGGATCTAGCGACAGATACTTGCTAAATGCTAAGAGAGGCCAGTGCCATAGATAAAGCGAATAAGAGATTAGTCCTACGAAAGTGAGCGGGCGAAACGAAAGCACCGCTCCCGCGACTGTCGGCGCAGCGCCATTCTTGCGCCTGTTGGCCAAGATAAACATCGCAGCTCCCAAGCACGGCGGTAGCGCAGCAAAACCGGGAAATGTCGTCTTCTCAGTGAAGCTCAGGGCGGAGCCGAAGATAAGTGCAAGCCCAAGCACTGCCGAAATCTCTCGCACAAGCCGGTGGTTTAGCCACGAACAGGGGCTCGAAGCAAATACCAAAACTCCACCCAGCAAGAACTCCCATACTCTTGCCGGCAAAAGGTAAAATGTCGCGTATCGATAGTGGTCGGCACCATAAACGCTGGCACCGAAGCTAAGGATAAACATCGCCGCGACCGTATAAAGAGCGGTAGTTCGTTGACGTTTCCCATACCGGTACCACCACCAAAGGAGAATCGGAGCAAACAGATAGAATTGCTCTTCGACTGCAAGGGACCAGGTATGGAGAAGCGGCTTCTCCTGTGCCGCTACCGAAAAGTAACCCGAGTCGCGCCAAAAATAAATGTTAGCAGAAAAAACAGCAAGGGAGGCTGCAGCACTCCCCAGGTTAGTGTAATCAACCGGCAGCAATAGAAACCAACCGATTACCACTGTCACTAGTGTGACCAGCACCAGCGCCGGTATTATGCGACGAGCTCGCCGTTCCCAAAAATTGCTGAACTTGAAGACGCCGCGCTCCAGATCATTCAAAAGCAGCGAACTGATCAAGAAACCCGAGATCACAAAAAAAACATCTACCCCAACATAGCCGCCACGGAACCCGTAATTGGCATGACACAGAACAACGGCCAAAACGGCGATGGCGCGAAGTCCGTCCACTTCAGGACGGTAGGCTAAGTAACCAATCTCTGACATTCACCAATGGTAGTAGCGATAGGGATCGTCGGATAGTGCGAAGTTAGCTTTGTCCGGTGGTATGTAATCTGCGCAGTAGAGAGAATTTTTTGCTCCTGATGAAAAGATTGAAACCTCCGGTCGAAAAGCCGCACCCAAGTTAGATAGCACCTGAGAAACACATCTGGTTTGACGCCACGCGGTAAAGCGCAAATAGGGTCGACTCAAGGCAGGAACGTCCGGAGGAAAGAGCTGACAGGCATAAATTTTTCCCGGGCCGGCAGTGGTTTGTGCAAAAATTCCACTGCATGTTTTGTCGTTCTGTGCATCGATAACAGTTACCGGATATCGGCTTCTAGTGTGTAGATCGCTCATGGTTACACCCTGACAAAACTGCGCATCCGCAGATGAAAGTGTAACAGCAGCAGGCAGATCAGCGACTCTAAGGCTGAGCCCCGTTAATTGACCTGTTGCCACCCCCTGGCAAAAGACGCTCCGTCCTTTGGCTAGAAATTCCTTAGCAGCGGCAATTTGAGCCGCAGAAGCACTTGGTCCGACAATTACCAGGCCACTCTTATCTGCAGTTGCACACAAATCGATCCCCAGGGAAGTATAGAACTTCAGATCGTTATCGTTGGCAAGAACAAGCGCCGGCAGGGATTGAGCGGGTTTGAGCTTGCCGGCGTAAGTCAACAAGTTTTGCAGACAAAGCTCGGCCGCCGGCTCGGACACACCACGCTCTTCAAAATCCAAAGTGCACAAGATCACGTGTCCTTTGCCCCATCGATGAACTAACAATGGCGAATAAGCCAAGTCGAATTCCGCTTCAAGCAGCGGGCGCCAGCTTCCATGATGGGGTTTTTCAATACAAGCACTACTAACGCTCCCCTGGTTGCTTCTATGCCAGCCATAGGCAGGGTAAGGCAACTCACCACCAATGGTATTAGTAGGTACAAGGCTGCCGGCACCGTTCCAGTCACGAAGATCTTCAGAATCTAATTTCAACTGTTCGCCACCGGATGAAACCGAAAAGACTCGGCGTGTAACTTGAGGGCAAACCCTGAAGCCTTTTCTTTTCAACCAATCAGGGTGTTGGCTCAGCAAAACCAGCACACCGCCTTTTTCGACAAAGGTCCGGTAGGATTCAAGAGATACTTTTCCTGAGGAAAGGGCGTTGCGACCCAGAACAACGACCTTACTACCGGGGTTCGGCGGAGCACATTTGTAATTGAGGAGCTTCAGGTACTTGCTGCTATCGCCCAGAGGATCTTCTATCGCCACCACCGACGTATCTGTCGTAGCTTGCGGATAGATTCGCAATTGGAATTGATCTTCGGGCACAGGCCTATTATTAATGCTTCCGCTCAAAATGATCCGACAGTCAGTCTTGGTGGATACAGTCGGTAGCTTGCACTGAAAGGGCAAAAATAGTTTCTTTGCATTTGGTATCGTACCTGTGAGCTTTCCACTGGCGACGATATTCGAGGCAACCTGCACGGACCAATTTAGCGAGTATGGACAATCGGCCAACGAATCGTTCATAACGACAATCTGCTTTTCCAGCGTCTGACCTGAACGATAGTGATGATCTTTCTTCAGCAGATCGGCTCCACTACCTTTATGCGCGATATAGGCAAGATAGTCCCCGTTGTTACTCGTTATCGCATTCCCGGCCGCCGCGGTTATCCATCCTCCTCTTTCTTGAAGATAGTAGAGCCACGAGTTCTCGACAGCTTTCTTGAACGGGCCGATCACACCTTCCCCGGTGCCTCTAACCACAGTCAGTGCGGGCGATGGACTAGCAGGAGGCTGCCATCCATAGCCGGAGTCCCAGGGTATCATCCCTCCGGTGATGCCTGTGGTTCGCCAACTTCGCCACGTGTTTCGTGAAAACAACTCCTGCAACTCTTGGAATGCCGGAGAGAAGCAGAGCGTAGGTTCTCTTTGCCATGACCGGTATTGGCCGGTGACGGGGTTGTACCTTCTGGCAATCTCCTGGCGGTATTGATCCGTTTCCGAACGGTATGCCTTTTCCCCGAGATACACCGCGCAATACTCGGTCATTAATGGTTCTGTTACTATCGCTTGAGGAAATTCAGCGCGACCGCGCAGCACGGTGCAGTTAAACGGCGTCCCAAATTCTACCGCCATGTAAGGCATGTTTGAGCGAGAAGCCCAAGATTGAAGCCACTCCTCCCTTTCCTGCAACGGAGTCAGGCACAGGTAATTATTCTCGCTGTAAATGTCGCCGCACACTCCACCGTTATGTGAAAAGACTGGACGATCACGGCTTCTTTCCTTAATTATCTGCGCCACCTCTTCATAGAGGGGATAGGTCTTGTTATCAGGCCCGATTCGTCCCAGCCAATCAGGATCGTCAAGTGCTTTGTTAGCGAAAAGATTCGGACTTGTCGTCCACATTATGATGGAAGGATTATTCCTTGCAGTAGAAACCGCGAAGTCGACAAACCTCACAAAATCATTTCGCTTAGCAGGCCAGGAGCGCACAAACGGCAAAACGTCCGGTGCCGCCGCTAAGGTTAGCCACCCCCTCTTGTCGGCCTCCTTGTACCACCAGCGATAAAGCGAAATGGAACCTCGAGTGTCGCTGTTCGACGGCCACATCTCCTGACAGTTGAAGCCTGCTTTCATTAGACCGTCTATCACTCCACCTACTGTGACAGCATCGGCCGACATGGTGTTGGCTCCCATGTTGACGACTGCGGGCCGCAAGTTAATTGGCTTGTCGTTAAGGTAAAACTGTTTTCCCTGAATCCAAAATTCTCTAAATCCGAACTGGTCCGCGATCTCGTCGTTGAACCCCGGTGCTTTTAAGCGCAGATTCAACTTATACAAGTGTGGCGAGCCCGGCTGCCATAGTTTTGCGTCCGGCCATGACCAGGCACAGACCAGTTTTTTCGAAGATGAAGGTGCAACGGTGCAGCTAAACTGCTTAACCGTTTGATCGACATCTGCGTCCTTGATGTCGGCAAGAACCTGTATCGGTGCTGACAATGCAGCACTAAGACTTACCTCGGCTACAAACAAACGCTTGCGTACCGATGTTCGAATGGTGACATATTCAATAGCTACGCCTTGAGGTCTGGCATCGAGAACGACATCACCTATTAGACCTTTTGCTGCATGCGCCTGCGTAGCCGAGTAAACCGGTGTGGAGTTATCCGTTACATCCAAAAGTCTAATCGCTTCTTCTTCGTCTCGGGCCGCGGCAACCTCTATAACAATATCGCACTCAGCTTTATTGCCGATGGCGGCAGTCACATCAAGCTGGGCGGTCGGAAACGCCAAAGCTCCGACCAACTTGCCGTCGACATAGACCCGGGCATCAGTAGAAACTCTTTGAAGGTCTAATGTCACTCGACTGTGACTCCAACCGGGTGGAATGATTACATGCTTGAAGTAAAATCCTCGAGCAAGATTATCAAAGCGACGGGCCGGCGCGCTCGGCAGCAGATTGGACCATTTCCAGGTTCCGGGAACTGGCTGAGACGAGCCAAACTGCTGTTGCGGTCCACTCCAGGTCGGAGAGAATAGCCAGTTTCCGTTCAGAACTAGTTTGCCTCTGCCGCTAACAGGATGCTGTTGCAAATCGCTAACGGTCTGCGCCGGTAATGAGACTGCACACGGAGCTGGCCACAACTCAGCGGTGGCAGCTGAGGAATGGCAACTGAGGAGCACAAAAACCGCCGCCAACAGCACTGTGACAGCGAAAACATTGGCAAAAGTGAATGCTTTCATTTTGATGTCTAAAGAAGCGTCAATATTGTTCCGATCTCGAACGGTTTCAACGAACGTTCCCAATGCAGTATACTCGAATCGAAACAGATTTTACGTCTTTGTCTTTCGTTCGCCATAGCATCATGCCAGGGACCGCGTCGTTTCAAGCAGATTTTGTCGCAGCGGCGTACACAGATGTTTCAGTGCTAGTGGTGGTCCAGCGCGGCGACAATTCCTCAAGGCTTCAACCAGCGCCGAATGCACTCCTGCAAGCGAGACTTATCGGTCATAGACTCACCCCATTTCTTGGCATTTTCGGACAGCACGAGCTTGTCTTCAATCGACATGTCGTTAGCCCGTTTCAGGCAGCGCAATAGCTCTGAAATCGCCTCTGTGCGACTATCAAGTCTTATGCAAGAATCGTCATTCAGCGATTCGAAGCCACTCAGGTCTGTAACGATAGGAATTACGCCGACGGTCGCCCCCTTGCAAACAGTGGTATTCAACCCTTCTCGCAGACTGGTACACAGAACAAAACGGCTTCGGGCCAACTCCTCGAAGAACTCAAGCTCAGACACTTTCCCGCTCACCTCAACATTCTCGAAGCATTTCCAGTCATCGGGCTTGGAACTGAAGACTCGCAATGGTACAGGCGACCTTTGACCGTTGAGTCGGAGAGCCGCGAGTAACAGCTTCCTTCCCTTTCTTAAAACCAATGCTTGATCGAAATAGAGTACTCGCTCCAGCCTCTCAACTTGTTTTTGAAGAACCAACGGACGCGCAGCCTCAGGGCATAGCTCGCAAATAACGTTAGGAAACGCAGGGCGAACAAGAAAAAGCGTACCGGTGGTGGCACAAGCAATTACGTCGGAACTTGCTAGCGGGGAAAGAATGCGGCACACATGCACCGCCGTGCTTTCCAGTAATGCATCGGTCAACGCGGCAAACGGTCGAAGATTGGCAGGGGGAGGAACTGGCAGGTTACCGCACACTACTATACGAGTACCAGTTTGCTTGAGTGATGCCAACTGAGATCCGAACCAGAGCGAGCTGAAGCCGACGTGAACAGCCAGGTCAATATGGCATGCACGTGCCAGCATGTTGGCTTGGCGCGACGACTCGCGCAACCAATGCAAATAGTACAAACCGTAAAATAACCGAGCAAACCCGTATAAGCGCAGACCGTAACAAAACCGGAAGATAACTTGCCAGGCTACCTTTGCTGGCGCAATGCAAACAACTTGTTCTTTGCTATTGATTATCCCTCGGTCACAGCTTGTAAGTATTATTACTTTGTCCACCTCCGGCATCTGGACGACGGCCTCAATCCAACTTTCAGCAATACCTCTCTCACTGCCTTCGCCGCCGGAAAACATCGCTTCAATCAGGACTGTGTGCGCCACTGTTACCTCAAGTAGGCTACAAGGTTATACTAGATCTTAACCCGAGCAAACCCGATTGTTTGTTCTGCGTGCAAGCTTGCAGGCGGCTTGGGCTTGGTCTTTACCAATAACACGCTTTCTCTACATGATGAGCGTTCTCCGGTATCTCGTGCGGATTCACTGAGGTCAAACGCTCATTGTATATCTGACAATCCGACCATCTATTACCCTTGATGCAGAAATACAATTGCAATGCCCCACCAACATAGAAAACACTTTTAGCCAAGCTCTTGAAACTTTCGAATTCTCATTTATTTGCTTGCTTAAAACTGGAAGTAAATAAACGGCGCGCTATTGTCCGGCTGGAATGTAATCATTGCCAATATGAGTATGGTGCAGAAGAGCGCCTTCAATGGCGCCGGTGCCTGCCGGAAGCAGCCTTTCTCGGAAGCGCGACTAATCGGCACATTGAGAATTACCAATAACGCTACCATGATTAGCACCACAGGCACCACCACCGGCAGATCCGGCTTGAGAACGAGAAAGTTGTGTCCTTCCAATCTGGTAAAGATAGGGCTCAACACCAACATTCTTTTGACGATAAAGAAAGCTTGCCCGATGTCCTGCACCCGAAAGAAAACCCAGCCGATACAAACCACATGGAAGGTGACAAAAATCGAAGCGAGATTTCCCAGAGGGGAGTCAATTGCATTCTTCAGCCACGAAACTTTTTCTTTAAAGAAACCAAATTCGCGATGAAGAATCAACGCCAGACCATGAAATACACCCCAGATCACAAAGTTCCAGGAAGCACCATGCCATAGTCCTCCGATGGCCATAGTTAAGAACAAATTGCGGTGAGTCAGTATCCGTCCGCCTCTCGAGCCACCAAGCGGAATGAACAAGTAATCACGCAACCAGGTGGACAGTGAGATGTGCCACCGATGCCAAAACTCGGAAATGTTTCGCGCAATGTACGGCATATTGAAATTAATCGGGATGTGATAGCCAAACAACATGGCCGAACCACGACCGATGTCGGTATAGCCCGAGAAATCGAAGTAGATTTGAAATGCGAAAGCGTATGCAAAAAGCCATGTTTCAGGCGAACCGTAGGCACGCGGATCGCTTAGCCCCATTTGCACGAACGTAGCAAGATTATCTGCTAAAAGTAGTTTCTTGGCCATGCCCAGAATAATCAATGGCACGCCTTCATCAAAGTGGCTAAGTCGTAGATGCGTGTCTGAGAGCATCTGCTCTTCAAAGTCTTTGTATCGTTTGATCGGTCCTGCTATCTGCGTTGGGAAAAATGCGGCAAAAAGAGCGAAAAGCACGAAGGATTTGATGGGTTTGCCACCACGATAAATTTCAAACAAGTAGTGAATGAACTCGAACGTGAAAAACGAGATTCCGAGCGGCAGAATGATATCGGCATGCCACCCGGGATTGTGTCGCGTGAAGAGCTGAACAGCGCTGCCGAACGAATCGAGCAAAAAATTCGAATATTTGAAAAACGCCAGACACAGCAAATTGGCGACGACACCGACTCCGAAGATTAGCTTTTTCTTGTTTTCAGCCCTGTAAAGAAACGCTCCCCACAACCAATTGAACAAGGTCATTCCGAGTATCAGAACGATGAACACGGGCATCCAGCTCATGTAGAAGTAATAGCTGGCCACCAAAAGTAATGGCAAACGTAACTTGCGAGGACTGAGCCAATAGAGCGCGACTATCAGGGGCAAGAAAAGAATGTATTGCAGGCTGGTAAACAGCATGTTCCAACGTAACCTAATCGGTGCCAAGAGGGACAAATGTTACCATGACAATAGTTGTCAAGCTATTTGAACCGCTTCATTTTGTAGCCGAACCGCGGATGAAGATCTACCAACGGCACTGATTCAGAAAGGTCCGGAGGCATACATGCGCTCATTTTCAGGGCGACCCGGGCTCAGTTCCTCGCAAGAGAATTTCGCGAGTCGGCAAGGGACCGGTCTTATCCCGGATAAAGCCCAATGAGTCATACTCCTGATACCTGACCCGAACAATCAACGGACCCGCAGTCTTGGCACAGCGAACAACTTGCAACAAACGATGGGCCTTGCCACCGGACTCTACACCCTGAGCCGGCATGCGCAGCGCAGTCTCGACCACCAAGCCGTCTTTCGATCTGAACACATCATCAACGTAAAGGTGAACGGCGGAGGTAGCCAAACCGTAATCAATTACCACCAGAGTGTCTCTCTTTAAATCGCATCCAGCAGGTAACGGCAGATGATCTCGACCAGCCGCATACTGGTTGCTAACCCACTTCCATTCGCCCGCATTCTGAACCAGCCAGCAGTTCTTGCCTTCCGGTCCATGCGCGACGTTGTTCCCGTAGTCAGTGATAGTAAAGAGCAGTTGTTTGTCGGGAGTAGCAGCCGCTGCGACCGTTACAGGTGAAACCACCGGTAGAGTCACTACACAAACGACTAATGCAAGCCGGATCCAAGGCCTGATGCTTTTCGATTGCCACAGCGCACGCCTTCTCAATGATTATCAGCCCCTCTCCAACACAAGTCCGTTGTTGCACGATGGTAATACTTTATCTACCCGAATGCTAGAAAAACTTGAGTGCATGTCCATCGAAATCGGCCTTTTGTACGGAACGCAACCGCAAATTCAGCTTATCACAGACTATGGGCACGGAGGAACTCAGCTCGACTAGAACCGCAGGAGCCGTGCCTCGAAGCGAACCAGAGGGCACATCAGCTTGCAGGTGGAAGGGTTGCGCCGTACCATCCACTTTGAACAATGCCGGTGACCCGGGAAGGATCGCCGCCAGATCTTGTTTATTTCCAGTCTTCAAAACTCCAGCAATGGCGAGATTACCAGCGCCTCCGGCGCTACGGGCACTGCCCCCGATTTCAATACGCACATGAGAGCGTCCGAGTGCCGATGTCGGGATAGCCACTTGGGCGCGATAAGGGATGGCAGATGGTTTCAGTTCCAGCCTCTGGCCGACACCGATTCCCGGTCGTACACTCTCATCAAACAAGTGCGAACCAACAGGAATATCAACCGTCGCGGACTCACTCTCTACAACGGGCGAAGAAGCTCGGTTCGCAGCCAGATTGCCATAGCCGGCTAACAGAAATACACGAAAACGACCTTGCTGGCCCCCTGGTCTTGTTGAGAGATCCCTAGCGTTCTTTATCTGATCAGCCGTCCAGAGAACGCATTTTTCCACAGAAGGAGCCGCGCCGACTTTCTGCATCATTCGGCAGTCAAAACTGTCTTCAGCTGAATTGAAAAGCTTTCCGGGGCTTATCTGCTCGAACGACGGCAATAACAGCTCACGGCTGCCCTCACGCACAAAGTCACCAAATATGGTTCCCTTCGCCGTCGTCGCCGTCACCCTCAACTCGTTTTCGCTCGAGCGAAGATTCAGCAACTCAGGATCAATTTGAACGGCTCGCCATTGACGAAGTTTGTCGGGTGACTGTCTCTGCAAAGAAGCAAACATCCCGATGTAATTTTGCAAGTCGTACCTGCGACCATAATATTGATAGAGCGATTCAAGCGGCTGCTTGATGACAGTTCCATTCACCGCAACCTGCGCATTTGCAATTTCAGCATCGCCGTCGACAAGCACCAGGGCCCAGTCCGGGCGCGCAGCCCGAGAAAGGTCCACATTGCGAGTGACCGACATTCCTTGCTTCAATGGACTTTGCCATTGCCTGCATTCGCGCTCGGAGTACTCAAAAGCAAACAGAATCAGCGCAGAAACCGACGTAACAATCGCAGCCAGCGTTGCCAAAACAGGTTTGCATCGCACCTGTTCCGGATCAAGACACTGCTGCAGCACAATGGTGGAGAAGCAAACACTTCCCGCAACCAAACCAAACTTCAACACGAACTCCAGCGCCATACCAGCGTCGGTGCCTGCAAGCAAGGCCACGGTGTATGGCAAAAGATCAACCTGCAGTAAACTGGCGGTCACTAGAAGGGTAACCAGCCATGGAATTGAGATCGCCGCAACCTTCCTGTTCACAGCCAGTACGAGAACTGAAGCCGCAAGTATGACGAAGAACGGCATCGCGGTGAATCCATAGCGAGCAATACCTTCAAAAGGCAAATAAACTAAATGACCAGCGATAATGCCGATGGCACTGAATGCAACAAAGAGCTGTGAGCGATTGATGCCACGACGAGCCATCGCGAACGAACCGTACAACGCGGCGCCGCAGAGTCCGAGCATGATCAGAAGGGATTGCGCGAGGGTTTGAAACCTGAAATTCAATCCACAGATGCGGTAGCGAAAATCATTCCAGGGATATGTCCAAAAACGCGTAACTTTGCGCAAGAACAGATTCGAAATCTCAGCCGGGTGGGCGGCGTACATTCCCGCGACCACGGACAATCCAGACTCATCATCGCTAAACATTGCCGTCACCGGATGGGTCGGATAACAGCCCCAGCCATCGCTCTCGATATTCATACCGGTTGCAATGTTGTACACGGGCTTTCGCGAAGGGAAAAGCGTCATTTGACCAGTGGCATATTGCGTGAACGCCATCCAAGGCGCCAGCGCAAGTATGGCGCCAACACAAACCAATACCAGTGCGCCCAACCCTTTCTTCCTGGATTGCGAACACAGCAATGCGAGAACTGCAATTAGCCCCAGAGCGGGAATCAGGGCAGTCTTGAGCAAAGCCAACGTACCCAGGACAGAACCAGCAAAAACCTTACCGGCAGCCCCCGCCACACCGAACTTGCATTCACGAACCAGAAACCGATAAAGGCACGCCACTGCCAACAGTACCAGGGCACAAGCAAGCGGTTCCGTTAGAAATAGTCCACACGAGGCAATAGTGGCGGGATAAGCCCCCCACATCAACCCGGCGAACAGGCCTGCGGCCGGTCGCCCTGTCAAAACTCTCGTTAAAGAGTAAATGATTGTCGCCGCAAAAGCTTGTAGCAAACACTGCATTTGTACAAGCACAAACCAGTCGGCGGGATTGGGAGCCTTTGCCTGTAGCGCAAAGGCCAGAGCGCCCGCCAAAGGTAAAACCGGGCCATCTAGAAGCAAGTAGTAGGCAACAGATTCGGCTGTTGTTTTATTTGCAACACCGCCCAACCAATCATGAACGGCGGAGGAGATTTGCTTACAGGATTCCAGGTAGTGACCGCCGTCGAAATATAGCGTGGTCCTGGGTTCTATAGACGAAGGATTCTGCCACAAGCACAGTGCGAACACCAGCCCAAAAACCAGAAGTGCGAAAAACGTGTCGGACTTCAGCAAAACAGAGGAGACTTTAGTTTGTTCTGCTGCGGTGTTGTCAGTGTTCGCTTCGGCTCGCGCTCGTATGCTCAAACTCATGGATCGTCTCCGAAATGTCTTGAGCGAAAGACCGGATCAGCACCAGTCGACGGAAGGTTTAGCCTTTACGAATGTCCCAGAAGTCATTGCCGAGAATATCCCAAGGCAATCTTTGCTCATCCGGTTTCTCGGCGTCAAAACGCTGATTGACGAAGTAGATCATGTTGGCCGGGGTTTGCCAGATATTCGCCAAGCCGTGAGCGACTCCACGCGGCAGATACAATAACTGTGCCCTGCCCGCGCCCAAAATGAAGCGCATGGACGCCTTGTACGTCGGTGAGCTTTCCCTTGCGTCAAACAGGCCGATGAGCAGCCGGTCGTAAGGCATTACAAACCAGACATCTTCCTGATTGTAGTGGAGGTGGAAAGCCTTGATTGTCCCGGGTAGCATTTGGGACCATGTTGTCTGCCGGACTTTGAATTCAGGAATAGCAATGAGATTTCCGTTCTCATCTACACGAACCAGTTCAGCCAGGGCGCCACCATCATCAACAAAGGTCTGCAGCGAAATGATCTGAACGCCATCAATCGCGGGCTTCTTTTGATAGTCCTGAACGGAAATTTCTTTTCTGAATTCTGAGCCAATCGACTCTTCTTTAAGTGGTTGCAACATAACCATACGATTAGCAATTTCCAAACTACGGGAAGCCTGCTGCGATGCAGCTCTGTCGTCTGCCAAGAGACATCTGCATAGGATACCAGCGCGCCCCGCGTTAGTCTACCGATCCGGTATTAGGCGATTCACGATCGGTCAATACCGGAACTGCGTCCCCCTCAATACCGATGGTATCCCAATTTGCCGAAAGAAGTTAGCACCCGGCGCAGGGATTGGCAGTAATTCCGCACCGTCACCAATGCGATTTCGATACGATTATGAACCAGGACTCAGACTGGCTGCCGAGCGTGTTTCAAGTCCAGATACATCGACAACGATTCTTGCCACGGCACGACTTCTCGGCCAAGGGTGTGAATAAGGGTCGTCTTGTCCAGAACTGAATACTTGGGGCGCGTAGCCGGCCGCGGCATATCCTTGGTTTCAATCGGAGTCACCGAAACTTTCAGATCACGAGTAATCTCGCGGGCAAACTCGAACCAGTTGGTTACACCTCCATCAGTGCCATGATAGATGCCCCAACGGCCTGTAGCGATAAGATCGGCAATCGTTTCCGATAAAGTCAAAGTACAAGTGGGACTTCCGAATTGATCCGACACGACTCGCAACGGCTTACCTTCCGTCGCCATTTGGCGAATTGTATCGACAAAGTTTCGACCGTGAGGGCCGTAGAGCCAGCTGGTGCGAACGATGTAGTACTGCCTCAAGTGTTGCTGAACCGCACGCTCACCGGCGAGCTTGGACTTACCGTAGATCGACAACGGACGTGTCTGGTCCCAGGGTTGGTAGGGACGATTCTGCTCACCGTCGAATACGTAATCCGTGCTTACGTATAGCATTTGGATGCCGAGTTTGCTGCAAGCAATTGCAATATTCTCGGTGCCGTAGGCGTTAATCAAATAAGCCAGTTCCGGCTCGGATTCCGCCTGATCGACTTTGGTGTAAGCCGCTCCGTGAATCACAATCTCGGGACGCTCGGCCGAGAGAGTCTCCAACACCTGCGCATAATTAGTGACATCGAGGACCTCCTTAGGGAGTCCCTTTACCTGATGTTCTCTGGATTCCATGCAAGACGTCACCGCCTTGCCCAACATCCCACCGGCACCGGTGATTAATACTTTCATCGGCCTCCCCTCTATGCTCCTATTTGCCTCGGGCTCCGGTCAGTTCGCCGCAGGATGCGAAATTGCTGTTGTCGCAGCCTTTGGTGTGACTGGTAACCGCTTCGAGCCACTTCTTATTATCCAAGTACCACTGAATAGTCTGATGGATCCCCGACTCAAAGTTGTGCTCCGGTTTCCATCCCAGTTCTGTACGAAGCTTAGTAGCATCGATCGCGTAACGCTTGTCGTGGCCAAGGCGATCCTCAACGTACTTGATCAACGATTCGTTTTTGCCGAGCTCTTTGAGTATAAGTTTTGTGATCTCAATATTGCGACGCTCGTTATGCCCACCAACGTTGTACACCTCGCCGGCGACTCCCTTGTGGAACGCCAAGTCGATGGCCTGGCAATGATCTTCTACATGCAACCAGTCACGAACGTTCAAACCGTCGCCATAAACAGGTACCGGCTTGTCTTGCAGCGCATTCATGATAAACAGGGGAATGAGCTTTTCCGGGTGCTGGTATGGTCCATAGTTGTTCGAGCAACGAGTAATCATTACCGGCAACCCGTACGTATGGAAATAGGCGCGGCACACCATGTCCGCTCCAGCTTTGCTGGCGGAATACGGGCTGCTCGGGGTGAGCGGTGTATCTTCGACAAAATACCCCTCCGGTCCCAGCGATCCGTAGACTTCATCAGTGGATACTTGTACGAAGCGAATCGGTCCGCCCTCGCGACGAAGCCCATGACGATATGCGGCTTCCAGCAGGTTTTGCGTGCCGAGCACATTGGTGTGTACAAAAACATCAGGATCGGTAATCGAGCGATCGACGTGCGTTTCAGCAGCAGCGTTGATGATGCCGTCAATGCGTCCAAATTTCTTGCCGGACACGATCTCCTCAACGACTGCCTTGTCCTCAATTCTGCCCTTCACAAAGTTGTAGCGTGCGTCGCCTTCCAGATCTGCCAGATTCTCTCTGTGACCGGCATAAGTTTCCGCATCAAGGTTGATCACCTTGTACTCCGGGTGGTGCTTGAGAATATACCTGACCAGGTTACTTCCAATGAACCCGAGGCCGCCGGTGATGAGAAGTTGCATTTTGAATTCCTCGTATTTGATCAATTTATCTGCTGCTACTGAGAGTTATACGACTTCGACTTTACTATCGTCGCCCAACATGAATTTGTAGGCCAGTGGTTTGTGCTGACTGCGCATCAACTCTACGTTGACACCGATGAGACTGTCGATGATACGACCGTTGAAGTTTTTGATCTGACAGTTCTCACGCAAGATACTATGCTCAATTTCGGCCTGACTGACGTGTGCATTGTCGCCAATCGCCGTAAACGGTCCCACATAGCTATCTTCCAAAATGCAATTACGACCAATGACGGCCGGTCCTCTAACGGTGCAGTTACGAAGCACTGAACCTTCGCCGACATGCACTCGTCCGGATAAAAGACTGTTGCCTTCGAGCTTTCCTTGCATCACGTATTCGGACATTTCGTCCAGAACTACGCGATTGGCTTCAAGCATGTCGTCTTTCTTACCGGTATCCAACCACCAGTTACTCAGAGTGTGGCTGTCGACGTGATACTTGGTGTCAATCAATCGTTGAATTGCATCGGTGATTTCAAGCTCGCCACGGCGGCTGGGCTTGATCTCGTCGATTGCCTTATGAATGTTTTCGTTGAAGAGATAAACTCCAACCAGCGCCAGATTGGACTTTGGTTGAGCCGGTTTTTCTTCCAAACAAAGAATGCGACCGTTGCCGTTAAGCTGCGCTACCCCGAAAGAACTCGGATTAGCTACTTCTTTCAACAGAATCAGCGAGTCGGCATTACCGGCATTGAACCTGTCCACCAGAGGCTTCACGCCGTCCTTGATCAGGTTGTCGCCCAGATACATCACAAACGTTGAGTCACCGAGAAACGGACGAGCAGTTTTTACCGCATGCGCCAGCCCCTTTGGTTGATCCTGCAGAATATACTCAATCTTTACATCCCAGCGACTGCCGTCACCAACGACATCGCGCACGTCCTGCCCGGTTTCAGGGCTGATGATGATGCCGATTTCTTTGATGCCGGCCTCTTTGATCGCTTCAACTGCATAAAACAGAATTGGCTTGTTCGCAACTGGCAACAACTGTTTTGCCGCCGTATGCGTGATCGGCCGCATTCTCGTACCCTTGCCGCCGCTTAAGATAAGTCCCTTCATAGATCCTTCCCGGTGAGAAAGCTAACTGCTAGTTGACACCGCGACGACTGAGCACGGCTTGAACTGTACGAAAGAGAATCTTCCAGTCCAACCAGTAGTTCCAGTGATCGCAATACCATTTGTCCATTTCAACTTTGATGTCGTCGGGCAACTCATCTCGTCCATTTACTTGCGCCCATCCGGTGATTCCCGGAAGGAAACGCAACACACGAGCCTGCGAACGCATCTCTGTAAGCCCGACTTGATTATACAGTGCAGGTCTGGGGCCCACTATCGACATATCATTCTTAAGCACGTTGAATATTTGAGGTAATTCATCCAGGCTCGTTGCGCGAAGAAATTTACCTATCTTCGTCACGGGACTGGGCAGCTTGAGCATCTCATCAGTCGGTAAATTGGGCGTCCCTTGCCGCATGGTTCGGAACTTGTATATGTCGAAAAGTTCACCATCTTTACCAACACGTCGCTGAGTGAAAACGATCGGCCCGGCAGAGTCGACTTTTATCAAACAGGCAATAAGCAACATAAGGGGCATAAAAGCAATCGCGACGCCCAACGCAACAACGAAATCCGTTAAACGTTTGAGCGCGAGCTGAACCCGACAAGCCTCCGATGCGCTGACGCACACGCGCTCTTCGGATTCCTTCGATAGTGTCTTTACAGGATCAGGCACCAGTCACCACCTTAAGCATGGTTTATCTACCTGGAGACTGGCGGTCGGATCTCTCAATGAGCTGCGCCAGGTCACCTTGACAGCGGATTGAGGATAGCACAGCACCGATTTGATTTCATTTAGTGATTTTTCGGACAGGATTCCTCTTAGCTTCCAACTGATAGAATGACCCGGGCACAAAACGTCGATACAACAATTGCGGTAAAAGCAGTGTCAGCGGTCAAACTCTCAGTAGTCACGGTCAGTTGGAATGTCGTTGGATTACTCCGGCGATGTCTACAAACATTGTCCGACGAGCTCTCGTCGATTACGGAAAACGTAGAAGTTTTCATTATCGACAATGCTTCGGCGGACGGCTCCGCTCAAATGGTTGCGGCCGAATTTCCGCAATTCCATTTAATTGCAAACGAAAGCAACCGCGGATTTGCAATTGCAAACAATCAAGCGCTGAAGCTATCGCGCAGCGAGTATGTCCTACTTCTAAATCCTGATACGGAAGTGCAGCCTGGCGCATTGGCAACACTAATCAACTTTATGGATTCTAATCCCGATGCGGCAATCGTTGCGCCACAGCTACTTAACAGTGACGGGTCCGTTCAGCGTTCATGCCGAGAGTTTCCCACTTTTGCCGGAATGCTCTATGAGTTGCTCGGACTGAGCAAAATGTTTCCAAACCATCCGCTTTTCGGACGGTACAAAATGCTTGAGTTCAATCATGATTATTGTCGTGAAGTTGATCAACCCGAAGGCGCTTGTCTAATGATGCGTCGCTCCGTAATTGATCAAGTAGGAATGTTGGACGAAGGCTTCTTCATGTTGTTCGAAGAAGTCGATTGGTGCTATCGCATCAAGCAAGCGAATTGGCAGATCTGGTTCACACCTGAAGCAAAAGTAATTCATCATTACGGACAATCGATTAAACAGGTCAAAGCGCGAATGATCCTTTCTTCGCACCGCGGGCTGTATCGCTATTGGCGGAAACACCTCAGCCACGGTCAGGCGCTCCTGGCTCCATTCGTCTATGCCGGACTCATGATTCTGGCGGCAGTCCGAATCGCCAGCCATACTCTTCGAGCGACTTTAGTCGGTACCCACACCGAACCGGGGCGCATAGTCACCGCCACCGGCGACTCCCCGACACAAAACGCCAACGCCGAAAAACCGGCTAACAAGCTCGTCGGAGCCGGCGGCAAGAGTCACAAAAAAAATTAGCCCGGAGTAAATTTGGTAGTAACGGATGCTTGCATCAACTAAACAACAACTGGCTGCAAGGGAAGCTGCGACCACCGAAACGCTTCGTCCCCCGGGATTCAACCGGTGGCTCGTCGCGCTTTGCCTCCTGTTTCCAGCGTTGTTGACGGTCTGGTATTCCTTAGACAATAGCTGGCCCTTCTGGGACGCAGCGGACCATGTGCGCGTCGAGTTTCAGTACTGCGACCTGTTGCGACATGCGCGGCCCTGGAATGCTCACTGGTTGAAGGAATTTCTTACAGTAAACTACTGCTATCCACCGACTGTTCACATTTTCAATGGCGCCCTGAAAGCAATCTTTGGCGCAGGACGTTGGGTCGACTCCCTGTCGTTGATAATTTTCTCTGCGGTATTGAGCTTTTCCGCCTGCGCGACAGCGCTGCTTGCTCTTAAATCTCGCAAAGCTGCAGCCTTGACAGTAATTATTCTCCAGGCTTTCCCCGGCGTCGCGCTCCTCAGCCACCTCAAGCTTTTGGACTACCCTCATCTAGCACTTTACACGTGCGCGATGGCATCGCTTTTATGGTGGCAACGTAGCCCGTCGTGGCCCCGTGCTATTTTGTGCGGCACCGCACTCGGTATTGCATGCACGACAAAACAAATCGCAGCATTCTTTCTCTTTGCACCATGCCTGGTGGTTCTGATCCAACAAATCTATTCGAAACGATGGGACCGCGCGCTTCAGCTTACAGTGTCGGGTCTCATGGTTGTGCTTTTCCTGGCATCATGGGTCATTCCCAATTGGGAAGGTATCAACGGATACATGCATCGCAACAGCGGCCATTTGGGTGATCGCACCATCTGGACGGCTTTCCTGCCGAATCTCTCCGGGTACTTAAACTGTGCTCCGGGACTAGCAGGATATCCGCTCCTGATTCTTAGCATAATGTCGCTTCTTGTTGTTTCGAAAAACCAACTGCGCGCCCTGGCCCTGCCCGCAATCGCTGCGCTGACCGGAGTCGCATGCATGTGCGCACTGCCCTTTCAACTTCCTGAACACCGATACATAGCCCCGGCGCTGCTATTTGCAGCATTGCTCTGCTCGTCTCACCTTTGCCGATTTTTCTCCCCGGCACACAGAAACTATGGCGTTGCACTACCGGCAGCTCTAATGTTCGCTGCGGGAATAACGCAATTTGCTGTAATGAATTACGCACCGTATCCCGTTGCTCTTCCAAAAACTGTTATACGCTCCCTCCTATGGACCGACAGCGACCGGCGTGGTCCACTGGAACCGGGCTTCAGTCCTACTCCTCCGGGTGACCAGTGGGGCCAGCAGTGGGTTGTACGCGAATCAAAAAGGGCAAGCGGCAATCAAACCTGCTGGCTCAACATGCTTCCCAGCACTCCAGAGCTAAGCGTTCACACACTGGCATTGGTTAGCCGCTATGAAGGAAGCAAAGTTCAGTTCACAACCTCCAGGCTCTGGACCCCGACGGGTGACAAGATAGATTTTGACGGCAAATCCTGGCTGAATTTCCACTTCTATCTTGTGAAGACTGGCGCACAGGGGCTTCAATTCGAAAGCCCGCAATCCGCGCAAAACTACGCTCGCATAGAAAAGTTGTTGGCAGAAGGAATTGAATACAAATTGCTAGCGACTCGCACTATAGCTGATGGAAGCACGCTGCGCCTATACGGCAAAAAAGACTTTGTTCGCACGGACGGAGAGAAATAGCCATGTCGCCGAATACCACTATCTCCAAGCCAACTGCGACTGGCACCACCACAGCCGGTGCGCCGGAGAAGATCTCTCCATTGGCAAATTTCTCGCGCCCGGTCCTGGTGATTTGCTTGTTCTGGTTTGCCATGGCGGCTTTTGTCGGAGTCCAGGGCAACTTCCCGCTGAACGACGACTGGATTTATGCTGAGGGCGTCAAACATTTCCTCGATACTGGTGAACTTCGACTACTGGCGTGTGCGCCGGCTTGCTTGTTTCACCTGATCTTCGGCGCCGCGGTCTGCAAAGTTTTCGGATTCGGACACGAAACACTACGCTGCGTCGGTGTCTTCTGGGCCCTGATCGCAACGCTGGGTCTATACGGCTGCATGCGCGAGTTGCGAATGCGCCAGCTTCCAGCTTTACTTTTTGCTCTTACCTTCGCAGCCAACCCCATGACGGTAAATCTTGCGTTTTCCTTTATGACGGATACGCCGGCTTTTAGTCTCACCATTTTGTACGCGTACTTTTGTATAAAAGGAATGCGCCGAAAGAGTGAAATAAATTTTGTGCTCGCTACCATGGCACTGATTGCAGGCAGCCTCGTGCGGCAGAATTTGGCACTGATGGCCGGTGTTAACGCTCTCTTGCTTTTGACGTTATGGTGTCGTCGTCGTAACTCCTGGACGCTGCTTGTTGGAATGGTAGCGCTGCCCATCGCAACCGGCGTTTTGGCCGACAAATGGATGATGGCCACGAGCGACTTCACGCCTCTATATGTCTGGTACAAGGGCATGGTGACGTCAGCAGTGCGAGACATACTTCGCGCCCCGTCGAAAATGTTTTTCCCGCTCCTGCAAATTGCCGGTCAATTGCTTTGTTATGTTGGATTGTTCTGCTTGCCAATCCTGATTGGCTTCCACAGGCAATTAGTCGGAATATTCCACCCTGCTGCGAAACCATCAACGGGACGCATTCCCGCTCAGCAGCAAATGTCGGCGGGATGGTTCGCCCTTTCGGCAGCCGTCATAACCTATGCACTGACGCAATGCGTCATCGTATCGAAGAAGCTAATGCCTTTCAATCAAAACCTGCTGCGCATACCCGCAGTCGGCGCCCACACGATTCTCGGAATCAACCATGCAAACTTGCCCAACAGGGCACGCGAGATCCTTACAGGAGTCAGCGGGCTTGCGGGATTCCTGCTCGGCGCACTGCTGGGCAATGGATTTCAACGTGCAGTAGTGAACGGGTTTCGCGTTTGCCGCTCCATAGTCCTCAAACGTCCCGGCACTAGTGGCGAGGCATTCGAAAAACGAGTGCGAAAATCGGCAATTGCGCTATTCGTTTTTGTTTTTTGCGCAATGCAGTATGCATTTGTGATGCTGCAGGCAACGTTTTCCGACATCGATCGCTATTACCTTTTCCCGTTCGTTTCCACGACGCTCTGCCTTGCTCTCTCGTGGCGATGGCTATCGGTCAAGCTCTCCAAGCCGGTGCTCGTCATCGCTGTGGCGGCGCTGACAATTTACAGCGTCTATTCCGCTGCGGCATGCCAAGATCAAATGGCATGGAACCGCGCGCGGTGGCAAGCGCTAACAGCGCTTGAAGAACAAGGCGTCAAGCCTGAGCAAATAGACGGCGGCGCGGAATACAACTATTACTCCAATCCACAACTCTTCAAGAACTTGAAACTTTGGCCCACATGGTACGACCTCACACATCGCGGCGATCCTCCTCGCGATCAATGGCGTTGGTGGTCGGTCGACCGTGAGGACTATATCGTGAGCTTCTCTCCTGTGCCCGACTTCGCAGTTATCGACAAGCGCGAATATTGGAGCGCACTATGCGGCAGACGCGAGATCCTGACACTTAAACGTCTTCCTCCCACTGGGCCAACTGCGCATTAACGACGGTCAGTCAGCGGTCATTCGAAGCTTTGGGCAACATTAGTAGCCCCAGCGAATCAAGGCCGCGCCTGCGCTAAGGCCTGCCCCCATAGTTGCGAAAAGCACCAGGTCGCCTTTCTTCAACTTACCTCTCTTCAGCGCGGTGTCTATTGCAAGTGGCAAGGTTCCAGCGGTGGTGTTTCCAAACTCGTCGATATTGACGAGCACTTTTTCCATTGGTAGATTCAATCGCTCCGCCGCGGCGGTAATAATGCGAAGGTTCGCCTGATGCGGAATAAACAGGTCAACGTCCGCACCGGTCAATCCGTTTCTTTCTAGAAGATTGACGCACAGCTCAGGCATCTTACGCACCGCATACTTGAACACAGCCTTGCCGTCTTGCTTGACGAAATGCATTCTTTGATCGAGAGTTTCCTGCGATGTAGGCATCTTAGAACCGCCGGCCGGAATACACAGGTTGTCGCCACCAGCGCCATCAACTTCGAACAAGAAATCACCGAAGTAGCCGTCATCCTCACCGGTGGATGGCTGCAACAGCGCAGCACCGCCACCATCGCCGAAGATAATGCATGTAGTGCGATCCGTGTAATCGATAATGGAAGACATTACTTCCATTCCAATCACCAAAACATTCTTGTGCGCGCCCGTTGCCACAAACTGCGCTCCCACTTGCAACGCGTAGAGGAAGCCGGAGCAGGCAATCGACAGGTCGAAGCCCCAGGCACCGGTGGCGCCAATCTTATGCTGCACCAAACAGGCAGTCGCGGGAAGATGCATGTCAGGCGTAATCGTAGCGACAATTATTAGCTCAACTTCAGTAGGCTTAACGCCGGTTTTCTTAAGCACATTCAACGCCGCCTCGGCGGCCAGGTCCGACGTGGTAACGCCTGGCGATACCATGTGACGTGTTCTAATGCCGGTACGCTCCACGATCCACTGGTCCGTGGTATCGACCATCTTCTCAAGATCCTGATTCGTTAGTAGGTTCGGCGGCACCGAAACACCTACACCACTAATTCTTGCTAAGGTTGGTTTTCTAAAAGTCATGTCGCCGGGCGCCTCAAAAGCTAACAATCTCAGGTTAGGCAAAAGGACATGAAAGTATAGCCTATGGCCCCGGATGGTCCCGAACGCTTGCAGGCTGCATCGATACCAACGGTTACACCAACTCCGACAACTTTGAGCGCGAAGGAAACCTTTCAATTAACCGACCTGTCGCAATAAATACTCCGCCGCAGCTTGTTGGCAACTAAAAACGCCAGCAGATAGCCGCGCAGTGTGGCAGAATTAGTCGTCGCATTTTTGATAGGCTTCAGCCATATGGCGTTTGCCAAAAGACACATACGAGTGACCCTGATAGACGCCGATACCGGAGAGCCAATCGCCGAAACATCAACGCCTCCCGCCGAACTTCCGGAGAATTTCCAGGGCTACTGCACTCTCCAAGTGGGCGATGCCACTTGGGAAGTCGCCGTCGCCGAACCGACAATGCGCAGAGAGTACCTGCAAACTGGTACTTTGCGTTTGCAGGTCCGAAAAGTGGAATCCGTATCGATTCCCATAAATGAATCGCTCTACAGCCTTCCAACCAGAGCCGACGTCATACCGGAAGTAGACTTGGAAAAGAGCAAAACGGGTCTGAATATCCTTGAAGTAGTTGAAGACGATTGGCGCCAAATTGAAATCCTCTCTCTTGAAGTTGGTCTCCAAGTTGCGCAGTGCATAAGCAATATTGGAGAAGTTTTCAATGAGTCTCGCAACGCTGCGGGTTGTTTTACAAGGGTGCATGTACGCAGCGAATTGAATCAGCCGTTTCCGTCGCCCGCATTAAAGTTGAAAGAGATAGCAGCAGAGCTACAGGGCGGAAGCTTAGCGGCTCCCGAAGTAAACGCAACCGCGGGACCGGTTGAATTCCAAGGACTGAGCTATCGCAATCTAGGCGGATTAATCAAGAATGGATTTGCTTTACGAACAAAAGAAAGCCTGTATATTTATGGCACTACCAACGGTGTATTCGTTACCACATTGGGATTACTTCGATGCCGCACCGCGATCCGACCGGCGCAGGACGCACATTGTATTGCGAAGCTAATGGAGAGACACAAGCTCATGCTGGTTGACTGGTGTAATCGTCAGATGATTTCAGCAGAAAGCGCCGCCGATTATATTTGCGAAAAAGTTGCGTATCAGGTGGAGTAGAAACTTGAATTCAGGAAGATTGATAACGGCCATTGCCATTCTCTGTTGCGTATTGATTCCCTGGCTCGGCTCGTACTCAGCGACGACTTGCCGGTCAAAGAACATGTGTCAGGTCGTAGAGCAGTGGCGCAAGAAACCAACAATCCGCGCTGCGCACCAACTCATCGGAAGCAAGATCCTTTTGAATCAAACACCGGAAGCAGTCGAAAAGCTCATCGGTCCATCAGCGGTAACCATTGATCCAAAACGCGACCCGCAGAGCGGTAAGATGGAAGAAACCCGGTGGCACAGCGCTGGACTGGCCACACTAGTGCTGACGTACGTAGACGGAAAACTCTCCACGGCTTGGGTTTTTATCCCGAATAGCCGCCACAAAACACCTTGAGTTCACACTAAAAAACTTATCGCCTCTTTTGCGAATCGAGAATGGCGGCACAGACTATGAGCGCTACAGCCAGCAGGCTTACTGCACTGAGCGCGGCTCCGATGATGAAGCTGAGCGGAACGTACTTGAACTCAACAACGCACTGCCCGCCCGGCACCGCAACCGCCTTAAACAGGTAGTTGGCGCGCAACAATGGCGCATCGACCGAAACCCCTCTCTGAATCACGCGCGCAGACCAACCAGGGTAGAACGTGTCGGTCAATACGAGATAACCGGGAGAATTGTTGCGACAGATCACCCTTACAGTATTAGTGTCCGGTCGCCTCAACTCACAAGGAATCAAATTCCGGGAAACAAAGCTTTCGGGATCAGGCGCGGCATTGGCAAAGTACGCCATACCAGCTCCGGACGTTGCGCTGCTCATCTCAAGTACAGCTGATGTGCGCGGATCGAACGAAGCATTCTGAATCTTCTCAAGTGCATCCTCGGCCCCGATAGCGGGTATCGCATTCGGTATCCAGTATGCAGGCGGAAGCGCGTTCTTATTCTCATACACTCGTATGCGAGCGTCATTCTCACGAACCAGGCGAAATCGACGATCGTTTAGATCGCCAATCTTCACGGTTAGAGGGAGCGGCTGCGAACAAGGCTTGCCGTCAAGACGGAACTTAGCAACCGGCATGAGCGAATGTTTGTCCGGCGCACTGTTTGGCGCGCGATCACACTTCAAATAGCTACTGCTCGTCCAATCAAAGACTTGAACAGCTAGGGTCAACTCAGCGTTTGATTGCAGTTTCGATGGCACTGCTACCGCTACATCTTTAATATACGTTGCTTGCCCGGCGGTGCCCTTCGTCGCAAACATGTACTGTAAACGTTCCAAGTCGCCGAACCACACAACCTGATTCTTATCATCCAGAATGACCGGCTGCCAGGCGATATCAGTGGCGCGATTCGCCGGTGCACGAAAGTTCATCGCACCGATAATCTCGGCATTTTCCTTGAAGAGAGTCAGGTCGGCGGACTGCAAATCGACCGTTTCAGCGGCTAAGGACCAATGCGGCACCAGTACGAGCGGCTGCAAGTTTTCGTAAGTTTCATCCGTTCCCAAAACAGGCAAAGGAGAAACGGCGTACTTGATCGAGGCCAGGTCCACCACTCGGTTAAGCCGTCCGTCAAAGAACTGATTGACGCCTTCATGCGTGACGCCGGCAGTTTTCATAAACGTTTGAAAGCGCACCGGGTGATAAACATTCACCGGAACGAGATTCTGAATTCCGTAAGCAAGATTGCTATCTGGACAAAACACATGTCGTCCCATAGACACAACACGAGCACCGGATTCTTGCAAGAAAGGCAGCGGCTCCATGGCATCGTATTTGATCGCAGGCTTCGGCGCGGCAGCGGTCTTTACCAGCGGTCCGACGCTTACAGCAGCGCAGATCGCAACAATGAGCACAGCGACACCATTGCGCAACTGTCGTGGCAACCAAGGAGTCGCAGCGCCGAGAGCAATGACTCCGAGCAGAATCAGGTCTTTCACCCATGATTTGCTCTGAAGAGTCAGCTGTTGAAATGCTTCGTCTATCGGTCTGGATGCAAGCAATGACGGCACAAACTTGAGAGCAAGCATTGCTAAGGCAACTGAGGCCGTCGCAAACAGCACCGAAAGCGCTATTTTCTTTCGTTGGTCCCCTGACTCGGAGCCATCATTTGCAGAAACTTTCGCCGCAGAAGTAGAATGCTCATCTGATTGCAAAAATGCCTGCAGTCCGAACCCGGACAACACGGAAAAGAGAATCAGCACAGCAGGCCATGAATACTTCGGCACGAACCATGACAGAGCCTTCCATGTGAGCAAGCCCTCAAGCGGTCCGACTCTACACATCAGGAGAACACTAACAACTGTTGCGCAAGCCACCGCTGCAAATGTTTTGTTCTTGAACGAGGACAGAAGCGCCAAGGAGATCATGGTCGGCACTACAATACCAAGATAAGGACTGCTATTGCCGTATGCTGGATGCAGAAGGTTGACCAAAACTGAACTTAACGAAACTCCAAAGTTAGAACCTTGCAGCCCCAACTTATAGCACTCGGAATTCGCCAGCAATTCAACGAATGGCAGCAGCATGAAAGCGCTCATCCCGAGCGAAAGCATCCCCACAACTGCAATATCAGCACCGGCCGCCAACAAGCGAGAAGCAGTTGAACGCACCATGTTTTCGCTCTGCTTACGACTATCGGCGCCTTCAAATACTGCCAGCGAAAATCGCACAATACATGCAACGGAGATACCAAAGAAGACCGGCTCCGGATGTCCAGACAGAACCATCACTGCGCAAGCCAGCGCAGTCAGAGCGCGCCAAACGAAGCGAGGGGAGCGAGCAGTCATGACGAAGCCTGCAATCACCAGCGGAGTTATCGACGCGCAGCCCCCGATCAACTCCGATTGAAAAATCAAGTAAGGACAAAAGGCTAGGACCGCAGCGGCGAAAATAGCGGGTAAGCGCTTAAGACCGACCACACGAGAGAGTGCATATGTGCCAGTGGCATAGATAACAATATTGAGAACCAGGAGCAAATTCCAGGCTCTGACAGGCTCGACCATCAACAGCGCAAGACGTAACGGCCAAAACACCGCAGTCTCAACATCCGCCAGGTGAGGAGCGCCGCACCCTGTAAGCGGATTCCAGAGGGGCAGATTGCCTTCCGACAAAGAGCGAGTCGTGAACACATGATTGGGCACAAAATATTGATAGACCGAAGCGTCGTAAGCTTCGCGCACAGAAGAAAAATATTTGGCAAACAGCGAATCGCGTTGCCCGAGCTGATAGAACCTGGAAATTGCCGCGCCGCTGAAAACCGTTTTTCCAAAAGCGGCCGCAACACCAATCGCTAAGAACACCAGCGCAAGCAGGTCACCGGCAACTACACGCCACAAACTTGCTCCGCCCGTCGGCGAAGTTGTAGATGAAGGGCGAACAATTTCCTGGTCCGCGATCTGGTCGGCAAGAATCGCCATGCGCAATTTCGATTGAATTGAAGTGACAGTCATCCAACAGGCAGCGGCTTGTCAGCCTACCACAGCAGGCCCCTTGAGGTTGTTAAGCAGCTGTCAGCCACGAGGACCGGCGGGCAGCCACGATCATTCAATTCGACACCAAAACGACTCTCGTTCCCACACTGGCGCACCTTTCAGCCGAGCAACAGCCGTTTCGCGAAGAAGCCAAGAGAAGGCTTTGACGAAGTCTCAATGTAGCGTTTTCACGCGAGTTGCCGAACGCCCTGCATGCCGACAGCGGAGGCGTTTAGCTAGCCATCCGCCCACAAGTTAAAAGGTATTTACCGGAACGTAAAACCTACAAAATGAATGACAAGAGGGCAAGTGGTAACATCAGCATTGTGTTGCTCTGTCAAGACCCGCAAAGATTGAAATCGCGGGCAGATAAACGACAAGGAATCAGCGCGTCCCGTGATCTTTAGCAGCATTCAATATCTCATTTTTCTGCCAATAATGGTCTTCTTTTATTGGCGGACGCGTGGCTTCGCAAGATTGGCGCTGGTAGTAGCGGCCAGCTACTACTTCTATATGAGTTGGCTGCCAATTTACGGGCTGTTGTTGTTTGTAATGACGACGCTGAATTGGGGACTAGGTATCGCGCTCGAGAAAAATCTTGCATCGGCGCCCGACTCTAAGTCCACGGCCAAAGCAATGCTAGGTGCCGGGGTCGTTTTGAATTTGGCATGCCTTTGTTATTACAAGTACACAAACTTCTTTCTGGCTAACGCCATCGGAGCGGTGAAACTTTTCGGTGACGCTGCGCATCTTGACGCCACCGCCAATCTCAAGGCCCCGGTCCTCGACATTATTCTGCCGCTGGGTATCTCGTTCTTCGTTTTCGAGTTCATTCACTACTTGGTTGATGTTTATAGAGGAAGCAAATCCGTCGGATCCTGGATGGAATTTGCGGCGTTTACTGCATTCTTCCCGTCGCAGATTGCCGGTCCGATTAAGCGGTATCAAGACTTTGTCGAAAATCTTCGAACCCCGCTGCCCTGGTCGGGCGAGCTCTTCAATGAAGCGATGACTTTGATAGTGCAAGGCATGTTCAAAAAGGTGGCCATTGCGGATCCACTGGGTTGGGTTATCACCAACAGCTATGCCAGTCTGACTCCAATCTCTTCCGCCGATGCCCTGCTGGCATTCTTTGGATTCTCAATTCAGATTTTCTGCGACTTCTCCGGCTACACCGATATAGGTCGCGGCTCCGCACTGCTCCTCGGAATCAGACTACCGATCAACTTTTCACTTCCATACATCGCTGAGGACCTCGCGATATTTTGGAGACGGTGGCATATATCGCTATCGACCTGGATTCGTGATTACGTTTACATCTCTATGGGCGGCTCACGTGGAACACGTCTTCAAAACATGCGCAATCTCTTCCTCACAATGGCGGTGTGCGGACTGTGGCACGGAGCAGCGTGGCAGTTCATTGCGTGGGGCTGCATGCACGGTGTCGGACTGATCATCAACAGAGAGTGGAAAGATTTTGTCGACAAAACACCGGCATTACGTTCTATTGCCAGCACGTGGCCGATGCGTATTTTCAACGTCGGTTTGACGTTCCTCTTTGTTGCGGCGGCGTTCGTAATGTTCCGTGCACCGGACCTGCCAACGACTTGGAATATTTTCTCGAGCATTACTAACCTGGCTACAGCAAACCAAACCATGGAATATCTCGAACGCAGTGGAGTGGTAGTCTTTGCCGCGGTGTACATGGCATTCTGGATTCTGACCGATGCACTTAAGAAAATGCGCGGCATCGAGACTCTCGAAAAACCAATTTATCCGCTGCCCTTGCGACTGGCATCGTGGACGGCAGCAGTTCTAATCATCATTGCGGCTAAACCAACCAAAGCTACGCCCTTCATCTACTTCCAGTTCTGAGGCACCGCAATGAATTCGACTACACTAGAGCGAAAGCCCTCAAATACTGAGTTTCAGAGCAGCCAGGCAAAGAAACAAAAGCGGCCATTACTTCGCACACTCGCAGCCATTTTTGTTTGGCAATTGATTGCCATTCTATTTGTAGAGTTCACTTTGTTCTGCGCCGGGCTAGGCGAAGAGGAAATCTTCAAACTAGATCCAGAACTTGGTTCGATCCACATGCCCAATAAGCGCATAACCTGGCGCTCCGAAGGTTACAGCGTATCTTGGTTCAACGAAGTCGGCATGCGCGAATCAAACATTACCGTAGCCAAACCAGCGGGTACTCTTCGGGTTGCATTGCTCGGAGATTCATTGACAGAAGCACTGCAGGTTCCTCTTGATAGTTCATTCGGCCGCGTAATGGAACGTAAGCTTTCCGCAGCGTTGCACCAACCGGTCCAAGTACTAAACTTCGGCGTTTCAGGATATTCGACTGCACAAGAGTACATGATGCTCAAGCGGCGCGTCCTTTCCTACAAACCGGATGTAGTACTCGCTTGCTACAACAGCCGCGACAGCTTCGAAAACTGGTCGGCCCCGGATCAAGTGATCACGAATGTGCGCCCTTATGCTCTGCACCTGCCCGGCGGCAAATTGACTATCGACACGTCGCCAGTGAAAAACTGGATGAAAACTCCCCGCGCGAAGTTCTTGAACCAATTCGAATGGCTGAGACAAAACAGCAGGCTTTGGGGACTCTTCGCTGTTCTAGAGCTTGATTGGAGCATGCACAGCGATACTTACCGCTACATGCTTTTGTTCGTAACCAGGCCCGGCAAGGCAATTCGAGAGCTAAGCAGTCGAGTGAAGTCGGACATTGCCAAGATCTTCCCGCCCAAACAGGAATTACCAGCATCTACTACTGTTGTCGACACTAAGTCCGCGCAAGCAGCACCTTCTGCCGAGTCGGCAGCTGCGCTAAAATCCGATAACAAGACGGCACTGAACGCTTCGCCAAAGAAGCCGAACGCTGCAGCATCCACAGCTCCCGCACCAGCGAAAAAGCAAGACGGGCGTCCAGGCTATCAACAATTCATTATGCGTTCGCTTGGTTCACTGCTCACCGAAATGCAAAAGGAAACAGTCGCTACAGGCGGTCGATTCGCCGTTGTGGCCATGCCCGTGCGTTCGGCGCTGTGTCCAGCAGAAGGCATTGATACGGCCTTCAACGACTTTACTTATAAAGACGAAATTGTGATGCTCAACGAAATCTGTGCAGACAAACAAATATCAATCATAGATCTGGAGAAGCCTGCAGAAAGTTTTGGTCCGCAGTATCGCAAGGACATGTTCTACTCGGTACACCTGACCAAGCAAGGACATGATTACGTGGGAGAGAGACTGGCATCATTCGTAGAACCGCTACTTTCGAGGCCTCAAAAATGAGTTCCGTTCAGGATATCGCAAGAAAGCACCCGCTGAAACGCTTCATCCAAAGTCCGGCACTGTTGATCGCCTGCGCTTTAATCATCGGAGCAATTTCAATCCTGCAAATAGCCCCGAAGGATCTCGATGCGTCCGACGGGATCCCGAACCAATACAAAGTTCTAGTATCCAAACTATCCTCATTCCTGCGTTCGACTGAAAATCCCGATGTCGTCATTCTGGGTTCGTCGCTGGTATTGATGCCGGCAGTTCGTTGCGACGATCGACTGAAAGGAAAGCTGGACTGCTTTGACGACTGGTATTACTACAAGCACATTCCCGAATACACTCAGGCGAACTACCTCGAACATTTGTTGTCTAAGTCCGGTCTTACGGTACAAATCAAAAATCTCGGCATTGCGTCATCCATAATGTCAGACCACGCCAGTGTATTCGAAACGATTTTGTCAAACGGAAAGCACCCGGGGTTGGTCATCTGCGGCATTGCACCGAGAGACTTTCTCGACAACTCACAACAACACTTCCAAGATACTCCCACTCAACTTTTCTTGAAAGAATACCGTTCATCGTGCAGATTGTTTCCATCGAGCCTGGCCCGAATAGATGTGCAAGATTGGTACGATTGCGCTGAGCACCAGTTCAAAAAGTTTCTCGCCGGAATCCGCACAAGGTGTACAACGGTTGCCTGCGAGTTAACACACCATCCGCCCCACCTGCAACATCCAAAAACCAAAGAAACATATATGGAAAGCAGGCCGAACATGTTGAAGGACCTCGAGACCTACAAACGGCTCTACAATCCGCCAAACTATCAGATGCTCGACCAACAGCGTTCGTATTTGGATAAGTTCCTTTCCATGGCCAAAGCAAACACTGTCGAAGTGCTACTCGTTAACATGCCGCTGACTCTGGCAAACACGAAGTCGCTCGACAGCGCTGCATACTCCAAGTACCTGCAAACCATCGCTGAAGTAGCGAAGAAACACGATGTAGCGCTACTGGACATCGGCTCCGCCTCGCCGAAGTATTCCGTGGCGGACTTCGAAGACTGCTGCCATCTCAACACTGCTGGTGGTCTCAAACTGTATGATTCCATACTTGACCGTTTGCTGACAGATCAAAGGCTGGCAGCATCGATGGCCAGAACCAACGAACACGTAGCTAACAATGCACGTAGACGCGCCTTGGCGGCGCGTGAGTCACAGAGTCCGCAATAGGCTCGTTAACAAGGTCGCGATGCCAGCGACCAGTTAAAGGAAGCAATGAGAAAAGGGAACGCCTGTTCGGCGTTCCCCCTTTATCATCTAATGGACTATAACGGTTATACCGAGCCGTGATTATCGCAATGTCCCTTGCAAGGATTGTGCAAGTGACCATTCACGATGTAGTCGACATGATCACCATGGGGCACACCTTCATGTCCGCAGCCTTCACCGTGTACGTGGGCTGCTTCATGCCCTTCACACGAGTGGTCAGCGGTACAGGCGCTGGTGTGACAAGAGTCGACAGGAAGAGAACACTCGTCTACATGGCCATCGTGATCATGATGAAGATGACCATCATGCACGTAATCAACGTGCTCACCATGCTTAACGGCGGTATGACCACAACCCTCGCCATGCTTATGCTCGTGGCCTTCATGTGTTTTGCAGCTCATTTTTATTAATACTCCTTGCCATGCCACCCAAAGCGGCTGATACTAATTTTGAAATCGATTTCCATTATCGCTTTCGTCCGAGAACCGGCTATACAAGCCACATTCCGGCTACAGGATTAATCAAAACGTGTGGCGAAATTTTTGTCAACGGGTTCGAGACCGCTTCGCTGTAAGTAACTGCGAAACAACAACCGCCGAAGCCTGCCTTTCAATAGTTTCGGGATCGCAGCCGAAGCAAAAGTTTAATCTCGCCCCAACAAGGAACGTGAAGGCTTTGGTAATCGTTTCCATTCTCGGACACGAATCGGCAAAGCCGTTGACAGTGCGATGTTCTCCCCGTGCGACCGCTGTAAGGAGCACACCACATTTAGTGTCACACAGAAGTAACCGGTTTGACATCGCATCAAACCCGGGATCAGTTGGGTGCGCAGAAACGCTGATTCTCGCTAGTTAACGGGCCCGCTCGGTCGATAGCAGGGTAGCCCAATTGTACTTAAGTCGGCGATGACAAAACTCGCGCAACATCGCCCTGGTCCAAAGCATCAAGCGTAACGGGATCGGATGGATTGCAGCAATGCTCGCGCAGCGTCAATCCGAACCAGCCGACGTCATGCCAGCGCCCCCCCTTAAAACCAACTTTGGGATACCGAGCAACAGGCGAGAATCCCAATGACGAATGCAGCGCTTCGCTGCCCGCATTGGGCAACGTAATACCAGCGTATGCATTATAGAATCCTTGCAAGCGCAAGAGCGCGAAGAGTGCTCCGTACAATCGACGCCCGACCCCCTTTCCGTGCGCAGCTGCACTTACATAGACCGACGTATTCGCACACCACCGGTACGCAGCGCGCGCACTATGGACGCCACCATAAGCGTAGCCGATCACCATACCATCGTTTTCGAACACAAGCCACGGAAATACCGGGAGAGTACCGGCGATTCGAGAAGCCATCTCTTCTATCGACGGCGCAGCTAACTCAAAAGAGACCGGACTATCTTCCGAGCAATACGGTTTATAGATATCGCGAACAATCTCCGCATCACCAATATTTGCCAATCGCAATAGGCCTTTGGCGGTCATTCTCTTATTCTCCCCGGTAGCGGTAAACAGATTAACATCAGCGCGCGAACTTCCCAAAGGCACTCTCAAAAAGCCTCCTCGACGCCCCTGGAAACATCTACATAGAGATTTCCATCGTTGCTGCCAAGGCGATAGACCACAACGATATTGGGATGCAACAGTTTGGCAAGAACCTGGCCTTCGCGCTTAAAGCGCCTGCAGTCCTCGCTCTTATCGGGATAAACATCGTGCAATATCTTAATTCCGACGGTGCGATTGAGTTCCCGCTCGCGCGCTTTGTACACGCTGCCCATGCCAACGGAACCAACATGATGCAAGATTTCATATCTTGCGTCAAGAATGCTCCCCGGCGCCGATTGGTCAGTCATAGCAACTAAAGCTGATTGGTACCGTTCTTCTTTTGTTGAACTCGCGCGACAACGGCATTGGTCAAAGCATCCATATCATCGAGCAACTGAAGGTTTGTTTCCAGTTTGTTCGGCACAACCTCGTCATGCAACTGACGCAACCGCGCCATCAAATGCATTGTAGGAAACGTATGCCCAAATAACTGATACTCGCACCAGCCCACACGAGTCAACATTTGACTGGATGAAGGCGGCGGAGCAACGGCAAAGACTTCAGGGCTGTCCACATGCGGTCGCGGTGCAGGAGGTGCGCCGGCAGACGACATTTCAGGCAGCATTTGATCAGAGTTTTCCTGCATCCGAGGGTTGATACCGAAGGCCTTTTTGTGCAGCTTCGTTTCAGCATATTGCTCAAGAGCATCCGTACGCGAGCCCAGATCGCTTCCAGCGGAATCTTTACCAAAAGCACGAAGCTCCAGACGAGAAAGACGCGCAGGCAGCGAATCTTGCTGGTAACTCGTTCCCAGAATCTCATTTTCCAACACCGTCACATGCGGGTAGTTGCCGTAGTCCCCGGAATCAACAACCGGCGCCGTTGGTTGCGCCGGGCTCGAACCAGTGCTGCCGAAGGAAGTAACAGGAGTGTAATTGAAAACGTTTCTCTGTCCAGTTCCGTTGGGAGCACCGGCAGCGGAGTCGCTAGTGTCGGGCTTAGCAGCCAAAGCCGGCGCATAACCTCGACTCCCGGCGCTTCGGCTTCCGCTTCCAACCACGGGTGTTTCGCTTTCGCGCGCTACCAATCCAACAATAACGGCCAGGCGTTCCGAGATGTTTCCAGTGCGAGCGTCGCCGTAGATCAGTTTCTCCAAGCGGGCAACCCTTACCGCTACAGGGTCTGAGTCGTATGAGTGCTCAAAGTACTTTTGCTCCAGAAGTCCAAGCGCCGGACCAGCCGATGCGCTTCCCTGACAGAGTGCACTACCACCCGCCAGCACAACGGACAGCGAAAGAGTTAAACAAAATATCACCCGCTTCATGATCATTCTCCCGGACCGGTCCGTCCGACTCAGTGACACTTGAAGGCGCGATCATACCATCTGCCCCCGGCAGCCAAGATATGCAGTGATTCATCAAGCTCTTCGGACTCCACGGGCAGAGCTTTCGGAGGCGCATAACAGCAGATCTAATTTTCCGTTGAAGCGTCCCGGCTATCTTTGAAGGCCGACTCGTAACATGAGTGCTAACTGACAAAGATTTGGCGACCTCATGGAAACACATAAATATGCTAATTTAACAGAACTACCGTGCGGCGACCAATCGTGAAGGCAGCTTCGATCACCACGCTTCTTCTTTCTCTCCCGTTTCTCTTCTGCGCGCCAATCGGCGCAAACGCAGAGGGGCAGGAGCATTCGACCAAAACCGCCATGGCGGGATCGAACACTTTGACCGGGTCCGCAGTAAGCAGCCCGCAGGCAGTTCGCCTTCTCGGGTCAGCTGAGAAAGCGCTGGATCTGCGTTTGTACGCCGAGGCAAAGATAACGTACGACAAGGTCCAGAAAGAAGTGTATCGGGGCTTCCACGACCCGCGAGTGCAGTGCCTGATCAAAATGGGGCAAGCAGAGGTTGTGCTCAAAGCGAACGAGGACGCAAACTCAGCCATTCAAACTCTAACCGGGTGCACCGAATCATGCAGGACATTGTTCGGCGAACAGTCACCGGAGATGGCGCGACTTCAGCTTGTGCTGTCAGAGGCGTACTTGAACAAAAGGAAACTGGATAAGGCGGCCAGTGCGTGCAACCAGGCTTTGGAAATTCACAAGAAACTCGATCCCGAAGGACACGGCACCGGCGTTGCGCTTTCGCTTTCCGGCAGAATCGAAGCAGCAAGAGGTTTGCACAAAGAGGCACAGGAATACTATCTTAAAGCATTGAAGATACTTGAAGCCTTACCCGGGCAAGACATGCTCGACTACGCCAACACGCTGTACGCTTCAGGCTTGGCGCGACTGGCTAACGGTGATGATACCGGCGGAAGTGCTGCGATCGAAAAAGCCCGCAGCATGCTGGACAGCGCAGTCAGCTTGAACAAAACGCCGGACCGTAAGGGCATAGTGCATTACCAGTGGGCAGACGGCGTGCCTGAGTGCCGGCAAATCTACGATACCACCTATCCTTTGAAGTACATGGTTGTGGACAATCTGCGCATAGCTGTTGCACTCGTGCGCAGCGACGAGCATTTGGCGGCGATTGTCTCACTGGCAAACTGTTCAAAAGAACCTCTGCAAGTAGCGGTCGGCCCGGTAGTTATTGAAAAAACCAGTCCGGGCGATCCCAGCAAGATGTTCTATTGCGACCCGGGACTAATTGACTTGCCGCTGGAAGAAGAATGCGTTTCCAATCTAACCTGGCGCAGGCGATGGTTATGCCACATTCAAAAAACTCATCGCATCCCGGGATATTTGAAGAGCGGCGCATTGGACCCGGACAACTTTTACGGAAACAACGTGTTCGGTGTTTACGGCTGCTGGGACGGCAGCCTGCAAAACGCACCACCAGTGGTGACTCGCGAACAATTCTTTTACGAGATGGAACGCAAATCGCCGAACTACAATGAGGTCGAACGCTTCATGGCCCGCAGCACCGGTGGATTCAAGCCCGCATTAATTGAGCCTGGCGATGCGCGTACAGGTGTCGTATTCTTTTTGCGCCAGCGGTATGATACTGCCCGAGTACGAGTCATGATCGGCAATGCAATAGTTGATTTTCCATTTCAGGCGGTTGCCGGCCGATAGGAGGAGAACCGAATGTGGGAGCGTTTACAACTCGGAGCCCAGCAGTTTCTGAGCCAGGGCAACATTCAGATGGCGGAGAATCACTTCAAACAGGCCCTGTTTGAAGCAAAGCGAGAGCTCGGTCCCGCCGATAACCGCGTAGCTGGTATCTTGAACAATCTCGCGACAATGTTGCGCAATCAAGGACGACACGCTGAAGCCGAACCACTCTACCAGGAAGCGCTCGCTATACGACGAAAGGCGCTTGGTCCCTTGCACAACGATGAGTTGGTAATTTTAGAGAATTACTCAAAGCTCTTAAAACAGCTCGGCAGAACACAAGAAGCAGCCAAGCTCGATCAAACAGCAATGGGCATTATGCGTCGAGGCTAGCGGATTTCAGTCTTGTTACCGCCGGCAGCCGATTGCAAAGTCAATGCGTATGTATTGACCTCATCCAGGCGCTTCTTCACGCTTTTGCCTGCAGCCATTTTTGTAATTTCTTGCCAGAACGGTATCCGAATTCCAGGATCCATCGCATTCGACAGCTCCAGAACCGTTGATTTGCC
>JAIELX010000109.1 GCA_019752635.1 Candidatus Obscuribacterales bacterium | reverse complement strand
TCAAATAAATTTTGGTTGGAAGATCTTGGTTCAACCAACGGTACTTTGCTCAACGGCGGGCAAGTAGAAAGAAGAGAGCTATTGTCGTCCGGCGACAAAATTCGTATCGGTGAAACTGATTTGACTTTTGTCTTGTTGAGCGAGTCGGTATAGCAGTTCAAATTGTTGTTCAGGATTTCCGAAAGGCAGGGAAGCAGGAAACATGAAGGCGTCGGGACCGGTTAATCGTGTGGAGCTTGAATGTCAGGTCCTGTGTGCTGCGCTCCGGCAAAGCTGGGTTCGGCAGGATAAGGTAGGTGCGTTCACCTCCATTCGCGAACTGTCGCACCTCTTTCCCGATTTGTTGCCGCCGCCGGAAGAAAAGGACGGCAGCAACAAAGCCAATTACTACGAAGTGCTCGGCGTGCGTCCGCAGTCCGGGCTTAACGCCATCATGGTCGGTTACTTGCGACGCGTTCGCAATTTCCTCAAAGAGCGCAATCCAAAGGATTGCAAAGTTGAATTTAATACCATTCTCAATGCCGGCTTCGTGCTTCGTAAACCTCGTTTACGCCTGAGTCACGACCTTGTTGTGGCACGACGCTGGCTCTATGACTCAAGCGATGCGGGAAAGCCGCTGGAGACTACCGAGCTACCTTTGCCCCGGGCTCAGGACATTGTTCAGTCTTTTCCGCCTCAGCCCGTGCAGCAACAAGTTCCCCCTCAGCCCGTAGTTGAACCGGCCGCGGTCGCCGCCGTACCCGAGCCTGCCGCCCTGCCGCCTCCTGAGGTGCAATACGCGCAAGAGCCTGTCGCAGCCGTTGAGCAGCCTTCGCCCGTGGCGCAGGAAAGTCCGCCGGCTGAAGCAGTTGCGCCGCTTGCCGAACCTGTGTACCAAGCTCCGCCGACCGTCGTTTCCGAGCCGGTTACCCCGCCCTCATTTTCGCAAGAACATTCGGAGCAGCCGCTGTACGGTGCTGAGACTTTTGACCGGTCTACGGACTCAACGCCAGCGCCACCGACCGCAGTAGAGGCATCACCGCAACCAGCTGCGTCTCCGCTACCGGTCGCTCCGCCGCCGCAACCGGCTACAGCTATGTCCGGAACAGACCCCCGATTCGTTTTTGACGAAAGTAAGCTACGCAAGCCCGATGTAAAAGTCGATGTGCCACCGGTGATTCGACTTATGGAAGCTGCACACCTTATCTCAAATTTAGAGGTCCAAGCGCTGAAAGCCCAGATTCAGCTTGCGCCCAACATTGCTGCCGAGCAGCTGGTTCTTAATGCCGGCTATGCCACAAAGCAAGAAATATCGTCGTTGCAGCTGGCGCAAGAGTTGCTGGCTCGAGGACGCATAACCATAGCGCAGTTCTCAGTTGCCATGTATGACGAGCGCTACTCCGGTTTGCGAATGGCTGAATCGCTGCAGGTGCGAGGCTGGTTGGAGACGGAAGTGCGCAATACCCTCGAGGGTTAAATAAACCGTCTCCTGACAAAAGAAAAGTCGGTTGGTAATATTGTTTACGATCATTTGCTTTTTATAGGGGCTGGTGAGTGGTCGGGTTTGGGCAATATGATACCGAGTTGTATTTCCAGGCATACTCGGCGTGCGTTCGCAGATGGTGCGGGTGCAGGCGGTCTTGCTGCAGGTTTATTGAACTTCATTGAAAGCGCTGCCGACCAAGGCGGTGAGCTTCTTGATTTTTCGCCGCCATCGCTGGGCGCGGAGGATGATAGCGATCTTATCAGCGCGTTGTCTCGTCGGATTTTGCCTGAGACAAGCGAGGAAGAAGCTGAGCGCATGCGCATTCTGGCTGTGCTTGAACGTCTTGAATACACGGCTAGCCGCGTTTCTTCTCCCGAGCACCTGGAATTGCTTGCGCGCATGCGCAGCTTTGCCACTACGATCGACCAGCAACCGGAAACCTTTGAGCCTCCTTGCGCGATTGGCTTGACGCAACCGTTTTGCAACGAGGCCGTTGTAGATGTGAGCATTCGCTTTGACGAGCCTGCGCGTAGCCGCATGAATGTCCACGTTGAACTTTTGCCCGGTGGCAAACGTATGGAGACGTTCTCGAACGGCAGCATGCTGACTAAAGACGGTCTTGGCCGCGTTGTTGAAGTTCGCTCTACCTTCGGCGATTGCTTGTTTCTTGAATATAGTGCTTTCGGGCACTTGGAGTCATTTACGCGCATTGACAGCAAAGGGTTTGCTCATAGCGACGGAAAACGCGAGAAGCATGGCGTTACTGTGCGCGATGCGGAAGGAAGAGTTCGCGCGGCGGGTGAATCCATGACGATTGACCCCTGGGGCTGTCTCTACCTGCACACTTTAGACGGCCAGTATTTCAGTCTCGATCTTGTTGCCGGTACGCACTGTGAACGGCGGCGCGTCTTGAATCCGGGCGGCAGCGTAGATTTTCTTACCGCAATTTTTGCGCATGATGGATTCCGCATGGCCAGCATGTATGCTGTTACTGGTGGCAAAAGCATTCGATATAGATTCTATGGACGTGACGGAACGGTAGTAGAATTCTCATCGGAAGACGACGTGAAGTCTTGTCGCCCCACCTTGTCTTGTGCGCCGGGAACTAAGCCTGTTCATAAGACCTGGCTAAAGCGACCGCAAGCACGAACCGCTTGGGAATCGGTATTCGACTATCTTTCTCGAGTCTCGTAGAACAATCCGCAGGAGGTCCTTTTCAAATGTCTCAGATTACATTCGGCACAGATGGCTGGCGTGCAATCATTGCTGAAGATTTCACTTTTGCTAATGTCGAAAGAGTTGCAGCAGCTGTTGCTCGTTACGTAATAGAGACTTATGGTGGCAATGGAAAGACCCGCCCCGTGCTGGTTGGCTATGACACTCGGTTTCTGGCTGACAAGTTCGCACTGAGGACAGCGCAAACTCTTATTTCGATGGGAGTCCCCGCGCGATTGGTTGACCGCGATGTGCCTACTCCGGTTATCGCTAATGCGACAATCATGGAACCGACTGGTGGCGCTATACAACTGACTGCCAGTCATAATCCACCTGAATACTGCGGCATGAAATACATCATGCATCATGCCGGACCTGCCACCAACGAAATTACTGAAAGAATACTATTTCACTTGCGTCCGGATGAAACTTTCGGTGACTTGAGTCACATAGAAGTACCCCGATTCGATCCTCGTCCTGCCTACATGCAGAAGATCAAAGACCGAATCGATTTGGAAAAAATCAGAGCCGCGAAGCTGAATGTTGCAGTCGAATGTCTTTATAGTACTTGCCGCGGTTACCTTGATCTGGCGCTGAAGGATAACGGAGTGAACGTGCATGTTCTGCACGACTGGCGCGATCCGTTATTCGGCGGTTTCATGCCCGAACCGAAACCGGAGTTCCTAACGGAACTGTCGCAGGTGGTCCAAAGAGAAAAATTGGCTGCGGGACTTGCCACCGATGGTGATGCCGATCGATTCGGCGTAATTGATGACCAGGGCAATTATCTTTCGCCTAACATGCTGCTTTCGCTGCTGACCAGGCACCTGGTGAAGAATAGGGGCATGAAGGGTCTTGTTGTGCGTACTGTTGCCACCACGCACGTGCTGGATCGGTTGTGCGAACTTTATGGACTGGAAATTGAAGAAACACCGGTTGGTTTTAAGTACATTGGCGAATTACAGCGACAAAAAGATGTATTGCTTGGAGGCGAAGAGTCCGGTGGATTTTCGTTCAAGGGGCATATCCCTGAGAAAGACGGCATCATGGCGAACTTGATGCTCGTTGAAATGTTGGCCTACGAAAAGAAACCGCTCTCGCAAATTTGGCTGGACCTGGTTAAAGAAACGGGAACTGAATTCGCTTATCGCCGCCGCGACCTCAAGCTCACCGCCGAGAATCAGAAGCGGCTTGTTGAACACATGCTTGCGAAGCCGTTTGATACCATCGGCCACACGCGCGTATCGCGCGTTGGTCGTCTCGACGGTCTCAAGTTCTATATGGAAGATGGCAGCTGGATTCTCTTCCGACCCAGCGGCACAGAGCCGCTGGTTCGTCTCTACTACGAAGCTCGGACAGTGGAGCGCGTTGAACAGTTAAAGCGCGATTTCGACGAAAGCGTTGAGCGTGTCGTCAGCGATCTCGGTGCACGATTGCTTGCTGTTCACTAAAGTTAAATCCAGCACTGGACACTGCCGCGTGATAACCGCTAAGATTGCTGCGGTGCGCGAGCAATACGTTTACAGGTGACGCATGTCTAAAAGCAAGGTTCTACGTGAGCTGCTGATTAGCGTTGTAACCCTGTTTGCTATCTTTCACGCCTGCAAGTCGATTGTGGGCAGTGTGGAGCATCAGCTGTATCTGCATAAGCAGTCCGGAGCGCTGATCACCGGGCAAGAGCAGGCTCGCCTGGTGAACAAGGAGCTGCGCGACGGCTTGGCTAATTACCGTTCGTCTTCGGGCATTGAAAGGCTTGCCCGCGAACGGCTCAATCTAGCCGGGTCCGACGAAATCATAGTGCGCACAGGCAAGTAACGGAACCTTGGCACCTCGCGCCATTTTGCCTCTGTCGCTCGGGAGCTATGAAAGCCTATCGTAGGCGATAAAATAAAGAGGACCACCCTTCGGGGTGGTCCTCGATAGAAGTCCGAAGCAAAACCGGGATACTTTTAGTATCCCTTACCTGACAATGGCTCTGGAGAGCCAGAACGATCTAACTTGGCGATAGGTGTTCAACACCTGTGTTTGTACAGTCGTTGTTGTAGCTACGGGCACTGCCATCGTTGTGGGAAGACCCATTGGCGCTGGCGATGGTCCGAGCATTAATGGTCCGGCGAGCGCGGCCGATACGGTCACGCCGAAAGCTCCGGCCACTAGCGCTGCACTGAGCATGCTCTTAAGACGCATAATTTGATATGACCTCCGTTCTTCAGGACTTCTATTTTGAATAATCGGGCTTTAGCGAGATTTTTATTCCAACTAAAGTTCTATGATAAATACTATGTACCCAGTTATTCTTGACAAATATAATAACACGAAGATTTGAGATTAAAAGTACTTAGTAATTAAAAGTTGGCGGCAGGAGAGACACAGATTGTCTGCAGATTTATTGGCTATTATTGGCTGCTGTATCCTTGGATTGGTCGCCCACGGCTCGCGTCATCATCGTTGGCTGGAGTGGGTTTTGCGAGGTTTGTACGTTCTCGTTTTTTTCGGTGAACTCATCGGTTTGCTGGTTGGTTCCGAGCCGGGAGAGAGTGCTGCCTGGTCCCATGCCAATTCGATGTTTGTGGCGGTCGCTACCGGACTGATGCTCTTCAAGCCGGTGCGGGTGGCTCTGTCGTATCTCCTGACGGTGGTGAATCAGACCGTTAGCGGTCGGTTTATTGTCGCGGCCTGCGGCAAGATGCAGTCGCTTCCAGTCGTTGAACCGGCACCGGTTCGGTTTGTAACTGCCGTCACCAGTGGTGACACTGTCGCTGCAACGGTGGTCGATACGCCTGCCGCGGAGCCCGTTCCCGCCGCTCAGGCGACCGTGGTCGCTGCAACGCGCAAACTGACTTTCATGGAATCGTTTGTCGCCGAACGTGTTTTCGTTCCAGCTTCAATTCCGCATCTCAACGGGTTGTGGATCTATGTGACCTGTCTTGGCTTTTTGCTTGCAAGTACCGAGCCGGGGGGCATGCAGATGCCCATACTGCCGATACCATTTCCGGTGACCCTTGATCAACTGTTCTGGTACAACGGACTGGGGCTGGTGATGCTAGCGCTTTGCGGAGTCGGCATTATGGTGGCTCGTAATCCGAAGCAAGCGCTTGTGCGTCTGGGGTTGGTGAAACCAACCTTGATGCAGGTTGCTATAGGCGTCTTCATGATCTTCTTCACCTTTGCTTATGACTGGGTTTGGTCACTATACACTCACGGACAAAGCGGGCTTGAGTATGCCGACAAGTTGACTCGCTACAACGAGGGGACATTCTCGGCTGGCGGTGGCGCCGCGCCCTCATTCGTCTTGGCGCTTTTTACCGGTCTATGCGCTGGAATCGGCGAGGAAACTTTGATTCGCGGGGCATTGCAGCCCGTCTTTGGAATCTTTCCCGCGGCATTCTTGCATGGCGCGCTGCACGGGCAGTTCTCACACGCTCCGTTGCTTATCTTGCAGGTGGCAGGTTGGTCCACGATCATGGGTATCGTCCGGCGCTACACCAATACAACAACAACAATAATTACACACGCCGGTTTCAACTTTTTGTCGTCGTTTCTCTTTGCTTTCAATCCTTGAGCCCAACATTGCGGGAATAAGGGAGTAGTCCCCAGTCTGCCTAAGACAATCATGACGCAATCCGGGAGTGACTCTGGCGAATTGAAAATGACAAGTCCGATTCGTGTCGGCGAAATCGACGGACGTCTGCATTTTCTGGCGATGCTTGGTGTCGGCGGTTCTGCTACGGTCTATCAGGCTCGTCATTTGCAGCTCGACAAGGTTGTGGCTGTCAAAATCCTACGGACCGGTGCTGACGAGCAAGAACGCCAGATGCGCAGATTCATGCGTGAGGCACGCGTCTTGTTTCAGATTGATCACCCCAATGTGGTCAAGGTTCACTCTTTCGAAAAGAGTCGTGATGGTTATCTCCTAATGGTGATGGAGTTTGTCGAAGGACGTTCATTGTGCCAAGAGTTGAAGCAAGGCGTACTGCAGGTAGAACGGGCTGTGGACATCTGGCTGCAAGTCTGCATGGGCATGAAGGCTGCCCATCAACATGGTATCGTTCACCGCGACTTGAAGCCGTCCAACATAATGCTGACGGTTGATGATGACGGGCGCGAGCAAGTCAAAGTTGTTGATTTCGGGATCGCCCGACTCACTGGCGATGGTAGTTCGCAGTCGCTGACCAACACGGATTCCATGCTGGGAAGTCCGGCTTACATGAGTCCCGAACAATGTCAGGCCGCCAAAGTGGACGTTCGTTCCGACGTGTACTCGCTGGGTTGCGTCATGTACGAATGTTTGTCCGGTGCGCCGCCATTCGTTGATCAAAACGCCTACGGACTGATGTCGAAGCACGTAAGTGAGCCTGTGCCTGCTCTGGCCGGGGTGGCAGCGCCAACGGGGCTAGAGCGGATCATTACAAAAGCCCTGAGTAAGTCAGCGGATGATCGATTTCAAAATATGCAGGAGTTGATCGATGCACTGAATGAATCCCGAGGAAGTGGTTACGAAGCGGTGGCGAGCACGATTGCTACCGGGGCTGACGCTATGCCAAAGCGTTTGATACTAGTTGCGGTGGCTAGCTTCTTCTTGTTGGTGGTAGTGTCGGCAGTGGCAAAGTTTCTTGTTCCGGCGCAAAGTCCCGTGATGCTAGCGTCAACTAAGGCTCATTTAGTCGGCCGAGCGTTCTACAATCCGGATGAACTGCGAAGTCACAATATTGTTTCGACGGTCACCGAGATCAGGGATTTCTACAAACAATGGCTGGAGAAGTACCCAAGCGCCCCGCTGGCTGAGCGCGCTCTGGCTTACTTCTATTGCAGCGAGGCGGCTTTGAATAGCAAAGCTCCACGAAGCGAAGTTTCTGAATACAGAAAACTAGCCATGGCTGCGCTAAAAAGCGTCTTACGGCGATATGACAGCAAGGAGCAGACGCTGTCGGTGCCAGAGCTCATAGAGAGCAAGGGCTGTTTGGGATCCCTCTATGAAAGTGCGGGACAAATGGATCGTGCCGAGTCACTTTTTCGCGAATGTGACGTGCACGCTCGGAAATCTTTCCCTGAAAATTCCGGAATGCGAATAGAATCTGCTGACAGGCTCGCTACGTTTTTGCATCGGCGAGGACAGCATGAACAGTCTATTGAGCCATACAGACGGGTTCTGCAAGTGTTGGAAAAGCAGAGCCCTAACGACATTTATGAATTTCGAATTCACAAAGATTTGGCTGAATCCCTCTTCCTCTCCGGGCACAAGGCGGAAGCCGTTCGGCAAGCCGGCATGGCAGCGGTCAATATCAAAAGGCTCCCGACTGCGAACGAGCGCGCGGACTGCAGTCAGCAGCTGGCACCGACATTGGATATGGTCGGACCCCCAAGTCTTGCAGCGGAGTGCTGGCTGAACGCGCGAAGACCGAATGAGGCCAAGTTACCTCGACTAAACTGCCGCCTGAGTCTCTTAGCTGCCGCCGCACTGGTTCGAAGCGACCAATTCGAATCGGCTGCGAGAGTCAGTCGCGAGGCGTGTGAAGGTGTTCGTGATTGCTCGCATGAAGAGCGCCACAACACGCTGAACGAGGTTCTGCTGCTCTCACTGGCCTATCCCTCGAAGAAGCGGGACCTGCAAGTTGCCGATCTGCTGCCGCTAATCACGGTTCTGTGCGACGGGGTCGAGAATCAAGACTACTTTATCTTTTCTCTTGCGGTCTATCGGCAAGCTGCGCAACCCCCTCCTGCGGAACTTCTGGATAAGTCCATCGCTTTTCTCAAGGCCCAAACGAGCGAAGACCGGCTGGTGGAGGATTGGTTTTACGTGCTTCTTCGGGAAGTGGAAGTTTCCGGGAGGCGGTCTGGGTGTATCCCGTTGCTGGAAAACGCCATTGGCAAATTGAAGCAGCGCGGATTACCTAATGATTTACATCGAGCTGCCGGTGCCGAATATCTTCTTGCTTCCTGGTTCACGAATCAGACCAGCATCGGAACGAGCAGTGAGGAAGAGCGTACAAAGGCTTTGCCTTTGCTACGTAGCGCTGCTTCTTACCTGCTGAGCACAAAGTCGGCAACTGGTCCTGCCAGGGCGGAGCAGGTTGCCTGGTTGCTTGGGGTGGCCAACGGGTTGGTGTTGTGCCATGACTTCAACTTGGCTGAGAGAGCCGGTCGGGAGGCTTGCAAGCGCTCTGCGGGTAAGCAAGAAAAAATCAGAGCTCAATTAGGGCTTGCTTCGACTTATTGCCGTTGGGGCGACACTGACTCGGACCCTTCGAAGTTCGAAAATGGGCTGAAGGAGTTAAAGTCCGCGCTTGAAGCCGACGGACAAATCTCAGAATCCGCTTCGCTCTTGCAAAGCGAGATCTACCGATTGTTGGGCTGCATTTATAGTAGTCAACGAAACAAGAAAGAGAGTATGGAGAGTTTCGACCGCTGTTTGAATTTGATTGAGATGTCTTATCCGCTAGACCGGGTGATGCGAGCTACCGCTCTTGTGCAAAAGGCTGCGGCGCTGAAGAGTATGCCGCACACGGAAGCCGAATTGACCGCTGTGACCCTGGCTTGCAAGCGTGCAACGAAAGACGCGAATCGTTAAATCGTTAGTTGAGCGCCATGAGTGGCTGGTTGCGTTGATACTGCTGCTGCATCACGTTCATATCAGTGCACTTTTGCAGCATGATGTTGACCTCGGGGTCCGCCGAGTGAAGTCCGCGCTGTTGATACGAAGCCAGTAACCAGCTGTACGCTGCCTCCGCCTCATTAAACTTGCATTTCAACTCCGCCCGCAGGGCAATGGCGTGTAGCCTCTGTTCCGGTTGATTGAAGCGCTTTGCTTCCATTTCGTCTACAACAGTCATGAGCTTTTCGAGAAGCGGTTCGGCTGCTGCCGCATTTTTCATCTTGCTGTAAGCCATGATCAGCCAGCTCAAGCTCTCGGTTTGGCGAACAAGGTCTTTCGTCCGAGACACCGTGTTTTCAGCCAGGGTAAAAAGCTTGATCGCTTCGCCGTGGTCGTTCGCCGCCAGGTGCTCTTTGCCTAGTTGCATGAATCTGGTCCACAAAATTGAATGCGCGGACAGGTCCACGTAAGTGTCGTCTTGTTCGTCATGGAACATGATGCTTCTCCTGGAAAAACAAACCCGGAAGTTTGCTTTCGACCAAAACCTTCAACCGATGAGGTCACGTTACCAGTGATTGGTGAGTAATTTGTGAATGAAATATGGATTTTTCGTGGCATCCACATTGTGTTTGTCGAAATAGCGCAGTGTCACTTCCTTCATGCAAAAACAACATAGGTGGTGGAAGTGAAAAATTGGTTACATAGCACCGCATGGAGAAAGAGGATAGACCGAAGCCTATCCTCTCTTATTGGTTTCGTTTTCGGTCCCCGACTTACTCGTCGTTTGGAGTTACTTCCGCTGAGAAGTTGTTGGTCGTTCCGGCCCCGCCTCTGATTGCATGAAGGTCGATGTACGACTTTTTGCCAATCAACTTGCGGTCGCCCAGCTCGGCGATCTCTTTCTGGATGTCCGCTGTAGTACGATGCGGTTCCAGAATCTCGACCAAGTCTCTGTAGTAGAGCGTTTCCTTCTCCAACAGGGCGTTGGCGATAAGCGCCATCTCTTGCTTGTGAGCTTGTAGTAGTTTCTCTACATTGCTCATGCAGGCATCCACAACCTCTTTGATTTGGAGTTCGATTTCACGCTCCGTGAGGTCTGAACCTGCTCCGGAACCGTTTTGTTTACTGAAACTGGCGAAGGCTGTGCCTGTATTGAACTTGAAGCTGCCCATACCCCACTTGCGAATCATGCTGCTCGCCGTGCTGGCTGCGGACTCGAGGTCGGCGCTTACACCACCGGTAGTGGTGCCCATGTGGAGCATTTCGCCACAGTAACCGCCCAGAGCAATTTCAATGTTGACCAGGCATTCCTGTCTGGTGTCGGCTTTGAAGCGATCGTCCTTGCTGACATACCAGACATAACCGAGCGCTTCGCTCGTCGGGACGATGGTCACAACTTGGATGCGATCGTGCTTGTTGCGGAAGTACGCCACTATTGCATGACCAGCTTCGTGCCAGGCTGTTGCCTGCAGTTCCTCAAGCAGAATTTGTCTGCTGTAGGACATGCCGAAGCTGGTGCGTTGGACGGCTCGAACCAGATCGATTTGAGCGATAGCGTCTCGACCTTCGCGGATTGCGAATAGTCCGGCTTCGTTGACAATGTTGGCAATATCGGCGCCGCTTTTCCATACGGTCATTCGCGCAATCTCAAGCGGCATGACGCTCTCATCCACTTTTGTTTTCTTGAGATAGTGTCCGAGAATTGCATCACGACCTTCCAGATTCGGTAGAGGAACGTCGATGCGTCGATCGAAGCGGCCGGGACGAAGAAGTGCTCTGTCCAGCATGTCCGGATGGTTTGTGGCGCCGATTGTTAGTACTTTGTGCTTGCCGAAACCGTCGAGCTCAACGAGGAACTGGTTCAGGGTCTTGTTGGAGTCCTGGATGGCGCCGCCGCCGGTGTCGATTCCTCGTTTGCCGCCCAAGGCGTCTATCTCATCGATAAATACGATCGCTGGCTTGCCGCTGCGGCGAGCTTGTTCGTAAACGGCGCGCACTCTGTTGGCTCCGACACCCGCCCACATGGACTGGAAGTCTCCGCCGGACAGGGCATAGAAGGGAACGCCGGCCTCGTTGGCAATTGCCTTGGCCAACATCGTTTTACCGGTGCCGGGAGGACCGACCAGGAGCACGCCTTTGGGTGCCTTCAATCCGGTGGAGCGGATCTTGTCGGCGTTTTTCAGTAGACCAACTACTTCCGATGCCTCAGCGATAGCTTCGTCCATTCCCTTTACGTCGGAAAGTTTGACGTCCAGGTCAGGCACGCGGGCCAGGTTCATGCCGTAGGTATTCAGTTTGTGACCTGCGGATACGGAGACTCGATCAACCGCTTCTTCCAGGTCCACTTCTTCAACGTGGGTCTTGCCCTTGCGCACTGCAATGAACGCCGCTTCGTTTACTGTGGCAGCAATGTCGGCCCCGGAGAAGTTGGTTGTTATAGTGCCGAGCTTCACCAAATCGGGTTCCGATTTCATTTTGATGGTGGAAAGGTACTTCGCGAAGATCTTCGATCTTGCTTCGCCATCGGGGAGTCCCACATATGCCTTGCGATCGAAACGTCCCGAACGCATGAATGCCGGATCGAGATTTGCTTCGTTGTTAGTTGCGCCGACCGTTATGACGTTGCTACGGGTCAGCCCGTCCAGTTCGATCAATAGCTGATTGAGCGCGTCGGTACGATTATTGCCTGATTCGGACATCGTTCCGGAAATTGCATCGATTTCGTCGATGAAAACGATGGCCGCAGGACTCTTTCTTGCCTGCGAATAGAGGGCTTTTAGTCGCCCGGCGCCTTCTCCCGCGAACATGCTGACAAAGTAGCTGGCGGACATGCCGAAGAACGGAACATTCGCTTCGTTGGCCATTGCTTTGGCCAGCATCGTTTTACCAACGCCGGGAGGTCCGATTAATAAAACGCCTTTTGGAATTTTGGCGCCGATTTTGCGCAGATCGTCACCGCGCTTGAGAAAATCGATGATCTCCAGAATATCTTGCTTAGTTTCGTCGATGCCGATGACATCGTCCAGACGTATAGATGAATCAGTGTTGCCGATGTCGATTCCACTTCCGACCATCGTGCGCTCGAGTCCAACTTGGATGCGATCGAGCGCCTGTTCCATCATGGACATGTTCACTTTGCCCGGTCCGCCAGGTCTGCGGCAAATCAAAGCCGCTTCGTTTACGACGCTGGCGATTTCTGCCGGTGAGAAGTTTTGCGTCAGCTTGCCCAGTTCCGGAAAATTGATATCGTCTCCGCTGCTGACTTTGTTGAGGTAGTAGCGAAAGATCTCTTGCCGTTCTTCGGGCTGAGGCAGTTGGAAGTAAATCTTGCGGTCCATTCGACCTGCGCGCATGAGTGCCGGGTCGAGAATGCCATCATTATTAGTGGCACCAATAACCATTACATTGCAGCTCTTGAATCCGTCCATCTCGGTCAGCAGAGTGTTCAAAGTCATGTTCATATCGGCGACTCCGCCGAAGCCTTTATCACCCTGACGTCTGCTGCCGATCGAATCGATCTCGTCGATAAACAGAATGGCTTTGTCGTGCTTGCGCAATTTGGCAAACAGAGTTTTTAGCTTCAGTACGCCCAGACCCATGATCAGACCGCTTAGCGACGAACCCTCCACCACATAGAATGGAATGCCGATTTCGTTAGCCATGGCGCGAGCAAAAAGGGTTTTGCCTACGCCAGGGGGACCGACAAACAACATGCCTTTGGGTACTTCGGCGCCGGATGCCGCATACTCTTGCGGGTTTGCGATCATATCCATCACTTCTCGAATTTCGATCTTAGCCTGGCTGTTGCCGACCAGGTCGCCCAACGTTGTCGGGGCCTTGGGGTTGATCGGAGGCTCCTTGAACATCCAGGGAAAGGTTCGTTTCCAGAAACCTTTCGGGGCGCGTGAATCAGCTCGCGGCGGGAGCGGAAAGATAATTGCCAGCAGTAGATACCACTGGATCAATATCACCAGCGCTCCAAAGATGGCGCTGGCGACGACGGATACGACTGTGTACTTCAGGAGCGCCTGGAACGACGTAAACGGGTTCCAGTACTGGCTGGACATCAGGAGTCCCACTGTCCATATGATTAGGAAGGTCCACCTTACCCACGGCTTTAACATACTGGTTTGTCGCTCCTTTAATTGTTTGCGCCCAACGGAAACTCGACATTTGCTCGTTCTTTTCCGTCACTGATACCTGTCATGTACTGAACGGTTCTGTCTTTCTCGGTGAAGTGAATCTCCGGGTAAATCAGGTCGTCGCGTTTCATACCGAAACCGCCCTTGGCTTCGGAAACCCCATTGATGGCTGATGGCCAGGGGTACGGCATGTATCCCTGCACTACGCCGAGCGCAATGCCGATGCTGTTCAGCAAGCACGCCACCAGTAGAACGATGAGAAAGCTGACGATAAGGTCTTTGAACAAGGGCGGTTTCCTCTCGAGATTGTCAGGGCATAGCCCGGACAACGTTAAACAATATTTTATCTCGAAATGCCAATATGGTCAGAAGATTTGTTCCGAATGTCAGGTAGGGGAAACCCGGTTAAAACAATTCCTCAATCCAGCAACTTTTCCCCTTCAATTGGTCCTGCTTTCAAGGCATGCTGATCGAGAATGGATGCAAGCTCGGCTTTAGGCATGGCGCCTGTGCTTCGAGCTGCTTGCTTGCCCTGGTTGAAAAGAATGAATGTCGGAAAAGCGGTAACGTTGTAGCGCTCTTTGACCTTGGAGTTTAGATCTGCATCCAACTTTACGATTTTCAATCTGCCTTCATATTCGCCGGCCAGCGAATCGAGTATCGGAGCCATTCTTCTACAGGGCTCACAGCCTTGTATCGAAAAATCAACCAGCACCGGTACGTTCGATTTCAGCACGTCGTCGTCGAATGTATCGTCTGAGGTTTCCGCTGCGCTTCCAACAGCTGCGACGCCTTCATCAGCCAGGTCTTTGTTCGATGTGACTGCTTCTTCGAACGTGTCCGGCGAATCACCGCCGGTCCCGTTCGAGGTAACGCTGGAGGTACCGGTTTGCGGAGTGTCTTTGACCGCCGGAGGTTGTCCGTTGACCACCGCCGTGATCAAAAGTGCCGCTAAAAAAACTAAGAGCATATCTTTAAACATTGACAAAATTCCGTTCCCAGCGGCGAGTGCGCTGCATACATCACACATACCCTGAAACCAATACAAATGTCCATAGTGCGATCAACGAGTCACGCGTACAGAGTGTGCCGGTGCGTTCTCGTCGATGATTTCGGTGACGTCCGCCAACCCGCGACAGCATTCCTTGTGCAGACTGCCACGTAAATTTCACGCAGCCGGTTTGGAATTGCGTCAACCGTACGACTTTGTGCTCTGGCGAAAACGCGCTAACGGAGCCTGGTTTGACAACTGCCTTTGCGCGAAGATTTAACCGTAATTTTGCATCTTTGATTTGAATGTTCGCAATGAATACCACCGAGCATATCAAGAGACTTGCAGTTTGCCCGGAGCTCCCGGAACTGCACAAACGAAAAAGACGCACGATTAGAGTGCGCCAGTCTCAATTATTCTCACCACAAAGAGGCTATGTCGGTAGCCGCTTTGTCGCAGTTTCAAAACGCTTGTACCACCGTCAAAGGCGGTCCTTAAAGATGCTTGTTGATAGCATTGGCAAGCGTGGACTTGGGAACTGCTCCCACTACAGTCTCCACGACTTGACCGTCTTTAAACAGATACAAACTTGGAATTCCGCGGATAGTATAGGCTTGGGCAGTCTTTGGATTCTCATCCGTGTTCAGCTTGACCACCTTAAGTCTGCCTTCGTACTCTTTCGACAGATCTTCCACCACCGGCGCGACGGCTTTACAAGGACCGCACCAGGGTGCCCAGAAATCAACCAGAACCGGGAGTTCCGCTTTGAGAACCTCTTGTTCAAACGTGGTGTCGGTTACGCTCAAAACGCTGGACATTTAAAAGGAACCTCCCTCGGCATCAATGTTTCCAACCTTAGCACTCTTTCGCTTTTTTGTACCAGGTGATGACATTATAGAAACACTGGCTCAAACATTAAAGCGTCTTATCAAATTGTTTTGAAGCCAAGCATCACAGAAGCCAGGAATATTCATGGGACCGCTCCAAAAAATCTACAACTGGTTGTCGCAAACATTGGCCAATCAACTATTGGTCACTTACCTTATGGTGATTGCAATTGCATTGGCAGTTGTTACGTTTTGGGCCCTGCTCAGTATTAAGTCGGAGTCTATTCGCGACTTGAGCAACTCTCTGGAGGTGGAAGCCGTACACCTTGCTCTTGAAATCGACAATGACCTGGCGCTTGATTCTGAAAGCGCGCGTCGTCGCATTCAGGCTGCAGCAGATCGACATGCGGAGAAGTTGCGGGTTGCCATTACGGTAGTTGATCGCAACGGCCACGTATTGGCGGAAGCCGGCGAGACGCCGCCTACGGAAGACCCCAAGTCCATTGCCAACGAACCTGAGATAAATGACGCACTCGCGGGCATCATGGGACTCTACCAGCGTCATTCCGGTCGCTCTCGCGCCGAATGGTTATTCGTTGCCTATCCCGTGCGATTTTCACTTGAAACATCAGGAGTGATTCGGGTTGGCGTGCCTCTCACTCAGTTAAATCAGCGGCTGAATCAGGACTTAATAGTGTTTCTGGAAATCATTGCGGGAACGCTTGTTTCCACCGCGTTCATCAGTATCTGGATCGCTCGTCGGGTCACGCGTCCGATTCGCGACATGAGCGAGTTATCGCGCGAAATCGCTAAGTCCGGTGACATCCATGCGTTTGTTCCAGTAGAGAGAAAAGATGAGATTGGCGAGCTGGCCACTTCTTTTAACCAAATGATCGATCGTCTGCGTGAAGAAGAACGAATGAGACAGGAGTTCATTTCCAATGCAAGCCATGAATTGAAGACGCCTACGATGGCGATTGGATCGGTCGTTGAGGCCCTACAGGCCGGAGCGGCGGAGGACCCGGAGTTGCGGAAAAAATTTCTTGGAAGCCTGGAAAATCTTGTTGAAAGACAAACCAGTTTATTGCGCGATTTGCTTGACGTTGCGCAGCTCGATTCCACAGCAAAGCAGCAATGGCTGGCGGAAGTGAATTTGGCGGACACGGTGCAGGATGCAATTGATCAGGTCCGGCACAGCGCAGAACGCAAGAATGTTGAGCTTGACGTGCGTGTGTTGAATGACGGGCTGGTCATTGTCGGAAACGCGATTCAGCTGCAGCGAGCCATCACTAATCTGCTTTCCAATGCTGTGAACTACACGCCTGCGCATGGGCGCGTTACAATCGGCTCGAATCGAATTGATAATCACTTTGTCGAGGTTCGCATAGAAGATACTGGTACCGGCATTGATGCCAAAGATTTGCCTCATATCTTCGAGCGCTTCTATCGCACTGATAAGGCGCGCAGTCGTCAGTCGGGCGGCACTGGATTGGGCTTGGCAATTACGCGCGAAATTGTGGCGCGCCACCACGGTGTCATTCGCGTGGAATCCACTCCTGGCAAAGGCTCTATCTTTACCGTTACGCTGCCTCTGAAGCCGGTGTTCGACAACCAGACTTCGACCTCGCCATTGCGAGCGCAGTCCTGATCGTATGGAATTCACAGTACGCGGTGGCGGCAGGTAGCACAAAATACACGAAGCCCGTTCTGTTTGTAGAAGCGCACTTCAGTCCACTTTCGATTTCGCGCCATGTACAACTTGTCGTCCGCCACGCCGCGAAAGGCAATGTGCACCGTTTCGCTGCAACACGGTACTGTAACCTCTTCTTCCTCAGGAGCGGTTTCTTTTTGCTTTTTTAGTTTTGCCAACAGGTTGGCGGCTTTCTTCAAAATGCTCATTGGTTCTGATTAGCCGGGACACCCGCGCTCCCCCGGCTAATCATTGCTTCGTCCGGCGTTTGGAAATACTTCGTTCCAAACCGGGTGCACCTTCAGCAAATCTAGCGCTTGCAACAACAATGTCTTACCCGGATCCTTCTTAAACCAGGTCGAGGCACCGGACGGGTGCGGCAAGCAAATGAACTGCACGGGGTGCCCGAAAGCATCGGATGTGATGCATTGGCCAACTGTTTCTGTGAGCATTTTGCCAGGAAAGAACAACTCAATTGCCAGCTTCCCGACCGGCAGCACCAACTGTGGTTTCAGTATCTCAAATTCGCGCTTCATCCACTGTGAGCAGTTGAGAATCTCTTGCGGGGACGGGACCCGGTCGCCGCCGGTCTTTCCTTTGCCAGGGAAACAGCGGCACACGGCGCCCATATAGGTGCCGCTGCGAAACTCTTCTTCCGTAACGCCGGCCTGTCCGAGCCACCGAAAGAGTGTTTTACCGGCGGTCCAGGCAAACGGTTTCCCGAAGTCGCCTTCATGAATTCCCGGTGCCTGCCCGCACAGATAGATCGGACTCAAGACCGGGCGGCCCGTGACCACTGGTTTACACATGTTCGGGCAGGCAGTGCAAGCGTAAAGCTGCTCTATATGCTCCACCAGTGGTGCTCTACTAGTTGTTGGTCTCGATGTCGGCATTGATTCGACTCCATGCCGGGGGGACTGCTAATTACTCGGTCTTAGCCGGTACTACCTCGGTAGCCAGGGCTTTGCGCAGTGAATTGTGCGAGCGCGTCAGAAGCTCTTCGGCGGTAGCTCGACCAATCTTGCGCTTGAGCATCAGAATCGCGGTTTTGACGCGATTGTTCGAAGCTACCAATGACCCTTCGGCGATGGCGCGCGGAACGTCGCAAACCGTGCAGATGATTGAAAGCGCTCTTTCGCGCAGCTTGTCGTTGGTCGGTTTGAGATCGACCATCAAGTTTTCGAAGACTTTGCCCAACCGAACCATCGTGCACGTAGAGAGCAGATTCAAGATCATCTTCTGTGCCGTGCCGGCTTTCATGCGGGTTGAACCGGTAATGGCTTCCGGTCCGACGAGCGCTGCGATCGTAACGTCCGAAACTGCCAGCAGATCGGTGATAGGATTATTCACGATAGCTATAACCATCGCGCCGTTTGCTTTCGCTTTGCGCAGAGCTCCGAACACGTACGGAGTGCGTCCGCTGGCGGTAATGCCGACAACGACGTCTTTGTCCGTGATATTAGCTTTGGTGGCATCTTCTTCTCCGAGCTCAAGAGAGTCTTCGGCGTTTTCAAACGATTGAAACATTGCTTCTTTGCCACCGGCAATCCATGCTTGGATCAGCGTCGGCTCTACGCCGAAGGTCGGGGAACATTCTGTGGCATCAAGCACTCCGAGTCGGCCGCTGGTGCCTGCTCCGAAGTACAGCATGCGACCGCCTTTAGCGAGTGCTTCCGCTGCCAAGTCGACAGCTTTTGCAATTTCTTCGGTGACTGCTTGCACTGCGCGTGCTACTTCAACATCTTCATCTTGGATGCGTTTCACAAGATCTGGGGTGCCGAGCGTATCGAGATCCATTGTTCGTTCGTTGCGTTCTTCTGTTATTAGACTTTTGAACGCAGTCGTTATTTTGGCCATGCTTGCTCTCCCGGACTCCTGGTATTGGCACTATCTATGTGACACGACGGTAGATCGCAACGCTTGTTGCACGCTGGACCGTTTAAGGTACTTGCCGTCTCCCGGGTTACCCAGGTACTTGCCGTCTTCGATAACGACTTTGCCACGGCTGAGTACAGTTTCAGTGACCCCTGTCACCTCCATGCCCTCGTAGCAATTGTAGTCTACGTTCATGTGGTGGGTCTTGGCGCTAATGGTCATTTTCTTATTGGGATTAAATATTACAATGTCCGCATCCGACCCCGGCGCAATCGTTCCCTTGCGGGGAAAGAGTCCAAAAATCTTGGCAGCGGCCGTTGATGTGATCTCGACAAATCTGTTTACGGAGATACGACCCGGGACGACGCCGCCGTTGTAAATTAGAGACATTCGGTTCTCAACACCGGGGCCGCCGTTGGGAATCTTGGTGAAATCGTCTTTGCCAAGCTGTTTCTGATCCGCAAAACAGAATGGGCAGTGGTCGGTGGAGACCACTTGCAGATCGTTCATTCGTAGTCCGGTCCAGAGCTCCTCTTGATGCCATTTGTCCCGCAGAGGCGGCGTCATCACGTACTTTGCGCCTTCGAAGTTTTCACGTTCGTAATAGGTATAGTCCAGGAAAAGGTACTGAGGGCAAGTCTCGGCAAAGGCCGGTACTCCCAGATCGCGTGCTTCTTTCACTTTGCGCAGAGCTTCGGCGCAGCTTAAGTGGACGATGTAGACGGGGGCTCCGGCCATTTCCGCCAGGCAGATCGCTCGGTGGACGCCTTCCGCTTCTGCCAGAACCGGTCGAGTCAGCGCGTGATACTTCGGTCCCGTCTTTCCTTCGGCCAGCGCACGTGCAACGATCTCATTGATAACCACGCCATTCTCAGCGTGCATGCAGATCAGCCCGCCGTGATCAGCGGCTACCGACATCGCTCGAAAGATAGTCGCGTCGTCGACCAGCAAAACTCCCGGATACGCCATGAACAGTTTGCAGCTCAGTACGCCTTCTTTGTCCATTAGCTGGCGCATTTCAGGCACATGGTCCTTCGGGCTCAAGTCGGTGACTATCATGTGGAAGCCGTAGTCGATAGCGGCTCTGCCGCCAGCCTTGCCATGCCACGTGTCGAGTGCCGCCAGGATTGAAGTGCCTTTGCCCTGAATCGCAAAGTCGATTATGCATGTGGTCCCGCCATGCGCGGCAGCAATGGTGCCGGTCTCAAAATTATCGGCGGAAGTGGTTCCACCGAATGGCATGTCCATGTGCGTGTGCGGGTCGATACCGCCGGGAATCACTAACCGATCTGTTGCATCGATTATTTTGTCCGCAGGCACGTCCAACTTCTTGCCGATAAGTTCGATAGTCTCACCGTCGATCAGAATGTCTGCTTGGTAGTCGTCTACCGCAGTGACAATTCGTCCATTCTTAATCAGTGTTTTCATTCATCCCGCCCCATTCTCAGCGAAACCCGCACTCAGGATACCTTCAAAGACTTACCTGCGCCTGTCGGCCGGTGTGTTGTGCAGGGGACGACGCCCCCACCGCACACATAGTAGCCCATATGCATATATGTTTGGTGCGCCTGTTTTTGCATTAGATAATGTTGAGAATCTCAAGTAGTTCGGCGCACACCGTCGGACTGAGCACCGGGCGCGACTAGGCATCAAAGTGAACCGGGGTATTTAACGTCCGCGCGATTACTTCATGGCAAACTATGGGCATGCTGGAGGTCGGCTGCTTCGGTCGCATGAAGCGGGGATCGCCTAAACTGCCGGCACTGTTAGCAAGGCTGCGTCGACGCGGCTTTGCCGCAAACTACAACCAGGAGTCGCATCGCCGATGAAGGGCATCAACAAGGAAATCATTTCCGAAGTAGCCAACAGGGCCAACATCCTTGAAGTTGTTTCCGAGCATGTCGTGATGAAACGTTCGGGAAAGGACTACAAAGGGCTTTGCCCTTTTCATCCCGAAAAGTCACCATCGTTTTTTGTCAATTCCGAGAAGGGAATTTACAAGTGCTTCGGTTGCGGTGAAGGCGGTGACGTTTTTACATTCGTACAGAAGATCCGTAAGCTTGATTTCATTGATACCGTTCGCGACCTGGCGCAGCGGTACGGTGTCGCGCTGATTGAAACCGAAAGTGAGCGCGGCGAGTTTGATAAACGCTCCACGCAGATGCTCCTGTACCAGCAAGCAGCGGAGTATTTTGCGCGACTTCTGGAAGATCCGCGTGAGGGCCTGGTTGCGCGCGAATATCTCGAGAATCGCGGTATCACTTCCGAGCTGTGTGAAAAGTTCAAGTTGGGTTACGCGCCGGCTCCGTGGGACGGATTATTGCGTTATCTGACCAAGTCTTCGCAGGTAACGCAGGAAACGTTGGTGGAAGCGGGACTCGCTCGACGCAAGCCGGACAGCGATCATTGTTATGACTTGTTTCGCAATCGCCTGATGATTCCCATTCTCGATGAACAGGGGCGAGTCATCGCATTTGGTGGCAGAACTCTTTCATCCGACGATCCAGTCAAATATATCAACTCTCCGGAAACGCTTATCTACACAAAGGGTGAGCATTTGTTCGCTTTGAACCAAGCGAAGGATTCAATTCGGCAATCGGATTCTGTAATAGTTGTAGAGGGATACTTTGACGCGATCACATCGCATGCTTTCGGTTTCACCAATACTGTTGCTGCTCTGGGAACGGCTCTAACAGAACGCCAGGCGAAGCTTTTGTGTCGCTACACCGAAAGTAAGCGTGTTTATCTTTGTTTTGATGCAGACACCGCCGGTGTGAAGGCTGTTGAGCGCGGAATGGAAGTGTTGACGCAGGTTGCCGAAGGCGTGGGCATAGAGATGCGTGTCATTCAAGTGCCCGGAGCAAAAGACCCTGACGAATGTTTGCGGTCGAAAGATCCGGAAGCCGGTGTGGCCGGATTTTCCGAAGCGGTCGAGCATGCGCCGTTGTTGATCGACTATCGTCTGGAGACCGCCATTCAGGGAATCGACTACCATTCGGGAACCGGAAGGGTAGAAGCAGGACAACGCATATCGCAAGTGTTAGCAACTATTAAGAGTCCCATTGCCAGGGCCGAATATATACGTCAGTGGAGCGCCCATATCGGCGTGCCGGAAGAAGCTTTGCTGAATGAAGTAGGTAATCACAGGCGCAATAAACGTCCCGGACCTATTGAAAATCGAAGCCACTCAATTTTGGCCACCAAGAGTGCGCCGAAAGAGGGGTCGTCAGAAGCTGACATGCAACTACTGGCGTTGTATCTGATTTCACAAGATGACTACGCGACTATGCAGGAGAAGCTGGCGGGCGAAGACATGATTGATCCTGTCCATCAACGTATTAAAGAGTCTATTGAGGGGATAGGAAACTTTGTTACCTATGAGGACTTTTGGCAACGGTTGACCGAGAGGTTGGCTGCCGACAGTGAAGCCAAGAAGAAACTGTGGGATTTAGACCGTAAAGTCGACGAAATACGAAAACAAAATTTATCTACAGCGGTTATCCTTAAAGATGCACGCGCTCGCTTAGTCAAAGAAAGATTAATTAAGACCATGTCCTTACTGCGGATGAGAATGGACCAGAATCCAGGGGAAGAAGAAGTGGTACGGTTGCAGAGTAGAATAATGCAATTGCATCAGCTGCAACAATCGGTTTCCAGGAGTGAATTGGATGATGCGCTAAAAGCACAAATAGACGCGGCACTAGTGGGGACCATTTAGTGAGCAAACGGGAAGAGAGCTTTGTTGAGAACCTGAAACGCATGGAAGATACCGGTAAACGAAGAGATAGAACCGAGCTGGAAGACCTGCTCACTGACGACGATGAGTTGCCCGATTTGCCCGGAATGCGAGCTGATCGGGGCGGTAGCGGCGGCGAGAGTGGCGAAAGCGCTTTCATCGATGATGAAGAAGTAAAAGTCGAAGAAGATCCAGCCGAGTTTGACAAGCAAGTCTCAACCGGACTGTCGTCTGATGACCCTGTGCGTATGTATCTGCGAGAGATTGGGCGTATCCCGCTCTTGAATGCTCAGCAAGAGATTGAGCTTGCCAGACGCATTGAACAAGGCGGTCCCGAAGGGGCCGTCGCGAAACGCAAACTCACTCAAGCCAACCTCAGACTTGTAGTATCAATTGCCAAGAAATACGTGGGGCGGGGAATGCTCTTTCTTGATTTGATTCAAGAAGGCAACCTCGGACTGATCAGAGCGGCGGAGAAGTTCGACCATTCACGCGGCTATAAGTTCAGCACATACGCTACATGGTGGATTCGCCAAGCCATAACCAGGGCTATTGCCGACCAGGCGCGAACAATTCGCATCCCTGTGCACATGGTTGAGACCATCAACAAACTTAAGAAGATTCAACGCAAACTTCAACAGGACAAGGGGCGCAAAGCGACAGAAGAAGAGATTGCCGAAGCTATGGAAATTTCTGTGGCGAAATTGCGTGAAATCGTGAAGGTTGCGCAAGAACCTGTTTCTCTGGAAACGCCAATCGGTAAGGAAGAAGATAGTCGTTTGGGCGATTTCATTGAAGACCGCGATGCCGAAACGCCGGCCTCTTCAGTGACGCAAGAACTTTTGCGTGACGATATCATTGAGGTCATGGCCAGTTTGTCGCCAAGAGAGCGCGACGTCCTGCGACTGCGATTCGGTTTGGATGACGGGCGTCAGCGAACGCTTGAAGAAGTCGGTCAATTGTTTGGCGTAACACGCGAAAGAATTCGCCAAATTGAAGCCAAGGCACTGCGCAAACTGAGACATCCTAATCGCAGCCGCCGCCTGCGCGAATACATCGATTAACGCGCTCGTCCGCTAGCCTTACGTTTGCGGACTCGGGCGATAGCGGATCCATTCTACGTTGCACAATATTTTGTTTGCCTCGTCGACTCTTCCTGTTTTTTTCAACAGCGACGCGTAATTCTCCATCGCCCTGGCGGTGCTGGCATGGTCGAAACCGTAGTTGGCGTTGAAGATCTCGATAGCTCGAACGAATAGGTTCTCGGCCTCTTCGAAATGTCCGTGTTCGCTGTAAAGCCAACCTAAGTGGTCGAGGCTTTCGGCAATCTCAGGCGACCATGCATCGAGCACGGTCGCTCTAATCGCAAGTGCGCGTTTGAGAATTGGTTCTGCAAAGTGGAACTTGTCTCGGTCGTGATAGAGATACGCCATGCCATTAAGCACGGTGGCTAAAAAGCTGTCTCCCGGGCGGTCGCCAAAGCAATCAAGGCAGAGCTTATAGGAGATTTCGGCTGCTTCGAAATCCTCTTGCTCATACTGGTTCTTGCCAATGTAGTAATAGCACTGCGCTATGGTCTCGTCCAACGATCCAGTAGCGCCTTTTCTGATTTGCAACGCTTGTTCAAAGTACTGATGAGCTGCCCTGTAATCGCCGTTTTCCTGCATCAGAAGCCCCACCGCTAATGCAGCACCGGCTACGGAAAGGTGTTTCTCTCCTAATTCGGAACTTTGCTTTTTCAGGTGTGCCTTCGCATCAGCAAGGCGATCGCCATAGTTCTGCATCAAGTAATCAGTCGTTTGACTTTGGCCTTTATGCGCGACATTAGCTTTGGATTGTCGCCCGCAGCTTGCACTCCCGCTTGCAGTTCATTGAATTGTTCAAGCAGTTTGTGAAACTCTTTGTGCAAGTGAGAGTACTCTTCTTCCAGCTTGCAATAGCGTTCTTCTTTATAGCGAATGACGTCTTCCAGATGTTCCATCATCACATCGGGATGATCTTGCACCAAGTAGATTGCCATCTCCATCAGGTCCCTTTGGGGGCTCCGTGCTGTCGTAGAAGCGGGATGTCGTCTATACAAATACAGTGGTTCCTGAAGCCTGGCGATTTTGAAACCTTGTCGGCATGCTTTCATGAAGAACTCGGAATCATCGCCCACGCGCCATCGCGGATTGTAGCCTCCGACGGCGTCAAACATCGATCGGCGATAGAGCATGCAAATCAGTGCGCCACCGGTGCCAGTGACAATTCCCTTAACCGACCATTCAGGATCGTAAACTTCGTCGCGATCACCGAACATTTTGACAGCCGTGTAGACACCGCTGAGCGACGGGTCATTCAGCATCAGTGCGACTGTTTTTTCAAGGTAAGTCGGCGCCAACAGGTCGTCGGCGTCCATGGGAAGAATTAGTTCACCGGCTGAGCTCCGGACTCCGACGTTGCGCGCGTTCGGTGCCGTAGATTTCTCTGCTTGCGTGATTATGCGCAACCGATCCTGCGGCACGTTCTTGAGTACTTGTTCGGGCGGGCTTGACTTTCCCGGATCAAAAACAACTACTACTTCTACGTTTGCATAAGTTTGAGCTAAGACGCTGAGAACTGCCGCCTCCAAGTATTCTTCGTGGAGGTAATAGGGAATCACTACTGATACGAGCGGTCCGTTCATAATCATTCCTGCAAGGGAGATGCGATATTATACCTTTCCGAATATGGCTCGACGACTCCGTTCATACTTGCGGCGAGCAGAGTGGCATTAACTGAAGGTGCAATTGTGGCAAAACGTGTGCTGGTAACAGGTGCGGATGGATTTATCGGTTCTCACCTTTGTGAGTCGCTTGTGAAGGCAGGCTATGATGTGCGAGCTTTTGTCTACTACAACTCGTGGGGGTCGCGCGGAAATCTGGATTACTGCGATCCGAGCTTGTTGAGTGCAATGGAAATTGTCACTGGCGATGTACGCGATTATCACAGTGTCAAACAAGCTTTGACCGGTTGTCGGAGTGTTTTCCACCTTGCTGCCCTCATTGGCATTCCGTATTCATATCAGGCGCCGGCCTCCTATGTCGACACGAATATCGGCGGCACGCTGAACGTTTTGCAGGCCGCACGGGAATTGGAAGTTGGCAGAGTGATTCACACTTCGACGAGTGAATGCTACGGCAGCGCTCGCTTCGTGCCCATAACCGAAGAGCACCCGTTGCAGCCGCAGTCACCATATTCAGCCACTAAGATTGGAGCGGATCAACTGGCGCTATCTTATTTCCGTTCTTTCGGTACTCCGGTAGTTATTGTTCGACCGTTCAATACGTACGGACCGCGGCAATCCCCTCGTGCTGTCATTCCTGCGACAATCATGCAATTGACCAGCGGCCTGCGCACACTTAAGTTGGGCTCGCTTCATCCGACGAGAGACTTCAATTTTGCGACTGATACCGCAAGCGGATTCATGGCGGCAGAGCGGGCTGAGAATGCCCTGGGAGAAGTGTTCAACGTCGGTAGCAATTTCGAGATTTCGATCGGTGATACTGTTAAATTGATAGCTGAGATAATGTCGGTGGATGTAACCGTTGAAACCGACCAATCGCGAATTCGTCCGGAAGCAAGCGAAGTCGAAAGGCTCTGGGCGGATAATTCGAAAGCCAAGCGCGTGCTTGGCTGGGAACCGGAATTTGGTGGCGCTGACGGCTTCAAGCGAGGCTTGCGTAAAACAATCGAGTGGTTTGTCTCCAACTCGGAGGTGAAATCGGATCGTGCCGCCGTGTATCACGTCTAGAATCCGCAATTGTCTTTCAGCTGTCTAGTCAGCGGTCCGACCGATTCATCGCCTCGGTGGTGAGTCGGTCAAGTCATTGTTTTCAGCTGGTTTTCATGAGCTAAACGACTCACAAATCTCTAACGGTCCGGGGTGGCGGTCAGGGTCGCCGAGTTTGCGGGGCGATCTTTATCGATGTTGGTTAGCGTCTTTGTTGGGCTCCCTGGAGGAATAGCGCCCGATGCTGCGTAGGAAACAAGCGGTTCTTTGTTGGCGCGTTCGTATTCGTCTACTGAGCCGATGTCAATCCACTTCTCTCTGATCGGGTACACGGCAACGGTTTCTGATGTTGCTGCGATGGATTGCAGCAACGTTGGCATGTCGTATTCCGCGCCACCGGTTGGAATCAAATCAATGGCTTCAGGCTCAAGCAGATAGATGCCGGCGCTGATCCAGAATTTGTTTACCGGTTTCTCTCGCAATGCCGTCATCTTGATTCCTTCGCAATCGACTACGCCATAGGGCACGGGGATTTCGAACGGGCTGACGCATACAGTTGCTAGAGATAGGGAGCGTTGATGGAACCTCAGCAAATTGTCGTACTTGACGCCTGTAATGAGATCTCCATTCATCACCAAGAATGTTTCTTTGGGTTTCTCCGGAAGTAGGCGTAATGCGCCGCACGTGCCGAGTCGCTTTTCTTCTCGCACATAGTCGATCTCTACGCCCCAGCGCGAACCATCACCAAAATAGTCGATGATTGAATCAGCCATGTAGCCGACGGCGAAACAAAAGCGACGAAATCCATACCAGGTCAGATGCTCGACAGTTCGCTCCAGCAAAGGTTTTCCTTGAACCGGCAGCAAAGGCTTCGGGCAATTGTCGGTCAACGGGCGCAGTCTTGTTCCGGCGCCACCGACCATCAGTACAGCAAGGTTGTCGCGGATGGCCCCTTCAGAGTTGGTTTTGGCGGGAAACTGTTCGACCGGAGCGGGCGACAGAAGGCCGGCGATGCTTTCGCTGAATTTACCGCCATTGAGTATAAATTTTCTAACTTCAAAGTCGGATACATGGCCGATCAGCTGATTTTGCCAGTTGTGAACCGGCAAGAGCTCCAACTCCGTTGCGTCGAAGAGACGGCACGCATCGGCTACGGTGCTGAGGCTGTCGAGGCTCGACTTGTGACTGTTTTCCATTAGTGACCGCACTTCGGTGGAGCTTACACATGATAACCAGCTGTGGTTCCGGCTGCCAATGTTTCATGTTTAAGGAAACTATCGATGGTCTTGCGAAGCCCTCGTCTAAATCCTTCCGGACCCGCATATTGCGGCTCCCAGGACAGCAGCTTTCGTGCTTTACTGTTGTCGCACAAAACTCTGTCGTTACCGGCACTTGGGCGCAGCCGCGCTTCGTCGCATTCGATTGTTACCTTCGCGCCCATAAGGTCGATTATCAGTTGAACTGCTTCGCCTATTGAAGTTTCAAAATTGCTGCCGATGTTGATGGCTTGTCCGCATGCATTCTTGGCGACAGCAGCTTGCATCAATGCCTCTACCATATCGCTAACGTAGGTAAAGTCGCGAGTGGGGTGCAAGGCGCCCAATTTTATAGACGAGCTGCCCGAAGCTACTTGCTTGATCGTTGCGGGCAAGACCGCTCGTGCGGACTGGCGAGGTCCGTAGGTGTTGAACGGTCTGATCACGACTACCGGTGTGCCAAATGATGCATGATATGAAAGTGCTAACTGATCCGCACTGCATTTGGTGGCAGCATAGGGCGACTGAGGAACGAGCGGATGCTCTTCAGTAACCGGAAACGTCCGGGCCGGTCCGTAGACTTCGCTGCTGGATACGTAGACCATTCTCTGACAACCGAGATTTCTGGCTGCCTGAAGTACGTTGAGCGTGCCGTTTACGTTTGTCTCCAGATAAGAGGTCGGAGCCTGAAACGAGTACGGGACGCCGGTCAGCGAAGCTAAGTGAAAGACGAGATCGCAGCCTTGCATTGCCTCCGCCACGCTTTGCGCGTCTCGAATGTCGCCTGGACGAATCTCGACATTGTTCAGTAATCCTTCCGTTTGTCTTGAGGCCGAGTTGGTATGAGACAGGTAGTCCACAAATGCGCGGACTTCGTAGCCATCGTTTAGCAATCGCTCGGCCAGATGGGAGCCGATGAAGCCGAAGGCGCCGGTTAAAAGGGTTCGCACAGCCAATGTGAGTCCTCGGTGAAACAGTGTTTCATTTGCGCTCCGGCTTGTAGGCAAGCCTTCTTGCCTTCGCGCGCGGAAGGCGACGCTTGCCTTCTATTTTACGCTGGAATGTCCCGGCCTTGGCGGTCGAATATGCAATGGGAATTTCCCCAATGACCGCTATTGAGATGGCGATTAGAATCTGATCATTATTAGGGTGTTCGGATTTCAACTGTCGTGCGCTTGCATTGTGGAGGTTTACCGTTCGAGTATGAGTAAGGCAATGCTATTCGGCCTGGTTTCGGGTTTGTACTTCTCGGTTGGACTTTCCGCGGCCCTGGCGCAGAACTTCGATCCGGACTTGTTGCCTCCCGATGCTACTCTCGGCGTTGGAACCAATATTCCCGCGGCAGTTGCTGCGCCAACCAGCGTTCCGCCGGGCACTGCCGCGTTGCAGTCCGTTGGTGGCGGACCCGCCTTGCAAGCATTTTCTCCGGCTGGTTGGCCGTTCGATAATGCGCCGCCGCCAGGCGGCACCGCGATGCCAGTTGCCGGCGGTTTTCCTGCTATGTTGAACTCCGGCATGGAACCATCTTCAGCGCCAGCGGCTCCTCCATCCTCGGCCCCGGCTTCAGCTTCAGGCCCGTCCGACCCTAATGCCGGTGAGTGCAAGGGCTGCTTGCGCAAGAACGGCAAACCGATCACTGCGGCGGAAGCATTGGCTAGTGCCGGTTTGGGGACGCCTTCCGCTGCGTCGAGCGTCCCGGTTACAAGTCAGACAAGCAGCAGCACTGCGCCAAAATCGGATCCCCTGGCGGTGCTGCAAACTACCAAAGGTCCGGTCACCATCCGTCTGTTTCGCCGGTACGCACCGCAAACAGTCAATAATTTCCTGGATCTGGCGTCGAGAGGATTTTACAACGGTCTGACCTGGCATCGGGTGGTGCCGGGATTTGTTGTTCAGGCCGGGTGTCCTAAGGGGGACGGGTCCGGCGGATTCGTTGATCCAGCCAGCGGACAGCCAAGGACAGTTAAAATGGAGCTTCATCAAAAACTGCGACATAATGCACCTGGCGTGGTGGCAATGGCGCGCTTCGGGAACGATATGGATTCGGCCAGCAGTCAGTTCTACATAACGCTGGGACCGCAGCCGAGACTAGACAGTAAATACACTGTGTTCGGCGGTGTGGTCAGTGGAATGGAAGCGGTTCAGCAGATTACCCCGCAAGATAAGATTGTTTCCGTGACAGTGCAGGGAATGTAAGCGCTTTCTACAATTCGTGGCTGTAATTTCGTACGCCCCAACGCTCTTCGACGGACAGACGTCGTGCGTCCGCCTCGGCTTTCATCGCCCGTCGGCGATACTGATTCAGACTTAAGACAAACTCCTCCGACTCTTCCGACTCTTCCTCGTCGTCCCCGGGCTTTTTCTTTTCCTCTGTATCTTCTTTTGGCTTTTCCGTGCTCGGGTCTTGTATGTGGTTCATTCCGCGTTCAAGCAATGGCTTGATTGTCCGTTGGTGTGGAAGCAACGCTGAGTGTTTCGGGAGGTCATTGGCTCTTGGGATTGGAGCAGATTGCTGCATCGCCGGAGTGATTGTGCCGGACTGTTGTGCATCATGCAGCGCTGATGCTCTGTACGTCTGCCATGCCTTCATTGTTGCTATCTCTCTGCGTCGAGTTGCTGCAACTTTCTGTACTTCCAGCGCGCTGGCAATGCCGGAGCTGTTGACCTCGCGGTCGACTTTGATTGTCGTGGTCTGAACTATTGGCTCGGTACTGTTGGTGCTTGCCGCGGAATAGGCGTCCTGCGTGCTGTAGCCAAGAAGGGATTCGTCGGAGAACATTGGGATTGATCGAAGCAACGGGATGCGTGGTTCTGCGAAAGCTAGTTTCGGCGTTGGTTTGTGCAAACCGTACAGTTTTGTCATGTACTGTTTCCATAGGCCGGCTAAGACTTCGCCTCCGGTTACATGGCGCCCGTTGACCGCTTTCTGCTTGTCGCTTCCGGCCCAGACTGTTGTGACGTATTCAGGTGTGAAGCCAACAAACCAGAGGTCTTTGCCTTTATCGGCCGTACCGGTTTTACCGGCCACGGGAATTCCCCGCAGTCGAGCCCTTGTTCCTGTGCCTCTCTGAACGACATCCTCAAGGGCGTCTATCAACTTGGCGACGGGTTCTTCGGGAAAGCAACGACTGGGCGTAGCTTCGTAATTGCGGACCCTGCAGCCGTCCATTGATACTACCTTGCGCAGAAACTGCGCGTCATATCTGGTGCCTGCCCGGGCAATGGTGCCATATGCGACTGTCATGTCCAGAGGGGAGATGGCACATGCGCCGAGAGCGATGGATGGATACAGGTCGAAGCGGGTCTTGATTCCGGCACTGCGTGCGGTGCTGATCACATTGCTCATACCGGTTGACTGCGCCACCCTCAGCGCGCAGATGTTGCGCGACCGTGCTATTGCATCGCGTACTGTCATCCAGCCGAGGTGGCTTCCGTCATAGTTTCGAGGAACGAAGTCCGGCGCGCCTTCGCTCTTGATTATCAGCGGCGTATCGGCCACTAAAGTATCGGTCGCCAGCGTTCCATCCAAAAGGCCGCTCAGGTAGACAAACGGCTTGAACGATGATCCTGCCGTATGCGGGGTGAGGGCTCGATTGTATTGGTTCGACTCGTAGTTCCCGAGACCTCCTACCATTGATAGAATCGCTCCGTCGGAAAGCTTCATGGTCACCAGCGCACCCTGGTCCAGTCCCTTCGGTCCCTTGCGCAGACCGGCATTCAGGGTCTTTTCCGCCACTGTTTGCAGCGCGGGATCCAGATGCGTGTACACCTTGTAACCGGAGGACCACGGCGAATCGCCCAATTCCTTCCTCAGCAACGCGACCACGTGACTAATGTAGCGTGGATATCTAAGTCGGTGAGAACCGCGATGAAATACCGGTTTAGAGGCGAGCGCCGCTTTGTACTCGGAGGCGGTGATGTAATTGTAGCGATGCATCGAAGCAATGACGCCATTGCGCCGTTCTTCGGCAGACATCTCATTTGCTCTGAGTGACAGCGCGCTTGGCGATCTAACGAGCCCTGCCAGAAATGCTGATTCGGAAATGGTTAATTTGCTTGCATGCTTGTTGAAATACTTGTTAGCTGCGCGTTCGATACCATATGCGCCGTTGCCGAAATAGATTTCATTCAAATATGCTTGCAGAATCTCATCTTTCTTATAGCGCGATTCTATTTGCAGAGCCAGGAATGCTTCGTACAACTTGCGCGTGTACGAGCGATCCGGAGCCTTGATGTAGAGGTTCCGGGCTAACTGCTGGGTAATTGTCGATGCGCCTTCCACTACTTTTCCTGCCTGGATATTGCGCAGCGATGCGCGCGCTATTGCGCCGGCATCGAGTCCGGCGTGTTTGTAGAAATTGTGATCTTCCGCAGCCAGAATCGCGTTTCTCATGCTCTTGGATACTTGGCTGAGGGGAACAGGTTCTTTGTCTGTGTCCTTAAATACGGTGCACAGGTATCTGTCGTGGCGGTCATAGATCGCCAGCCCTTTGCTTGACTGGTCCAGCTCGGGTGGGAGCCATAGTCCGCTGCTTAACACGGCCGCCAGCAAGCTTGGCAGGCTAAGACACGCGCCCGCGCAGGCAGCACTGGCGACGGCGACCGACACGATCTTTTGTTTTGTCCAGCCAGTTTGCTTCATTGCTTGTGGTTTCATGACACACCTGCGTCTCGGACGCTAATACTCTTACGATTTCTAGTGGTTTCTGTCGGGCGAATGTATTGTAGGACGGGCGTTTTACCGGGAGGGTTCCGCCGCGGTGCGCTTGGGCGTCCAGGCGGAGCTCCCGTTGCTGGACCTTTTTTTCGTACGAAGTGTTAGTCACTATCGGCTACCGCGTTAACTGCCGGGATGAGTCAGTCGGCACCGATTGGCGTGATACTGGATGCGGTGTCGCGGCGCCGGGCTGCTAGCGCGTTAAGATAGGCGCTTTTTCAGCTACGGTGCACGGAGGCGTAATCTTTTCGTACCGGTGGTACACTAGCCCAACTTGAGGAATGCGCATTGGGTTCGGAAAACGACGTACGACCACCGGAGAACCAGGCAGACAGCAGTCAAGCCGCTGTTGAAGCCAAAAAGATTGAGTTGGAGCGAGTGTTGGCAAAAGTCAGCCTTCGGCTCATTCCTTTCATGTTGGTTCTGTACGTCGCAGCGTACCTCGATCGAATAAACGTTTCGTTTGCCGGTTTGCAAATGAATCGCGAACTGGGCTTTAGTGATTCAGTCTTCGGCTTAGGTGCCGGGATTTTTTTCGTCGGTTATTTCATTTTTGGCGTTCCCGCCAACATGATGATTGAGCGGTTCGGTGCGCGGCGCTGGATCGCTTTGATCATGGTCTGCTGGGGCTCGATATCCGTGTCCATGACCCAAGTTTCTAACGAGATCGGCTTCTACATTTTGCGATTCTTGCTCGGTATTGCTGAAGCGGGCTTCTTTCCGGGCATGATACTGTTCCTTACTTTCTGGTTTCCGAAACGAGAGCACGGGATGGCTGTTGCCCGCTTTATGACGGCTATTCCTGCCGCCGGGGTTTTGGGAGGAATTGTTGCGTCGCGAGTTTTGTCGATGACAGGCGTAGGCGGTCTGTCGGGATGGAAATGGCTGTTTTTGACTACTGGCAGTTTGTCGGCCTTGTTAGGCGTAGTCGTATTTTTCTACCTCAGCGATGGTCCCGCTCAGGCAAAGTGGTTGACTGAGGCGGAGAAGGATGTTCTGTTGGACGCGGTTGCCGCTGATCGTAGTGTCGGCAGCGGTGCTCATGTTGTCAAAGTCAATCCGCTTACATGCGGACGGGTTTGGCTCCTGGCTGCAATTTACTTCCTCTTTAGCTTGAACATGTACGGCTTTCAGCTTTGGTTGCCGCAGATCATTAAGAGTCTCGGCGATGTCAGTGATTCCGTTACCGCCTTGTTGTCCGCTATTCCGGCAGTTTTTCAGGCCGCCGGCATGCTGATTGTCGCGGGTTTATCGGACCGAAAATCTGAAAGACAGTGGCATGTTGCTTGTTCTGCGTGGTTGGCGGCTGCTGGATTGTTGACCGCAAGTGTTGCTACGAACCCTGTTCTCTCGCTGCTGGCGTTGTCGGTAACTGCATTCGGATTGTGGGGCGTAGTCGGGCCTTTCTGGGCCATCCCGACTGCCACTTTGCCACGAGCGGCCGCCGCTGGAGGTATCGCCCTCATTAATTCCGTCGGGAATCTTGGTGGCTTTGTCGGCTCGACATTGGTCGGACTGATCAAGGAAGCCACACATAGTTTTTTTGCCTCGCTGGGCGTGCTGGCAGTAACGTTGATTCTTTCGGGTTTTCTGGTACTGTTGACCCGGCAGCCGATGCAGACGAAAGACGGCTAATCATTGTGTAACAATGCTTTGTTGGAATTTCTTCGTAGGCTGTACGCTTGTCCGAAATTTTCGTCCTGTATCCGGTATTTGCCTAAGCCGTATCGGTTCTATATTATTTATGCATCTTCAGACGGTAGTAGGGTGAGGCTGCAGGGAATAGGAAATTGGTGGTAGAACCTACCGATATTCCCCCCTGTTGCGCAGGTAACGATTTGGTCGGCGGCATGAATCAACAATCCCTCAATAACGGGGAAGAAGAAAAAACTGTAGATGCGGTGAGCAGCCAGCGGGGAGCCTCAATCCCCAAAAGTGTTGCAGATAGTGAGACGTTGTCTTTGTTTGTTGCATGCGAGGGGCAAGCCCTTGATATGTATCGCGAGAATTTTGGCGTAACTTTGGAAGAGAGTTTACTGCACCCCATGGCCGACAGTTCCCAGTCGGTTCAGCCAATGTCTGATAAGCTAAACCCGCTTGCTGCGCTCGACGCGATAATCAACTCGTTTCCGACTGAATCAGACTCAGACCGAATAAGCAACGTTCGGACACAACTGAGTTATGTTGACGCTGAGCCCTCACACTTGTACGCGGAGCCGCGACTGACAGACTTTGATTCGAGCGCGGAAGCAGAAGGTTCTCTACAGGAATCGCAGCCTGCCGCTGATGACTTCGAGCTGAGCGGCCGAGAGACATACGCAGGTTTGCCGATTGAGCGTTCAACTACGATTGCTGCTGCGCTTGAGTCAACGGTGGAAGCCGGTGACTCCTGGCAGGATGATCTGGTGTTTCGCCTGGAGAAGAATTCCTCTTCTTCGGCGGGGGAAGCCCCGGGGGCGGACACGTTTATCTCTGGCGCCTCGACCGACGTGCAGTCCGAAGCACTTTCAGATTTTGAAAATGAGCACGAAACCGCAGTGCCGCAGTTCGATGTTGATTTGGAGTTTTCTTCACCACGCGTGGAAACCGATGAGTCGTGGCAGGACGAGTTGGTTTTTCCATTACGGCGCGAGGTGTCGTCTCCGGACGCGGTAGACGTCTTGAACGAACCTCTTGAGCATGATGACGTTTTGCCGGAGTCGGCGGAAGGTCAATCAGGTGGTCCAAAATGGGCATCGCTCACGGTGTCACCGAGCAGTCGAAAGTGGACGGATGACGAATCGAAGAATATGGAGACGTTCTTCCTCGGCATTGTGTCGGACAAGGTAGGGGCGGCGTCTGCGGAAGCTGCTGCTGAAACGGTCCTTGACGAGGGCACCCGCGAGTTTGTCGAGCCGCCGTTAGTTGAGCCGTCGGCAGAGCAGTCCGTCGTCGCTTTCTTCGACTCCGTGGTCGAGACGATTAATGAAAACGCAAGTGCTGAAGAAATTGCGGAGCAAGCTTCTCGTTCGGCGGCGCAAGAGCAAGAGGAACGCGCTGAACTCCTTGCTACCCGGGCTAACGCTGTGCATCAGTCGGAAACAGCAGCGAAGGAGATGTTCGGCTTGATGGAACCGGAGTCCGCGGCTGAACCGGTTCAAATGCAAGACGCTCAGCCGGAGGAGACTGTCAAAGGTACCGCCAAAGTAGATCAGGCAATCGACATGTTTGAGGACTTTCTCGACTCTGGCGAGGCGCTTAGTCTTATGGCGGAGTTAGGTGTGAAGTCTTCGGATGCCGCTGCTGAGACCACGGAGCCCCGGGAGAAGGGGCCAGCGGTGCCTGTCGATACCGAATTGCTGGACCGAGCAATCGAAATGCTTGAGGATTCTCTGTTTGAAGAAGCGCAGGTTAGCGCCAGAATATTTGAGGCGTTGCAGGCGCGACGACTTGGCAATTCATTGCAGAAAACTGAAGCCAACTGGGTAATTCCGATGGATCGACCTCTGGTTGATGTTCCGTCCGATTCTTGGGTGTTTCCTGCAGCCGCTAAAGAACCGTTCTCCGACGAACCGGCGCACGACTATATGGTATCGCCTGCGCCACCATTGAATGGCGGCTCCGGTCGTGGTGCCAACAGTATGACCGGGATGGACGCCGCAGCTGCTTCTCTCTCTCCCGCTGAAGAGCCATCCGGGGCAACCAGCCCGCGCGATAGTATGGCTGGGATCCCGCTTCGACCTAACTTCACCATAGTTTCTGATGATGAGGCGCCACTGATTCGCAATATAGGGGAGGAACGACAGCAGCAATTGGTGCACCAACCGGAAGAGGCAGGCGTGACAGCCGTGTCTACTGAAGGAATGCTTCGCGCCGTTCAGTCCCTTGAGCAAGCCCGAGAGCTATCAATTGATTCGGACAATTTTGTCGGGATGCAGGACGAAGCCTTCGGTTCGCAGAAGAAAAAGACCACTAAGGAAATTAAGGACGAACTGCCCAAAACCGGTGAACGGTCAATTCCTCGCCCATCGCAGGAGTTCTTGCGTATTAAGTCTGAGGATTTTTCCAATCCGCAAGAACTAAGTCAGAAGTTGCGTGCACTGCCGCTTCCTTCGGCCGAAGAGAAAAAGGAGAAGGATAAGGAACTCACTCCGCGTGAGATTGTTGCGAAGTATTGGAGCGTTAAACGAGGAAGTTTGGCTTCTTGCATTCTCGCCATAATCATTTTCCTTTGCTGTATTAGCAGAACATCCGATAGTTACTTAGCGATGGGCAAGGCCGAGTTTGACAGTGGCCATTACACCAAAGCCATAGAATGCTTCAAGAGCGCATTAGCGCTCAATCCTCAGTCTTTGCCCGCCATCAACTATATGGGGCGCTCTCTTTATGCTACGCATCAGAATGAGGCTGCCCTGGAGCAGTTTGCACTGTTGCTTAAGTATGACCCGACGAGCTGGGATGCTTTGGAAGGGCGTGCGGCGATTTATGCTTCAAGGACTGAGTGGTTGTTGGCGCTGAGCGATTTGCGTTCAATGGTGATTTCTCATCCCGGCAAAATGAAAGCGCAGCAATGGCTTTGGTATGGAACGGCCCTTTCCGGCGCCGGTGATCAACTTGGTGCCGCTGATGCTTATTCAATGGCGGTAAAGCTTGACCCCGGGTCGAAGGAGGCGCGTATTGGAAGAATGCGTGCCTTGCGTAAGTCCGGGAAGGCTTCCGAAGCGATCGCCGAGAGCAACCGCTTTCTGGAATCGTCACCCAAGGACCGCGACGCCAGACTGGAGCTGGCGCGTTCGCTGATCGACAGCGGCGAATTCAGAGCGGCTGCACCTGTGCTACAAGCTTTGGCGTCGGGTCATCTGCGTGACTCGGCCGTACACTTTGAACTTGGCCGCGCATACGCCGGATTGCGTGATGAGTCGAACGCCGTTCGCGAGTTTGACTTGGCGCTGAGGGTAAGACCGGCTCTCGCAGCGGAAGTTTCGTCCGAGCGATTGAAGTTGACTAAACGAATTGAGGATGCGCGCAGAGATGCACTAGCCAGCGGAAGGGGCTCCACTTCTGCGCAGGTGCATCCGCTGATGTTGGAAATGGCACGCGAACAGCAAAGCGGTCATAGCTCGCGACGAGAAAACTCGACTTATTCTTCGTCTGAGTCCCCTATCTCTGATACTGGCTCCACCAGTGTCGGTGGTAGCGGGGAGACATCGGCAGCTGTTCGTAGCCTGAGCGAGGCTGTGAAGGCGAATCCGTCCGATCTAAACATTCGTCGACGTTTGGCGCATGCTTTGGCCGCTGCTAAGCGACCGGATGAAGCCGCACAGGTTTTTGACACCGTCTGGAAGGCCAGTGCGTGGTCTGCCGAAGATGAGTTGGCTCTTGCCGATTCTTACGCAAGAGCTCATAAGCTTGACGCTTCGATCAACAGTTATCAGAGAGTTGTTACGAGTTCGGAAGTAGGAAGCCCGGTTTACTCGCTGGCGCTGTTCAAACAGGCTCAGAACTTATTCTTGCAAGGTATGAAAGTTCAGGCTGCTCAGTACTGTAGGCAGGGCGAGCAGAATGCCCGTGATGGCGAAACCAGAAATCGTTTTACGACTTTGCTAAGAAGAATCGAGGCCAATCCGTATTAGCGACTAGTGCGCAGCCAGGAAGCGTTTTCGATATTGAGCAATCAGTGACTTGAATTCGGAAACCGCGGACTGCGCTTGAGTTGAAGCACCAGCTCCTGCTTTCAGTTGCCCTGTCGTGATTCCTGCGTCGACATCATGCTCAAGTGCAAACGTGAACCAGGTGGTTCCAATGCGAATGCGGTCTCCGGGATTCAGCTTCGCACGCTGTTGCAGAAAATCGTTATTGTGTATGGTGCCATTGGTGCTTTCTTGATCTTCGACATAGTAATCGTCGCCTTGAAAATGAATCACTGCGTGCTCTCTGGATACAAGAATGTCCTTAAGCACGATGTCGCTTGAGGAAGCTCGGCCGATTATGGTTGTCGGGCGTTTCAAGCTGAAATGCTGATTCGTAAATACATTCACAAGTACTGCTTGTGTATTGTCGCTCATGTCATCACCCGTAAGCTGCGCTGCCGCTTGTCAACCGTTACTGGATGATAAGGTTCGCAGCTGGACGGTTTATGGAGCAAGTATGGAGTTTTTCTGGACTGTCGCTGCAGCTGCCGTCACCGGCTCCGCTTGCGCTATTGGAAGGTCGAACCAGAATTTGGAGCCTTTTCCCAAAGCCGTGTCCAGACCAATCTTCCCGCCATGTTGTTCGACAATGGAGCGCGAGATCACCAGACCCAAGCCGGAGCTAGCGACGCGTTTGCTGTCCGGACCTCCCGCTTGGCCGAAGCGCGTAAAAAGTTTGTGCAATTGGTCTGCCGGAATTCCCGGGCCGCTATCTATGACGGAAAAACGCAAGAAACCTTCCGGCCCGGCCTCCGTTTTGATGATGACGTTGCCGCCTTCAGGAGAGTACTTGATCGCGTTGGAAATGAGATTAGTGAATACCTGCATTACGCGGTCCTCGTCAGCCAGAACAGCGCACTCGCGCTCAACGACCGGAATCAGTTCTATGTGGCTGGCCGATGCCATACCACGCAGTTCATCGGCGGCTTGCATTATGACGCTCAGGGAATCGAGCCGGTGGAGCTCCAGTTCCAGCTTTCCTTCTTCAATTCGTTTTACGTCTAGAAGGTCGTTGATCAGTCTCATCAACCGGCCAACGCTGGAATCAGCTACCACAATGCCTTCTTTCAACGTGTTCGGTAGATCTCTGTCGTGTTCTTGCACCATCGACAAACAGCATCGTATTGACGTTAGCGGTGCCCTCAGTTCGTGCGCAACTGTTGAATAAAAATCGCGCAGACGCTGTTCCAGCTCCTTTCGCTCTGTGATGTCTCTGACGAATGCGCATCGGATTTCCTCGTTGTCTACCGAGACTGTGAACAGCGATAGCTCAGTCGAAAAGCGGTGTCCCATTTTGTGCAACATTACTGTTTCGATTGGCTTGTTCGGAGCTGTAGACTCCGTTCTTGCCAGGAGAGCGGTTAGCTGTGGCACATCGGCAGGCACGAAAGTGCTTAGGGGCGTGTTTCCGATGGCTTCATCGCGCGACCATCCGAACGTTTCAATTGCCTTGAAGTTCCAATCGCGGATGGTGCCGCGTGAGTCAATTGCAATAAAAGCGTCTATTGCTTGTTCAACAATCATGCGTGCGCGCTTTTCACTCTGCTCTAAGTTTGCCAAAGCCATCTGCCTTGCCAGATCGGCTTGTCCGAGCGACCAGGAAGTCCACCAGATGATGCCCACGGTCAGCGTGATCATCGCTACAATCATGATGGCCAAGCCGGTCTCTCCGTCAAATGCCTTTGCGCTCTGACCCTGCATACGCAGATATCCCAGTACCAGAGGTAGTATTACTACTGCCGGCAACAGTCTTCTGGCAAGAACCCCACCGCCATCCTTGCGAGAGAGCATCGTGAACAATCCGTGATCGGTTGCGCCCAGGACCAGAGCAAGGCACAGTAGCGCGAATCCAACCCCGCCCAACCAGGAGATTCGCAAACATGAAACGAAGAGGCAAAAATTCGGCACGCCGAAGATCAGTCCAAGCAGCGTCATGAGAGATATAAGGGAAGCAAGAATAATGGCGGGATCGGCAAATCTCAATTTTGTCGATTCTGCTCGTTTTGGCATTTGGAAGAATAGTAGTGATACCGCAATTAGTGCCATTTGTACCGAATCGTTTTGGCTCTGTACTAGCAAGGTCCTGGCCTCGTCCGGCAGAATCTCGGAAGCGATGCGAACGATGTTTACATGAAAGAACCACTGCGTCATGTTGGCCATTGAAAGCAATGCGGCAGAGGCCGCAATGCATCTGCCCGTAAGTGAAGCAAAAGTGGATCCGGAAAGGATCAGGAAAGCGGCTAATCCGGTCAGCAAAAAGTTGACGCCAGTGCCGCCGCTGACGGTGGAGAGAAATTCAATTTCACTGATGCGTCCGATGCAGATCGCCAGACCCAGCGTAGCAACGACGACCGCTAAAACGCGAGCCGCGATGCGGAATAACTTTACGAGTCGAGAGTCTAGTTCGGCCGGAAGCGTCATATGGCATCAATGGAAGTACTAGAAATATATACCTCGATCGCGAGGGGATCTTCCAACGTTTGCTCCGGTAGCGTTACTTCAGTTTCGGTTCGTCTACTTTGTAGCCCACCCCGTGTACGGTGTGGATCACCGACGGTTGGCCTTCGACGTCAACTTTCTTGCGCAAATTCTTGATGTGTGTGCGCACAATTTCCGGCGACGACTCTTCCTCCGACGTCCAGATGCGACTATGGATCGCTTCGATACTAAAGACGATGCCGCGATGACGCATCAGGAATTCCAGAATGGCGAATTCCTTGGGCACGAGGCGGATCTCATCCTCGTTACGGTTGACCCGATAACTTCCGGGATCGAGCACTACATTGCCTATCTTCAAGACATTGGAAGTGACCTGCGAGCCGGAACGACGAAGAAGTGCTCTCACCCGCGATGATAGCTCTTGCTGGTGGAATGGTTTTGTCAGGTAATCGTCTGCGCCCGCATCGAGCCCGGCGGATTTTTCCGAAATCTTCTTGTTGGCGGTAAGCATCAGGATTGGCGTTGTTCCACCGGACGAGCGAAACTCTTTGCAAACATCGATACCGTTCATGCCGGGTAGCTCCCAGCCCAGAACGGCTAAGTCATACGAGTATGCCCGGAGTCGTGAGAGCCCTTCGTCTCCGCGATCCACTGTTTCTACCTGATGGTGCTCGAACAACAGAATGTCGCGCAACATTTTGGATACTTCAGGGCTGTCTTCTATTATCAGAATTTTTGCCATGAGCGCAATGCTCTCCCTTCTGCTGCTCGCCGCTGGTCATATACCCGTTGGTCGCGCCGACCCTACATCCTGAGCCGTAGTACTGCAACAAACTATCTGTCGCTCGCCTACCATGGAAATTCGCTCATCACTTCAAGGCAAGGATGCAACTGAAGGTACGAGGCTGGCAGCTCTGCACAAATCGGGCCCTTCAAAGCATTTTGCAGGACTGAAACTTTATTCTTGCCTGCTACGACCAGGATAATGCGCTTGCTGGCCAAGATGGTCTGAATTCCCATGGTTACGGAGTTTGTCGGTACTTTGTCCAGCGAACCGAAAAATTCGAGATTCGAGTGGCGAGTAGAATCTGTGAGCTGTGCCGTATGTGTCCAGCTCAAGAACGGTGTGCCTGGTTCGTTGAAGGCGATGTGCCCATTTTGCCCCAAGCCCAAAACCGTCAAGTCCAAACCGCCGAATGCTGCAATCAAGCCATCGTAATCATCTACGTCTAGCGGGTTAAACAGGTTGCTTCGCGTAAAATTGCCGTTTGTGTACAGGTTCTGCTCAAGAAAGTGCCGAAAACTATGCACTTCGTCCGTGTCGACATACTCATCTAATCCAAAGCAGCGTACCGAGCTCCAGTCCAGCTTCTTTTGGCCTGACCGTTGAGAGAGCAACTCATAACAACGCATGGGAGTTCGCCCTGTTGGCATGCCAATTACCGCGTCGGGCTTCGCTTGTACGGTTTGAATGATGCGTTCAGCGAGCTGCTGACTCAGCGACTGATAAGGGTCCACGTTGAACGCTCCACAAACGATCGCGCAACATTAAATTATAGGCGCTTTATTTCCCGGGTATGGATAGAATGAAGAAGTATGGTTGCGCCTGACATGTTGATTGCGGCGGACGAGCCAGTGATACCAATGGTTTATGCGGAATGAAAAAGCAGGGCTCAGTTACACGTAGGGCATCGGTTTTAGTTGCCACCATGCTGGCTGTTTGTGTCCTTGCTCCAGCGGCGACCGCGCAACAAAGGGCTCTGCCTCGTGCCGGTTTCGGAAATTACTCCGGCTCCGATCCTTCCAACTTGCCCGGTGCCGGTGGCGTGCACTTGAACGAAGGCATGGATCGTCGTGGCAACAGTGCTGAGGTTTACAATCCCGGTGAAGAGAAACTCGCAATGAAGTTGATTCGCTGGGACCAGCGCCACATGCCGCTCAAAGTGTGGATCAGTCCCGGTAAGAAACTCCCGGAGGAGCCTTTCAATGAGTTGACTGCCAATCGCCCCGATGAAGTTAGGGATATGCTGCTTACCAATCCGCAGAGTTTCTTCGCCCTGCCGCAGGCTCCGGGCTGGACTCCGCTGATGGGCCAGGCGGCAATGAACGGCATTGAGCAGTGGAAAGAGCTGCAGAGCGAAGGTGTTATTGCTTTCGAGTTTGTGGATAATCCAGCGCTTGCGCAGATCATGGTTTTCTGGGTCGATCGTTTTATTGATGCGGCAGGACCCGGTGGTAACAGCGTGCATGGCAATACTTGCGCAACCGCGTTCGATGTTCAAGCCGTGCGCAACGCCGAATCGCGAAACGGTAAGCCGGCCCAGGGTTCACCTGTTGTAATCGAGTTGCGCATCAATCCCGATACTGAAAAATTGCAAGGCGATTCTGCACACGAGTTTGGCCACGCCCTGGGCATCAAGTCTCATAGTCCTTATCGACAGGACATCATGTATTTGAACAGAATAGTTTCGCTACTGTCTCCCTCCGACAAAGCGACGATGCGTTGGCTGTATCGCCAGCCGTTGCAATATGTAATGCTACCGCCGGTGGTGAGTGCGCATCTGATTGAGCAAGCGGCCGCACCAGTTACGCAACAGCAACCGCAGCAGCAGCGACAGCCGGAAGAGACTGCGACCGTTCCCGAAAATCCCGGCGGGCGCTACAGAGTTTCGCCGTTGAAGAAAATTTCCGACTACGGCACTCCCGGTGGTGAAGTCAACCCGGATCCGTCGGGGAATACCGGTGTCCTGTCCACCGCTGATCCTGAACCGCCTGTGCAACGCTCGAAGGAACCGAAACAAGGTCGCGGAAAAACGCGCACTGTTGAGGAACGTCCGACGGCAACTCAACCGGATGACTTTCAAGCCGCGCTCGACGAGATTCGCGGCGTCCCGAAGAAGAAAGAAAAGAAGCCGGTCGAGCAGGACAAGGGGAAGAACAAGCGAAAAGGTAGCGGTGAGTCAGGCGCCGCCGACGAAGATCCGATCAAGTACACCGTTCCGGAAAATCGCCCGTCGGACGGATTCTGACCCACCCCCCTGATTCCTTAGCATGGCCGGCTTTTGTTAGTTCGGGCTCGAAAGTCTTTGGTTAGAGTGCGTTGAGAAAAGCGGCCAGATCGTCTTTCACATTTTGTGGAAGTTCTTTGTAGGCTTTAGTGCAGCTTTCTGCCTCGCCACCGTGGGCAGTGATTGCGGCATCTAGTGTATGCGCTCTGCCGTCATGCAGAAAACTCTTCTTGCTCTTGCATCCCCATAGCGGCGCGGTTCGCCATTGCCCGCCATTTGCAGAATCTTGAGGAATGCCGTCTGCGAGATCCTTGCCCATGCTGTGTAGCAGGAGATCGGAATAAGCCGGCACCGCTTGCTGTTCGAGTGATCTGATTTCCAGATATTGTGGATCGGTGGTCTTTTCATATACTGTCTTGTTGCCCGGATACTTGGACTCGGTAAAAACCAGCGGCGGTCCGTCAGGGTCTATGACATAGACTTTCTCCGCTGTGCGCAGCTCTGGAATATGGCACTCGGCGCAGCCCAGTTTATGAAAAGTGCGCGAGCCGTGTTCCATTGCGGGAGTTATGTCGTCTGTGGCTAAACGCGGTGGTGGAGCCAGAAGCGAAATGTAATAGGCAAGTTGTGCAAGTAATTTCCCTGTTGCATTTGGATCCGGAGGCGTTGCTGCTTTGATGCATTCGGGAAGATTGTCGACGCCTGTGGCTGAGTAACTGTGCGGAAAGCAAGGATTGCTGAGGCCCAGGTGCGTTCCCAGTTCTGTAGCACACATCGAGTAGATCGTAGCGTGCTGAGCTTTCTTCCCGAACTTTCCGACCACAGGCAGACCGCTGATTTCCGTGAGAGGCATGCTTGCTTTGCCCTTGACCGGTAGTTTCGTTTTCTGCTGCACATTAGCCCGCCAGATGATATCTCCTTCTGCAATTGCCTCTAACAGTCCGAGTCCATACAGGGACGGCGCCGTGCGGATAGAAGTGAATTCCGCCGCAGCGGGTGGTCTGGATACCGGATTGAGCTTACAGTCGGCCGGCACTTGCAGCTCTGCAGGAAATTGGTCGATTATCGACTTCTTCAGTAACATCGGACCGCCCTCGGTGACCATGAAATCTACGTCCGCGGGTTCGACGCGCTCTCTGGCTTCCGCCACTGTGTTCTTGGCAAAGCGGCTCTTGGCGGCGCGCTTGGCGATATAGGTGGCACTGTGTGCGGTGCTCCGGGTCGGTGCCCCCTCCTGAAGCTCACTTGTATGACAAGCTGCGCATGACTGCTCGTTATACAACGGGCCCAGACCGTCCTTACAAGCGAAGGTCTTGTTATAGACTTCTTTGCACCTGTAGAACTTATCGAGCTGTCTCTTGGTAAGTCCGGCGATGGGGGCTCCGGGCTTACCCGCATCCGGTACCTTCACCGGCAAGTTCTCGGATAGCTGCGCGGACGCAAAGTATATAACCACGACTCCCACCGCAAGGAGCGAAACTAGTACTCGTAAAGTGCGTGCCGACATTCCCTTCCTTCCTGGCTCTATCGGCCATTGTACCCGGGCACGGGGGGGCGCTTTCTATTGAAACCTGTTTGTAACAGGATGCACAATGGTCTTATCAGCAGGTCGCTGTTACCGGAAGACGCTAAGGGCGGAAACTTATTATCTGCGCACGATCGCGACTGCGACGGCTGTTTTCAGGACACGATTGTAATCAGTTCTGTCTAGTAGCGGTGTCAGCTGAAATTTCTTCATGGCACGGACATAGTGACAATCGCTTACCAACAACCCGATATCATCGCGGGTGCGTTGATTTACCCTTACCCGTTTCGAGACCAGGTTGGTACCGGGTGTTGCTTCGATGGGATACACTTCGGCCACTTGACCGGTCAGGACATCGACGCTGGTATTTCCTCCGTTGCCCGGTAGTGTGCAAACTACTGCACCAAGTCGGTTATCGGTTAGATTTAGAACCACTGTTTGGCTGTCGAATGCGGAGATCATTGCCAATGCACCGCGGCTAATTCGTGTCGCGACTTTTTCGCCATTGACTCTTGTTGTCACGTAAACGGGGGTCTTTCCTGCTCGGACCAACACGGCACCGTCGTCGAGCTGCAGGTTATCCGACGTTATCTTGTGCAGCGGTGCTTCAAGCGTCGGCATGTAAACAGCTTCGGACGGATGAGATATTCTCGGACGGATAAAAAATTCTAGTTTGCCGGCCTTCGGCGTCGGTGCTGCAACCGGTTCGACAAAAGCCACCGGGCTTAGTGGCGATGTGCTCAAATGTTCGTCGTGATTCTGTCCGTTCTCGAAGAATGGAATCCAGTGGCCGGTGAACTGATAACGGTCGTCTTTCTTCGCCGCTGCTGCCACGAGGTCGGCGGGAGTGGTCGGGTAATTCGGTCTGAACCCTCTTACGCCCAGAGTGTCGGTCGGAATGAGCGAGTTCGGCATAATAGTCGGGAGGGTGTAGTTGATCACCATCTGTGGTGGCGGTGGTGGCGGAGGCGGGGGCGGTTCGACGACGGGAACAGTCGGCGGCACTATGACGGGCGTCTCAACTGGTGGTGGTCCTTCGAGAGCCATGGCTGGCGTTCCAAAGGTGACAATCAAGGCTGCCGTTAGTAACTGAATCTTTCGCATGAATTCACCCTTTGCAGCGTGGCCCTGGCGCTATTGCTACATTGACCAGCCGAACTCGATCCGCGCAACCGTATCACTTGATAAGTGGTGCGGTGTGTACCTAAATGAGTGTACATCCGACGAAGCGTTTTTTATGACTTGGCAACGCTGAACTGGCCCGATTTAGTGCAAGTTAGATTTGCTGTGGATACTCAGAATTTACTTCCATGCCGTTAGCTGACTAATCGTTTGATGATAGGACGATACCGTCCATGGTATCGAGGAAAAGAAATACATTCTTGTTTTGCACAGGCGGGTGCGAAGTCGTCGGTCTTCGCTAGCGACTTTGGCTGTGATACCTCCGGACATCAGTCCGGAGGATTGTTCGAGTCTGCGCGATGCTAAAGGCTTGCCTTCGCGAAGATGATGCAATATGCGTTTCTCATCCGTACCCATGGAAAAAAACATGGGTACGATCTCGTCCACTGGTAGCTGCGCTAACCAGTGATCGTAAAGGCACCAGGATGCAAGCGCAGTGATCGAGATTCCTTTTGAAGGCGGCAGTTCTTCTCTGAGTCTGACTAGCAGGTCTCGATAGAAGGAACGCTCACTTTCAAGTGCGTCGAAGTCAATCTGAATTGCATCGAGCTGATACTTTTCCATGGCTGCTTTGATGAGATGCGCTGCGGCCGCAAGTTGCCGCTGCGATAGTGTTGGCGAGTTCCTGCGGTCCACCTCAATGCGAATAACCCCAATTACTTTGGTAGATGGCGGGATGCATAATTCTTGGATGCGCCTGTTCAGCATTGTCTTATCACCATGCAAGCGAATGGTGCCAGCCAGGAATGCAACGCCGATTTTGTTCGGATCGATGAAGTTCAGGTCTTCCGAACGCTCCCATGCCCAGATCATTCTGCGGGGCAAGTAGCTCAATCGGTTCGGCAAAGGCTTCTTACGGGAAATGGAAAAATTGGCAGTGCTGGCGACTGGCTCAGACTGCTGCCGAGATTGGGACAGTGCTGCCAGCAGTGCAAAAATTATTGCGAGGTAAACCGCGGCTGTGCAAATTCGCCCGCAACTGATCCGGGAGCAAATCATGCTGTTTCGCCTGCCGCTTGCTATCGTTGAGAAATTGCAGTTATGAGGTGCAGTTCCGGATCGCCGGAGCTGGTGGGGGAGACGTGGCGGAGAATCAAGTCTGCTGTTGGATCAACCTTAGAGAGCGGCACTTTGATTATGCCTTCCAGCATGCCGCCGGAAGGGACGGATTTTCCAAGGAATGCCACTTTCACTTCAGACTCATGTGAATCGCGATACTTGATCACTGCTCTCATTCGATCATGCAGCGATACGTTGCGTCCAGTCTCGTTCTTTAACAAGACTTTCAGTCGCACGTCGGTAAGTCCGGGTTGAATCTCCATCAGCTCGAATCGCAACGGGGCGGAGAGCTGTTGCGCAATTGATTGCTGCGGAAGTGCAATCTGTTGCTGTGTATCAGCTTGCTGCTGCGGAACGAACTGCTGTTGCTGCGCGGGAGCAAATTGCTGCTGTTGGAGAGCTGCTTGCTGCGGCGGTGAGAATTGTGGTTGCTGAATTGCCGCAAATTGCTGTTGTTGTGGAGCAAACTGGGTTTGTTGCTGCTGTGGAGCCCATTGCTGTTGTTGTGCGGCTGCTCGCTGCGGTGCGAATTGCTGTTGGTTTAGCGCGAATTGTGGTTGTTCCGGTGTAAACGCCGGCGCCGCTGACTGCATGGATGAAAGAATGGACTGTGCTGCAGGAAATGCAGATTGTGCAGCGATTGGTGCTGATTGCATAGCCGATGCAACTTCCGGAGCCGATGCTGCGAACGCGACAGGGGGAGCGATTTGTGGTGCCATCGACGGAGCGAATGCTGCCGGCGCCGAAGGTGGTGCGCTCATAGCTTGAGGCGCTGCGGCTGGTAGAGACTTCATGAGCGGTGCGGCGCTGGCGCCGGTGATCGGTGGTCTCAGGGCCGGCGCTGCTGATGCCGCGATGCCGCTTGCGGTCGGAAGCGCGCTGCCAACGGGGCTCTGCAATATTTTCTCGATCAGATCATCTCCGCCACCGGAGTGAAGCGCCTCTGTGACCTCAGTCGCTTGAGGTTGAGCGCCCTTCATTACTGTTTTGATTTGATCTTCAAAATTCTGTGATATTGCTTTCTGCTCGGTCATGTGTCCGCGCAAAGAGCCGAGGAAGTTAGACAACGTACCGACGTGGTCGACGGGAACGCCGCCGGCTGCAATCGGGAGTCCCGGAGTTGCTGCGGTTCCTGCTGCAATTGAAGCCGGGTCTGCTATAAGTGGAAACTTGGTACCGGGAAAACCATCGGGATGCCGCGTCAATGGCACAAGTCCTGCGGCACCGGTCAGAGCGGTGAGAGGCGAGCCGGATGCAGGAAGAGGGAACTTTGTGCCCGGAAACCCTTCTGGATGCCGAGTCAAGGGGACCGCGCCGGTTTGCGCCTGCAATCCCTTAATGCGTTGAGCTGCCGCTACGTTTTGCGGATCATCCTTCAATACATTAAGGTAGGCTTCCTTTGCTTTTGCCGGCATGCCCATTTTTTCGAGCAGCTCGCCCTGGTAGATCTTGTAGCTGGAATCACCGGGACTGAGGCTGATTGCTTGCTGTAACCGCTGATAGGCATCCCGCGGAAGACCTTGTGCGTCTAACGTCTTTGCGGCTTTGAGAGATTTGTCTGCTTCCTGCCGTGCCAGTTGTGACTTGAAGCTCTGGCGCGCAGCCGGTAGATATGGATGATTCGGATCAAGTCGCACGACCTGCCTGTACTCCGCTTGCGCTGCGGGCAAGTCGCCCGTGATCTGATACGCGCGGGCAAGTCCAAGGTGAGAATTTGCATTCGGCAGTTTTGATACTTGTCCTTGCCATAGCTTCACCAGCGCGCTTCCCGAAGCGGTATCCGAAGGGTTCAATATCAAAGCTCGACTCAATTCCGAGTTGGCGCCGACCAGGTCGCCTTGTTGAAGTTGAAGCATTCCGAGTTCGCGTCTTGCTGTTGCGGAATTGGAATCGATTTCCAGCGCCTTCTCCAGGTGCTGCTTTGCCACCGCATGCGAATTCTTTCCCGCCGCCACTTTTGCCAGACCGACATGAGCTTCGCTCGTCGGCTGCATTGCTAACGTTGCCTGGTACTCGACTTCCGCTTCTTGAAAGTTACCTTCTGCGTACAACTTGTGTGCGTTCTTAATGCGGTCGCTGACACTGGTCGGATCGAGACCGGATTTCTTGTGCAGTTCTCCCAGCATTCTCTGTGCCTCAGTACTGTGGGGATCTGCTTTCAGTGCCTGTCTTGTTGCGATCAAAGCTTCGTGCACGTCGCCCTTTTTCATTAGCTCTTGTGCGCGCGTCACTCCCAGACCGGCAACTTCTCGTGCCAGTGCCTTATCTTCCGGTGTCATTTGTTGAAGGCGACTGATGACGCGCTGGGCCTCGTCTAAGCGGCCGCTTTTCATTAACGATCGAGCCGTTGCTTCCATCTTTGCGGCGGTAACCGGGTCGAGTTTCGACTTGACGGCTTGCAGAATCGATTGCCCTGCTGCCGACTGTGGCAAGGGCGTCGTTACTTTTTTCGCAGAGGAGACCGTTTTCCCCAATGGTGTTGAAGGCTTTGGCTTTGTCGGCGCCTTGACCGCGTAGTTCACCCTTTGCGGCACGGAGGTCACCTCTTCGCGCATGGACGCGAAATCGACTCGCCGAACTATTCTCGAGGGCGGTACATAAATTTGTTTCGCTTTGGAAAAGTCCGAAGCTTCGCTTGGGGCCGTCTGTGTGGACGCGATGCCAATCGCCAGACTGAAGGCCGCCTTGCAAGGAAGCCCGTGCAGCGAAGCAGGATTTTTGAATGCCAACAACATCCCGGTCAGTCGGGCCATACTTACACCTTACGCTGAGCTAATTTACGCCAACAAGACGGGCATCATAAAAATCTACACCGTCCAGCCCATTCTAATACAAGTGTTCCGCTTGCCAAGTAGGCGCAGCGTATTACCCGCATGCGGTGTTTTTTCTCAATATAATCTAAAAATATAGCTATGCAGACGCATTCTTACATACACTTGAGAAGGCGATGAGTATAAGCTCCACTGGACAACCGATTCGAGCCCAAGTCCGGTCCGCGAATTGCGTGTACGTGGTGCCTCGTTTTCGCAAGTCGTCCTGACAACAATATAGCTCGGCTCTGTCGTAAATCGGCTCAGGGTAAGCGTTATCAGAGAAATGACCAGGAAGTCGATTAGAAGTACTTAACCCGGGGACACCCATCCGATGAATCAGCAATCAGCCGGAACCACTCCACAGCAGGAACTTGAGCGAAGCATCGCCGAGCGAGCTAATCATCTTGTTCGGCAAGCGCGCCTTGCCGCTGCGGTTTTTACGCAGTACAGCCAGGAACAGGTTGATGCGATTGTCAAAGCCATGACATTGGCGGCGCTGGAAAATGTTCACATCTTTGCGCGGTCGGCGCACGAAGAGACTCGGATGGGATGCGAAGAAGACAAAATGCTCAAGGATTTTGTCGCTTCCGAGTTTCTCTACAACCAAATCAAAGATAAACGCACGGTTGGTGTTGTCCGCGAGTTTCCCGAAGACAACATGGTGGAAATGGCGGAACCGATGGGCGTTATCTTGGCGCTCTCACCGGTGACCAATCCTACGTCCACAATCATTTTCAAAAGTCTTTGCGCTGCAAAAACTCGCAACGCCATCATCTTTAGTCCTCACCTCATGGCTGCTAACTGCAGCAACATGGCTGCTCGAATTCTTCATGATGCAGCTGTGGCTGCTGGAGCACCCAAGGGGTTCATCGGCTGGGTAGAAAAATCTTCGCGCCTGCGAAGAGAAACCGAGTTGATGATGGTGCACCCGGATGTCGATTTGATATTTGCTACTGGTGGCACTCAAATGGTTCGCGCTGCCCACAGTTCCGGCAAGCCGGCAATCGGCGTCGGTTCGGGCAACACGCCCGTGTACATTCACAAATCCGCCAATGTAGAGGGGGCGGTTACCGACATCATTATCTCCAAAACTTTCGACAATGGAACCGAGTGTCCGTCGGAACAAACGCTAGTTATCGACAGAGAGGTCATGGACGAGGCGCTGGAGACATTTAAGCGACTTGGCTGTCACGTTTGCAGCGAAGAGGAGGTCGCTCGCGTTGCGGCAACCGTGATCGACCCGCGAACTAAAGGGATGAACTATAAGTTTGTCGGGCAACCGGCAGCTTTGATCGCGGAAGCGGCTCAGCTCACCACCTGTGCGGACGTAAAAATACTACTTTGTCCCTTAAGCGGTGAATTGCGCCATCACCCGCTGGCAGTTGAAAAACTGATGCCGGTGCTTGGCTTTGTTGCAGTCGACTCGGTTGAAGAGGGCATCAATCGCGCGCTGGACGTGAACTATGCCGGTGGTACCGGACACACTGCGGGAGTTTTTGCTACCGATGAGACAGTGATCAATCGCTATGCCACTGCTATTAATGCCGGTCGGATCATCGTCAATTCTCCGACATCCATCGGCGGACTCGGTGGTGTGTACAACAACCTGAATACGACGTTGAGCTTCGGATGCGGCACCGGCGGTGGAAACATAACCTCGGACAACGTTGGTGTCACCAATCTTCTCAACTATAAACGCGTTCCTCATCGCAAGAATTTTGTGATGAGTTTTCAGACAACCAAAAATATTTATATCAATCCGGGAAGCATTGAACACCTTCGCGGTTTGCGAACTCGCTCAGCGTTTGTTGTCACTTCGGCATCAGCTGCCAGTCGTGGTCACTTGTCCATGGTTCTGGAGCGCCTTCCGGAAAACTGTAAGGTTGACGTGTTTTCACAAGTTGGTGTTGAGCCGGACATGTCTACCGTAGAAGCTGCTGTGGCAATGATGCGCAAGAGCAAGCCGGATACCATCATCGCCCTGGGCGGCGGGTCTGTGCTGGACGCAGCGAAAGTGATGCGGTTGTTTTACGATTGGCCTGATTTGAAGATAAGGGACATCAATACGCCATTTCTCGATTTCCGCCAGCGCGTGGTCAAGTTCCCTACCGGAGCCAGCACTCAGTTGGTTGCTATACCGACAACATCCGGAACGGGTTCGGAAGTGACACCGTTTGCGGTGCTCAAAGATAAGAAAGAGAACCGCAAAGTATCCCTGGTTGATGAGTCTCTCTTGCCGGATATCGCAATTCTAGATGCGCAGTTAACTCGCAGTCTCCCTCCGCATATCACCATCGATACTGCCGTAGATGCGCTGACTCACGCGCTTGAGGCGCTTGTTTCAATAATTTCCTCCGATTATACCGATGGCTTGGCTCTTGAAGCTATTCGTCTTGTTTTTGAAGCATTGCCCGAAGCGATTAAGGCGCCCTCCAACGTTGTTTGGCGGCACAAGCTGCACAATGCAGCGTGTCTTGCCGGTATGGCGATCGGCAACGCGTCCGTCGGCGTGAACCATGCATTGGCGCATAGTTTAGGTGCCGCTTTTGATATACCTCACGGAAAGGCAAACGGCGTTTTCTTGCTGACTACGCTGGAGTACAACTCAAGCGTGCCGCGCAAGATAACACCGCACTCCACACACACACGATTTGTCGCCCCGTCCAAATACGCTCGCGCCGCGCGTTTTCTGGGGCTGGCTGACAAAGAAGAGGATCTGTCCGAAGAGCATCTCTGTCTGCTGCTTCGACGAGCTGTGTTCGACCTGTTGCACGGACTCGGACAGCCTCTCAGCATAGAAGAACTGAAGATACCGGCGGATGATTTGATGAAAATCGGACCGGAACTCGTTCGCGCCGCATTTGAAGATATGAGTTTGCGGACCAATCCGCGCATGGCGCTAATAACGGAGATTAAGGACCTGTACTTCAAGTCCTATCCCACACGTCAGCGTCCCTAGTTCTATTCGGTCTTGAGGTATTGGATTTTCATGAAAAGTCAAGCATTGTTCATGGTCCCGGGTTCTTTGAGCAAAGCATTGCCGGAAGTGGATGTGACGCTAGCTAGTGGCAACGCTGATATTGTGATGGACTTTATTGATTGCGGCTTTATCACGGTCGATGGTCTGGAATGGCTGGAAGAACTTTTGCTGCGAGCTGATTCGGCTAGCGCGAAAGTTCAATTGAAGAATATCAGTCCGACCGTCTACAAAGTGTTCAAAGTGGCAAAGATCGATTCGGTGTTGCGCGCATGTGGTGGCGCTGCCGCGTCCGGACCCGTCTGTTAAGTCACATTCAACTTCTTGCTAGCTGGTTGTCTATCAAGACAGAAAGCGATTCGAGTTGTTTCAACGCGATGTGAACAATAACCGGTCTCACACAGGGGCGAGGATCTGGTGCAGTGCTCGCTTTCGTGCGGCAGTCGCAGTTTGCCAGTGGAGCAAATCTACGAATCTATTCGCCCCTTCGAGTGAAAGAAGACGACCAGGTTTACTGCAATTTAGATGACCCGGTGACCGAGTGAGCTCAAGATGAGGTCGACGCAAAGTCTTGCGGTCTTGTTTCGAACATCGTTTGCCGGGTTCAGTTCGACGAAATCGAACGAGTTCGCCTTCTCTGATTCGCAAATGACGCTCAATCCGTAGAGCGCTTCTCGCACGGACATGCCGCCGCGAGCGGGAGTGGTTACTCCCGGTGCGTATTCGGTGTCAATCACATCAATGTCGAATGATACGTGAATTGAGTCTGTGCCGTCGTTGGCAATTTCCATGGCGCGTTTCATAACTTCCGGCATGCCCAATCTATCGATATCGTGCATGCTGAAAGCCGTGACACCTAGTTCCTCGATGATGTCACGCTCGTCTCCGTCTAGGTCGCTTACGCCGATTAGTACTGCGTTGCGTCCTTCAACTTTCGGTGCGAATCCACCAAGATTCTTCAGGCGATTTTCGCCCTTGCCCAAAACGACTGCCAGAGGCATGGCGTGCAGATTGCCGTTATAAGTTGTTTCCGGCGTGTGAATATCGCCGTGGGCATCGAACCATATAAGTCCGAGTTTCTTGCCCTGGCGCCTGGAGTTCATCGAGGCTCCGGAAATGCTTCCGATTGCGATGCTGTGGTCACCGCCGATGGTGACGGCGATGGTGCCTTCCGAAATTGAAGCATCAACTGATGTCATCAATTTTTCGCAAACTTCCAAAATCTCATCACAGCACTTAACGCCATGAGGTACGGGATCGCGCCAGTTAGGTAGTACCTGCGGGACGTTGAGTTCCATCTCCCGAACTAGCCGAATCCCGGCTATCTCCAGGCGCTCATCGACCGAGGCGGTGCGAACTGCGTCCGGACCCATGGATGTTCCGCGATGACGACCGCCGTAATACAGCGGCACGTATATTAACGTTGCGCAAGTTGTCTCAGACTGATCAATCTCGTTCATAACGGGCAGGGTACTAGACTCCATGTTTAACGTGCTTGCTAAATTTTTCATTTAAAACTCCGAGATCAAGTTGCTGTTAACAGCAGGTTCGGAAGTGCGCCTGCCAATAGCTGATTAGCATAAGGTCAATCCGGGTAAAGGCTGTTTTGTGGGGACTCGTATGTGTACGCTTCGTCATACAACGTACTGCGATTTGCGTCACAAACGGGTTGTATCGGATCTCTAGTGTATAATTTCTGCTATCTTTTGTCTCCCAATCCGAGCATTTGTTCGCCGTCGCTAACGGGCGCGGAACAAATTATAAGCTTGGTCCGACAACGGGGAAGCTCTTTCCGCCAGATGGAGGTGTAGCCAGTGTTTCGGCCGATCGTGAAAATGTTGTTTTTATCAAAAGCCGCCCTTGAGGTTGGCCGCGAGCGCGTTGAAGACGCGGTCGACAGCGTGACCGCTAAGGCCACGGAATATAAGAGTCTTGGGAATGACCGTTTCAGTGAATCCAAAGACAAAGTAAAAGACGTTGCTAGCGAGCTTTATCAGCAAGTTTGGCAGCGCTCGGAAGTTCTGGAAGGTCAGGTACGCGAGAAACTGAAGCGACAAGTAGCTGATTTTTCTCTCGGTGCCCTGGGCGATTCCAGCGAAATCAACGAGTTGAGAGCCGAGATGGCAACTCTTCGCGCTGAAATTGCTGAGATGAAGTCTAGCCGCGCAGCAGCCGTCTAGGATAACTGAAGCTTGAGCGGCTACGGCCGCAAGAGTGAAACGCAATTGCGCGCCGGGCAAGGAGGCTTGCCGGAGCGCTTAAAAAGATAAGTGACATTCAATATACCGGCGCCTCTCACCAACTGGTAAGAGGCGCCGGTTGTCATTATAATTAGCTGGTGTTGAAAAGAGTCCCTGCCTCGGTGAAGCACTTATAATTTCGGTAGTCCAATCGTTCCGCTTGGATTCCGGTGCGGCAATAGTGAGCACCATGGGTGCTGTTGCAGAAAGGGGGCCGCATTAATGCCGGTGCCGGAGGCACATGATGGCTGAGAAGCCAACAAAGCGGTCCCGCGATGATGCGGACGAAAAAGCGCAGTCAGATGATGCAAGTCTTCTTGAAAAATCCGAGAAGAAATTGGCCGGACCAGATACTGCGCTTGAGCGCCATGGAGTCCTAATGAAGCATGATGGCAACTCTACTTTGGCCCCGCTGACCGGTGGCGGGTTGGATGTGCCATCGGCTGAACTGACGTTGGTGTCGGTGCCGGAAGCCCTTGGCCAGACCGCCGTCGCATCTCCGAGTGATGCCGCAACCGGAGCCTCCTCGCCCGGCGCTGCCTCCTTCGGCCAGTACGGACCGCGCCAGGCTTATGATCCTGATGTAGCCGACGATTCGGCGCGCTTCAACAAGCTACTCAAAGATGACAAATTTTGGCACGCTCTGCGCGCCTTCGGCATATTCTGCCTCTGCGCTTTGTCTTATTCGGCTCCCTGGCGACGCGGGCTTTCGGCGCCCGAGCGCGACAAACTGTACGCCGCTGCTGTGAAGAAGCTTTTGATCGAGCTCGGACCAACGTTTATCAAGTTGGGCCAGTTTCTTTCGGTAAGGAGAGACTTGTTGCCCGTGCTGGTTGCCGATGAGTTATGCAGTTTGCAAGACCGAGTGCCACCATTTCCGGTGGAAACTCTCAGGCGGATCGTCACTGAGGAGCTCGGTGCACCGCCGGAAAGCTTGTTTGCGTATTTTGATCCGATGCCAATGGCAAGCGCCAGTATCGGACAAGTTCACCGCGTACAGTTACTCGACGGGCAGCAGGCCGTATTGAAAGTGCAGCGTCAATCGCTGGGGCGGCAGTTCTATCGGGATGTAGGGCTGATGAGGTTTGCGGCGAAGACCGGGTTGCGTTTCGATCGCTGCTATCAAGATCTTCGTAAAGCGCTGCACATCAAGGGACCGAATCGTCCGGCTCGTTTCGATTTTCGCAATTGGCTCGAAATGGCCGATGAGTTCGGTCGCAATCTTTTCTCTGAAATCGATTATCTGGTGGAGGGTCGCAATGCGGATCGGCTGCGCCGTCTCATGCGAGATCGAACCGATGTCCGTATTCCGCGCGTTATATGGAAGCATTCCGGAAGGCGGGTGCTGACGTTGGAGTACATAGAAGGAATCAAGATCGATCGCGTCGAAGAACTAAAGGCGCACGGAATTGATCCGGGGCAGGTCGGCTCGATTTTGATTACTTGCTATCTTGAGCAGATCATCTTGAAGCGTTTCTTCCATGCTGACCCTCACGCCGGTAACTTGGCCGTTGATACAAAGGGACGTCTGATAATCTACGACTTTGGCATGGTCGGCGAAATTTCGGAAGGACAACGTCGAGCTTTGCTTTCTTGCGTCTTAGCGACAGTAAGACGAGATGCGAGCGGTCTGGTGCGGAGTCTGGCGGAGATGGGCGTCGTGCGTGCCGGCACCAATCATGACGCCATCGCAAGAGCGCTCTCGCCATTCCTTGACTATTACGCAGGGAAGAGCTTGTTCGACCTTGATTTCCGGAAGCTTGAACATGACATTGACACGGTCGTTACCGAGCGCAGTTTGCGACTACCGGCCAATCTCGCCTACATATTGCGTGCGGGAAGCTCGCTGGAGGGCATCGCCCGCACTTTGAAGTCGGACTTCAGCTTCAGTCAGGCCGTTCGCCCGGTAGTGCGTCGCCTTGTTGCAATGGAAGGCATGGAAAGCCTTTCGACATTGGAAGGGCTCATGCAACTTGCCGGTTTGGCGGTTAGTGGATTGAAGCGGGCGTCTCGCGAGTCGGTGGAGATTGCAAGAGTTGGGAAGTCCAATAAAAAAATCGCGGCAGATTCGTCCGCTGCCTTACCGCCACCTGTAAAGGCTGACTGCGCAAAATGTCGCAAGCACACGGTCGAGCAGAAACGGTTGGCCGCACGTCTGCGGGTAGTGATATTTATTGCCATCGGTTACACTGTTCTGTCGCTGGGCACGATGTTGTTGCTGGATACAACTCTGCTAGCAAATTATGCTTCGCCGGG
>JAIELX010000004.1 GCA_019752635.1 Candidatus Obscuribacterales bacterium | reverse complement strand
AAGCGCGACCTGAAACTCAACGAAGAGATCAAGAAACTTGACGCTTACGAAGCATTGCTGATTGATGATATCTCATACGTGCCTCACACCAAAGACGAAACAGATGTTCTCTTTGTTCTGTTAGCCGCACGTTACGAGACGCGCAGCGTAGTCGTCACAAGTAATCTCGTGTTCTCTTCTTGGGGCGAAATTTTCAAGGACCCGATGACCACGAAGGCCGCGATTGATCGGTTAGTGCACCACGGCACTATCCTGGAACTTGTAGAGGTCGATGGCGACACCTATCGAGGGAAGCAAGCAAAAGGCAGACAAAAGCGGCGCGCCCTAGCGACCGCCGGTGCCTAAGCAGGAGCTCCTGCAAAAACTTCCATTGCCATTCCCTGCAGCGGTAAGAGTACCGAAAAGCAGTGAGAGGTCAACCCCTAAAGCTACAAGGGTTGACCTCTCACTGCTTTTTCGATGAATGACTACCATGCAGAAAATGCTCAAACTGTCATGACGATCACATTCAAACTGTCGTCGGACAATTCTATGATCTAGCCTCGTCGGCAAGCGGAAGATTTAAACTGTCGTCAGCGGCAAAAAGGCTTGACGTTATACACTCCGCCGCTTTTGGCAAGAAATCCCCTGCATTCTGTGTAACGGTGAGGCTACCGAGTCCGCGCCTGGTCCGGCTGCCGTATCCGCCGAATATCAACCATGCCCGAACAGTATTCTTTACCTCAACTTCTCGATCCTTAGGTGCTGTGAGCGTGAGAACGAAGGATGTTCCTGCTTCTCGGCGAGGAGCCAACGGTTCGCCTGATTTTGTAGCACGCGCAGTCCAGAGCGCGTAGGAGCCGGGGGTTCTTCCCAGGTAGATGTCGCTGTCGTCAACTTGGCTCTGGTTCTTCTTATCGATTGCAATTCTGACAGGCGAACGCCCTCCGTTATCGTTGGCCGCTTTTCCCCAAAGGGCCGATTCACTATCGTAGAGCTGCGAGGCTGTCGCAAACTTGTGTCCGTAAAGCGCTCGCCACCAAAAGCGAAGGTGCCCGCGAATTGTGGATGTACGAATTACATCTATCTCGTCAATCTGTCTCGTGGTGGCTGCACCGCCAAGGATTGGCGTCACGACTTCGATGTCTACCGTTATTTTGCAGTTTTCCTGTTCTCCTCGACATGAGACGTTCCGTTTCTCTGGCAAGGTATATTTAGACATTTGCTCACTCCTCACTCTCGACGCTTGCCTGCCATATTGATTAATCTATTGTTGGTCGGCAAAGGTCCGGCACCGTTCTCTAACCCAGTGGTCGCTCACGTTGCGAATGTAGAATCCCAATTGTGGTCGAGGCGGGAACCAGCCGTTTTGTGAATTCGCCAACCACGACGACCACTTCTCTTCTCGACACTTCCAATTCTGAGTTTAGCTGGCACGTTCGTGCACGACTATGAGAACCTTGCGTGGTGGCTCTTCCTCGTGGCGTTGAACCCAATACTCACGCTACGATTTGCAAGTCATAGCGTCCCATGCCGAACGTAGCTTGTTTTCCAATGTGTAGCCATTGCCCTAGCATCAGGTGTGGCAAGAATGGTTTCAAGTTGCCCGAATAGGTCAGCGTGCCGCTGATGCCGTCTCGAGGGGTAGGTTGCTGCCGACGGGAAGAGAATCCGCGTGCCGACATTTCTCGAAGCTGATAGCTTTCAAGCGTTACATGCCTGGCCTCCTCAAGGAGTTCGCTGTAGTTAAGGTTTGGTCGTCCAGTCGAATAGAGCGCACATAAGTCGGAATACCTTCGCAGCACTGCGCGCATCAACTGCTCGAATTGAGGAGCTTCGCGCAATCTGCTTCCTCCTGATACCAAATGAGCAGGTGTTGCAAGATGGACCTCCAATCTATGGGGGGCGTTGGTCCGAGCGGCCCAATCACAAACTGAATCAAAAGAAACTTCATAGCATCGGCTTGGGTAGAGAACATCCTCATCGTGATCAAAAATCCGTTTTGGCAGATGCCCTCCTATCGGATCGAGCGAACTAACGCTAACGAGTTTGTACTTTCCTCGTCCTTTGCCTAAACCTTGCATACCCAGCTGGCGATAAGCCAGTACCATATAGGGTAAATACTCGACAGCTTCGCCAACCATCGTAAGTCTGAATTTGAAATGTTCGCCGTGCGAAAGTCTGCCTCCTATCGGTGCACTCAGAACAAATGGCCTTGGAACCTGTGCGCCTTTGTGAAAGTGTGCATCCTCATCGACCTGTGAGTTGAACAGAGATGTAAACGGACACTCTTTTCGAACCGGACAATCCGTGCAGTCAGACAATCGTGTGACACAGGTCAGCTCGCGCAAGATGCTGCCTAAACCGCCACGGAGCGAGGGCGCACTGAATTCTGAAAGATGAAGAGTCGAAAGTGCTAACAAATCGAACTCGAACAATCGTATTTCCATTTATCATTCTCTTTTGAAGTAACTTGTTAAGGTGAAATCGCGATGCATTTTTGTCACTCTTGTGACTGGCTATGATTTGTCTACCCGTGGGCCACTTTTGATAAAACCGCTGACATCTCGATGAGACATTTGTTCTTTTAAAAGCTTAGTAAACGCCAGTGCAGAATATGTGCAGTGGCTGCAAAAAACTTGCACTCGTTCCGTCGACTATCTGTTTGTGTCGCCCTTGCCGTGCCGTTTTTTTGACCTGGCATAAGGAACTCGCAGCATTTCCCTTCTCCTAATCTTTCAACGTTAGAATCTTTCCTACCACCGGCATATGAATGAGTTTCTCTATGACCGGTTTGCCGGTCGCTTCGGTCACCAGAGTGCTGTAAAGATCCAGTTGTTTGCTATATGAAAGCGCTTTCTTGATCCAGTGATTGTATGGTCCGGGGAAGCTTTTGTGATCGAGCACCACAAATCCGGCTTCTGTTTCGATTAGCATGTCAATGCGACCGGAAACCCGTTGTAAGCCAACTCGTCCTACCACCGGACACTCTTTCAATTTCTTGCAGGTGCCAAATCTATTAGAGATAAAGTCTTCTAGTCGAGAGCTCAGCAGAAGTAGATCCTTGCGCTCGAGCTGCGAAATGCTCCATCGTTTCATAAGTTCAGTTGCTAGGACGATTCTCTCCTCCAGTTGAAAATTCATGTTGTCAGCTGTGATGAATCGGTGTATCACTTCGCCAAGGTGTTCGACATCTACAGCGCCCGCTAAGGGAAGTCGATTGCCAATTGATATTACACTCACCTTCTTTGCCTCGGAAGGCGACCCGCTCGCCTCGTCTGTCTGTTCTTGAGAGCTGGGGACCAATCGTAGTGGCAGTGCTTTTCGTGGTTCTACGATCGCCGTTTGAATGCCGCTGAAGACAGGCCGAATCTCATGTTGCTTTATGCGATTTTCGTCATCTTCGCGAGGTCCTTGAATTGATACTTCAAATTTATGCTCTTTGCCGTTTACCAATAAGGTTTGTGTTCCTTGTTCCTTTTGTATCGAAAGAAGCTGTTTGTTTTCAGAATCTTTCAGCATATCGAGCCAACCAGTGTCTGAACGCTGCGCTCGGGCTGCAAAGTATAAGTAGTCGCGCGCGCGCGTCATGCCAACGTAGAGAAGACGTATGAGCTCTGCCGTGCGGCGTTTGTTTGCTCGCGCCATCTCGCTTGAGCTGGCTGCTGTTGCATCAAGATGCACGTTTGTAGAGTGTGAGCCATAAGGCCACGGCCAAAAGCGGAGCCAGCGATTTCTCAGCGGGCTGAAGTGCGCGATTTTCCCACTGTCCGACTCCACAGAGACACCGAATAGATTTGCTTCCTTGGGTTCCTGCAAGTCGAGAAGAATCACAACTGGCCATTCGAGTCCCTTCGATCCATGGTACGTAACAACTCTAATGGCTTTTGGATCGGGATTTGTCGGTTGCGCTCCTCCGTCTTCGACTTTGTTGTAGAGAAATGCTATGAGCCCTGCTGCGGTGCATCCGCTTCTTTGTATTTTGCAAACTTCCTCATATTGCCAGGCGAGTCCGCGCAGGGCATCTAAGTTTGATATACGCTGCGCGATATTTGTCCACTGTTTTACAGCAGTTAAAACCCCGCCCGCTGTCAGTGCAAAGTCGAGTGCTTCTTGCGGTGTCCATTCTGATAGTCGACTGGTACCTTGTCTGAGCCGTGCTAGTTCAGGCACATCTTTCTCTACATATTCGCGCCCATGCTCGAGCCAGTCATTTAGCCACTCGTTACCGCGAAAATGAACTATCTCCGCCGCGGCAAGCGAGTCTGCGGGGTCAGCCATATACCGGAGGCAGGCAAAAGCGAGGGAGGCTTCGGCAGTGCTCAGCAAGCCCGGGCGCTCGCTGGCTACGCTTAGACCCTCTGCGCTCAGCGCTTTTGCTACTTCGACACATCGCTCATTCGTGAGGCAGAGAATTGCAATATCAGAACCGATTAGAGGACGCAGTTGACCCGTAGAGCGATCTTCTACGTTCATGAGCGTTTCATTGCGAAGCAGATTCGATACGCTGTGTGCGATTGAGGCACAAGCCTCTGTCCAGCTTTTCCCTTCGAGCCACCAGACGTTCAGAGCCGGGGCCAGTTCTGGTCGGGTGCTTCGATGCACTTCGGAGATAAGCACGTTGTCTTTGCTGATGCCAATTGATGGAAATGCTATCGAAAATAGATCGTTAACCAGAGCCACTAACTCCGATCGCGAACGATAGGAGCGCTGCAGCTGCTCTCGTCTTGTACAGAGCTGGTTTACCGCGGTCTCGACCAGTGCTGGATCTGCTCCGCGAAATCCGTAGATGGTTTGTTTCTCGTCGCCAACCCAAACCGATTCCGCTGATAGTGCGGCCAGGTGCTTGAAGAGCTCCATTTGCAGCGGGCTGGTATCCTGAAACTCATCGACGAGTAGCAGTCTTAACTGGCTAGAGAGTGTAGCTTTCGCCTCTTCGTTCGCCATCAATTGAAGGGCTTGCCTCTCGAGATCGCAAAAGTCTACCAATCCTCGTTCCCTTTTGTATTGTTGATACAATGCGACGGCTGACTCTAGACATTGGAAGAATTCGCTAATCAGCAGAGTCAAGTCCTCGCGAAGGCGTGGATGATGAGGGTGCAGAGCGGCAACTTCGATCACCTTGTTCACTATTCCCTTGCTTCTGGCTCCTGATTTTAATTTTGTGCAGACGGCCCAATCGGCCCATGTGAACATTCCCGTTTTCTGCGAATGGTGCATCTCGCGTAGGCGCGCACGACATTTTCGTGTCTCCAGAGTGGTGTCAGATTCGTTGTCTAATCGAGCGATCGTGTTTGCAATAGTAGATTCAAGGAGTATGTCAATTTCTTCGGCTGCGCGTGAGTCAGGCTCGGAAGGAAGGAGCCTCAACAGAGTTGCTCTTGATTGCTTGGCTGACGTCTCTAGCGAGTTTGAGTCCAGGTTGTTTTCCATCGTGAGGTAGCAGGCTCTCAAGACGTCAGTTCGCCATTCAGTCCAGCCGAACCGTGCCACCGCATCCGATGTTCGCGCAGAAAATATTTCCAGGGCGGGTTCTGCGGCGATGGTAAAGATTAGTTCGCGTCTCTGCTCATCAATTACATCCACTATGGGGGACAGTCCAGATTCCAGAGCATAGTCGCGTAACAGACGAACTGCGATAGAATGCACCGTGCCGGCATAGCCGCACAGAAGAGATTGCGCAACTATCCATTGTCCGCGATCGAATAACATCTGCCGAACTCGTTGCAAAAGTTCTTCTGCTGACTTTCTTGTGAAAGTCGTGGCGATAACGCCGAGTCCTGCAGCTTGCTTTTCGTTTTTGCCAAATACACGAAGGTATTCGCGAGCTAAGCGCGTGGTTTTACCGGTCCCGGCGCTTGCCCCGATTACATGTACTTTGACGAATCCTGGTGTGGTGTTCAAAGTTGAGTTAACTCCTTGCCACAGAGTTTTCCGTAAGAACAGATTCTGCAAGGGGGCGTCGCCAGGGGAGCTTCCGCAGACTCATTCTCCATGAGCGTAGTTAAGCCAGTCGCGACCGCACTTCCTTCCGCTAGACGAGCGATGTTCTCTCGATGTTTCTCGACTATCCTGTACCACAGGCTATCTAGTTGGTTGCCGTCAATGAAGCAGTCTTCGGGAAATGGTTCTAAACTTGAAAAATATAGTTTCGCTTGTCGCAGCATAAAATAACCTGCGCCACCAAGCTGTCCCCATTCCGTTTCGTCTGACTGCAACCAGCGGTAGGCAGCAAGCTGGATTGCTCGCCCTTCAGCTAATTGTCGTTGTTTGTATTTGTGCCACTTAGTCCATTTTAGGTCGAGAATAATATGGCGCCCGGTCGAATCTTTTAGTAAAAGGTCAATGACGCCTTTGAACTGCCCCTCGCCAAATTCGCGGGTTTTCTGCACTTCGCACGCGTCTACCTCTAATTCAGCTACATTGATCAGTGAGACTAGCACGCCGAATGCGCGCTTCAATTCTGTGCAGCGGGTAGAGAGTTCAGTCGCTTTGCCAGCCGCCAAGAGCTGAGGTCCAATGGTTTCGGTAAGTTCTTTCAAGACTTCCTCCATCCGAAGGCTGGCCTCAGAGGGCTGCCACCTTCTTCTCTCGGAGAAAAGTTTTGCTACCGCGATGTGGGCAATGTTTGCGAAGAGTCTTTCATCATCGGGAAGAGCGAGCATCGTTCCAGGGTGGATTTTTCCGGCATATTCAAAGCACCAGGAGAGCGGGCAACCGAGCAGTCGTTCAATGCTCGACGATGATTCTGTCTCGCGTGGTTTTACCAGACCAGGCTGAAGGCGCCAGATGGGAGGTGAAGTTTTCAATTCTTTTCCGGTTAGCGGATGGCGCGAGATTTTTCGTCCGCACAATATGGTCTCTGCTTGATTGTAAGTCTTGTCTGTTGCTATCGTGATTCGCTTCGGGTTGTCCACAAAAGCGTCAATCTCATCCCACACCGGATGTACTGAGACGCATTCACCTGCGACAACACGAGGACTTACAAGTAAAATTCGACGTTGAGCATATTGGATCGGTAATCGCCAGGTTGCTGCTTCTCGAGTACAGCTCCTGATCTGTGATTCCATTGTGGTGCCCACGCCCTTTAGGAGCTCTAGTTCACTTTGTTGCCAGGGCGGAAGGTATTTTATTAGGGAATCGCGCTTTACAAAATCTAACCAGAGCACAGTGTCAACGGTGTTCCAGATTTGACCAGGAGAATCAACGACGGACCAGTCCGCTGCTTCTGCGCCACCGGCTTCCTTCTTTGCTCCTTCCATAAGAACCGAATCTAGTATCCGATCGATCTGAATGCGACTAATTCGATCTAGCTTCATGAACTTGATTATTGAAGCGACAGTTCTGGCTTGCTGTGCTGCGCTGGCAATCAACTTATCAACCTTGCCTGTGCTTGCCGCTGTTGCCGCCCACTGTTGAATCTGCTGACAAAGGGTTTGGGCTGCGCTGCTTGTGATTCCTTCGGTGGGAGAGAATCTATCTGGTTCTAGCCATGAGCGCCATGATAAGGCCTCTCGTTCAACGAGCTTGTCCACCACTGCGGGATCTTGATTCTTCTTTTGGTGGCGCTCCTTACGTAAGTCCCTGGCTCTTGAATAGGCTTGTCGCCAGCACTCGCCGCCTGTTCCTGCTTCTTCTCTTAGTGCATTGATAAACATGCGAGATACTGCTAGTGGAATTGGCGATCCTGGCAACGATAACATTTCTAGCAATCTGGATGGATTTAATGGCTCCCACGAGAGTTCGAACAAGAGAGGTAGAACCTGCAATGCCCCTCGTAACTTGGAGTTGGACTGACTGCCGATACGAGGAATGTTCAGTGACGAGCAGAGTTCATCGAGTATTGTCGAGCCGTTTCCGCGAATTATGGCTAGATTTGAATTCTCTTGCTGGTCGCTCGCGAGCCACTCCGCGATGAACTCTGCCGCCTCGATTTCATCAGCGGCATCCAATCTCACTATCGTTTGATCTCCTGTCATCGGATTGGGTGTTCCAGCCAACATTGCGTGTTGAACCGAACACAAGTCGCTTCCCTCGGGTGCTTTAGGATCGAGGCGCGATTCTCGTATGCATACGCCGAGCTTTGCCAGCAGACCGAGAATCTTGGTCCAAGGTTGAGATAGATGGTTGCTCTGAGTGACTAGCTGTACCTCTTGAATCTCGATGAACCGTGCACGCGTCAGCGCGCCTAGAACTTCTCTTGCGCGATCGGCCTGTCCAGGAAACAGAGGCGTCGAATCTAGTGCTTCAATCTTCAAGAGTGCATCTAGCCTGCTGCCGGGTGGAAATTGATGTGCGGCGGAGACACCATGTGCTACAAGCGCATCGCGCATCTCCAGCACCCGCTGCGCGGTCGCCCAACAGTCTGTGCCGAAGGACGAGGAGTAGAACTGCGATTCGTTGTCGAATTCCGCTAACTTTGCCAGGTACTGAGCAACGCGTTCTGGTTGAGTCGAGGCTGGATAGCCCAAGCCGAGTTGCTGCTCCAACAGTGAGAGAAAGCCTTGAGGACCAAGTATTGATGAGTTAATGGAGTGAGTTGAGCCGTTGTAAATTTCCGGACATACAAGCCCATCTAGATGCATGCCGAAAACAATTTGCACGCTTTCGGTCCTCCGTTCCAACCATTACTAAGACGAGTCTTCACTAAGCCGAGCATATCGTTTTGGACTGCGATATATCTTCAGCGGCGTCGGGCATTGCCTTGCTTGTGTTTCGCGGAATTCGCCATCTGAGACGATCGCCATACGTATGTCTTTGGGACATTCGTATGGTTGTGTTTGTATATGCGGTGCGGGTATAAAGCTGTACCCCGGTCCAGAGCAAGCCAAGATGTCCAACCGTTTAGAGCGCCTTTGCAACATCGAAAAATTGATAAACAAAGGCCAGCGTCCAAGCCCGCAGTACTTGGCTGACCTACTTGAGGTCTCGGTACGCACCATATATAGTGACATTCAATATCTGCGTGATCGCAGTCAAATGAAGATTCGGTTTGACCAGGGCTGCAATGGTTATGTAAACGACGAACCAAAAGCTGTGCTGCCTCGCTTCGATATCACTGACTCAGAACTGATTGCGTTAGCCATCAGCAAGGGGCTGGTAATTCAGCATTCTATAGGTTCATTAGAAGCGCCGATGGAGGCCGCCATCGATAAAATAGTCGAGCGAAGAAATGGTGCTAGCAAGGAGCTTACCGCGAGCGTGAGTCGAGCGGTAGAGTTTAAGCTCGCTTCGAATTCACCGTTTCAGCGAAGGTTGCTGGAAGATGTTCTGAAAGCTATTGAGCAGAGGCGGGTGGTGCGCATCGGTTACTACGCTGCCTATGCCAATGAGAGCAGCGACAGAAAAGTTGAACCGATTGTGATTCAAGAATCCGGTGGCTCTTGGTATCTGTGGGCATGGTGCCGCTTGCGAAAGGACTATCGCAATTTTGCCCTCCACCGAGTCAAGGACTGGGAGTTGCTGCCCCAGACCTTTGAGGAACGTGCGGATGCTCGTAAGAAGATTGCAGATCGAACGTTCCAGGTGGAAGTCAGGCACCCTGAGGTCACCGTAAAAGTTCGTTTCGATGAAGTGGCCAGTCGGTATGTCAAAGAAAAACAATGGCATGCGAAGCAGCAGATCACCGAGCGCACAGATGGAAGCGTTGACCTTGAGTTTCTAAGTCAGAGCCTGGAAGAGACCAAACGCTGGGTGCTCTCCTATGGCGCCAGTGCCACCGTTCTTGAACCGCGCTCATTGAGAGATTTAGTCCAAGCCGAACTTCTACGATCGACGCAGAACTATGCGGAAGTCGATAAGCCAGCAGAGTAGTTGTATCGATTGCCTTGCCGGCGGGCGTCATCGCGCTGTTGCAAGGAGTGAAGATCGGGAAATTCGAGTTTATCGACAAGGCTGGCAAGGTTATTGCAGCGGAAGAAGAGGCCAATGATGCAGGCGACATTGATTGCGTTCTGAAAGATCCCGCTCTTGGTGCTTTAAAAATTGGATTTGCAAGTACGGCCCTATCAGTCGGGCGCGTGGTGTGGAAGCGCAGATGGCACAGAGTTGGGTGACATCCTTCTCGGTAGGGTCATATAAGAAACACTCTCTCGGACCTTTCGTCAGTAAGGTTTTGGTTAGATGCGTTCGCTATAGTCGGCATACTGAAATACACCGCCGCTAATGATCTTTCATTGAAGATTCAGGAGATACAACCATATGCCAGATAACATAGACTGGGCGCAAGAAACGGAAACAGATCACATTGGCGATTTAAGCGACAGCTTCACAGCATCTGTTGCCCTCAGTCTTGAGGCATGGGATTTGCCACGGAAATCGGATGCACCTATTGTCAGCAGGATAGAAACCGTCCTTGATACAAATACACTACCTGCCGATTTATCGCTGCTTGCCGGCAATGCTGATCCTGAAGTCAGGGGGAGGGTTGCTTGCCATCGCAATACACGTCCTGCCGATCTAACGCGACTTGCCGGCGATGCTAATGTTTGCGTCAGGCTGGGGGTTGCCGAAAATCCAAATACACTTCCTGCCGATTTAACCCGACTGGCTGTCGATAGAGATTGGTCAGTTAGACGTTGTGTTGCCGGAAATCCAAACACGCTTCCGGCTGATTTAACGCGGCTTGCTGGCGATACAAGCGCCCTGGTCAGAAGTCGGGTTGCAGGAGTTTATAATACACTTCCTGTAGATTTGACACGACTTGCTCGCGACAGCAATTATTTCGTTAGACGTTCTGTTGCCGAAAATCCAAATACACTACCTGCCGATTTATCGCTGCTTGCCCGCGATGATGATCTTATAGTCAGGGCGAATGTTGCTAGGAATCGCGACACACGTCCTGCCGATCTAACGCGACTTGCCGGCGATGCTGATCCTGAAGTCAGGGGGAGGGTTGCTTGCCATCGCAATACACTTCCTGCCGATCTAACGCGACTTGCCGGCGATGCTGATCCTGAAGTCAGGGAGAGGGTTGCTTGCCATGGCAATACACTTCCTGCCGATTTAACGCGGCTTGCCCGCGACGATGATCCTAGAGTCAGGGCGAATGTTGCTAGCAATCGCAACACACTACCTGCCGATTTATCGCTGCTTGTTGGAGATAATTATTCTGAAGTCAGGGAGAGTGTTGCTCGCAATCGCAACACGCCACCTGCCCATTTAAGGCGACTTGCGCAAGATAGCGTTCGTTTCGTTAGATGGGCCGCCGGGCGCGATGATTAGGTCTGGCTCATAGAGAGTTCAGGGAGCCACAAATTTGTCAATTTACAACTCATAAGGGAAGCGGCGCGAGCCGCGCATATTCCGTTCGTTAACATAATTCAGGCTTGCAGATTGAGCAATTTGACCGTGTTCGATCTTCGTGGGAACCGCTAGCTCCTGGCAGCGATTGACACTGGCTGGTGATGGCATCCTCTGTCGATTTGAATAGTTCGTCGGCGTTCCTGTGATATTTGGCGCACAGACCATCTTCAGCACAAAATCCGTGCGCAGATCTATCCAGAACCCGATGCCATTTTTCTGCCCGGTTTGGCAAACTAGCAATACTAGCGTTTGGAACGATTGGACATGCACAAACTCTTCTTGCTCTGCACATTACTGCTGATGGTTCAGTTCGTTTCCTCCGATTGCATTGCTGCGGAAGAGATTAACGCTTTGGAAAAGATGAAGGGGCGTGTTGCCTACAGTGACGCGCCGCTCTCGAACAGCAATGGGCTGTTAAAGGAGTATCGCAAACACGTTGTGATTACGGCCAGCTCCACATGGTCGGGGTGGCCTTGCGAGAAGCTGATTGATGAAGATCTTGAGACATCATGGTTCTCTGCCGGTCGCGATTCTTTCGCTCAAGGAACAGATCCGTGGATCGAAATTTCGCTGAATCGGGGTGAGACAGTTAGGAGGATATCTCTATTGGGGAACCGAGAACCGAGTTGGCGATATGGATATGCAGTGAAGATCGGGAAATTCGAGTTTATCGACAAGGATGGCAAGGTCATTGCCTCTAAGGTTGAAGAAGCTGCCAATGATGCAGGCGACATTGATTGCGTTCTGAAAGATCCCGCTCTTGGTGTTTTCAAAATCAGATTTACAAGTACGGGTGACGAAGGTACAGAGAATCCATACGGCGATATTGCCATAGGTGAAATTCAGATTGAGTAGATTTTGTGTAAGTGTACGGACTTACTTCTTTCGCCAATGAAGCGGAGAGTCGAAATACATTCTGGCGTGCGGGTTTTGGGGACCGATGCCAATGTTCGATTTGTTCGGTTGCCAGAGTGTCTGTGCAGAGAATGGATCTATCACTCCCAGTTTACGAGTATGAGAATCGCCACCAGAATGTTTATGCAAGATTATTTCCATTGGAACGTAAGAGCGGTATGCCTGAGGTTCGCCTTTGACCTGTTGTTCAACAAGCGTGAGATCGAAACCTTTTGCTGGAGTCTCGTTACGCTCCACTTTCTTTAGCGCAAAATATACATCGGCGTGACCTAGAGATTTAGTCAATCCGAGTAGTGCCGTGATACGGGCACTGGCACCCTCCAGATCAGAGTCGTCGAGATGACTGGCGATGATTTCAGTTTCGGTATCTAGAAACTTCTGCTTCTCTGCGGGTAATGGTTCCCACACTCGAGAGACGCCGGAATCACCATAGATAGCCAAGTCACGAACAAAGGTGTCCGTATCACTTTTCGATTGCAGTTTTAGGCGTGAGCCGCCAAGCGCCATTCCGTCCCCGTTTGTGGCAACTGGATCAATCGCCAGATCCAATCCGGTCCCTTTCTTTTCCAGGATTTGTGACGCCTTCAGAATGTTCTTGAAGTCCGTCGGGGATATGGTCTCAATGTCTTGAAGGAAGCATTGGCTCGCTTCCGCCACATTTCCTTCGTCCAGTTTTGAGGCAATGGTTCGGGCCCTTGCATCTATCTCTTCTGGCTTCATACTTCTCCCCACCCCGGATGAAATGAACGAGCTTCATCATCGTTCAAGAACCAGGCGGAGACAATACGGATTGTACGAAATAGTGCGATTGTGGTTGTCGTGACGGAGGATGCGAGGCTTCGGTGTGTCTGTGAATGGAGTAAATTAAAGGTTCTGAGGGGGGCGTTAATCGCTGCGCTCCTTTCTTGAAGGACTTGACTGAACAGTCCAGTGCGGCTGGTGTCTTCCTCTGTGCGTGCGCTCGAGGCAGCGGACCGCAATTCGCTAGTGCGAAAGCCTGGTTGTATTGATTTGCGGAATCGGACTCTTTCTGCGCTGTTCTATCGTCCATATACGTACGAAGCTTTTTAGTTGCTGGTTTGCGGGGGAGTGAATCGCTCCTGCGCTGAGAAGCTAGAGAGTTCCGGCACCGAAGATAGGTTCAGGCAGCTTATATAGGAGGAGGGATGGATAATAAATATCTTGTCGCCACCGGCGGTATCGTTATGGACCAGTTCGCTTCATCGGCCCGTCGTGCACTGAGCCTTGCGAAAGTGAGATTGAGTCGGGGCAATGAGCTGCCGACGAGTTGGCGTGACTATGACAGACTCAGCGCCTCGTTATTGGAGACATTCCAGGCGGGGGAGCTGAACTATCTGGTGATGGACGAAACCCGAACGTTTCTCTTTTGCGGGGAGTATCAAGGTGTGTATGAAGAGCCTGTCTCGCTCACCCTTGCTGAACACTTCACTCGTTTAGTTCCTGAGGATACGTTACGGGAACATCGGGCATTGTCCCATACGTACACAGTAGACTTTTTTAAGACTGCATAGAGCCTCTTTGGACTGATTTTCGCTGGCGCGAAGTTTTTCGCCATTAAAGGAGTTACTTATGTTTGCTAGAAAGTTGAAGCGGGTAGACCTGCACATACTTTATCAGTGCCAGGCATGCGAGGAGAGCTTCAAAGCATCGGACACGGCCAGGCATTGCCCCTATTGTTTCTCGTCCGAGCGCAGCAATTTGGTCATAATGCACTTTGAGGAAGATGAGGAGCGGGCGCAATATTTGGAATTGGTAGATTTCGCTGCAGGAGACTGACTTCCTGTAGTTGTTTCATTGCCCGCCCCATCGAGCCAAAATTCGCCATTCGAAATTTTATGACGTTCTACTCGTTTCCATCGTGTCCCTGTTCGTTCTTAACTCTGCGCGCGGCCGGCAGCGCCTCGCCGCGTAAAGCAGAAACAGCGCCTTCCCCTGGAAGACGCTGTTTCTTTGAACACTTTTATATTGCCCCTGGCGCGAAATTGCCCTTCGCGACAAATTGATATGCCCGTGATTTGATATTGCCCGTTACGCGTTCTTCGAACTAGATCGGTTGTGCGGTTTGGATCAGGCGCTTATGGCGCTGGGAATCCAATTGACCTGACCAAGCGCGGGGTCGGCATACACCGAATCTGCGATGACCGGAGCAAACGTGCGTCCGGCACTTTGCCAGTTGCACTTAACGATGCCGGATTTGTAGATTTCCTGGTGGGTGGCGAAGGCGAATCGCGATGCGAACGGAGAGTCTGCAAGCGATTGTTGTAGCTTCTCTTGTTGCATCTCGTCTCTGGAAATTATCCAAATCATGTCAGCTTTGTCTTCGGACACAATTTTCTCAGTCGCTGCGTTGATCTTCTCAACCGAGGTGCCTGGCTGATTCATTACTGCGCAACGGTGTGCAGTGCCATTGCGGTTGAATGAGACGACAGCTGAAACGGTTTCGACATCGCCCGCCGGCGCTTGGGTTTGCCAATCGAAATCGGAGATTACGCCTGATTTTTGATCCATCAAGAAGATCATTCGCAGATTTGCAATTTCCAACAGGTGCCGTTGAATTTCGTCGTTTGACAGATCGATTTCAAAGTCTGCGCTTTGCACAATGCCTCTGGCCATTGGTGAAAGCATGTAGACCAGCGGTTTTGTTGGTGTGGTCCACCAGGGAAGTTTTCCACCGTGTCGTTGACAAAGGAGATAGTCCAAATAGAAGAGCTTTCTCAAACGATCGCGAATGAGAACCGGCTTTTCGTCGCATGATATGAACCAGGCAATGTGCTTCTCGAGCAAAACATGATGCTCTTCGATGAACTTGAAGATCATCATGTCTCGTTCGCTCAGTTGGATGGCCATCGGTTGGATCCTCGGTAGTTGCTTTCTCAGAAGAGAGAGTAGGAGTAGGTAGGTAGGAGTAGCTGATAGGTATGGAAGGTAGAGGTCGAAAAACTTTTCTAGTGCTGCCCGGCTCCATCAATTTGTTTCTTGATGTGGTCCGGCAGTCCTTGCATCGTGTAGTCACGCAAAGCATCGTCGTATCGTGCAGAATGGACGTTGTGCTTTTTCCTTACTTCTGTGTCCATAAGTTGGAGGCTGGTGAATTGCGATGCCAACTGTTCGGACTTGTCTCGTAGGTCTTTCATCAGGCCGTCAAGCTCTTCTTTAGTTCTGGCTGGTTTGCGGGGGCGAACCATGTCTTCGTAAAGCAGTGCTTGGTCGCTGTACCAGGCTGCATTGAGGTCGCGGTACTGCCGCGCCTCTGGTAAATTGTTCGGAATAGGCAAACCTGTCAAACGTTTGGCCAGCGTGCGATAGTTTCTCGATATTTTCGCTATAGTGCGACAAAATTCCTCTACTCTCTCTACTTCCTCATTGAATGGTTGATCCAGAACCACTCGGTCTGCGTTCGATGGACGGAAAAATCCTACGTACTCGTCAACGGCTTCAAACCATTGCGTAGGGGTGCTTCCCGTGTTAACTACCGGACGAGGTCCGACCCATGGAGTGGGGCGCACTACGTTGTGTTGAATGCCCACCGGAATTGGGCGAGACTGAGGACGAGCAGGCGCTGCCGGGGCAGTGGAGCGACCGAAGTAATCACCCTGAGAACGATCCGGAGAAGCGGCGCCAGCTGTAGACCAGCATGACAGGCTTGTCATAACCAGTGCTGCTGTGGCGATCATTTTTCCGGTCGTTGTCATTCTGCTCGTTCTCTTGTCTTAGTCTTAAATTTGTTTTCGTGTGTCTAATGAGTACTGCTTATCTTCCGACGCCTGGAGGTCCTGGAGGCGCGAATGGTCCGGGAGGATTGCCGCCGCCGTTAGGCGTAACTTGTTGCTGCGAGCCATCTCTGTATTTTGCCCATACACCGGTGCTGTTGAAGTCGAATGTATTCATCTGGACGATCTTCCAGATTGTGTAACCGGCAAGGAGAAGGAGCAATCCGCCTGCCGCGCCAATGACGCGTGCGCCGCCGTTGCGCGCACCCAGAACTACAGACCATCCTGCCAGTGCCATGAATACCGTGCCCATCACCACACCTAGTATCACCAGGTAACGGCTGAAAGTTCTAACTGTAGGTAGTGGACCTTGGAAATCGTATTTGGGCCCTTGTTTCTCGCCATTCAATATGCGATCGGCGTCTTGTCGTGCATCCGGTCTGGGACCGGCTTTGCCCATTTCTTGCTGTCCGTTTGAACCGCCGTTGTTGACTATTTGTTGACCGCCGTTGCCGCCGCCCATATCGAACAGCATTAGACCGCCGTTGCCGCCGCCGCCTTCCATGGTGCCTTTGCCGCCATTTCCGGCGCCACTTTCCGTAGTGCCTTGACCGCCGTTGCCGCCACCACCTTCGAAGGTGCCTTGACCGCCGTTGCCAGCGCCACTTTCGTAAGAGCCTTGACCGCCGTTGCCGCCGCCACTTTCCATGGTGCCTTGACCGCCGTTACCGGAGCCACTTTCATATGATCCCTGACCGCCGTTGCCGGAGCCGCTTTCATATGAGCCTTGACCGCCGTTGCCGGAGCCACTTTCATAAGATCCTTGTCCGTTGTTACCGGCGCCGCTTTCGAATCGGCCTCGACCGCCGTTTCCCGCACCATTTTCATAGGTGCCTTGTCCGGAACTGCCTTGACCATACTCATACATGCCTTGTTGCTGACCGTATTGAGTGCCATGGCGACCGGCTCCCGGAACATATGGACCGGGTCCCTTCATGTTTCCGCCTGGAAGCGGCGGAAAGATATTGCCGTGAGTTGGATCGGCAAATCCAGATGATACACCGTGAGGCCCGCCCATGTCGCCGGGAATTAGAGGACGTGGCACTCTGCCGTCGCCGATCGGCGGTGCTTGTCCGGGGAACGGTACTTGACCGGGAGCTGCGTTTGGTGCACTGGGAATCAAAGGGACTCGTAAAGAGCGTGGCTGGCTAGGACCGTTGAGACAATCGTCGGCATTTGCCACCAGCGGTGCTGCCACCGGTAGAAGCATTCCTGCCAAAAGCGAAAGCACTGCGACTTTCTTACCTTTGTTTTGTCTGTCTTTGCCCTTTCCGGTCATTTACTCTTCCTCTCCTAGTCCTGCTGCACTGCACAGAGTTGGCTGGCATTCAGGTGCTACTTCGTCATCCATGATTAGTTGTGAAAGCTGAGTGGACAAAGACCCTAAATCTGTTAGCGAGGGATAGTCCGTTTGTTCAGCTACTTCGTCATCGTCGCCCCACAAGCCCATTTGCTGAATTGCTCTTGCTGCTGCCTTTGCTGCATCGGGGTCGGGCTGGAACGTTTGGTCCTCCGGTTCTTTGTTGAATACTTCCAGCGTAGTTATTGATGGAATATCCAGAATGTTGGCGTCTATTTGCTCTTCTTGGTCGTCGTCGATGTTTTCTTCGTCTTCCGCATCATCTATTTGCGCTGCTGCGTTGAGCATCTCTTGTACATTGGCGCTGATGAAGCTTCTGATGATTGAGTCTTCTCCGTTCTCTTCGATCTCCTCCATCGCTGGTGCCTGGTTCATTTCGAAACGAGGTTTGCTTGGAGTTTTATTTTGATTCAGCGATTGTAACACTGGTGCCGCCATTGGCCGCACGACGGGTTCGTAATCTCCGGCTGGGATTTCTACGATACGCTTGCCGTTCTCTTCGATCTCTTCGACGTGGCGAACCTGATACTCTTCCTCGAGAGTCTTGGCCCGCTCGCCTTTCGCGACTTCGCGCGCTGTGACGTAGTCTTCTGCGCCAACAACCTGTCCAAGGGTTATTTCTAAACCAAGTCCACGGAGTTCGCAGCAAAGTCCATCAAATGCCGCCGTTCGTCCGCCGGCTCCCGCCGGCTTGCCTTGCACTATGTCTGCGTAAACTTGATGTCGTCCCGCAATGTCGTCTGCTTTGACAGTCATCATTTCGTGCAGCAAGTTGGCGGCGCCGTAAGCTTGAATTGCCCATACCTCCATTTCGCCCATGCGCTGTCCGCCGTGGTTCGCTTTTCCACCGACAGGCTGTTGCGTAACGGCTGCGTAAGGACCGCCAAGTCCCGAGCGAGCATTGATTTTGTGCAAAACAAGCTGGTTGAGTTTGAGCATGTACTGGCGTCCGACCAACACGGGACGATCGAACGGCTCGCCAGTGCGACCATCGGTCAAAACTACTTTGCCGTCAGCGCCCATCCACTCGTAGCCGGGTTGTTTGCGGACATCTGCAAGTGCATCGTTGACTAGTCTGTAGGATGCGTCAGCCGAGAGTGATTCGTCGAACTGGTGAATTCTGTAATAGCGATTGAGAATCTGCGAATACAGACCCAATTGCGTATCGAAGACCTGACCGATGTTCATACGGCTTGGTACGCCCAGCGGGTTCAAGCACAAGTCGACCGGTGTTCCGTCGGGCAAGTAAGGCATGTCTTCATCGGGAACGATGATTGAAACGATACCTTTGTTTCCGTGACGTCCAGCGAGTTTGTCGCCGACTTCTACCGGGCACAGGCGTGCAATCAATACTTCGATTTCGCAAATTACACCGGCTTTCAACTCAGGAGTCGTTTCCGGAGTGAAGATGCGAATGTCGATCACGCGACCGCCTGAGCCGTGCGGAACTCGCAGGCTGCTGTCGGCCATCTCTTCTGCCACTTTACCGAAGATTGCCTGGAGCAGCTCTTCTTCGGCGCTCATGGCTTTCGCTTCTTTGGGCGTCAGTTTGGAGACCAGAATGTCGCCGGGGTTCACATATGAACCGACTTTGGCGATGCCTCTTTCGTCGAGATGCTCAAGGTCTTTAGTCGCGACGTTCGGCAGCTCGGGTGTGAGAATTTCCGGTCCGCGCAGAGTTTGGAACACGGAGACCGAGTGTTTTTCAATTTCGATGTGCGACAGTCTGTGCTCTTTGAGCAGACCGCGGCGGACTACAATAGCGTCCTCATAGTTGTAGCCGTTCCAGCAGACAAAGGCGATAAGGAGGTTTCGTCCAAGGGCCAACTCGCCCTGATCGATGCCGGGACCGTCAGCGATGATTTGACCCGCTTCGACTCGATCGCCGACTTTGACTATCGGGCGTTGATCCAAAACGGTGTTCTGGTTTGTGCGGTCATAACGAATGAGCGGATAGGATCTACCTTCGCCTGCGCCCTGGGTTACTTTGATTTCGTTGCCGGTTACTCTGGTTACGGTACCTGCGCGGCGAGCGACAACCGAGTGTCCCGATGAACGCGCAACAATTTTTTCCATGCCGGTGCCAACGCGCGGCCGTTCAGGACGCACCAGTGGCAACGTTTGCCGCATCATCCCGCCGCCCATCAAGGCTCGGTTTGCGTCATCATGCTCAAGGAAAGGAATCAAACCGGAACCAACCGACAGGAATCCTTGCGGTGCGATGCCTATGTAGTCGATTTCGCTGGGCAGCACGTTGAAGAAGCTGCCTCCGCGTCGGGCGTAAACGGTGGGACCGAGAATTCTGTTGCCGTCTACCTTGGTGTCGGGCGGGGCCAAGCAGTTGCGTATGTCATCTGAAGGTGTGAGATAGACCACTTCATCAGTGACAAAACCATCTTGTACTTTTCTATAAGGAACGGTCATAAAGCCGTCTTCGTCGATACGGCAGAATGTCGCCATGTAGGAGACCATACCGCAGTTTTTGCCTTCAGGTGATTCTACAAGGCAGACGCGTCCAATTTGCGACGGGTGAACGTCGCGCATTTCCGACGGTGCTGCGTTGGGGTCGATACCACCAGGACCGAATGACGTGATCCGGCGTCTGTGTGAAAGTTCCGAAAGCGGGTTCTGTTGGTCGAGGTATTGGACCAGCGGATTGCCGGAGAAGAATTTGTTGATGGCATTGGTGAAAGGGCGAACATCGACGAAGTCTGTCGGGCTGCCTACTTCTTCGTCTTCGTGCAATTCAAGACGGGTCTTGATTGAACGTGTCATTTGAGCCAATGCCGGGCGGACTGCTTTCGTAAGCACGTCGCCGACTCCGCGCAAGTGGCGGTTTTCCAAGCTGTCGATGTTATCGATGGTGCCATTGCCCAGCGGCAAGTTGAGCAGATATTCCACTACTTGCAGAATGTCGTCGGCGCTTAGTTGGTTTGATACGCCTTCTACTCCGAGTTTGCGGTTGAAACGACGACGTCCCAATGAACCGAGTGAATAACGACGGCGGTCGGTAATTTCTTGCAATGCTGAGTTGCCTGCGCCAACACCACCTGCGCCGTCCGGCTTCCATGCTTTACCCAAAACCGAGAGCGCTTCGTTCTGGGTTACGTGTTTGACTTCGATGCGATTCTTTTCGAGCAAGGGAAGGATGCGCTTTTGCAAAACAGCCCAATCGACGCCCATTGCGGCTAATACTGTAGTTGCAGCTACCCAGCCTCGTTTGGGGAGTTTAATTCTACATTTTGCACGGCTGGTTTTGCCTGCTCCGGTTTCCAAATCGAGTTCAAAGCTAATAGGTGCGCCCAGTTCGCCAAGAATGAGAGCTTTGTAAATCGTAGGGGCGGGGTTGCTGTAATACACTCCCGGAGCGCGAACCAGCTGACCGAGTACAACACGTTCAGAACCGTTGATCACGAATGTACCGCGATCTGTAATTACAGGGACATCGCCCATATAAGAAGTAGACTTGCGAAGAACGCCTGTTTGAGTATCACGCAACCAGATTTCCATGAGCAATCTGCGCGCATGGGTCATGTTCGATTTGCGCGCATGCTCCGAGGTTGTCGGATATCCGGAATCGTGAGCGTAGTCCTCGAAGTGCCAGTGAACTTTGCCGTCGGGTCCGACGAAACTGATTTCATAGCGAGGGTTGTACTCGCTGTTGATGGGAGACACTTCGGTAAATAGCTTGCCGATTACTTCTTCCAGGAAACGGCGGTATGACCGTCTCGGAAACTCAGCCAGATCTGGAGGCTGGAAATAAAAGCTCATTTAGCGGCTACCTCTTTTCCTGATGCTGCGCCAACTTGTTGTTCGGGTTGCAACGAGCGTTTGTGAATTGCCATGGCTCTTGCCAAATCGCCTGCATAATCTCTGTTTGCCGGTTTTAGTGCCGACGCGATTCTAAATTCTGCAATTGCTTGACTGACCTGGCCGGCTGCTAGCAAATCAACAGCAAGGCGGTGATGTAGTTCGGCATTTTGCAGATTCTTGGAGAGTGCTTCTCGAAGGACAGCGGCTGCGCCTTCATAGTTTCTCCGGGTTTCCAGTTCTCCTGCTCTGGCGATCGTATCGGCGGTTGCCGGATCGACAGGCTCAGTCATTGCTATCGGTGCCGGTGCGGCTTGTTGCGCGACCGGTGCCGGTGCGGTTTGTTGCTGCGGAGCTTGTCCGGGCGTTTCGTCGTGGGTGCTGAATCTCATTGTGCTGTGGCCGACATTGCTTTGTATGCCGCCGCCGCCTTCAAACATATTTTTCTGGAATTGCGGTGCAGCTTGTGCCACCGGGTTCGGTTGCTGCATCAATTGCTGCATTACAGGGCTCGGTTGTCCGGGATCTTGCGCTTGTTGCTGCATCGGAGCTTGTTGCACGGGAGCTTGTTGCATTGGAGCTTGTTGCATCGGAGCTTGTTGCATTGGAGCTGGAGCTTGCGCTACCGGCATCGATTGTTGTTGCATCGTGTGCGTAGGACCATTGTGCTGTCCGTTGCCGCGTTGCATCTCTTTCATGCGGTAAGCGGCTTCTTTGTTGTTTTCGGGATCGATGAGCACCGCCGTGAGATAAGCTTGATGAGCTCCTCTGAGATCACCATTGGCTTCCAGGCACTCGCCCAGCAAGAATTGGTAGCGAGAGTTGCGCGATTCCATCATTACTGCCTGGCTGATTTCTGCCAGTGCTTCGCGGCGCAGTCCCTGATTGAACAGAGTCTCGGCTGCCAGTTTGTGCTTCTCGGCCATTGCGTGTTGGCGAGCGCGTTGCAGTGATTGTTTGCCGCCGGCCAGCGAAGGATGATTGGCATCCAGTGCTTGAAGCTTGTTGTATTCGCCTTCGGCTCCGTTGAAGTCACCGGTTAGTTGAAGTGCTCCGGCTAGTCCGAGATGATTTTCGGCGCTCAGCGGATTGGCCGCTACCTGACGGCGCCAGATGTCGACAAGATTCTGACCGGCAATTTGATCTTTCGCGTCGATGATCACTGCCTTTCGCAGTGATGCCGCCGCACCGGTAAAGTCTCTGCGAGCCATTTGCAGCAAACCGAGCTGGCGATATGCCGAGCCATAGTTTGCGTCCTTGCTTAGTGCTTGCTTGTACCAGCTTTCCGCAGTGGGAAGTTGGTTGTAGTGCATCGCTACATCGCCCATCTTGGCGCAGGTGCGAGCAGAGGGATCAAGTTGCAATGCTGCTTGATACTCAATCATGGCGGATTCGAAATCACCTGCGGCGACCAATTGGTCCCCGGCGAAGAGTCGATCTTCCGGAGCGCTCGGATCTCGTCCTTGCTTCTTCATGGTTTCTGCGAGAAGCTTCGACGCCAGTGCATTGTCTGGAGCTGCTGATAGCGCCTTGCGGAAAAGGCCGCTTGCTGCGTCATGGTCTTTCGCGTTCAAGCGCTCTTGACCGTAGGCGGTGCGAGCTGCTGAGAGATTGATGCGGTACTGTTTATTGCTCGGGTCTGCCTGGCATGCGGATTCGTGGGCGGAGATTGCTTCGACCCAGCGCCCTGCTCTGCCGGCCATCACGCCGCGGTTATTGTGCTCAAGCGCTGTCTGCTGAGCTTTCTTGTAGCTCTGGGACTGCATGTCGCGAGCTTTCGCCTGGTTCTCTTGCGCCTGGCGCTGAGCTTCTTCGGCGCGTTCTTTCGAAATGCGCTCTTCGTCGCGGTAGTCGGGGCGGCGCTGGTAGCGCGTGACTGCCGGGACAAATTCTTGTCCGTTGTCGAAATCTTTCAGTTCACGCTCTGAGGGAAGCGGTTTGGTGTTGGGAAGCTTAGTTGCCTGAGCTTCACTCGCGAGACCGCTAATGCCGACCAACGTAAACAGAAAACTAGTGAGTATTATTGAGAATCCGCTCTTCATCGCACGCTCTGCTGAGAAAAACTGCCAACCGGGCTAAGTGAGGCAAGATTAAGAGATCTGCCGTCCCATGCCTATTGGGGTTTGTCCCATGGGGTTCGTAGAATTCCCACAATTTGCTATCAGCGCGGCTGACGAGGACTTCTGCGGAGGCTTTTTTAGATTAATTCTGCGTGGAGAGGCTCACTTTGATCGAAAAGGGGACCTGCCGGCCATTGATATTGGCCGTTAAGCCAAAAATCGCGAGCGTTGCTCGGGCAATTCGGCCGCTTCCTTAAAGAGTTGGTTCTTTTGTTCGAGCATTCGTGTCATGTAGCGGGTCAGGAAAAGTTCGTTGGCAATTTGACCAATGAAGCCCAGCGGACTGTCGAAATCAAATATGTCTCTAATAACAGTGCGCGTATGATCGTCGTCGGCTTCGAAGAAATGATCGTGGTCGAAGCGGCTGAAAGCCCCTCGTACCATACTGTCGCGGAAGTGACGCGGGCGGTCGTACATGGTTATACGAGACGTGAGTTCTTGTGGTACGAAGTGTGTGGCCCTCCAGGTAACCTCTTCATGTAGCGTGAGCACACCCGTAGTCTTGGCACCTATCGCCCTTTCGCAGGTGTGCCGCAGGCAGAACATGTGAAAGTCTATGTTCAGGGAGAGATCGAAGCAGACGTCCATGGGGGCGTTCACCTCAGTAATCAGTTTGATCTTGGGCATGAGTGCTGGAATTCCTTTTGTCGGCGGTTCGGTTAAACCGGCAAACTTCATCACCTTCGTGCGGAGATAGTCGCCACGCTCGAGCCGGGCGGACTACCTTAATTCTCAATTTTAATCCTGTCGGGGGCAAATTGCTAAACCACTGAACTATCGGGACTCTCCGGGGTTTACCCACTTGCGCCCCGGGGCATATAGATCTCTGATAGTAATGATCTCTTAGAGGGATCCGGTAGGTTCCACGACTATTCCACGGCATTTGGCTACAGTTCGATGAGTGTTGGTCCCGCGCCCTATTTAGTATTAGTGACTAGCCGCCGAACAGCGTCGGTGCAACACTTGCTTAGCCGCCTCAGTTCTGTCTCCGGTCTTTTCGCGCACGAATCACTATTGCATAATTGTGCAATCAAACTTGCAGCAATATGTCTAGGAAACGAGTGCATCGTCTATACCATAGAAAGGGTGATTGAGAACGGCTTGTGCAGAGGCTGGAGTTCTTACTTCTTGGTGGATGGCAATGTCTGAGACGCCAGATTCAACCACTCCTGAACTTGAAAAGCCGCCTGGAGGGCAGCCCGATGTTGAACGCGCTGATATTTATGGTGAGTCGGAGTCTGGAAATCCTGTTCGTCCAACGGAAGCCAGCGTTACGCGTGGTAAGGGTCTCCCCGGAGTTGAGCTCTATCAGCCGACGCCGGTAGCTGATACCCGCCCCGTCACTCCTGGCGTGCAGCCGGCGAAGGAAGTTCAACCGACAACAACAAGTGTCGCAAGTCCCGTGTCAGCGGAGAACGGTGTGGCTACCGCGCCGCTTAAAGAAACTCAAAAGATTGGCACTAGCGGTAGTTTCGGGGACCTGATTAAAGAGCAGCCCGCGGCACCGGTGCCTGTTGTGAAGGCAGCGGCGACCGAAGCGATAAGCGAAGTTAGACCGCAAACTTCGACGACAACGGAACCGAGGTATGGGGCCGCGAAGACTGAGTTTCAAGCAATTTCCGACAAGAACAATACCTTCTCCGGCGACGTTGAGCGCACCGGCATCAATTTGAGCACCGCGAGTAGTGGCGGGGAGTTGATTAAGGGTTCGGTAGCAAAAGATGGTGCTCCGCTGAAAGAGGTCGGTTTTGGTTCGACCAAGGAACCCTTCGTTCAGGCGAAAGAGACCCCGACTATTTTCAAAGAACAAGCAAAGGTGTTCGAGAGTTTCGAAAAGGAAACTCCCGTTCGCTCGGTTGAATTTGGTGGAAAGACCAATCTTCCTAATATGAAGGACACCTACTCCGTTGCGCAGGGTGGACAGAATGTCATGTCCGAGGTTCGCGACGCTAAGCCTGTGAACGGCTACGTCGGCTACGACGCGAAGTATACGGATACCGGCAAGTTCTCCGATAGCAAAACAAAGATTGCTGAAACGCTAACTGCGGAAGAGTCTCATCCGCGCGAAGCGACACGCGCTAGCGTTTATGATGGCGGGTATAAGCCGAAGCCGGAGTATTCCTTTGCCACCGGGGAAACCCCGGTTAAGCCATATTATCCCAATTCGGGCGGGTCCTTTGAACGGTTAGCTAACGAACGCAACTCTGTGGATCACGGGTTGGAGCCATCAAAACTAGGCAAGCTGCAAGAAGCGGCCTATAGCTCCGGCGTCAATACGCGTGCAACTGAGTTTACGTCTGCTTCCTACAATCCGAAGTTGGACAAAGAGCTTTACTCCGGAATGTCCGCAGCCGGATACGCCGCCCCCTCTTACTACGACAAAGAGAAATTCCGGACTGATTATGGTGCCACCGCCGCGGGAGCGGTTCCGAATAAGTTGGATTATGTGGCGTCTTCCTCTGGTACTGTTCCCTCTAAATTGGATTATGCAGGAAGGAGCGACTATACTCCTGCGAGTTACCCTGGCGGTGATCGACGGCTTTTCAGTGAGGATCGCACCGCTTACGATGCGAAATACGACAAACTTGGTGCCAATGCCTTTGCCAATGCGCAACCTGTTGAGGGGCGACTTTCTCAGGCTAACTTGGACGGCAAAATACTCAACTCGGAATTGCGGAGTCAGGAGCCCGGCCGTGCTTTCGAAACTACCCGATCCGGTGATATAGCCGGGCGTTCCGCTCCTGCGGCGGGCACCGAATCGGGGACCCGCGCCGTTGATTCTGTCAGACCGACCGATCCGGCCGCGACCGCTCCGCGTTTTGATGCTTTAGCGTCGCGTGGCGATCACCCTGGCGCAATCCCGACGGCACCCGCGCCTATCGAGCATGCGCCAACCTTGCGCCTGTCGAACGGTCCGGTTGATCCTGTTCGCCTTGCCGAGGCCACGACGCCCAGACCGGCTGAAGTTCCGACAGCAATTTCGCGTTCTGCTGAGACCCCAAGCGGAGTTCAACCCGGAAGACCAACCGCAGAGCGTTATGTCGAGTATGTAGCGCCGAGCCCGACCACGTCGCGTGCTGAGGTCCCTGTGACGCCAGTGGTGGCACCGTCTGCTGCAGTGTCAGCCACCAGTTTCGCACGAACATCAATAGACACTGCAAACGCAGTTCCTGTTGATGCTACCAGAGGCTTAAGCCTCGACGGAAGAGCTGTGCCTCTAGATGGCCGTTTGCCGGCAGATGGTCGGGTTGCGGGTGACCTGCGCTCGGTGGCTCTGCCTGTCATCGATCCTCGTACGGGTTTGTTGGTTGAAGGTCGCGTTCTCGATGGTCGCGGTGTGGTCGTTCCGTTGGATGGACGAGCCGTCTCCGGGGGGGATACCAGAGCCGGGGCTGTTTTGCCTGTTGATGGACGCACGGTTGCTTTGTCCGCTGACGGCCGTGCCGTGGTGACCACTGGCGCTGACGGGCGAGGGATGACTGTATTGCCGGATGGACGCATTGTTCCATCGTCGGTAGATGGTCGAGTTAATGTTGACGGACGCGGCATTCAGACGGGGGCGATTCTGGATGGACGCCAAATCGGGTTGCCAGGAGCAGCCGATGCAAGAACCGGGCGAATTGATGCTCAACCTGCCGGGCGCGTTGAGTTGCCGGGAGCAGTTGTTCGCGCGGAACAGCCCTCTGGCACTCGTGGTGTAGATGCCGACGGACGTGGTCCGAGTGATCGTGCACCTGCGGGCAATGTGAGAGTAGACGCTGATGGCGTCGTGAGAATTGTGCCTACTCTTGCAGGAACAACAGAAGCCGGAGTACGGTCGGTTCGTGACCCGCTTACAGGCGAGTTTCTTGACGATGGTGGTGAAGAGATTGTCGAGGATGACGACGGCACCATCGTGATTCGCAAAGTTAAAGGCGAGAAGCGCTACATTACCGGGGTCGAGCTAGCGATCGCGGGGTTGCTTACCGCTGCTGCTGCTGCGCGACATCGGTCTGATGGAGAGGAAATACTGAACGGCAATATCGATCCTGACAGTGTATTGCCGGACGTTCAAGTTGCCGATGGTGACGAGTTAGATCCGAACTCCCAAGAAGTTCAAGCCAACGCGATCATGGCACGTCGCAGTTACTTGATTGCGCCTGGAGATACGTTCCAGTCCATCGCGGAACAATTCTATCGTGACAGTTCTCTGGGGTGGCTGATAGCCGATCTTAATTCCGGTGCCATCAAAGAATCCAAACTTGACGGCAAACGTGTTCTGGAAGTGGCGTGCAGACAGGTAATTGAGTTGCCGGACTTCAGAGACATTCAGGCATTTCGCGTCAATAAACCGCGGAACGTCGACTTTGATGCCATCGTGACAATAGTTACTGAGAACAGTGTTGATAAAGAGCTTTTGCAATCCTATCTCGGCCGAGTCACTGGCGCTAGTAATACCAAGCCGACCGCTGCAGCCGTTGCCACTGAGGGCGATGCTGTTATTGTTGAAAGCGATGAGCTGAAAATCAAAGCAAAACTAACTAAGCCTCGCCACTTGGCTGCATTGTTGAAGGGGCTTCCTGATACGGTTGCTGCCATGACTCGCAATCGTCGTTCCTCGTCCGACTCATCGCAATCTTAAACGGCGAATACTAGATCAACGTCCTGTAGAGTGTGCGCAGATCGCCTTTCAATTCGTTCATTGATTGATAGCGTTTAGTGCGATCTTTTTCTAGCGCTTTGAAGATGACCTGTTGTATTGGGTCCGGCACTTTCAGTCCGGGATGAATTTGATTGAACGGCTTTGGCTGTTTGTTGATCTGATTTTGAATGGTTTGCAGCAGGTTGTCGCTGCCAAACGGTTCGATACCGGATACGGTTTCATACATTAAGCACCCGAACGAGTAAATGTCTGTGCGAGCGTCGAGTTCGAGTCCCTGGCAGTGTTCAGGACTCATGTAATCCACTGTGCCAACGATTAGATCGCCCTGCGTCAATTTCTCCACATAGCCTTCAGAGGTTTGCTTCAGCTTTGCCAAGCCGAAGTCGAGCAGCTTTACGTATTCTGTACCATTCGTATCCGCTGTGATCATCAAGTTGCCTGGCTTGATATCGCGATGAATTATTCCTGCATCGTGGGCGAAGGCAATTCCTGTTGCAGCCGCCAGGAAGAGATAGAGTGAGCGCCCAATCTCCAATGGACCTTCTTGATTGATTACTTGTTCCAACGTGCGGCCTTCGATGTAATCCATCACTATGAAAGGCTGCCCATCGGGAGAAATACCGAAGTCGTGCACGGATATCAGATTCTCATGATCGAACTGGCTGATTGCTCGTGCTTCTTGCAGGAATCGCTTTACCGATTCCGGTTGCTTTGCTAGCTCTCGGTCAAGCAACTTAATTGCTACCGTGCGATCGAGCAATTTTTGTTTTGCGCGATAAACGGTGCTCATGCCGCCGATACCCAGTACTGATTCAATAGTGTATCGCTCTGCAAAAACGCTGGCGACGCGTCCGTCCTCCATGCTTTCGCTCAGTGCTGCACCGTCTTGCTTGCAATTCTGCGATTCGGGCGGATACTTCTCAGAGCAGATGGGACAAGTCTTGAAGCGAACTTCGCGAAGCGCGGCTTCCACTTTCTGTTTCGTTGATTCTGTCATTGAAGATCGTCTAGCGAGAGACTTGATCCTCATTGTCAGTTCTTTTAAGTGAAACGGTTTCGTGAGGTAGTCGTCGGCACCGGCTTCAAAACCTATTTCCTTTGCGTCCATGGCGTCGCGACCTGTTAACATTAGGACCGGTGTTGTGCCGCCCTTTGCACGGAAGTCTTTCAATACCTCAATTCCAGGGGCACCGGGTAGGTCCCAGTCAAGCACAACAACGTCGAACTCTCGCGTCAGTAAAACTTCCAAAGCCTGAATACCGTCACCGGCGACGTCAATTTCATGCCCGTGCTCAATTTGAAGCCAGGCTTGTACTTTATCTCTCAGGTCTTCGTCGTCCTCGACGATAAGAATCCTGGCCATGATTCAATCCTCTATAGGCAGCGTCTTTGTTAGCATACTTTACTGCATATGACAATTTTTCGTCGCAAACGGTGCTGGACCAGTGGCTTGTATTCGCCCTCCGGCGGACGTTAGGTGATTCCATCGTTGAATGACGGGGGGCGTGTGTTGCTAAAAGTACGGACGATCACAGGTGACAACAAAAAACTCTGTGATAGAATGCAAATATTATGAACAGACGCCTGCAGTTACGACCGAGTTATCCACAGCGCCTTCGCAAGTAAGGCTGTAGATTCCGTTGTCGTGAAATTGGGCAGGACACCTAAGTTTAGATAATCCACGTTCAATGCGTGGCAACGGAGCGTCCTCGGAGTGTGCCAGGTACACAGGGAGGTGAAGTATCGTCGCCGTGAAATGCCTGCATTCAGCGGGTCTATAGACGCGACATTTGATCTGTCAAAGTGCCGCGTAACCACTCTCGTCGCTCGGTGCGATGCTTACGTGTTACGCGCTGCGTTCGCTTTGCGTAATTGCATACTCGGGTGATAGCTTCTTGTCCGTGAGGAGTCGCCCGTGCTGTGATTGCATTCAATCTCTCCGGAGATTCGATTACCGCTGACTGCGAGTTTCTGCTCGTTGTTGGTTTCTTCGCTGTGTTAATGTGGTATCGTGCGTGGTGCTGTCGGGGCGTGGCGAGACAGGGAAGACAGTTGAAGGTGCATTGAGGTGCTGCCGGAAACGACTGGTGCGCGGCTGGCGTGGGACGGTGTCTGTTTATTCTTTTTCGGAAGAATAAAAAAGTGTTTGCGAAAAGTACGAAATGGTAGTGACAAAAATATTTTGTGTGATAGGATGGAATTATTATGAACAACTTCCGCCAACCACGACCGAGTCTTCCGCAGCGCCTATATAGATAGGCCTAAGATTCCGTTGTCGTCTAACTGGCAGGACCCCTGACTTTGAATCAGAAAATCCACGTTCAAATCGTGGCGACGGAGATGCCTTCCCCAGTGCTTTCTGAGCACTAGCGCCAGGCAAAGATCTGACCGTAATATCCTTTGTGGCCAGACTCTCCAGTTCACAATCGCTTTCGCGTTGACAAACAAAAAGACAATCTCCTCTGTCGGGCTTCTGCTTCGGCTGTGAAGTTTGCTCGCGAAATACATATCACCACTCTTCTTCTTGTGCGCCACTAAATGTGGTGTGCTGGGCGCTGCTTGGGGAGCTTAGGAAATGGATCAGATAACTGCACTAGTCCGAAAAATGGATCTCAACTCTCGACCTCGCACGCTACTTGCTGCAATTTGCAGGGACGTAGCTCAGTGGGAGGGCGCCTGCCAGGGATGCAGGAGGGCGGGAGTTCGATTCTCCCCGTTCCTAGTATTTAAGTGAAAACGAGGTGCACTGCATGTTTGTGAATAATAATCGCTTGGCGCTATCACGTAAACGCGTTCATCAAGCCCCGCGACCGCGGGCGAGTCGAACGGATGCTGCTGCTGTGAACCGGTCTCCGAAACGGCCGGGACCGGATGCGCAATCCGATCTCGCTTATTCGCAGGGACGTGGCTCAGTGGCAGAGCGCCTGTATTGGAAGCAGGAAGTCGGGAGTTCGATTCTCCTCGTCCCTACTCAGTTGCTGACGAGGAGAGTGACCGATACGACGACGATTTGAGAGGAGCGAATGCGCTGCAGGCAAGCGCGGAGAAGACGAGGCGTAGCCGAGGAATCGGAGCGCCCCCGAGGAGCGGATGCCGGGGGAAGCATGAGCGATACGGCGAGGAGCCGTGAGCGAATGCGCTGCAGGCAAGCGCGGAGAAGACGAGGCGTCGCCGAGGAATCGGAGCGCCTACAAGGAGAGGTGGCTGAGTGGACTATAGCAACTCTTTGCTAAGGAGTATCGGAAGCGCATGCCGACGCGGGTTCGAATCCCGCTCTCTCCGATTGAAACCAGAGGAAACTGTCCATGAAAAAGTGTTGTGTGTGGAGTAATTGTCGACCGTGGGGCTCGCGAACCTGTTTTGCAGGGACGTGGCTCAGTGGCAGAGCGCCTGTATCGGAAGCAGGAGGCCGGGAGTTCGATTCTCCTCGTTCCTAGTTGTTTTTGTTCTTGATTGTCGTCGTATCGAGGTGTCGTTGCCGTGAATGTATTGTTTGTCCGCAGGTTTCGTCTAAGACTTATTTTGCGGCGCCCCGGGCGCCGAAGACTAGGTCGCGATATGTCGGTGTGATGCAACTGGTAGACATCGCTGTCTCAAAAACAGTGTCTTGGTGGTTCGAGTCCACTCGCCGACAAGTGCCGTCGTAGCTCAATGGATGAGCTCTGCGCTTCGAACGCAGAGGTTGCAGGTTCGAGTCCTGCCGGCGGTACCATGTCGGTGTGATGCAATAGGTAGACATCGCTGTTTCAGAAACAGCGTTTTGGTGGTTCGAATCCACTCACCGACAAATGTGCCGCCGTAGCTTAATGGATGAGCGCTGTGCTACGAACGCAGAGGTTGCAGGTTCGAGTCCTGCCGGCGGTGCCATGTCGGTGTGATGCAAATGGAAGACATCGTTGTTCGAGAAGCAGCGTCCTGGTGGTTCGAATCCACTCGCCGACAAATTGCCGCCGTAGCTCAATGGATGAGCGCTGTGCTTCTAACGCAGCGGATGCAGGTTCGACTCCTGTCGGCGGTGCGGGCCGGTGTGATGCAAAGGCAGACATCGCTGTCTTAAAAACAGCGTCTTGGTGGTTCGAGTCCACTCATCGGCAGTCGCAAAATCCGACCACGCCCGCAAGTTACAGTAGCGCTGCCAGACAGCGCATCCAAAGGAGCATTGCCATGATGTTATTGATGCGTTATCGACGCTGTGGTTCGCCGCACTTATCGGTGGATGGCAGAGTCAGGTCGATTGCAGCTGTCTGTAAAACAGAACTCTTACCGAGCGCGTAGGTTCAAATCCTACTCCACCGACCAATACATTTTATCTTTTGGACAGCGCTACCTTTTGCAGGCAGAATGTTTGCAGAGAGGGGTGTTGTTGCGTGTCGGGCACCCTGGCGCCTGGTACTAGAATTGATGATCGCTACGTTGTGCTTGAGCACCTTGGGGCTGGCAGGATGAGTCCAGGATGCGACACGACATGCCACGATCGCTGCCGAGAAGAAGGAGCCGCAGAAGGAACTGTTGGCTGATTCGGAAGAATAAATCGTCAAATATACGTATTTCGTGGCTCGGGTTGCCGATCCGGGGCGCCCGAAATTAAGCTTGCGCCAAGTGGAGCCCCTCTGGTTGCAGGAGTCTCGGCGGTGTGCGAGGTCTGTCCCCTGTTCGCTCTTGCACGGCGCAGCTCGCAATTTGCTCTCAGACGGATGTTTGTATTGACAGCCCCTGCTCTGAGTAGTATGCTTAGCGTATAAGTGACGATTAATAAATGTTGTTCCAAGCGTGAAATGGTCTGTCGCGTATCCGCGAGTTGCGGGTGGAGGTACAAATGTTAGGTGTCGAATTCAAGAAAGCACCGCCTACCGTTTTTGTAATTCAATACCAAAATGGCAGGGTGCATCGCTCAGGTTCCGGACTTACTTTCTGGTACTTCGCACCAGTGTCGACCATCGTTGAGGTGCCGCTGGCCAGCGCTGATTGGCCCTTTGTGTTTAAAGAAGTTACCGCGGACTTCCAAGAGGCGACTTTGCAAGGGCAGCTGACGTACCGAGTTATTGATCCGCAGAGATTGGCGATGCTGATGGACTTTACGGTCAACTCTCGCGGTGTTTACACCAGCGCAGAAGAGCCGCCTGAGCAGTTGCTCGGGCAGCGGTTGGTAAATGCCGCGCAAGTAATTGCCAAAGGAATAATAGAGCACATGTCACTGAAAGCGGTGCTCGGAAGTGCCGATACCATTGTGCCGTTGATGTTGAATGCGCTACGCGAGTCCGAGACTGTCAGGATGCTTGGTGTTGAGATTTTGGATATGTCGATCCTGTCGATCAAACCAACTCCGGAAATGTCGCGCGCATTGGAGGCTGAATCGCGAGAAATCATTCAGCAGCGAGCTGATCAGGCTATCTATGCAAGGCGAAATGCGGCCGTTGAAGAGGAGCGACGCATAAAGGAAAGCGAGCTGAATACCGAAATCGCCGTCGAAACAAAAAAAAGGCAGATTCGAGAAACGAAAATCGCGGCCGACATTGCGGTAGAAGAACAGCGCACTGTTTTGATCGAAAAGCAAGTTGAGAACGATCGCAAAGAAGCCGACAGCAGAGCCTATGCTCTGGAAGCCACGCTCAAACCTGTGCAGTCCGTGGACTGGCGAACGCTGATGGCTATCGGCTCGCGTAATGGTGACCCTCGATTTGCAATATCTCTGGCCTTCCAACAGCTGGCAGAGAATGCAAGTAAGATAGGCACGCTGAATCTTACTCCTGACTTATTGCAATCTTTGCTCAGCACGGGAGAAAGTCAAAATGTACGAAAAGATAATCGCAGTCACTCGTAAGACTCGTTTGCAAGAGCTGATCGCGAAATTCAATACGATCAGACAGGCCCGGTTCTACATAGAGCATGCCGGTGGGGATTTCGCCGACTATCAAATCGAGGATGAGAACTATCGACGCGCTCTTGAAGATATTCAGAGGCAAATGGATAAGTTTGGAAGCTCGCTAAAGACTCAATATATTGATCGTGAATTCCTGCCGAGTTTTCTCTTCTCCGAAAAAGATATCGTGTTGGCGATAGGGCAAGACGGTCTTGTCGCAAATGCGGCAAAGTATGTAGGTTCTCAGCCTATCATTGGAGTGAACCCGGATCCTGCCCGATTTGACGGCATTCTGGTTCCCGTGCACCTTAATGAAGTGAGCGGTGCTCTGCGTGCAGTGACTACAAATTCGGCTCGCCTAAGAACAGCAACTCTTGCTGAGGTTCTTATGAATGACGGTCAGAAATTGCTTGCATTCAACGATCTTTTCATAGGCTCACGCACGCACGTTTCGGCTCGATACCGGCTTGAGTTTAGTGGGTTTTCTGAATCGCAGTCGTCGAGCGGGCTAATTGTATCGACGGCCGCCGGTTCTACCGGTTGGTTGTCATCGATCTTGAATATGGTCTCTTCCGTACATTCATTCTGTCGCGGAGATCGCCCTGCATATTCCGATTTGACGGGACGCGCAGTTGCGAATGATTCTCCGCGCATAAGCTCCACCGGCGATCAATTGTGTTTTGTGGTTCGCGAACCATTCGTGAGCAAGCATTCCTCAGCTAACATGGTTATCGGAATGCTTGAGCGCGGCCAAGAGTTGATTATTGAGTCTAGAATGCCCGCGGGAGGCACTATTTTTAGTGACGGCATTGAAAGCGATTTTATCTCCTTCGACTCAGGCATGGTCGCTCGGGTTCGTACAGCACAGCAAGTCGCTCGCCTGGTTATGCCTGCGAGTTCAGTGGCTACGCAGTCTCGTTCGGCGAGAACGGTATCGTAAGAGCTGCGCGATCGCATCTTCGCGCGGAGGCATGGAAGATTTTCGAGGTACCCCGGCCCCTACAAAGAAACTGTGGTTTCCCCTGGAGGTCTTTTTACCCCGGCTAACTATAATAGAAATGTGATGCGTCTTTGGCGAGAGAGCTGTTATGCGTATTCCGTCTAATATCCTTCGCAAGATTCGAAACGGTTGTGGCACTTTTGCGGCCGAAGAATCCGGTACAGGTATATCCGATTATGGCGCCATCTTCGCGCTGTTAATGATTGTCGCCGGCATCGGTGCGGGATGGTTCTTACTTTCATCCGCACCCGCTCCGGCCCCTAGTTCCGCGGGATACTCTGCTGGTGCCACCGTGCCCCCCGGGGAGCAGCCTGTTCGCTCGCGCTCCTCCGATCCCTGCCTAGCTTGCGGAATGGGGTGAGCTCGGTCGTGGTCATTCACTGCGGATTATCTCTAATGCCGACTGACGATTTTGCCAGGGCATCTTATGCGCTTTTTGAAGAAGGGTTAGTCGATACTCTCGAGTGGAGTTTTGACATGGCGTGGCGTATGAAGCGGCTTCCAGACTGGTGCGCTGATTTGCTGGACTTTTTCGCAACGGAGAATCGGCTGGCAGGTCACGGTGTTTCCTATTCGGTGCTTTCGTCAGAGGAAAGCTCGTGGCAGAAGGAGTATCTTGAGAGACTGGCGGATGAAGTTGCCATGAGAAAGTACCTCCGAGTGTCGGAGCACTTTGGATACGCTCGCGGTGGTCCATATTCCTTCAACACTGTGTTCCCCGTGCCGCTGACTGAGTGTGCGATTGCTTGCGGAATCAAGAACTTGCGCAAGTTGCACTCGGCTTGCGCCGTCCCTGTAGGATTGGAGAACCTGGCATTTTCATTCTGCAGGCGTGATGTCACTGATCAAGGAGCATTTCTCTGCGCATTGCTTTCCGGAGTGAATGGCTATCTGGTGCTTGATTTGCACAATGTCTGGTGTCAAATGCAGAATTTTGATGTTTCGTTCGAGGGAATTGTGTCATCTTATCCTCTTGAACGAGTACGTGAATTGCACGTATCGGGCGGTTCCTGGAGCCTCTCCGGGGAAGAATTCGGGCGGAGAATTCGCCGGGATACGCATGACGATGTCGTTCCTCAAGAAGTAGCGGGCCTCGTACAGGCAGCTTCACGACTGTGTCCTGGTTTGGAATGTGTTATCTATGAACGAATCGGCAATACCATCGATGGTGCGGATGGGGAGAGCCGGTTTCGCGAAGATTTTCGCAAGTTGAAGTCGCTGGTGGAAAGCTTGCCAGGCAACGACACTCCAGTGCCAGAGCAGGCGCCCGGTCGGTCCGTGCGGGGCGGCCGCGGCGCAAGCATTGGCGTTGACAACGTGGGTGAGCTGACCGCCTTTGAGCATTCACTATTCACTGAGCTCTCAAGAGACTTATCCATTGAGCAGCTCAAAGCGAGCCTGCTCAATAATCCTGAGCTGCAAACCTACCGGACCTATATTGAGTCCTTCGAGGCCGGAATGATTGAGACTGCTCAGTTATTGGTGCGCAAATGGGGCAGCTCAGTCTGACCAAGTTACCAAACTTACCGCCCGGGGAGAATCTTCGACATTCCGTTAATCATTCCGTCGATGCCCGCATAGCCAACGCAGAAATCGGCGACGCTTCCTGCTGAGTTGAGGAACACAGTGGTAGGAACGGGACCGATGTCGTATTTGTCTAACATTGCGGAGTTCTTCGGGTCGTCTACGTCTATTTGGATGAAGGTCACGCCGGGGTAGCGCTGCTGTGTTTCTTCAACGATTTTCGCCATGTCTTTGCCGGGCTCGGACCACTTTGCGTTGAAAACAATGACTGTCGGGGGCTGCGGTCCTTGCTGTTGAAGTGCCGATCTTACGCTATTTCTCCTAGGACGTCTGGCCCCCTGCATCGGTTGAGTGCCACCGGGTGAGACCGAGCCATCCGCCATCAATCGTGGTGCAAGCACGTTGCGAGGCATGTTCATCAGCGCTTGATTTGCCTGCGCTGCATTGTTTGTTCCCGCGCCATTTCGTACTGCGTTACGCAGATGGTGGTGCGCTAGTTTGTAGTTTTGCATCTGCAAATATGTCTGACCTAGCAGATAGTTTGCTTCCGGACTGTTCGGCGCCATGCGGAGTTCAGCTTCTAGCGTGCGCTGCGCCAGTTTGTACTTGCCCTCTGCCATTAGCTGTTTCGCTTGAGCGATAAACTGACCGGGTACGGCAGCAAACACTCCGGTATTTTGCGAGGACGCATCGGGTGTATCAGGGGCTGCCCCCGGAATGGTCGCAGTGCCCGGATTGCCGGTGCCCGCTAGCTGCGCCACCGCTTGTGGTGTGTTGATGATGTTTGGTGATCCTGGTGCTTCGCCATTTTGGCTTTGCGGGCCGCTTTGGTATCCGTTCGAATTTGCTGTCGGAGTCCAGTTCACTGGACCGCCAGGCGGAGGTCCGAATGGTGGTGTTCCCTGCGGTGGTTGGACGCCTGCTGGCGGTTGAAATGGGCCTTGTTGGTTGGCTAACATGGCTTCAGCAAGCGGGCCCGGTGCTCGGCGTCCTCCGGCGGCTCTTTGACCGCGACGTTGTCTGGCGGCGGCCATCCGAGCCTGCTGAAGCTGCGGTGCATGCCTGATCACCCATGATGCGACAGAACGCATCACTTCTTCTGTGAATTGTCCTTCTTCGAAGATAAGGTGTTCGCCATTCGGTACCATTAGTAGCTCTTTGTCGCGAGTGGCTATCTCATTGAAGAGCTCCTCCGTCCCCTCTGGTTTCACCAGCCCGTCTTTGCTGCCTTGAACGATGAGGACGGGGGTGTGCGTGATTAGCTTCGCTTTCTCATGATTTTCGTTCATGAATTTTTGGAACTGTATCAACTCGTCGGGAGATAGTTTCATTCGATTGAGAGGATCGCCTTCCCAGTCCGCCTTTAGCTCAGCGTTATCGGTTGCTTGATTAATTATCGAACTGCCGACGTTGAAGTCCCTGCGCATACCGCCGGGACGCAGCATGTGCAACCCTACTTTAAGATCCATTTTCTTTTGCTTGAAGCGGTCGCCTGAGGCGCATGCTGAAATTAGTCCGTCAATCAGCGACGGGTATTCCGCGGTGAATTGAAGCGCAATAGCGCCACCCATGGATTCGCCGAGCAGGAATACCGGCTTGCCCGGGTTTGCTCGGCGAATCCATTCCAGTGTAGTGCGCACGTCCTGCATACAGGCTTTGAAATCGACATTATGGTGGCCTTTGGCTTCCATCCAGGAGCCGAATCCTCGCACGTCGATTGCGTAGGTTACTACCCCTCTTTCGCTCAGCCGTTGTCCCAGCTGCTCCCAGCTGCTGCTGTTCAGACCCAATCCGTGAATGCAGAGAACCACCGCCTGCGTCGGGACGCCGGCCTTGACCCAGCACAGGCAGGGGGCGTCCCCGCGTACCTTGCGCGATTTCTCTTTCTTCGCTTCTAGTGCTTCTTCCTTTTTCTCATCTTTGGTAGCTGCTGCACTGTCAGTGGTGGCTGCCGGCTGCGGCGGAGGTACTGAACGGATGTCCTGGAAGCTCCCTGTTGGCGCTAATTGTGTCTGCCGGCCTGCTTGAGAGAGTTTCACCCGTCTGAAGTTGTTTATTGGGCCACGAACCGGTACCTGTCCGGAAGCATGGGGCACAGTCATGGCGATCAGGATCGACCACGCGGTAAGGAGTGACATTTTCCCGGAGCCGCTAAAGTAACCGTTCATGCCGACTTCTCTCTGCTATGGATGCGCTTGATTATTGTCTCGCCAGATACCCCTTGCGGGTACGGCTTGTTGCGGGAAATAGCGCCAGATTATATAAATTTCGTCCAACGCGCAGCTCAAGTGCCGGTTTACCAAAAGCGCAGCGTCGTATGTTACGCGTAGAGATGAGAATGCCCGACCGACGAATCGGGGTACCCTGTTAAGAGGCCCGGGGGCTCTCGAACGAGGGGCGTATCAGTGCGTACTCGCTCGCCTCCGGCGAAGCCTCCGCTGTCTCGGGAAACTGTTGCTCAAAACGTTGCTCGATCTCATCGCGGTCCGTCGTGTAAACCATTTGTTCGGAAGTAACCAAAATGCGTTGCTGCGCAAACTGTTCGACCTCGGCAATCTTCTTCTGATTCTGTGGCAGCCGCAGGTTTGCCGCTGCTTGCGTCCGCAGCGAATTGCGCATGTCTATCGCTACGTTTCGACCGATGTTGAAACACTGCCGCACAATGGGGAAACCCATGAAGAACATCGCATACACCATGATCAAGTAGATGTAGCCGGCATAGGGCATTAAAACGTCAAACCATGATAGGTGGTGATAGAGCGCGTATGCGCCGCAAAGATTCGCCCCGGCGAAGAAAAATACCCAGTGCAGTTTTTCCACAGGCAGATTGGAGAACTTCCAGATGTCCTCTTGCAGGCATGCGGGAATCTCGCCAATGCCTGGCTGATGAGCTGTGACTTGGAGTGAAGGGAAAACGTAAGCAATGTTGCCCGTTTCCGTAACTTCCGGGCTGCCGTCGAAATGGACGAGAATCGGCAGCATCGCGTTCGAATCAGTCCTGTTCTTAAGCGTGTAAGGGGCGAGTTGTTCTGCGATTACTACGCCGCTATTTCGGCGAATCACTTCCGCCAGGAATCGCCACTGCTCATCTTCTTTGTGGTGGTTCGGGTCGCCGTCGCCGAAGAGAAAGCTGAAACAGTTGTAGAAGAATCCCCTGTCGGGAACTTCAATGTCCATTCCCATGTAGCGGTCGCCCTGGTAGGAGTCCGGAGTGCGCGCCTGGAATATTGTGCTCCAGGCAAAGAACATTCCCAGATCGCCAATCTCGAAAAAGTCGAAATCTAATCCGTCGAAATCGCCGTCGCCAGCTTCGCCGAGTCCGATCAGGATCACGCATAAAGCGCAGGCGAACACCACTGAAATTGTGATGAATGAGGCAATCATCAGGATGCCGAAGGAGACGCGCAAAATGTAGAAGGTAATGTCGAAGACGTGCGAGAAGAACTTCTGCAGCAGAAGCTTGGTCCCTCGTGCCTCATAGACGGCTTCGAAATCTTTGCTGAAACTGTACAGGATATCGCCGCGAGTTGACACCTCCAGGCGCCCTCTGGTGTCGAGCGCCATCTTGTTCAATTCAATGCGTGCAGTGGCTAACGGCAGGCTCGAGCGCGAGGCCAGATCCGCTACGGTCACCTTGTAACCGAGCTCTTTGATACACTTTATGAGTATCTTCGTGTGTGACAGATGCCGAATCCTGCGGGGATGTGTGCTGGCATTGTACTCGGGAATGGTCGGATTGTAGCCGCCAACGGGGGGAGGATTCCCCTTCGTAATTGTCCCCTCAAGCGTTTAGACGATTTAAGGCCATGCTTTTGTAGGCAGAAAACCGGTGAGACCGCTGGCGGCATCAGGCAAGATGCTTACGTCTACGTCGTACACGGTACGAAGAACTTCAGGATTGAGAACGGTAGCGGGACTGCCTGCGCAGGCGACTGAACCGATGCCGTTGTCACCTTGCTTCAGGAATTTGATTTCCGTGGCTAATCTCGAGATCAAATTGAGGTCGTGTAAGACGATTAACAGACCCATCCCGCCTTCGCGCAATTGTAGAAGCAGCTCCACCAGGTCCAACTGATGCCTGAAATCCAGGTGCGCGCTGGGCTCGTCCAGAAGGAGAAACTGCGGCTCCTGCGCCAGAGCCATGGCAATGGTGGCTCTCTGCTGTTCGCCTCCGGAAATTTCATCCATGAATTTTTCGCGCAGTGCACCTAAACCTGTTTTCTCCAGTGCTCGTTCCACAGTCTGCAGATCCTGCGCACTTGATTGCCAGGACCACCACTGCTGATGAGGGTTTCGCCCGAGAGCCACCCACTCTTGTACCGTTATTCGGCGATAGATTTCCACCGCTTGCGGCACATAAGCGACTTTGCTGGCGAACTCGCTGCTGCTCCATGAGTCTAGCGGCCTGCCGTTCAGGAAGATCGAACCGGCTATCGGTTTGATCTGGCGGGTCAGTGTTTTCAGAATGGTTGACTTACCTGAGCCGTTCGGACCGGCAAGAACGATGCATTGGCCGCGGCTCAGCTCCACATGGTTCAGCTGCGAAACGGGCCGATTCCGCCAACCCGTAATCAGGTCTGTTGCTTGCAGCCTCGGAGTATCGCCACCGCCGCTCATCGGGTTTTGCCTTCATGGTGGAAGATAAGGAAGAGAAAGAACGGACCGCCGATTAGGCTCAACAGCGTACCGAGCGGCAACTCTTGAGCACCGGCGGTGGCAGTTCTGGCCGCCAGATCGCTGATCATGACAAGGGCTGCTCCAAGGAGAGCCGAGCAGATTATGAGGAGCCTCTCATCTCTGCCGAACAATCGTCTTGCCAGAAAAGGCGCTATCATTCCGACGAAACCGACAAGTCCGCTCAACGAAACGGCTGCGCCGCAAAGCAAAACGGCCGCGGACAACACAATGCATTGCGTGCGGCCGACATTCAGACCAAGGGACGCTGCGGAAATTTGACCAACCGAGAGTAAGCGCAGTGGTTTAGACATCGCGAAGGCCATCATTAGCCCGACCAGCGCGTATGCGGCGGCTGGAGCCAGTTCTGTCCAGCCCTTGCCGGCGACGCTTCCTGCGATCCAGTAGTAAATTCCTTGTGCTCGGGTCGATCCCCCGGCGATGCATATGAGCATTGTTGTCAGTCCGCCGCACACTGCCGATAGTGCAACGCCTGACAGGAGCAAGCGATGAATCGAGACCCCGGAAGGTGTTTTTGCCAATAGGGCGACGATAAGACTGGCCGCGAACCCGCCGGCCAGTGCAGCAGCAGGGACCAGTGAAAAATCGACGCCGGCTATGACTGCCGCGGCAACAGCCAGCCCTGCACCACTGGAAACTCCTGTAAGGTAGGGGTCTGCCAGATAATTGCACGACAAGGTCTGCAGCAACATTCCCGAGGTCGCAAGCGATGCTCCAACAACCGCTGCTGTTAGAATTCGAGGCAGTCTGATTTGAAGCAGAATCTCCTGCATGCTTTCATCCAGAGGCGACGTTCCCGGATAGAGTAGGGTCGCCAACACTTGCGTTGGAGCAATCCATACTTCTCCTGAGCATGTGCTCACGAGAAATACACCGACGAGCAAAATGAGCAGCAGCAGAATTCTTAAGATCACTGATCGATATCTGTGGTAGAGATTCCGGAAGTGCACACGGGGCTTCCTTAGATTGTCCCAAGGACGCGCCCGGACGCGCAAGAATTTGATGCTAACATGCTATCTTGCCATAAAGTTTGCCCGCGTTTGTGGAGAATACAAATGCCCAGTTCAATTTACCTCGATAACAGCGCCACCACCAGGGTTAGACCGGAGGTGCAGGAAGCCATGAATCCGTTTGTGGAAGACAAATGGGGAAATCCTTCCTCCGTTCATTTTTACGGAGTGGAGGCACGCAGAGCGCTTGACGAGGCAAGGCGAGCTGTTGCAGGAATGCTGGGTTGCGATGAAGATGAGGTTTACTTCACTCCATGCGGTACTTACAGCAACAACGTAGCGTTGCTCGGGCGTGCACGATTCAACGAGGCTAACGGCAAAGGGAAGCACCTGATAACCACGCGAATTGAGCATTCCTCCTGCATGGGGCCTGCGAAGTATTTGGAAGGCGCCGGATGGGATGTGACTTACTTGCCTGTGGACTGTGAGGGGCTAGTTGATCCCGATTCGCTACGCAAAGCGATCAAAAAAGAAACCAGCATCATTTCCATCATGTGGGCGAACAACGAAGTCGGTTCTGTGCAACCGCTAAGGGAGTTAGCCGATATTGCAAGAGCTGCCGATGTTTTCTTTCACAGCGATGCGGTACAGGTACCGGGAAAACTGAAAATCAACGTCAAAGAGCTTGGCATTGATAGTCTGGCTATTTCCGGCCACAAGTTTTATGCTCCAAAGGGAATTGGGGCATTGTACGTGCGAAAAGGCAGCAATGTCATGCCGCTGGTGTTTGGCGGCGGGCAAGAGCGCGGTTTATTTCCTGGCACTGAGCCAGTTGCTGCCGCGGTGGCAATCGGCGTTGCTTCCAAGTTGGCAGATCAGGAACTTGTGACCGAGACCGAATCACTTATTCGTATGGGCCGCATACTTGTTGACGGACTCACTGCGATCGAAGGGGTAAAACTTAGCGGACCTCAGACCTGGGAAAATCGCATTCCCGGACATGTGAGCGTGATTCTTCCGGGATTGGAAGGTGAAGCTATGGTTATGCAAGCCGACTTGCGCGGACTTTGTATTTCTAGTGCTTCTGCTTGCAAAAAAGGTGTCACGAGCCCTTCCCACGTTGTCACCGCGCTTTGTTTCTCCGATGCTGAAGCCGTCGGTTCGATTCGCATGAGTGCCGGTCGATTCAACACGGAAGATGAGTGTGTTAAGGCGGTTGATCTGATGGGCAAAATCATCGGGTCCTTGCGCAAGTCGACCTCCGGCGGTGGTGCCCCGGCTGAGACGCGCCAGCTGCACGCTGTTTGATCCACTCTCAGGGTGAGGATCTCGGGCGTTGGCAGCGTGCTCGCCAGTATTCGATCGCTTTCTCACGTTTCCTTTCTGCCGAAATGGTTTCTTGTTCGTGAACTGAAAGCAGTTTGTCAAAAATGCGATAGCCAACAGCTGTTGCAACATTTGCATTGCGATAACCAAGTTCTTTCGCCACTTGATTCCAAGTTGAGCCTCGGTCAAGAAGTTCCATCAGTTTCGCTTCTTTGAGAGTGAGAACCTCACGCAAAAAGACATAGCGCATCTGTCGAGGAATCATGAGCACATCGCCGCGAATGGCAACTTTGAGTTCGTCCGCCAAAGTTGGCAGATCCTCGAGATTACCAGTTTTGTACAAGTATCCGTCGCAGCCTCCGGCCAGTGCTTGTTCGCCGTCGTTCGGTTCTAGCGAGTCGGTAACCACCAGAATTTGCTGGTCGAAGTTTTCTTGTGTGCGCAGAGTTGCCAGAACTTCGATACCGATACTGGTGCTTGTTTGTCTCTCGCCGGCAGTTCGTGGCAGCTTAAGATCCAAAATGACGCAGTCGACGTTTTGTAACTGCCCGCTTCGGAAGAACTGATGCGCTTCAGCTTCGCTGGCTGCGCAACCGAAGACTTCCAAGTCGGCCTCGACTTCAAACAGCTGGGCAACAGCGTTGACAAACACCGAATCGTCATCGATTAAATAGATCTTCTTGACCATTACTCCGCCGTGTCGTTGCTCATTTGTTGCTTCTTTATCGCGTCACCGTTTCAATTCATGACGATGGTTCTGCGGCCGTGTGCCACAAAGGAACATCGCAACCGATACCGGAACTTGTCTAATTACGGAGTCCCTGGATTACCGTTCTGTCTGGACATCTCTTCTCTTTGCGGTGTTCTGTCTGAGAGCTGCAACGTTGCCACCCTAATCAGAGCATAAGAAGTGCTAACAATTCTACTATGACCCTGCCGGTAACGCCGGTCGTTACTATCGTCAGCGGATTCCCCGACACACATTGGCTCTATTCGATAGTCCATCGAGTCGCTCACGGGGTTTTAAACGCCAAGAGCGTCGATCCAATGGGGGGGGGGGGCCGACCAGTGCGGGTATTAGCCGCAATGCTTTGATATGACCTTAAGATTGGGCGCGGAGAGAGCCTGCTTGCATCGGATGTTTTGCAACCGCCCGATGGCGTGGACGAGTACTAAGCGGTTGCCACTATAATTGGTGTCATGGTATTGAATGGCTTATCTTCTGCTTACCTAACCGTGTCGGCGCCTGCTTGCTGCCCTGCTAGCGGCCGCGCTAGTAAAGAAAGTAGAGCGAAAGAATCGCGAATCGGGCGTTTCTTCCCTTCTTGCGGCACCGACTGATCAGGCTTTCCGTCTGATTCGGCAAGTGACGGGGTGAGGAAGCCCTCGATGCCCTGATTGTTGCCAAGTCTGCCGCCATCATGATGGACCTTAAGCTCCCTGAACATTGGTTTCAACCTCGCCTCATTCGCCGGGCTAGAACTATAATGAATCCTGCAGGACGGGACGAGGGATTCACATGTGCGGGCGCTATTCATTGACGCGGCGGCAACAAGAGGTGTCGGAGCGTTTCGGTGTTAAGCAGCTTGCCGTCGATCTTGTTCCTCGGTATAACATTGCACCGACGCAGAGTGTGCCTGTAGTTTTGCGCAGCGGAGCCCTTGATGAGATCGCCATCGAGATGATGCGTTGGGGGTTAGTGCCCTATTGGGTCAAGGATCCCAAGTCCAGCAAACCGATGATTAATGCCCGTGCGGAAACCCTGATCGAGAAAGCTTCGTTCAAGCACTGTTTAGTCCGGCGTCGTTGTCTAATTCCTTGCGATGGATTTTATGAATGGCGGAAAGAGGGCAAAGCCAAGGTACCCATGTTCATTCATGGTGCAGCGGCGCGCGATTTGTTTGCTTTTGCCGGGTTGTGGGATGAATGGACCAACAAAGAGACGGGGGAAAAGCTTCGCTCTTGCACCATTATCACCACTGAAGCGAACCGTCTCATGTCGTCCGTGCACGACCGCATGCCCGTTATTCTGCGACCCTCAGATGAGGCAACTTGGCTGGACCATTCAGTCAATGATCCGTTAAAGCTGACAGCGCTGCTTTGTCCGGCAACGGAAGATCGGCTGGCGATGTACGAAGTCTCCAGCAAGGTTAACAAAGCCTCTGTTGAGTCGCCGGATCTCATTGAGCCCGCGCCCAAGCAGCCCTCTCTCTTTGCATGAACAGAGATACTATTCTGGCTTGGCGAGATGACTACCAGATGCTTTTGCGTGTCGGGACATTAGCTACCGTTTTTCTGACGTGGTGTGGCTTGTTTAGCAAAGCCGGTTGGCTGTTTGACCTTCCCTGCCACTTCCGGGTGGAGTACTTGGTCGTTCAGATCCTGTTTCTGCCTGCCGCTGTATGGGGGATCTTTGAAAGTCGGCAGCCTTCACCGGCCTCGGTGGCAACTATGTCGGTCCGGCGCTCTGAGGTGATCGTAGTGGCCGTAAGCGCGGCTCTAAACGCGATGCTGGTCGGACAGTTGTGGCTTCCTCCGTCCATGCCGGCCGCTGCTGCGTCTGTTTCCCCTTCTGCGAGGACCGCGGTGAAACCGACTTTGAAGTTGCTACAACTCAACGTAAACAGTCGCAATGAACGTTATGCGGACGTTGCTTCATTGGTGCATGAAAGTAATGTTGACATAGTCGCATTGCAGGAGGTGAATCTGAACTGGTACGGCCAGATGAAGGCGCGGTTGCCGGAGTATCGGCACTACGAATGCTTCCCTCGACCCGATAACTTCGGGATTGCGCTGTTCAGCCGGATTCCTCCGACCAAGGTGAATGTGGTTGAGTATGGAAAAGCCAAGGTGCCGACTGTCGTCGCGGAAGTGCAGTTTGACGGGGCGCCACTCACTATTCTTAGCACGCATCCGCTGCCTCCCAGCGATTGGTTGAACTACGATTTTCGCAACGACCAGTTTGATGCCATGGCGAAGGCGCGCTCTACCTGGTCCAAAAGTGTGGTGCTCTCGGGCGATCTTAATACGACTTCCTGGTCTGATCACTTTACCGATTTATGCAAACAATCGAACTTGCGCGACTCACGACAAGGATTCGGAGTTCAGGTGAGCTGGCCTGTTCAGCTGTTCGTTCTTTCAATTCCAATTGATCATGTCCTGGTGTCGGAAGATCTAGAAGTTAAAGCGCGGAGTATCTGTCGCTCGGTCGGTTCGGACCACTATCCCGTCTTGGTGGAGTTTGCCCGCCGCCCTTAGTGTTTCGCTGACTTCGTCGCGGCGTTTTTTTGCTGCAACGCCCGGATCTCTTTTATCTCAGTCTCGTAGACTTCTGCTGCACTTGCGGAACCGCGCCTGCGCAAGTATTGTCCAAGTGCGTCGATATGCGGCACCATTTGCGGTGCCCTTGCCCCCCAGATTTTCTCGTTCATTTCCAGACACAGGCGGTAGTTCTTTTCTGCTTCCGCAAGTTCGCCTGCTTCTTCCTGGACCTGAGCTAAGTATCCCGGTACTGCCGCGGTTTTGGGGGCGTCTTCGCCATAGGTGCTTTTCATGATGCCGAAAGCATTCAAAATGACTGCGGTGGCTTCGTCTTGCATTCGTTGACGCCTGTAAACTTGCCCCAGCATCAGCATTGTTTCCGCCGCTAATGGATCTTTCAAGCCGAACTTTTGTTGTCGCGTACTAAGCAGTTCTTTGAGAGTTCTTTCCGCGGCTTCAGCATCGCCCTCTTCCATCGCCATTGTTGCCAGACACTCTCGAAGGTCTCCTGAAACATCCTCGCTAATTTCTGCGTCGCTGGCTGCGATTGATTTGGCAATTTCGTAGGCGGCCTTTGCGTCCGGCATTCGTTTCTGAGCAATTAGTGAGCGAATCAGTGTCAAGTGCGACGGTAGTGGTTCGCTCGGTTTTGCATCGGTCACCTGCTGCCATAACTCAATGGACCGGCGGGCAAAGGCTTCTGCATTGGCATAGTCACCCCTGCCGAGTTGCGCTTGTGCCAGTAGCTCCTGGCTGCGAGCTTTGGTTCTGGCGTCACTGCTGGCGGTGCCTCGCTCTACTTCAATTGCACGATTCAAACTGTCTGCGGCCTCAGAATAGTTGCCTAGTGCGATCTGACCGGCTGCCACCTCATTGAGAGTGATCGCTACGCGTGGGTCGGGCTGGGCAAACTTCTCTGCTTCACGAAGCGCCTCGGAAGCATTGTCGTATCCGTCATTGAAGCGGCGCTCCGCGTAGTTCTTTCGGGCGCTTTTGATCGAGCCGGACCAGGCGCCTTCATTGGCGAAACGGGAAGCGAAGTTTAGTAGTCCCCAGGCGGCAAGTCCCAGCAATACCACGGCAAAGAATACCGCTGTGACTTTGATAAGCTGTTGCGCCTGTCCGCCGGATGCTTCCTGTGCCAGGACCGAGGCTCTGGTAGCCGCAGTGGATTTGAACTCCGGAATCGCTTTGTCCAGGTCTTCGGGAGAGCGTTTATTGATCAGGTCTTCCGCGACATCATGCGCCAGCTGATAGCGAAGCATCGGATCCTTTTGCAAACACTTGTCGATTACTTCAGTGAATGGTTTCGGCACACTGCTGTCATTGTTCAAATACTGTAGCGGCGGGAATTTTGCATGTTTGTGCATGCGAATAATTTCCGTAGTATCAGCACTGACGAATGGTGGCTGGCCTCCGAGGCATTGATAGAGAACGCAGCCGAGCGCATAGAGATCCGCTTTACCGTCAATCTCTCTGCCGGCGCATTGCTCCGGGCTCATAAAGTCCGCAGTCCCGATAGCTTCGGCGAGTTCCAACGGGTCCTTTAGGTTGATCCCCAGCTTGGAAAGCAATGGTGGCAATCCAAAGTCGGTCACTTTGATTATGTCGCCATGTTCTTTGTCTCGTACGACGAAAATTTTGGAAGGTTGCAACATCTCGTGAAAGACACCGTGTTCATGAGCATGCTCAAGAGCGGCGCCTACGTGCGCGCCCACGAATGTGGACCGGTCGACTGATATTCTTTTCACTGATTCAAGAATTTGTTTTAGATTTGAACCAGGGAGATACTCACTAATCAGGTAAGGAAGCCCTTCGTCGAGGACACCAAAATCCATTACCGACGCAATGTTCTTGTGGGTCAAGGAAGAGAGTCGCTTCACCTCTTGTTGAAAGCGACGCATGATATGCTCATCGCGGCAGCTGTTTGTTCGAAACAGGCGCAAGATCACCGGCTGATCGACTGGCTCATAAATTGCTTTGTAGACGGCAAAGAACCTGTCTTTGCCAAGCAAAGTCAGTACCCGGTATCGCTTTGGAAGCGTTTGTCCTACCAGAAAATCAACAAGGTAATCGTAGGGGTGCTCTTGTATTTTCCTCGGCCTCAAAAACCCGATGATTCCCTAATACCACGTACGGTGGGCAATTTATCCGTTGTCCGATAACCGTTGCAAATCACTTCGACGATGATTCAAGGCGCTTTGCCGCGGTGTTCGCCTTGATGGCGTCTTCGGTTCCGAGGCCCTCGGCACTTTGCTTGTAGCATTTCAGCGCGTCGGCAATGGCGCCTGTCTTTTCATAGGCCTCTGCAAGAATGAAGAGTGCGCCGGGGGCCGCAGGATCGCCCGTCAGAGGAAGGAGTAAATTAATTGCGTCATTTGCCTGGTTTCCTTTCAACAACTGTTTCCCCTTCAAGCAAATGAGACCCTGGTCAAATGGAAACGTGGCGAGCCCTCGCTTTATCGCGTTCTCGGCCTCGGCGGCGTCGCCTTTGCTGTCGGCAATCAGCGCTATTAGATTCGCCGATCCGCTCGACGCCGGTTCTATTGCCGCCGCTTGTTCCGCCAGCTTTCTTGCTTGATCGTAGCTTGCGGATTTGAACTGCAAGTAGGCTTGCGCCAGCAACACTTCCGGCACGGAATCACCGAATTCGGACGCCTCTTTCACTAGTCGTGCGGCTTGCTGAGCTGCTTCCGGGCGCGATGAATCCAACATTAGCACTATTGATTGTGCAGCCAGAGATGATGATTTGAAGCGGGGATCGGTGCTGATGGCCCGTGCTTCCTGTCCCGCGTCGTCCAGAGCGCCTTGGTGCAGATAAAATCGGTAGAGCTGCATGCGGGCAAGAGTCTCGGGCAGTCGTTCACCTGCGGAAGTTCGAGGTCCACTTGATGCGCACGATTTCCAGGATTCAACGGCCTTGGCATACTCGCCGGCAAGCGAATTTGCAATTCCGCCCGCGACCAAAGCCAGTCCGCAGCCGGGGTCGGCTGCTAGCGCCTGAGTTGCCAAAGACGAGCCGTCTTTAGTCTTGCCTTGCGCCATCAGGGATAGTGCCTTTAATGCCAATCCGTCAGGGTTTTTTGCAGACAATGAAAGTAATCTGGTGGCACTCTTTTCGGCAGGCTGATATTGGTGACTCAGATACTGCGCAAGCGTCAGGATGCGAATAGGCTCGATGGAATTGGGGTAAGCCTTGCTTGCTCGTTCCGCCCCCTCTGCGGCTTCTTCGTAGGCGCCAATCTGTAATGCTTCTTCTGCTAGTGACTGATCAAATTCCGCTCCAAAGCCACCGTCATGTAACAATCGCTGTAGTTCTTTTTTCGCTCTGACCAAGTTTCCGCTACGTTTCAAATTGGTAAGAACAGCCAGTCGAACGGCTTTGGTTCCCGGCTCCAGGTTGGCTGCCCTGCTGGCTGCTTGCGCTGCTTGTTCGTCTTCGTGCAGTCGCTTGTACAAGTCTGTTAAGGCAGACCAGGCTTCGAAGCTGGCCGGGTTGATTTCCGTAACGGTTTTGAACTCTTGCGATGCCTGTTGATATTTGCCGTTGGCCATCAAAGTCATTGCGCACTGTAAATGTGCTGCTTGAGAGTCCGGGCTGGCTGTGACCGCCAGAGATGCCTGCCGTTCCGCCTCGTCCAGATTCTTTCCGTCGCGAATCAGGATGGTGGAGTAGAGCAAGTGAAGCTGGGCTGTTTTGGGGCACTTGGGCGACCAGGAGGCGAGGAGATCGATGGCCTGCTTGAGTTGATTTGCGGCAAATAAAGTAGCGGCTTGCGACAGACAAGACTTGCAGCCTGGATCGTCTGCCCCGCCTGGTGACGCCGATTTGCCCTGGCGCGCGCCTTGAGCGGGTGGACAGAGCATGAGGGAGGTCATGGCAATAAGGCTTAAAAGCTGTTTCACCGTTCGCCCTGTCGGTTTCATGCCGCTCGCTGCTCCATTGTAGTTTTCTGCCGACATTCGACTGCCGTGTCGAGGAAGAATCAAGATGATTATAAGCGCTGAACGGAGTAACTTCGGATACTATTGTATTCAGATTCGAACGCAGTTACGGGCGCTATGTCTAACAAACACCAACCATTGCTATTCTCGGTGCTCTCAGTTGCAACCATGGCTCTCAGCGGGGTGTCGGCAGACGCCGCGAACAACAACGTCGAGCAATTGTTCGCCAAGGGATTGGCGCTTTATCAGCAAGGCAAGTACGGTGAAGCCGCCGGGTATATGTCCACAATTTTGTCGCAGGATTCGAAATTTGCGAAAGCTCACCTGCTCCTCGGCAAGATCTATCACAAGCAAAACAAGGTGGACCTTGCGCTTGCTGAGTACACGAAGGCTTCCGAGTCGGATTCGAAGAGTGCCGAAGCCAGATATCATTTGGGTGTTGCCTACTTTGACCGCGGTAATTTTAAAGAAGCAGAGAAGCACTTGGAGGAAGCCGTAGGCCGTGACCCGAAGAATGTTGAGTATCTGTGCAATCTTGCTTTGACACGTGAAAAGTTGGATAAGAAGGAGAAGGCTGTAGATGGACTGGCGGCAGCTGTTCGAGCTGATCCGCTGAATGCTCAGTCGCACTACTTGTTCGGTCGCGCCCTGCAGCAAACCGGAGCACATGAGCAGGCCGTGCGCGAGTATCAGGAGGCGATTCGATTGAATCCGAAACACGTGGAGGCGCACAATAACTTGGGCGTTGCCTTTCAGAGTATGGGGAAGTTTCCGGAGTCCATAGGCGAGTTTCAGGCCGCACTCAAGATCAATCCTAACTGTCCTGAGGCTCAGAAGAATTTGGGTTACGCTCAAGCGCACACCAGTCTTGGTATCACTTATTTCACGCAAGGCAATTTTTCGAAAGCATTCGACGAGTACAAAAAGGCGCTGAAGATAGATCCTTCTTACGCCGACGCTCACTATAACGTCGGTTTGCTTTACCATCGGCAGGGACAGTTGGAGCAAGCGGTCGGGCACTATCAAGCCGCCATCAAATACGATCCTAAGAATGCAAGACCGCACAACAACCTTGGCGCGGCATACGGCAAACTAGGCAAGATTGACTTGGCAGAGGCAGAGTACAAACAAGCTGTTAAACTCGATCCTAATTACGCCGAGGCGCGGCAGAACCTCCAAACATTGCTGCAAGCCACAGGGCGAACTGAATAGCAGCGATGCGGTAAAGAGCACTGTGAGCGAACCACTATAAGAGCTGTCTTGACTTCGGGGTTTACCCGGTGTTTTCCAAATGTCTCCAAGCCGATAATTGCGCAGTCGAACACCGGCTTTACGTGCTGTGGTGCCCGGGTGCGGTGATCGTAAGCTGTTACTAGAGTGTGCGCATAAACGCGCTCTTTGTTGATGTTGTGGCGCGGCAGTTACTGCCTCTGCGTTCGTGTGCCTGCTTCGGTATCTCTTTCTTACCTTTGAGGAGCTTATTATGAAAAAGCCTTCTTCCCTTGCGCTAGCTCTGTTGGCCGGCTTCCTTCCACAAATTTTCGACGCTGCCGAAGCGCAACAATACTCCAACAGTAAAGGTGGATATAGGATTGATCCATCCCGGCTGCAAAAGGCGGAGTGGAACAGGTCGCCTTTGGAAGTTCACATATTGGACATGTCGCCCCGTGTGAAGGATTTCCGCGGCGGGCAACAAGAAGACAGCTACACCATCAACATCGGGCCGACCGCGCAAAATCCCGGTAACAACTATGTCATCAATGCTCCCGGTGCGGGCGGCGGCGGCAACGGCATGCAAAACGGCGGCGGGCGTGCTTTCGGAGGTCCACGCTCATTCACCATTTCAGGCTTGCCGCAATCGGGATTTGAAGCGAACGCTCCTCTGGCTAAGCCTATCGGTGCGATGCGAAATTTGGCTAATGGGCATACAACCAATTTGCTCGCAAACACCAACGCAGGGGTTTGCGGGCAAATTATGACGAAGCCTGCTACCCGCTCGGGTGTTGATGGGTCAAGCGGTCGTCCGAACACTATGCCACCGGCGCGAACAATGAGTTACAGCACTGGCGATTACCGTAATCCTGGCGCGTCGGCCCAAAAACCGGGAAACACGCACGCAACTGTTGTCGGGGTGCTCAAGAGTCGTCTTAAGTAACATCGGAAGAACCGCTAAGTTTTCGCCCCGACCTCGCTGTTTAGGCGAGGAGGCGTAACGAAGAGGGCTGTTCCGAAAGTCGTTGGCGTCGGCCGATGATATTTATGATGTGCCACCATATGTGCCACCGGATTTCAGCGCAAGCACTGGCGTTAAATCTAGCGTTGGGGCGGACTGAAATGCTTTGTTGTTAAGATCAGGCTTTCTTGAGTTTTGCAAGTTCGTTGGCGCTGGACTCCGCAGCTTGCGCTGCAACGTGTCCGAGTTCGCCCAAAGCTTCAGGCGAAAACAGGTTCATCAAGAATTCCATCAGCTGGCCGAGAAAGCCCATGGGCGTGCCTGAACCGAGCATTTCTCCCATCATCTTGCTGATGGCGCCGCTCATCGACTCGATTCCGCCTTGCATACCGCCTAGCGCACCCGTAGCGTCGGCCCCGGGGAGCATGCTTATGTCCGGTGACGCTCCTGCCCCCGGTAGCATGCTGACGTCGGGTGCTGGACCCGCTCCGGGCAGCATGCTGACGTCGGGCGACGGACCCGCTCCGGGTAGCATACTGCCGTCTGGCGACGGACCCGCGCCGGATAACATACCGGCCTCCGGCGACGGCGCCGCGGCCGTTCCTGTGATGCCGCCGTCGCCGCTCACAAGATTGTGGGTGGTCCCTCCACCGCCTGCGTCCAGTGTCATAGTTTTGTCGGCCGTGAGTCCGGTATTAATGGTACTGATCGATCCGTCGCCACCCGGCAGCATGGAGGAGGAGCCATCGCCACCGGGGAGCATGTCAAAGCCGCCCCCGGCGGAAAAATCAATGTCGACTCCTGGAAGGAGCGAGCTTACGTCGCCCTTGCAAGCTTGATGGTAGCTGAGTCCGTCGCTGAAATCCGCTGAAACCCCGGACTGACTTCCGCCCGAAAACAGGTCCCCTAAAAGACCTTTGTCTCCGCCGCCTTGGGGCACGAGATTTTCGACAACTTGTTGTAAGCCCTCGCCCTCGTCCGGCGTAAGCATTCCCATTTCTAGTAATAACCCCACTAAGGTTGACAAGAATATTAGTAGGTTTTAAAGGGGCGGTCAATGCATAAACATGCAGATCCGAGGCTCGTTTGAAATTGAACTTGCCGGCTGCGATGTTACGTCAAGTCGACAGGTGTGACGTCGGGTTTGATCGAGTAGCTGAACTTAGGGATTGGCACCATCTTTGGTGAGTGCCTCCAACGACCTCAGACATGCTGTCGGAGCAATGCACCACTTGCAATACCGCTAGTTAGTGTCCGAAGAAAACCCATAGCTTGGGAATGTAGAGCATAAGTCCGATTGCCGTTGCGGTTAATGATGCGATGACTACTGCACCTGCTGCTACGTCTTTTGCATCGCGAGCCAGTGCGTGATACTCTCCGCCCGCCGCCAAATCGACAACTCGCTCAACTGCGGTATTGAGTAGTTCGGCTGTTACAACTATTCCGATGGATAGAAATAGAAGGCACCAGCTGATCGGATCGAAGCCCAACCACAAAGCCAATGCGACGGCGACAGTGGCCAAAACACATTGAATCTTCAAGTTGCGCTCGCCGACAACGGCAACTCCAACTCCGACAAAGGCATGATAGAAAGCTTCTGGCAGACTAGACGTTCTTCTGACCCGTCGTTGCCATGCCTTTGGGATGGCGGATGTTCTGGGGCGCACATCTACCCGCGGTCTGGGTGTTTCACCTGTCGGAGTCTGTTTTACGCTTCCCACAAGATTACCTGGCTGGACACTGCCCACTTAGTTTGACGATATCACGCCGATCCTGTTTCCACATCGGCCACTGCAACTATAAATGGCGCACAGCGCAAATTTAACTCATTACTTACATTTCACAACCGTGCCGGTGCCCGAAAGAGGCGAGGAACGCGGGCTGTCGGGCGTATGAGTTGTCTCTCAGCAATGTGCCGAGTGCGTTATTTATCGTCATGTTGGCTGGAGTCATCAATGAATAATAGTTGTGCCGAGGCGTGGAGAGGCAGCCGGGCTGGTGTATCGAGCGATTGACATGAAGCCCTGATGTACGTGCGGCAATATCAGCGTCGCAAGAAATTGGTAAAAATGGCAATTGGCTTTGCGAGTCGTCAGCGCCGAAAACCGGCTGCTTCCAGAACCTTCTTCTGCCTGCCGAACATTTCCCTCTCGTCGGATGGTGTCATGTGATCGAATCCCAGAATGTGCAGCGCACCGTGTACGAAAAGAAACGCCATCTCCCGCTCAAACGAGTGTCCGTAATCGGCTGCTTGCTCAGAGGCTCTTTCGACAGAAATCACAATTTCGCCCATCTCCCAGGGCTGTTCTTCGTCCGGTGCTTCTTCCATCAAAGGAAATGAAAGCACATCCGTGGCCTTGTCTTTTCCCATCCATTCCTTATTCAGTTTCCTTATAGCTCGATTTGAAACCAGCGCCACTGACAATGTCGCGCGCTCGCTAACCTCGTCGACGAACTCGCTATCAAGGTGCGCAGGCAACGATTTCTTCAAATTGGCTAACAATCCAGCAAACAGCGTCTCTGTGCTGGATTGGAAGCTTTCGCAATCCACGGAAAACCGTCTTTGTTTATTTAAAATAGTGATTTTGGAGGTCATATGTTGTCCGGGCAAACTTGACATGTTAGCATATTGCAGGAATAGCCTTTCGTGTCGTAGACGAATCCAAGTCTACGGCAGATTGTCATTTCGCGCCCCGGGCGCGGAATGTATGGACGCAAAAAAGATACGAATGCGGAACGAGCTCGAAGAAATAATGCACCTGGCAGAGTCGGCGGTAACGCCAATCAGCGGTGTCACGGTCGTGGACGCAAAGTGGATCTTTCAAGGCGGTCGGCGCACGTTAGAAATAACAATTCATCGCCCTGCCGCACGCGTGAGTCTTGATGATTGCGAGCAAGTAAGCCGATTGCTGGAAAAGGCTTTAGATGAAGCCGATCCGCCGGTGGTCGACGGAGCGTATTTGCTGGAAGTTCAAAGTCCCGGTTTGGAGCGAGAGCTGAAAACCGAGCGCGAGTTTGCTGCTTTCATCGGAGAAAAGGTCGAAGTAAAGACCAGAGAACAGCACGAGTCTTTAGGATGGTCATTTGTGGGACGCCTTGCCGGCCGAGACCGGACGACCATCACCATTGAACAGCCGCAGCCATTGGTTATACCAGCCAAAGGCAAGAAGAAAAGGCCGGATGTGGTTCCACCTGTGGCTTCTCCGGAAACGGTGACGCTGAAGGTGGAGCAAGTGGCCAAGGTAAAACTGCATCCTCAGTTTCAATAGAAATTGAGGGGCTACAACTGAATCGACAACTGAATAATCGGAGGACAACACGTGATCAAAATTGGCGACAAGCTGCTTGAAGCGGCCGAAGAGCTAGAGCGCGACAGAAACATACCACAGGACGAGTTCATCTCTTACGTGTGTGATGCGATAGTCGCGGCTTACAAAAAGAAAGTGCCCGATCACGATGTCGAAGGGGTACGCGCGATTTTTGATGCCGAAACCGGCGAAATCGGAATCTTCGCTCCGAAAGAAGTAGTCGAAGAAGTAAGCAACGAGTACCATGAAATCAGCTTGGAAGAAGCTCGGGATCTCATTCCAGACGTTACCGTCGGGGAAGTTTTGGAAATCGAGGTTACACCGACGGACTTCTCGGCTTTCGGCCGCATCGCTGCGCAAACAGCGAAACAGCTGATTACACAGCGGCTGAGAGAAGCTGAAAAAGAACTGATCAAGAAAGAGTTTGAGACCCGTAAAGGTACCTGCACCACCGGACAAATCGAGCGTATCGAAGTTGTCGGCAACAATCGCAGCAATGTCATTGTTAACTTGGGGCGTGTTGAAGGCTGCATGCCGAGCAAGGAGCAGTTGCCCGGCGACAGTTATCGCGTAGGCAACCGTGTACGAGTTTACGTACTCGAGCTTCGTGAATCGGGACGCGTTCCGCAGATCATTGTTTCGCAAGCGCATCCGGAGTTGGTGCGTGAACTGTTCGAGTTGTATGTTCCTGAAATTGAAGATGGCACTGTCGAAATTCGCTCCATCGCTCGTGAAGCTGGATTCCGCACTAAAATCGCCGTACACTCGGAAGATGCCGACGTAGATCCGGTCGGTGCTTGCATCGGTACTCGCGGTGTGCGTATTCAGAACGTTGTTGCCGAATTGCGCAACGAGAAAATCGACGTCATTCGCTTCTCCGGCGATCCGGTCGACTACATTTCCAATGCTCTCAGCCCTGCGCGCATTACTACCGTTGCGTTGTATGAAGAGGGACCGGAGACTCAAGGCAAGCGTGCTGAAGTAATCGTGCCGGATGACCAACTCAGCCTGGCCATTGGTCGTGGCGGACAGAACGTTCGCCTGGCGGCGAAACTCACTGGTTGGAAAATCGACATTAAGTCGGAAAGTCAGGCCGGTGGTAACTACAAACCTGTAGCTGGTACAGAGTCGCCTAAGCGATGAGGAGTTTGTTCTGGACGAGCTGAAGGTAGATAACGTCAAGCCCGTGGCGCGTGAATCGCGTCCTGGCACGTCGTCGTCCGCTGGTTCGGAACTTTCTCACAAGGTTCGCGATTCCGGACAAAAGAGAGCCGCTGCTTGCAGCGAAGGGCAAGCATCCAGCAAGGGTGCCGGCGCTACTGTTGAGTCAGCGGCTCATTCTTCGTCCAAAATCAAAGCCGGAGCGGACAAACGCGAGCTAAAGCACGCGCGACTCTGTCTGGTTTGCCGACAGTACTTTTCGCAGGATCGGTTGTTGAGATTGACTGCCGAGAGTACAAGCGGTTCAGTAGTGCTTAATCAAGCGCAACGAGGAACTGCAAGAGTTTGCGGGAGATCTGCGTACGTTTGTTGCGCGCTTTCATGTGTGGAAGCGGCATTGAAAGGCACTCGTCTCAAACAAGCACTACAAGGACGCAAGCTGAAAGGCGCACCGCAGAAAAGGTCGGTGGCTTGGCCGCTTGAGTCACAACTTATCCACACTATGAGAACTAA
>JAIELX010000135.1 GCA_019752635.1 Candidatus Obscuribacterales bacterium | reverse complement strand
GAAACCCCTTCTACAAGATGCAAGGTCGAGATCCCCGGCAACAAGTGCAAGGTCGAAACCCCTTCTACAAGATGCAAGGTCGAGATCCCCGGCAACAAGTGCAAGGTCGAAACCCCTTCTACAAGATGCGGTGTCGAAACTCCCTCATCACGTTGCAAGGTCGAAACCCCTTCTACAAGATGCGGTGTCGAAACTCCCTCATCGCGTTGTAGAGTAGAACCCCCTTCCACTAGATGCGGTGTCGAAACTCCTTCATCGCGCTGCAGAGTCGAACAGCCCGAGGTTAAGAAACCGAAGAAATAAATGGGCACATAACTAAAGCAACACGATCTGAGGTCACTATGACTCGAGAGTTTTTCAAGACCCGCGACAACCTCCCCACACTGGGGGTCGGGCTGGGATTAAGGCGCGAAATGCTTGAAGAAACTCTCGAGTCGTCTTCGGAAATAGACTGGGTAGAGTTTACGCCCGAAGGGTTTCTCGGATGCTACGGGAAATCGGTACTGAGACTAGAGCGCGCGGCGTCAGTTTACCCGCTAATTTCTCACGGTGTAAACCTGTCGCTCGGAAGCACCGACGAGCTCAACGCGACATACCTACAGCAAATCAAAGCGCTACTGGACAAATTCGACGTGCCCTGGTGGAGTGACCACGTCAGCTTTGCAAGTTCCGGTGACGTGTATGTCAACAACTTGCTTCCTCTACCGCGAACCCCGGCGACCGTGCGTCATTTTGCAGAGCGAATAAAACGCGCCAGAGATTTTGTTGGTCGACCGCTGCTGATCGAAAATATTTCGTTTTATATGCCGAACCCGCCGGGAAGCATGATGACGGAATCACAATTTGTTTCAGAGATTTTGGAATCAGCAGACTGCGGCATGCTGTTAGACGTAAACAACGTCTACGTCAATTCTGTAAACCATAATTTTGATCCATTTGAGTTTTTGTTGCAGCTGCCCCTTGAGCGCGTTGTCCAAATCCACGTGGCCGGTCACAATTACCACGAGAGCACCATAATCGACACTCATTCGGAAGCTGTGTGTGAACCAGTCTACGAACTGCTCGAGTTCGTCCTTAAAAGAACAACGCCGCAAGCTGTGATGCTTGAGCGCGACGACAATTTTCCGAATTTCCAGGAAATCCTGAACGAAATCCGCAGAATTAGGCAAATCTATGAACGTTACCGTAGCCCGCAAACGGTCCCCCCTTCAGCAGCAGCGGCAGAGCGATCGATTACACTACACACAACGCAGCGAGATAGTCAGGTCGGCAAGGAGGGTGAATACGCCAGTCAGAAAGAAGTCGAACTGGCTCAGATCGAACACGTTTTCGCTCAAGTTGTGCTTGATCGCATTGCACGAGATGCCATTCTGGTAAATGCAGAAGCAGGCTCCAGTGAAGCAGCGGGCTTCGACTCAAGCCACACGGAACAGTTGGATCTTTACGGCCGCATTACCGACGCTGGAGCGCTGGCGACAATGCAAGCGATTTTTCCGGCAACAAGAAAACTCCTAGGTCCGGAGTACTGGACTTGGTCGGTTGCAGAGTTTTATCATCGCTGCCCGCCAAAGCGATACGTACTTGTTCATGTTGGCGAGGGGTACCCCGCATTCCTGGAATCAGTAAAGGACAGTTTGCCAGACTCGTCCATTTTAGAAATGTGCGACTTTGAGTGGACCAGAATGTCTATGGTCGAGTCAGAGATCAATTGGTCTACAGGAGCCTCAGCGCCACAATTTTCACAGCAAAGTTTGAGATCTCGAAAACCGGTTCTCAACCCGAGCCTCTTACTTCGGTCATATAGCTATGATGTTGCATCGGTTTTCGACATACTACAAGTTGAAGACAGTGCGACGATAGCCCCTAAACCGACAAAAATTGCGTTTTTGAGAATGCCGGACGACCAAGAAGTAACCGTTTTTGAAGTGTCTCCCCGGATGGACCTGCTCTTGACGCAGATACGCAAATGCAAGTCCTACGCAGATCTGTTCGCCCGGTTGCTCAAAAATGACGGAACGACATCCCCTGCGGAGCAGATTGTCAGCTACATAGAAGAGCTCAAGAGTTTACACGAATGGAAACTCCTGGCAGGCGACGTTCCGGCACCGAAACCAACTAACGTCCAAGCTATCTTGGAACAATCTCGTTGATGGGCCGGACCGACAGGCTTATGCTGATAATCCGGCGATTGATCTACCGTTTTACGGTCATCAGACCGGTCTCACCCAAACACACTATTGCCCCACCGCGTTCGATAACATCCGGCAGCAAATCATCCAATGGAACTAGGCGATGGAGACTATAACCATTAACAACAACGTCAAGGTTTTTCGCAAGAAAAGGTTGCACCTCGTCCACCGCCCATAGTATCGACTCCCAAATCAGGTCAATCGGGTTTGCGAATACTCCTCCACCAATGAGTGTGAGTAAGACACGTTCGCGCTTGAGACCTGCAGCGGCTAACAATGTTCCTAAGTACGCCGCTCTGAGTAATTGACGGCTAGCTCGAAGGAACAAAGATTCGCCCATTGTAATTCGTGCATCATATCCGCCACCAGCTACGGTGGACGTAAACACCTGCGCTATCTTCCGCGTACAGGGGGCTTCTACCTTCCCATCCCAGTTGTAGCCAAAGACAACCTCTGCCCCATCATGAATGCCAACATTGATCTTTTCGAAGTTTTCTTCCAGTGACCTGACAGTCTTCTCTTTGTTGGTGATTCCTTTGCCTGTAAAGTATCCGTTTCGTGAAATTTTTCGACCGCATGCTTCTTCAAGTAAATCTATCTGAGGACCGTCCGTGTGTTGCACGAAATACGATCCGCGTTTGTCCGGAGCGCTATAGTGACGCAGTAAGGTCGCAGGAAACGCTGAAATGGAAGCGCGAGGACCTTGCGTGTAATCGTCGAAATAGTTTGCCACGGCAGTGATGTACTCATCTGGCGCCTCTAGGCAATTAAACTGCGACGCAACTTGAAACAATGTATCGTCACTAGTTGCTTGAAGTGAGCCGATGTCAGTCGCAGGACAAGCGCCATCCAATACCCAAAGGCGGGCTCGAGCGCAAGCTACTTCACCGCGAAGATTCTGTGCCTGCCTTTTCAACATTTCAATAGACGCCGTGGCAAAACAGCCGGCCGCCCAAGTTTGTCCGTTAACATTGAGAGTTGCGTATCCACTCGTGTCGAATGAAAATGCATCGGAAGGACTGCGCTTCACGGCTTGCTCCGCCTGGTGAACCACAGCACGCTTGCCTTGCCCCGCGCTGGCTCTTAGAGCTGCGATGTGTGCGCCTATTTGACTGCGCAGAAGATGTTCGTCAGCCTGATTCTTTGCGTGTGACAAAACCGAATTCAACAAATCCGACATTTGAGGCATCTCCGAGATCGGAAGTATTGATCTCCGAACACAGTCCGACTAGCTTGATACCGTTAGTGAATGACCGGGTCGGAAATCATGTGGCGACGGAAGAAATGCTGAGGGCTTAATCAAACACGTGATTGATGCTCCCGCGGCGAGACTTAGACAAAACACTACTACGCTATAAGTTGCTGACTGACTTGGTCGTTCTAACTACTCGGAGACAGTTGTCCGTTGAATAAGAAGAAGAAGAAGAAGAAGCTGCTTGCAGTTTGGTCAGTTTTGACAGCGCCAGGCTGGTTTTGCTTCGGGCACCGGACTGCTGCTCAACCAATTTCAGATCTTTGCCGGGATCATTTGAATATGACATGTTACACATGACGTCGACGGGAATTTTGTGTCCTATGACTCCGCGATCCAGATCGGTAAAATCGATAGTCTGCATGCGTTTTTTGAGCCCATTAAGTGCCTCTGGCTCTGAACTATCATTCTTTGCCGGCACTGATGCGGACTTGCTTGCGCCCTGGAAAGCGGTTTTGGCTACCGTAGCGAGAGAGTCTGCGCACTCACCAAATCGGGCATAGCCACCATGAACCATTTGCGACAGTGCCAACGCCTTGTCGCGCTGCGACATGTATAGGCGCACGGTCGTCGTGCCTTTCTCGGCAAGATAGCGGCGAGCATAGTGCTTAACAAGTCCACCGTCGACGTCCGGGCATACGAGTGCGACTTCTTTGATAAAGGTTTTTCCGCACAAGAAGGGCATGCCACGAACAATCAGTCGCGTGCCCATCGAGTGGGCAAACAGCCTGAGCTTTAGCTGTGGTTCCGTATCACAGATTTCTTGGAGCTTCAGCGCTACGTCATTAAAGTGTTCTTGGCTCCATTCGTTGTTGTTCTCATCAGAGTTGTAGGAGCGAAGCTTAGCTACCGATGGCCATGAATACAGAACGACAGGACTTTCATAGGAGTAGGAAAATCGACCGGCAGTGCGAAGTGCGGCGTCGAATGAATTTTTATATCCGTGTGCGAAGAGTACGATTTCCTTACGAGAGGTCTTGCCCGCTGCTTCGCGAAGCTGCGAATAGAAAGTGGCTTGCACGTTAGTAAAGTCTTTTGCTTCAATTGTTCGGACGATCGTCTCGCCTGCCTTATCTGTCGCGGATGCTGCCGACCAGCCCCGCGCGGTAAGATCTGCGCTAAGAGATTTTCCACCCTCATTTCTTACTACGCAATATCCAAAGCCCATGAAGGGGTCATGTTGGCAGTCTCCGATGTGCTTTCGATGCGGACCAAAACTGGCCCCTTTTTCCTTCGATTCCATCTCGAGGTTTCTGTCTGTCACAAAGAACACCGGTACGCGTAACAGCGCTGGAGCCGCAGGTTCGGCCCATGCTTTACACAATGCCAAGCAGGGGAAAACGCACGCAACTAGCGCGAAAGTTAGCCAGTAGTAGAGCTGCCGATTTTTCATTATCCGTCCGTGTCCAAATTGCAATACAGTGAAGGATTTTAACCCGTCGGTAGAGTTGTCACGTTATGCTGAAATAATCCGCAATAATTTGTAGTTCGCAAAGGACCTGGCCTTCGTAGGAGAAAAGGCGAACGAGAGCGCTTTCAGGCAAACTTGACTACCAAGAGCCCGAGTCGTTAGCCATTGACCTTCGGTTGGTCAGTTTCGGTACATACTACGCCCCTCGAGGAAGAGTAGGTGGTGACCACCTTGTGTCTTGCTGCGCAGCAGAGATTCATTTTCAGTTTTGTGCTGACGTGTCTGACCTGAGAACAAATGCTTCACACAATCACTGTTAGCAAACAGACTCGCGAAGCATAAAGTGGGATAAAGTGAGGAATTCCTGCGGTAATTCTCCGCAGGAATCCGCAACGGTGAATACGAGACATCGCTACGATGCGTTGGTCTAACGCCCTGAAACCACCCGAACGCGTTTCGTACTTATTGCTTGCCGTACGCAGCATTGGTGATGTAGCGGCTTTGCTGTCATAATATGCCCTTCGCCGTCCCGAGTGACGGCGCGGTACCCCCTACGGCGCATTCCGGGAGATTCCCGAATTCGCCGCATTGCAATGATGTTCATGCTATGAAAGTCAAACCTCTCACCGCAATTCTGTCAGGAGTCGGACTCCTGATCCTCGCCATAATAATCTCCAGCGCTATCCCAAGCGCAAAATCGCAACAAACTCGTGTACCGATTCGCATTGGGTGGCAGCTCGCGACTTCAACGCAAGGGCAGATCGTTGAGGTTCTAAAGCGAACGAACCTCTTGGACAGGCTTGGGCTGGACCCGACGTTCGTTCCGTTCAGCTATGGCGAACCGGAGGTCAACGCTGCTCTCGCGGGCAATCTTGACGTCATGTTCTCGAGTGGCCAGTCAGTGAACAACCTGCTCGCAAAGGGCGGAAAGTGGAAAGTCTTAGCGCGCCTGCATTTCATCCCGGCGGCGCTCATGGTACCACCAGAATCACCAATCAAAGAAATCAAAGACCTTCGAGGCAAAACCGTAGCTTGTACTTTCGGTACCATCGGTCATCGCGAAGCGACCCTCAAAGAACAAGCTGCAGGGCTCGATCCAGGCAAGGATGTCACCAATGTCAACATGGACATCCTTGAGATTCAGAAATTGGTCGGAGCAGGCGGGCGCGAAAAGTGGGGAAAATTTGACGCGGTTGCCGTGTGGGAGCCGGATATCTCGATGTTCAAGGCCGACGGCTCCGCTCGGATTTTGAGCTCTCACCGCGCGGTCTACCTGGTCTCGGTCTCCGATAAATTCATCGCCAATAATAGGCCGGAAACAATCAAATTTTTGCAGGCAGTGGCGCAATCGTGGGAATTTTTCAACAGCTTTCGCGACAGAGTCAACCAGTGGTATATCGACGATTCACAGTTCGGTTTCACATTAGAAGCTCTCAATTCGGCAGCAAAGGAAGATCCAAATTTTGAAGCAAAGTCGCTTTCAGCTTTAGACCTGAGCTTGAACGATGAAGCCCGCCGCATATTAGACATGGGCGCGAAATGGTCGCATGACCACGGGTACACGCAAACGCTGGTACCGATTAAAAACGCGGTGGATTCTTCTCTATTGGCCGAGGCCACAAAAGGGCTCACCACCGGAACTTTTGAAAAGCCTGACGTTATTTTGCCGTCAACTCGCGAAGTCGCCCTGCAAGACGAAAGTGGTGACTTCTTGGGCGGGATTCCTCTGTGGGGCATTTTTCTGCTGCAGGTTGCTGTGACACTCGGTTCGGTTGAGGCAGGCCAATGGCTTGGCATTCGTCGCTCACGCTTGCCCGAGCATGAGTCGGAGGAAGCAGTCGGCGCAGTCTCGGGAGCAGTGCTCGCCCTTCTCGCTTTCGTACTTGCTCTCACATTCGGCGCTGCAGCGAGCAGATTTGACTTGCGAAGAGACGCCTTAATGGGCGATGTAAACGCCATTCAGACCACATACATGCGCGCGGGACTCGTGCCGGAGCCGCACAGAACGCTGACGCGGTCATTGCTTCGTGACTATGTTGAAGTCAGAATGAGTATGGGCGATGTGTATGGAGATCCAGAGCAATTGCGATCGCTGCGGGCCCGCACCAATGCGATTACGAACATGGTTTGGGCTCAAGCCGAAAGCCTGGCGGCAAAGGATACAAACGACATCAATGCACTTTTTTCCGAAGGCATCACGGAAATGGTCGATTATCAGAACAAACGCATTGCTTTCGGCGCCAACTTCCGCATACCCACCTTCGTATGGGAGATTCTTGTGCTGGCGTCGTGCATTTCGATGTTTATAATGGGCTTCCAATTCGGGCTTTCCGGAAAGCGTAGCTTTCCCGCGCAGTTGGCACTCGTGCTAACTTTTGCTCTGGTGGTTCAACTTATCTATGACTTGGATTCTCCCGGAAAAGGCTTCATTCACTTGAACCAACAACCGATGATTGACCTGTACAAAAGTCTTTCTAAGTGAACCTCACTGGTAGGAGCATCGCGAAAGTGAGCCGGGAGCGCCTTTTGCTTTCTTGCTAAGGCTTCTGAGCATACGGCTCGTTAGACCTGGTCGCCTCGGGAGCTTGTTCGTCTAAAGATTGTCTGTATCTGATGCAGCCTTGCATAAATTGCGGCCAGTCTGGAACAATCGGCATAACACCGTTGTTCTCGGGCAAAAGCCCCCACATCTCAGGTTGATGCCAGCACAAATCGTGCAGAGTACTATCGCGGTGCTCACGGATGGCCGCACGCAATTTTTTCACTTCCGAAATAAGCTGCTCATTCGTCATCACTTCCAAATCTTCGTCCATGTCGGCTCCATACCGGTGCATTTTAGGAAGCCAAAGATATTAGCATTATCCGAGTGATTGGGGCTTCCCCCGACGCTCCACGTGGAAAAACTTGTCACGCCTCCGATAACTCGGAGCGACCGACTTGTGATCTCATTAGCGTTACACTTGGGTAACAGATTCTTTCTACTCTGAAAACAAGGAACAAGCGGCACCCTTTTACCAGGAGATGGCAGAGAATGGAAGACAACAACAACAACATCGAAAAAGCAGCCTTCACCACGGAAGACGCCGAGAGAAGAGATTTACTAAGCCAATCGATTGCCACCATGATGGAAGACCACAAGGACATTTTTCGAGGCAAATTGGAAAACGCCACGGCACAGACGCTACCATCGCTGGAAATCGAAGACAGTGCTCCGGCAGAGGACGGACAAGAGAAGTCATACGCAATTGATGGCAACAAAGTCGTTCCCGTTGAAGTGTTAGATAAGCCGCTGGCAGAAATCGAAAGAGAGAAAGCGGTTACGAAGGCAGTGGAAGCTATTAAGTCCGGAGACATCGCAGCGATTGGAAAGTCACTTACTGATGCACACCAGAAGTACGGCAGAGACAAGAGTCAGTTCGATGCCTTCGCACAAAAGCTAGGCGAGGATCTAAAGGCTCAGGGTTTTGATATGAAAAGCGGTAACCTTGGCTGGGACGGTAGGTCTATCAATATTCACCGCCATGGCGCAGCGAACGCCGTTGGATTCGATCTTACATTCAATAAAGACACCAATAAATCTGAAGTTCAAACAGTGGCCTACGACTGGATTAACAAAGGCAGGGTCTCAGAAAAAGCTGCTGACATAGTAAAGGACTTTGCGACTCCCGGCGCTAACGCTGCGGATAGCCTGAAGGACCACGGACAGATAGCGAAACTATTCGATTCCGGAATGAAAGACGGAAGTGTCGTTGAAGCGCACCGCGAGATGCTCAAGACTGCAGAATCCGAGTACAAGAGAGGCGGAATGGAGGCCGTGCGTGCTTTGGAAAGAATGATTAACTCGAAGGTACAGACTCCCGGTGCCAAACGTCCAGCATTCATAGAAGAAGACGGTAAGCTCACTGCTGTCACAGCAGAACCGGTAACGGATAAGGCTGAGCTGGTAAAAGCAGCCGAAGACCCTGCTTACCGAGCAAACAATGGTATGGCAAAGCACCCGGAGCACGGCATGGTAAGAGTGATTACCAGAACTGGACCGGTGGTTCTGCCGAAGAGATAACGTGGTCCGTCCCCGCAGCTTGGATTGACGCCGATTCGACCAGCGACTCCCCGGTAGTCGCTGGTCAATCGACTTCATAGCAGAAGAAACTTAGACACATCTTCGCACTGCATTCGCTATCGCAAAATGCAGTGCGATTTAATACTCTGTAACCGGTTATCCAAGGCTCGTTTTTACCGATAACTCGCAGAAAGCCTTGTTGAACCATAAAGGTGCCCCCGACACGCCGCAAGAATTTATTGCTTTGATTAACAGATTCGTCAAATGAGCATTCGTCAGCAAGGCTAAGCAGAACAGAAGAGAACAGCAACCGGCATGCAAAGTCCGACCTCCGGCATTGAACGTCGCCGCGATGAAGCATTCGATTTCGTCTTCGGAATTGCTACGGATAAGATCCAGAAAAGCTATCACGATCGTCTCTAAGGGTTCCCAGGAAGGCGATTATTACGCCAATTACTGCACCGACTATCGTTCCAATTTGAAAGTTGTGCCAGACGCCGGTTCCGAGCACCGCCCCCATGGCCGCCGCTGGCATTGCGAATCCCATAAGGTTCATACAGAACCAGGAGAAGCGCCACGAAGAAGAAGGAGTCGGGTCGAGGCCGGCACGCGCCTCAATCCATCTACTGTTAACTTTCACCATATATGGCGTCAGCTCGCCTGTCGCATCCAGACGCATGAATTCGCCGTCTTGCGCAACGTAATGGTCGCCGCATCGACACTTGTAGCTAGAGGTGTAAGTATAAACGTAATTCGGGTGACGTTCAGTAGTGTATTGCGGCTCATAATCATCGTCCCTTTTGCAAGTTCCTTTGATACAAGCAGGTTTCTCTGGACTAACGACTTGTTCAATGCTGCCTGCTACAAGGGCGGGAAGCCAAGCCGCCAGCAGTCCGGCGACACCTCCAAGAACAATCCAGAGAAGTTTTTGAAGTCCGTCGCCCGGCACAAAAGTTCCGAAAATTGCCCCCGAAATCAGAGACGATGATAGAACTGCATGCGCATCGGGAGAATTATCGTTCATGGCAATGCCTCAGCGAGATTGGTGCCACTATCTTTGTACCCATTAAATACTTAACGGACACCAACCACGATCAATCCAAACACGCGATAGTTACTGACCATCCCGGTGCGTTGACCAACGACTTCCTCCTTAATCTGCCGCAAATCACGCTCTAATCACATCATTGGTTTCCGAATCAACATCGACGCAATGAAGGCAGTATTGCGAATCAGGTCACCAGCGTAGTCAATCAAGAAATTTTGTGGCTTATCCATCGGAGAACTATCAGCCAGGTGATTTGCTAATCGCAAAATATAATCACGACCTTTGTATCCATTCTCCAAGCGTTCTGTCCACCGAGCAGGAATTCCGGTCAGTCCGTTAAACGCACCGGCAATGTTTCCATTGATAGCGGCCATGGTGTCCGTGTCCCAGCCCGCATTAACACAAAATAGAACGCTCTTTTCGTAGTCCCTCGGAAATTTGAGAAAGGCATAGACGGCAGTCATCGTGATATCGCCGATGGGGCTGCCTGTGATAAGGCTGTACTTCATCAATTCTCGTAATGCATCGTCCTCTGACACGTCTAAAAGTTCGGGAATCTCTTGCAATCGATCGGCCAGATTTTTGTCGAATCCGCTAATGAGATCGCACAGTAGTGTCAGATACTCGGTTTGATTCCACGTTTCAGTCCTGAGAGCAAACGCGACCGAAAACGCATTTGTCAAAGCTCCGGCAATGGCGCTGTGATTGGCATGAGTTACCCGGCAACACTCGACTGTCTTTGATACCAATGCATCAAGATCGTCTCGGAAGAAAATACCGAGCGGCGCGGCTCTCATCGCACCGCTGCTGCCGGGCACATCGTATCCGGTATCCTTGAGCCGGAGAAGGCATTTCAGCGCAGCATTTTTTGTACTTCGCCCGCTGAGCCGGGGATGCACCAGCCACCATCGCGCCAACTTGTTTTTGAAGCGATGCGCATTGAAATCCTGTGACTCCAACAACGTCTCAGCTAGCATGATTGTCAGCTGCGTATCGTCAGTGTAAAACCCGTGGTTCGGCCAAACATGATAATCAGTTACTCGGTTGTATTTCTCAGTGATGCGCTTCCTGCTGAGATTCTCAGTGGTAAAACCAAGAGCGTCCCCGATCGCACCGCCCATCAAGCAGCCTGCTATTTTGTCTGCCAAAACAGCTTTCCCGGGATTGATAGTGCAATCCATGTCCACCCCCTTGTGTAACCGACGCGAGCACACCCAGTAAGTAATCGTATCCTCTACGACTATTCACCCACCGGAACATGTTTTTGTCAAGATGCCGAGGGAGAGGTCTTTCTAGCGTTGGCGTGCAAACGACGCTCTCTTTAGTCGCGTGCCGCTTCCCAAATCATTCATCCGCGCCAAAAGATCCCCCCTGGCTGCGTTGAATCGATACAGCTACCCGGGTCTCAGCGATAGAACAAAATCGCTAATTGCTCAGTATTTTTGACTTCCCGCAAAAATTGTCTCAAGGTCCGACTTCAGCAAACGGTTCTTTTTCAAAAGCGCAGTTGCGACAGCATCCAACTCCCGTTTATGTTGCTCCAGGCATTCACGAGTCAGCGCCTCTTGCTCTTTCAGGATGGCAGATACTCGCAGTTGGACTTCTCGATAAAGGGGCGTACCAACGGCCTCAGGATGGTTAAGAATGTCCGTCATCGTCCCGAGTCCGAATGTTTGATCCATGCCGTATCTGCAGATGATTCCGCGGGCCACGTAGCTGGCATGTTCAAGGTCGCTTGATGCGCCAGTGGTTAGACCGCAGGCGTCTCCAAAATGCAGCATCTCAGCAACGCGCCCACCAAGGTCGGTGCGAATGGCAGCCAACAATTCAGAGTGAGTGCGACTTTCACGTTTAATTTCTTCAACAGCACGGCGCATGCCGCCACCATAATTGGCCCGCGCCACAATTGAAACTTCCGGCGAGAGCCAGCCGGAATGCCAGTACATTACAGTATGACCGGCTTCGTGCCATGCGGTGCCTTCAAGAAACTCAGGGGACCATTCTTTGACTTCCCCGTCGAGTGCTGTGTCCAAGGCCTCGATCAATAAACCGTCACCAAGCTCCACGCCATTTCTGAACGCCATTCTCCCTGCGGCTTCCATCACTCGTTCCAAACTAGCAATGCTCATGCTGACGGACTTCTCAGCAAGCAAATCTATGGTTTGCTGACTGACTTTCACATTGTCCCCCTTAGCAAGGCGCAGTGTAAAAAAGCGGTGGCGCGCAGCTAAGTCTGGCAGCTCAACAAGAATTGAGCGCGAGAAACGACGCACCAATGCTGGATCTAAAACTGTTCCACCTGTCTCGTATTCCTGAGCATCAACTCGAAAATTGGTGGCGGCGAGAACGAAAACCGGACGATCGCCTTGCTCTTCTGAAAATCCATCCAGCTCTGTAAGAAGAGCATTCAGTGCCATTTCTTCCGCATGCCCCGAGCTTAGACTGCCACCACGTATCTTTCCTATTGCGTCAATTTCGTCAATAAACAAAATGGCAGGAGCGTAACGCCGCGCCCGCTCAAAGAGCTTGCGCACGTTTTCGGGGCCGCTACCCTGCCAAACTGTTACGAAGGAAGTAGCAGTTGCGGCCAAATAGGCCAGTTCGGTCTCACCAGCCATGGCACGAGCCAGCATGGTCTTGCCGGTGCCAGGCGGTCCGTAGAGCAAAAGCCCCTTCGGCGGCTTCAACCCCAGTGCAGAGAAGCGGCGCGGATTTTTGAGGTAATCTATAAAGAACCGCAGCTCCTCCTTAGCAGAGTCAGCTCCAATTACATCATCAAACTTGGTCGTCGGACGTTCAACATCTCCAATTAACTCGCCTGCATCACCTGCAGCAACAGCACGAGAAAAGCGCAGATTGCGCAAGCGAATGCGTAGAACCTTTCCATCCTCATCCATGCGTGGTGCAGTGTCAAAAACAAGAACTTTGCGTTGCCGAGCCATGAGCCTGGCACGTTCTTCTCTTGCCAGGCGACCGGCAAGAGAAATCAGATCGCGGCGAAATTGTTCAAGAGTGGAAGAATCTTCGTCAATAATGCAACTCAGCGTTTCGCGAGCACCGCCAGCGCGAATACAGGCTGACAACAATTCATCATTTGCCGATTTTTGTCCGGCCGGGTCCCTAAGCAGAAGCACCACCGGAAGACCGGGAACACGTTCATGCAACTTGCGCAGTAATTGCTGGCCTCGCTCGAGCCCTCTCGCTGCCGGCGGAGTTTGGTCGAAGTGCGCAATTGTAATACCCTTGCTGTCGGACTTGGAGTGCTCCGCTTCCAACCACAGGTCAATCAATACAAAGTCCGGAGGATTATCTGCCAGCCGAGCCATGGCGTCTTCTGCATCTGCAGCGTGGAGCCAATCGACATCGAGTACGGTCTTCCGGAGCCAATCTGCGAGCGAATTAGTCCCTATTAAAAGTACGCGGGGTTTTTCGGGTGGCTCTAGTAGCGAAGCGAGCTGCGGATCGGTGAAAGCATAGGCAGCATCAAGCTCGAATTGGATTGTGTTGATATCGCCTATAGCATCCGCTAAACGATCGTCTGCAAAGAGCCGCGTCACTTTGAAAATTTCATTCTTAATGAACATGGCCGTTTGCGCCTTCAAGTTTCGCGCGTCTGAGTTTCCCTCCTTCATCACCAGCAGTAGTGGCAAGAGCGGATCCAGATTGATTTGCTTCCCTAACTCTCTGCTTAGCAAACCAGCAGTGCGGTCTGCTTCAGACGCTGCCAGCTTGGTCAGATCATTCACACCAAGGTGATTGAACAATACCGGATAACCTGTCGCGAATCGAGAGCAAATGGCTTCCGGCAAATATGGTTCAAGCGTCGCAGGATTCACTTCGCTGAAAAGTGCATCAATTATGGTGCGTCTGTGAAACGCTGCATTGGTCTTATGCACACCACTTCGATCCGGGTTTTGATAAAGCTTTCGACCGACATTAGTCGTAAAAACAAGCGTAGTCTCCCGAAAAGAGACAGACCGATTCAGATGCTTATCGTCCAGAGTGCCTGCGTCAAGTACCTGCAGGAAATATTGAATAGTATTTAAATGTGCTTTTTCAATTTCGTCAAAAAGCAATATCGCCTCAGGATTCTTGTCGACGAATCCGGTGAGCAGTCCCGGGCGTGTATTATGCTCGAGTCCGACAAGATTTTCGCCCTGATAAATACCGGCATAAGCGCTCATATCAAACCTGCGGAACGGACGGTCAAGTGCCTCAGCCCCGAATTCAGCCAGAAATGTTTTGCCTACTCCCGGCGGACCAGCAAAGACGAACACCGCCCGTGGTGCGCGCCGCTCGTCATCGACAGAAGATGTAATTTCGGCGTTGAACAGACCGTCTACGAAAGCTTCAATGGCATGCTCCTGAGCAAAAATATTCGAAAGCAGACGGGCTTTCAAATTGCGCAAGGTTCGCGTGAGTTTTACCAGCCGCCCGTCATCGCCTCTGCTCCCCGTCAGGCCGGCAATCGCCGGCACCTTCCTCTTCGCGGACTCAGGCAAATCAAAGAAGTCATTTTCACTGGCAATTTTCTTCGGCGATGGCGCCGTTGCTAGCTGCGGACCAGACATCAAACGGGACAGCAATGGTGTCGGCGCTGCAAAAGCAGCCACCAAAAGGTGAACGGCCCGGAAGGCTTGCTTGGGCACCTGCGCCAGTTCCGCAGCACGAACGAACATTTGACGGCAATTTGCAGTGCGATGCAAGCCGCCTCCGCTATAAATGAAATTGCCCAATCCAAGTAAGTCGGAAAGACGCTGACGAAACTCTGTCGGCTCGATGCCACGCTGCTGAAACTCTCTCCTCAACTCGCGAACTTCATCCGCCATCAAGACTTCATCAGTCTCCAGCTTGAGATTCTTTATGTCTGTCTCCGTAAATGTCGCCATGCGCAGTAAGGTGAGCATGACGTGATCAATTTCGATTTCGGCATGCCTTCGCTTGATCGCAGCACGAGCAGACAGGCGAAGCACAAGCTTAATCGATTCGGAGGTGTTCATTATTCAGTCTGCAAAATGGTTCACCATCTTAATACTCGACTACAGTAGTCGCACTCCTTGACAAAACCGGCGTTTTATCGTGACTAAAATGGCGTTTTTCGAGAGTATCTTGAGTCTAACCGGAGCGCGCGATGGAATCTCCGAATCGCTGATGGCACAACGCACTTCGCAAGCAGGCAATCCAGCGAACGATCCAGAATTGCAACCACGCACAATGTCAAGCAATCACTACGACCTTCGACACCCGGGTGTCGAAGGTCGTACAATTACTCTCCCGCAGAAATAGGGAGAGTGAGATGCCCGATAAAGACCTGACCCGAAGCGCAAGCGAAAGTGAAAGCCCCGCCATTGCAGCTCCTTCACCAAAAACCAGCCGCCCAAGAACAAACAAAGATTGGTGGCCGAACCAGCTCGATCTTTCTGTTCTGCATACTCACTCTCAGTTGTCGAATCCCATGGACGCGGAATTCGACTATGCGGACAAGTTCAAGGAACTAGACGTCGAGGCGTTAAAGCGAGACATCATCGAAGTCATGACGACCTCGCAGGATTGGTGGCCGGCTGACTACGGACACTACGGTCCGCTTTTCATCCGCATGTCTTGGCACGCTGCTGGAACTTATCGCATATCAGATGGACGAGGCGGCGGCGGCGAAGGGCAGCAAAGGTTCGCACCACTGAACAGTTGGCCGGACAATGTCAGTCTCGACAAAGCGCGAAGACTACTCTGGCCCCTCAAAAAGAAGTACGGACAAAAAATTTCATGGGCTGATTTGCTTATCTTCGCCGGGAACGCGGCCATGGAGTCCATGGGTTTCAAAACACTAGGCTTTGGCTTTGGACGTCCTGATGTCTGGGAACCGGAAGACGTTTTCTGGGGACCTGAGGATAGCTGGCTTGGAGACCAGCGATACAGCGGTGACCGTCAACTGGAGAAGCCTCTGGCAAATGTGCAGATGGGCTTGATCTATGTGAACCCCGAGGGGCCCGGCGGAAATCCGTGTCCGTTGGCAGCAGCGCACGACATTCGCGAAACATTCTCGCGCATGGCAATGAACGATGAGGAAACCGTTGCGCTCATCGTCGGAGGACACACTTTCGGCAAAGCTCACGGCGCAGCGCCAGCGACAAACGTGGGACCTGAACCGGAAGCAGCTCCGATGGAACAGCAGGGACTGGGTTGGAAAAATAAATTTGGAAGCGGCTGCGGTGCAGACACGATCACCAGCGGACTGGAAGGCGCATGGACGAACAACCCGATCAAATGGGATCACGGATTCTTAGAGAACCTCTACAAATACGAATGGGAGCTCACCACTAGTCCGGCCGGCGCAAAACAATGGACGCCAAAGAATCCTGAAGCGAAGGACACGGTTCCTGATGCACACGACTCTTCTAAGCGCCATGCACCGATGATGTTCACAACCGATCTATCGTTGCGATTAGATCCGATTTATGGACCAATAGCCAAGCGCTTCCACGAGAATCCGGACCAACTGGAGGATGCCTTCGCAAAAGCGTGGTTCAAGTTGCTGCACCGTGACATGGGGCCTCGGACTCGGTATTTAGGACCTTGGATTCCGGAACCGCAGTTATGGCAGGACCCTGTGCCCGCAGCCGACCATGAACTGGTTAACGACGCGGACATCGCAGCTCTGAAGCGTAAAATAATCGCTTCTGGTTTGTCAGTGTCCGATTTGGTTTCCACCGCCTGGGGAGCCGCAGCGTGTTTTCGTCGCACAGACAAACGTGGTGGCGCAAACGGTGCGCGCATCCGTCTAGCACCGCAGAAAGACTGGCAATCAAATGAACCGCCGCGCTTAGCGAAAGTGCTTTCGTCTCTTGAGAGCATTCAAAACGAATTCAACAATTCGCAGTCCGGCGGAAAGAAAGTGTCTCTGGCAGACCTGATTGTACTGGGCGGATGTGCTGCAGTGGAAGAAGCAGCAAACAAGGCAGGAACTCCGGTCACCGTTCCATTCGCAGCTGGTCGCACTGATGCTTCGCAGGAACAAACGGATGTTGCGACTTTCGATGTGCTTGAACCTGTCGGCGACGGATTCAGGAGCTTCTTTCAAGATAGTGATCCGCTGACGCCTGAAACGCGCCTGTTAGATCGTGCCAACCTTCTGAAACTAACCGCGCCGGAAATGACGGTGTTGGTCGGAGGAATGAGAGTACTTGGCGCGAACTACGGTCAATCCCGGCACGGAGTGTTTACTGACCGCCCCGGCACATTGACCAACGACTTCTTCACCAATCTGTTGGACATCGGTACCGCGTGGAAACCTTCTACCTCTGGCAAGAACGTTTACGAAGGCACGGACCGCACAACGGGAAAACCTAAGTGGACAGCCACTTCCGCAGATCTAGTCTTCGGTGCGCACTCTCAACTGCGCGCACTGGTTGAAGTCTACGCCAGCGATGACGGCAAACAGAAGTTCGTTAACGATTTCGTCAGAGCCTGGAATAAGGTGATGAATTTGGATCGCTATGACCTGGTTTCCCGCAAATAGGGCGGGCAACGGACCAATCGCTGCGGCGAGTAGCGTGTCGTTTTGAGGCTCCAAACGTTGGAATCTACCGCGTTTGGAGAGAAATGACACGGCTCCTTGCCCAATTGCACCCGGCTGTCAGCAGACACCTCATCGCCAAGCAGATTTGGAATCGAGCAAGCTTGGGCAAGAGCTGTTGGCTGAGCGAGCCAAGGCTGACACGAAAGTAGACGAAATTTTTGGCAAAGGTTTAACGCCGAATTTTTCTCCAGTCCCCTATTCTTCCCCAATTCGAAATGTAGATTTGGAACAAGGATGTGGAGGTAGACCCAATGTTAGAAACCTATGATAACGACTTTGAAGACAACAATAGTACAGATCGCGAAGACCTCTCTACGACTGAGTTTAGATTGCCGGTTGCACGTAAGCTCAAGGATCAAAACAAGAGCGACACGAAACCCGATGCGCAGGAAATACCGGCGCTGCTGCCCAAACTTTTCTTGCCGAACTCGATTCCAAATACGGTCACGGAACCGGACCGAGCGAAGGCAATTATTCAGGTCGTATTGAATCAGTATCTGCTACCGCCGGTGCAGCCACTCAGAACGGTAGTTGAGGTGCTAAGGAACTGTGGCAGCTCGTCGCTGAATCCCAAGGCGCACCAGCAATTGTTGCAGACTCCGCCCCATGAGAAGCCACGTGAAGAGCAGTCTCCCGTTCCAAAGGATCTGGAGCCGACAATCCGGCAAAGGATTAGTTCCTTCGGTTAGTGATTGCAGCCGGCTCTGAGAAAGTCTCACCGAGGAACAATCTCCATTCGACGCAGCACTTCGCCCGTCCTTTTGTCCAGCAGATAAGCATATTCCGCAGTGGACCCTGAAGCGTGTGAAAAAGGCATCCAAATGAGGAAATTGTCTTTGCAATAGAGCTGACCCGACATTGGGTGTAAATCCTTGGGCGGCAATGTGCTTCCTTTTAGCGGGAAGCGCTCCAGAGGCTTGCCGTCGGCATCAAATCGAACCAAAGCAAGACCACGCTCAATACCATACAGGCAGTCATCCTCGGGTGAGTACGCTAATCCGCAAAGGTCCAGATTATCTAGACTTGAAACGTCCCAATTCTTTGTCCGCGGATAATATCGATGGAGAAAACCTTCGCCGCCGAGCGACGCGATTACAAAACAGTTCCGTTTCGAATCGAAAGCTAGTCCGCACGCCCAGCTTATTCTGGGCAATTCGATCGGGGTTTTGACTTCTTTGCCGCCGCCTTTCTCGTCAACTTTGACGAACGCATGATCGGTGATACCAAAGAGTTCGCCATCCTTGTCACGTGCTACTGCGCGCACACCTCCACAAGGGCGAGCAGTCGATTTAAGCGGGTTTGCTCCTACGAATTTGGCAACGCCGCCGTCGAACATTCCCGTTCGGTATACCCCTTCAAACGAAAATTCGTTAAGCATATGATCGAGAGTCTGATTGACCTTAACATTAGCTTTGGCGTAAAGATCTCTCATCCTGTACAAAACTTGCTGAGCGCGCCAGATCTTATCGGAGGGACCGACGATAATCGTTTTGCCATCCGCGCTATATTGTCCTTGGAATGTTCGCAGATTGAGGTTCAACATAACTTTCAAGGCACTCACCGCTTTGTGGAAAGATCCCTCCGACTTGGAGTATGCATAAAAGAATGGTTTGCGACCATTCGCCTCAGGAGTATCCCGGCGTTCTTCATAAGAGCTGCTCCACACAGGAACACCCGGTGGAAGTCCGTCAACTTTCTGGCGATAGTATCCTGACGTAACTACTTGCTTGATGCGAACTCCGGGATCTACCGATAGTTTCCAGATAACGGATTCGTATGCGGTCAGCGCCAGGACGATTGGGGCACCGGTATAGGTGACGTGAACATTTACGACAGGTCCGTTTTTGCTGTCCCAGCGCCCTGATGTGGGACCGTAGACACCGACCATTTGAAGTTCAGTGGAGCGATCGCTCGGATTCGTAAACTGGCCTTCGTAGAGCTCCTTGAATGAGTTGAGTTGCGATTGCATATCATCGGCTTCAGCCGATTTGCCTTCTGCACTCAAAAGGTTCGCCCGATTTTGAATAACGCCAAACTGTCGGAGTAGCTCGCTCACGTCGTCGGTGACAACTGGTTCTCTAGAATCCGGAAGAGGGGGAAACTTTGCGACGGTAGAGATGCGCGCGATCGGTTCCGACGCCTCATCGGTCCGGGTCGGATTTAAGAGTGCGATTCCTACCACACCAGCAATCACCAGTAAACATGCACTGCAGATAACGGCTATTTTGGAGAAAGCGGATTTCCTTGATTCCCCAGTCCTCTCTACCGGCGGGAATTCCTTCACGCTTGAGCCTTGCAGACATGACGACAGTGCATCGCCCAACTCGCTCATGGTCTGAAATCTCAACTCAGGATCTTTAGCCAGGCACCTTCTTACTATCTTTTCCAAATCATCAGGAACCGTTTTACACCCCTGCTCCGCAAAGGATCTCGGCGTTTGATTCAATTGCTTGTGAAGTATCTCTAGCGCCGAGGCTCCGTCGGCCACCTTCTTGCCTGTGAGGGTTTCGTACATGACACAGCCAAATGAATAGATGTCGGAGCGGACATCCAAGGTCCCGCCCGTACATTGTTCCGGGCTCATATACGCCGGGGTGCCAATGGTTTCACCGGTTGCCGTCAAGCTCGAATGGTCGGGTTCCAAACTTTTTGCCAGCCCGAAATCAGTCACTTTTACTACAGAAGCATCCCGATTGATAATGATGTTGCTGGGCTTGATATCACGATGCACAATCTTAGCCTTGTGAACCGTTTCAATCCCCTCCGCGGCAAGGAGAAACATCTTTACCGCAACACGCCATTGCATCGCTCCGTTTTCGAATAGATGGACCGACAATGCCCGGCCATCCACATACTCCATAACAATGAACGGACGCCCGTCATCGAGCAAGCCATAGTCGATGACTGCAGCGAGATTATGATGCGAAAGCCGGCTAATTATTCTAGCCTCGTGATCAAATCGCTGAACTTTGTCTACTTGAGAAGAAAGCGCGTGGTTGAGAACCTTTACGGCGACGGTTCGTTGAAGGGATTCTTGAGTGGCACTGTATACGGTGCTATAACCGCCGGTGCCGACGACGCTCAACAAGGTGTATTTACCGTCAACCGTTTGCCCCAGCAGTGCATCTGTTACTGAAATGGGGCAAAGCAGCGAACCATCAATCGAACATTTGCTAACCCCCTTGTCATAAAGCTCGCCACAGGCAGGACATTTCCGAGTGGGGGCGGGAGTTCCCTTGATCTCTACAGCGTTGGCATCTTTTTGCTTGGCTTCCATTTCAAGCTGGTCCCTTTGGCTAGGTAAACTGGTCTTGCCTGTCCCACCTTTATACCCGGAGTCACAGAACCATCTATGTTAAGATCCAATCCGGCGAGATGGGCGAAACTACAGCAGTGTCAAGTCTTCGAAGAGAACTGATCGAAAAACTGGAAACCTTCGAGGGTTTGACGGATAGGCCTTCAAAAGTTGCCGGGGGCTCGGCTATCTTCTACCACGGCAAGGAAATTGCACATTTTCACAACGACAACGAAATCGATGTGCGCTTGACCAAGAAGCTAATCAAGCGAGAAGGACTGTCTCATCCTGCCGATTCCGAGGTTCATCATCATCGGTCCGCAAATTCGGAGTGGATCGAGTTGAGATTTTCCCGAACGGAACACGTTGAAGAAGTAGTCAGACTCTTCAAGCTTGCACTCGAAGAATATTGATGGCAGAGCAACGATTTGAAACTCGCGATGGCTACACCTGCAGATGCGAGCCATAAGGATTGATTTATGGCTGGACTACCTTTTGAAGAGACTGGATGAAATATTCGATTTCGTCCTCGAAATTGTAATAATGAACGGAAGCCCTGACGATTGCCGACAATCCTCGCTCATCCATATCGATTCGCGTGCCGAACGGTGTAGAGGTGGAAACATTTATGCTGAGCTTGCTCAGCTCCTCGGCTATATGTCCGGACCCGACGTTTGAGTGGGAGAATGTGACAATACCGCATTTGGTCTCACCAATGTCATGCACCTCGATCCCGGGAACTTCAAGCAGACGATTCCTTAGCGTTGAGGCAAGCTCGGAAACGCGTGCCCATATGCTTTCCAGTCCCCAATCCAACGCATAATCTATCGCTTGGGACAAACCGACCTTGTTTGCGTAATTGCATTCCCAGGTTTCAAATCGCCGGGCATCCGAGCGCACTGTGTAGTGATCTCGCTCCACCCAGTCCGCCGCGTGCAAGTCAAGAAAAACAGGTTCAACTCGCTGAACCAATGAGCGTTCCATGTAGAGAATGCCGGTGCCTCTGGGTCCCCGCAAGAATTTCCTGCCAGTGCAAGACAGAATGTCGCATTTGATCTGTTCGACATCTATCGGCATCTGTCCTACGGACTGACAAGCGTCCACCAAGTACAAAACACGAGCAGCTTTCGCAATGCGACCAATTTCCGCCGCCGGATTTACGAGCCCCCCGTTGGTTGGAACATGGGTGATAGCAATCAGTTTCGTTTTTTCCGTGATCGCCGACTGCAAACGTTCAACTGAGATTTGCCCGCGTTCGTCGTTGGGAATCACGTCAATGATTGCACCGGTTTTCCTGGCAGTCTGAAGGAACGCAATGTAATTGCTAGCGTATTCCGAATGCCCTGTAATGATTCGATCGCCCGGGGCAAACTGCAGCGAGTAAAATGCCATGTCCCAAGCGCGTGTTGCACTTTCAACGAAGGCAACTTCATCACGCTGGCAATTCAATAACCTGGCGGCGTTCTGGTAAAACCGGTCGATTTGCTCCGCCCGAAGAGACTCGGCTTCGTACCCTCCGGTTAATTCTTCGCAGCGCAAGTATTCATGAACCGCCTGTGACACCGGCGTTGGCGTCAGCGATGCGCCCGCATTGTTGAAATGCACAACTTTGGTGCAACCGGGCGTTTCTCGGCGAGCTCTCACCACGTCGATTTGAGGGTACACGTCAACTCCTAGGGGCAGATTGAGCATTATCTCACACGGCATCGAGCACCGCCAAAGATGAGTTACCACGAAAAAGTGAAGTCCATATCGTCATTCGACTATTGACAGTGGACAGTTCTATCTTCGTTTCGTCGGCGGAGGAGGAGCGATCGGAGCCCCGGGTCCAGAGATCGGCGCACGAGCGCTTAGCCCCTTTCGCTGAAGACTTCGCATCAGTTCTTGTAATGCCTCCGCTGGATTCTCATGAGTCTGGATTCCCCACTGTTCGATGACGCTCTCCACCGTCACCCGCCTCGGACGGAGGGCTCCGAGTTCGCCTCCACCGCTCCCGGCGAAACGACCGCCGCTCCCTGCCCCGGAGAGACCTCCTCCGGCTGGGCGGGAACTGGTGGCCGTCGCTCCAGACGACGGTTCCGGGCTTTCTAGAGGCCGATACGATCCTCCGGGCGGATCGGATGCCCTAGAAGTCGTTTCCGGAAGCAGACCCGGCTCGAAACCGGCAAGCGGACGGGGAGCAGCAGGAGGCTCCGGACACTCCCCGCTCAAACCGAGACGAGGAATTGGATTTTCAATGATTCGCCCTGGTAACTGATTGGCAAACTCGGGAATCGCCGAGAATTCAAGGTGCAAAGCAACCGTCGAGTCTGCCTCCAACCCAACCCCGCAAACGATCACGGACGGCTGCTTATCCTTTTGGAATACTCCGCTGTAAGCCGGATTGGTCAATAGGTCCCCAACTTTAACACCAGGATTTTGTTCATCGCTAGTGGCGCTCTCGAGATTGCTTTCATTAGTGTCTGCCATTCCTTCGTCTCCCAACAGGTCCATACAAAAAACTCTAAATTCTGAAAGTGACACATAGTGAGCACAAATTCTGAGTTCACTTTTATAGACGAGAGAAACATCGACTCGAAAGTGCATCTTTGCGATGTCATCTTCGAGCCACTTAGCCGAGGTACTTTCTAATCAAGGAAAGGGAACCGATATTGCTCGGACATGGAGGAGCGCTCAATGAGAATGGAAAAGCAAAGCGTAGCAACCAACGACACTGTTCTACCTGGCGAAAGCTGCGCGATTGAATCGGCAAGCCTCTTGCTTGAAATTCAAAGCTTGAACCGGATTGTCACAACAGAAGACTTTGATGACGGAATTCTCGACTTTAATCTTAGCGATCCATTCAAGCTGATTGCAAACGGAATTGGACGGAATAATCCAAGCGACAATAGTGTACCTGGCAAACGGCCCTCTCCGTCACAAGAGTCTCAGAACGCTCCGGAATCTGTCATCTTGCCCAATGAGCCTTCCCCGACGGAACGTCAGACGCATCGCGAGCGCAGAGAAGCGATGGACGCACACAGTGTTGCCATGAAAGAGGAAAATCCGTTCAAAAATATTCTTCGTCGTGTCTTGCCGGATCCCCTTGCCGACATCATTGGCGAAGGGCTCAAGCATTATGTTGAGGGGCTCGTGGCTGAAGACAATGAACGGCGACAAGACTTCGCCAACAGATTCGGCGACGAGGTAGCAGACCAGCTGATGAAGATGGGCTGCAGGAAAATCGAGATCAATGGAAACACTATAGCAATGAAGTTCAACAGCGAACTAACCTTTCCGATTAATCAAAACGGCCTGAAATCGGTAATTGTTGAACGAGATGTAAAATTCGAAGTTCAGCGACAGGGAGACGCAATAGAGATAAAGAACGTTGAGGGAATAAAGCTGGATCACAGCCGATTCTTTCGCAATATCACAGTCCCCGACACAACATTAGCTCCCGATGGCTCCGCAAAGACATGGGTTGGAAAGTTCCCCATCCCGGCAGAGATTTACAACCGCGTCAACGATCTTTTGAAGAAGCAAGGAAGGTAATCTCAGCAGTCGAATCAAATCGGCCCCACCACAAACAAATCTCACGAGAAATAGCTCTGGACTCTCCGGAGCTGTTTTCACACTTGCAATTTGCGAAGCCGGGGATTGAGTTCCGAATACGAAGTACTAGCGCAAAAGCGTAAACCAGAAAGTCGCGCCCTTGCCCGGCGCCGACTCAACGCCGATGGTTCCACCGTGTTTTTCTACAAGGGTTTTGCATATGGATAGCCCAAGCCCCTTCCCCTGCTTTCGCGTGTCGTGACTTTGATCAAGTTGTTCGAACTTTTCAAACACGCGCGCTTTGTCGACCTCAGAAATGCCAGCGCCCTGGTCCACGACTTCGACTTTCACAACGGCGTTTTGCTCGGAGGCTCTGACTATCACGGTAGATTCTTTCGGCGCGTACTTCAAAGCGTTAGATAACAAGTTGACCAGCACTTGTACAATTCGGTCTGCGTCGCACCTTACCTCTAGCCCTTCTTCAAAGTCCTGTTTAATGGTGATTCCGCGTTGATCGGCCATGCCCTTGACGGCATTTATCGACTGAAGAACAATATTGTCGATGAAGTTGTCTTCAATCTGAATTTCAAACTTGCCTTCGTGAATTAGCTCGGCATCGAGCAGATCGTTAGCAAGACGAATCAAGCGCATGATTTCAGAATCACATTTAGTGAGCGTCTTGATCAATTTCGGCTCAAGCTCTCCGTATGCATTCTGCAATGTCATTTCGAGCGTTCCGTGCAATGAAGTTAACGGCGAACGCATGTCGTGGCTCACCATGTTGAGAATGGACCGACGCATTTCGTCCGATTCCTGCCGGGCAGTTGCTACCACACGAAATTTTTGATCAATTACTGCGATCTCGTCGTCGCCGTCAACTGGACTCAGCTCAACTTGACCGGCCGCAAATTTGTCCATGTTGCTGTTGAGTTGGTCTAGCCGCTTCGTTGTAGTACGCGAAAAAGTAATGACCAGAAACAATGCTAAAGCGGCATTTAAAACAAGTCCCGCGACAATCACAGTTCGCAAATGTGCTCGCTGTGAAGCGGCTTGCGGACTGAACTCATTAACCAGCGGAGCATAGCGTTTGTGAATTTCCATAGAACCTGCCGCAAGTTTGTGCAGATTAAGGGTGAGTTCTTCCATAAGTTCATGCTCGTTCAAAAACCGAGCAAAAGAAAGGTGTATGTATTTGGGATCTTGTTTATCCTGAATACCCTGGTCCAATAGCTCCACCAGGTGCGTCATGGTGTTAATGTGGTCGGCAAAGATTTCCGCTGCACGGCTATCTTTCTTACTAAGCGTGCGAAGCCCGTCCAATTTCCGATTGAGTTCAAGCCTGGCGTTTTGAAACGTACTGAGATACTCCGGCGAACCGGAAATTTTCATGGTGGAAAGAGCGAGGTATGACAATCCGAGACTATTTCGCAGGTCATCGGCTTTGGACAAGAGCTGCTTGGCATATGCCTCTTTTGCTGCCGCCTTTTCTAGATTGAGAAGAGCGACAATTAGCGTGCCAACAAACAGAAACTGACATGCTAGTGGCACGCCGATAAGCAAGAGTCCTTGATGCCGCAATTTCATGAACGAGTCTCGCCCGAAGAGTTTCATGTACAATTAAATCATGTCCTGCAATCGTCGTCACAACAAGCATTTGATCGGCATGCTGCAACTGGCGGTATGGTTGCTGCCACTGTCCGGTGCATTTGCTGCATCCACATGGGTGGAACATGCTGAAAGAGGATCTCGCGATTTTAAGCACTTAGACCTGCATTCCGCAACTAAAGCGTACACGGAAGCAATTCAAGCTGCAAAATTGGAGCATAGTGCACCGGATGTGATTGCGGACTTGTTCTTGAACCTGTGCGCTTGCCAGACGAAATCCAAGAACTTTGACGAAGCGGAGAACTCGCTGGGCAAAGCGGTGGCACTGCTCCCTGGACTTACTCACGGCGAAGAGGGGATACAACTGCGAGTTCTTCGGCGAAAGTCCGAACTGGAAGCAGCTCGTGAAAGCTGGTCCGAAGCCGAGAAAACACAGACTAAGTTGCTAAACAAAGCTTCGTCCTATTTTGGAGCGAACAGTAAGTACGCAATTGAGGAAATGGAGAAACTTTGCCTCTATCAATTTTCATCCGGCAATCAGAAGGGCGAAGTCGAAACGCGCCGTCGAATGCATAAGGCGCTGATAGCGCAGGGCACAAACCCAAAAGGCCAGCAAATGATGGAGAAGAATATCTGGCTCGCCCTCAGGTTGATTGACGCAAAGTTGATCGATCAAGCTCAATCTCTGCTTACAGAGTCGTTCGCCAATGCAGTGGAATCCAAATCCGTGGCGGCGGAACTCGAGTGTTCTGCGCTGTTCTTCCGTTGTGCGCTTATTAAGGGGGACCGAGTCGGTCAGGACAAGTGGCGGAAGCACGTGTTTGAACTATGCGAGGTCTCGACGGATGACGCAAAACTGTTGTATGCGCAGATTCAGACGCTAGGGCAAATGCTGAACGGATATCACTATGCTGAAGTTTTTTCTGAAGAGACTGAAGTGCTTGCACGCAAGGCACTTCGGCTGACAGAAAAGTCTCGCTCTAAACTGTCTCCCTACCAGTATTACTTATGCAGATCTCAAGCCGTGTGGTATGCCGTGGAGATTTTGTGCAAGCGAGGCAATCTCGCTGAAGCCATCAAGATTTCTTCGCAGCCATTGCCGTCGAAAATTTTCAGTAGTGGCTGGGATTTTCTCGTCGTCGATTTCACGTACTCAACACTGGCAAATGAATTCAAGAATCGGGGCGACTACAAATCGGCAATCAAACAAGTTGACATACTGCTGGATGCTTACAAACGTAATCCGCTGGATTGGGGAAAGACGGACCCCATCTTGAAATGGCAAAACATTCGCGCCGATTTAGTGCGAAGACAAAACGCGCAGGCATCGCAAAGTCAAGCGGGCAAGTAAGTAGTCCCTTGGCGGGACAGATTAACCGATGTCGATCTTGTAACCATAACCACGATGACTTTGAATCAATGAAGGCTCGCCCTTAGTGTCAATTCGGGTGCGCAGCCTTTTAACGCAAGTTCGCAGAGCACCGACTGTGGCTTCCGAATCCGACTCCCAAACATGATTCAGCAGTTTTTCCGGGGTAAAGAACTGTCCCGGATGACGCAGCAAGAACTCAATCAATGCAAATTCTTTCGGTAGTAATTTCGTTTTCTGACCGTTTCGAACCAACGTAAAGTTTCTATAGTCAAGCGAAATTTCACTGCCTGCAACCAGCGGTTGCACCACGTCCGAGGGTCTCCTCAAAAGTGCTCGTACCCGCGCCGCTAATTCTCTGATGTTAAACGGCTTCGTCAGATAGTCATCAGCACCGGCATCCAGACCTTGCTCCTTGTGGTCAATTGTTGATTGCCCCGTGAGCATGAGAATCGGAATCTTGCCACCACGAGTGCGGTAGCCGCGGCAGATCTCAACGCCGGCAAGACCCGGCAATTGCCAATCAAGAATCGCAAGGTCGAAAGAGTAATGCTTGAGCATGTCAAACCCCTCGTCTCCGTTGTGCACCACTTCCACCTGGTGATGCTCATTCCTCAAGAATTCGCATACGGTGTCGGCAACGGCCGGGTCATCTTCGACTAAAAGTACTTTCGCCATGTTGTGCCAATGAAAACCATACGGATCTATCCTACCTCCGTGACCGCTATATGTCACCTGGTAAGCCGCAGCACCCGCAATGAAGCGCCCATCGGTTTTCCGGCAGTTGATCAATTCTCCGTTCCGCCGGCGGACATCTACGATGGGTTCTGATTGTGACAGCCATCCCCCGGGCGAACCTGAAGACTGAGCTCGCGATCTTGCCAAAATACGGACGAAGCTCCAGGTCGGTAGACTTAGGACTTAGCCTGTTCCACTTTTCCATGACAGGCCTGGGGGCGAGTTGCCTTAGAGTTGCCTTAGTCTTCCCCTAGGCTGCAGCTCAGCTGCCGTCAGGAACCACGAGGGAGGTGGTATTCGGTTAATCCTACGCCGACTGACCGCGCACGACAAGTTGATTCGTGCGCCTGATGTTCCACAACGCGAACACCCATAAGGCTATGTAGAATCCGACCCGGGCTGCTATCAGCGGCAGGGTCACTCCGTACACACTCTGCAGATACAAAATAAAGTTGGACAGACAATGCAAGAACGAGGCTAGAAAAATCGCAAGCGGAATCACAAAACGATGAGTTCCTGGTTGAAATCGGCTCTTCGCCCAGGCCGACGCCCAACAAATTGCAAACAGTGCATGCTGAGGAGTTGAAACCAGAGAACGTAGAACAATCGTTATAGGGTCAGCGTTGTAGAAATAACTGATGTTCTCGGCGAATGCCAAACCGAGCGATACAGTACAGGAATAAACGATAATGTCGATGGGTTGGTCCAGTTCCTTGTGCCTTGCGACAGCCAGCCTGGCTGCGGCGAATTTCATGCATTCTTCGACAAGCGGTCCCGTCGTAAACACCTCCCAGTGAGGAAACTCGCGCAGAGAAAGATTTGCAAACGCCGCCGTTGCTACGCTCAGAAACGACAGGCCGAAACCACCGGCAAATTTGATCAAAAGGCTTAGCACAACCGCTGGCACAAAAGATATGGCACCGAATATGAAGCACTTTGGAAGGATCGTCAACGGCTCTCGCTGCTTATCGAATCTGACAAACAGGGCCAGCCACAAAGTGCTTGGGAGTAGTGCAAGAAGAAAAGCGATCACCCCCAACGGGTCTATCATCCAGTGTGACATTGGCTTGATCTGCCCCGTCGTGAGTTGCTTGACCAGCGCACTCTCCGGAGCGGCCTTGCTTGCCGCAGCGGCATCAGTCCTGGCCTCAGCGCCTTTGCCAAGCTCCTTCTCCGCCGAAGACTTGATCGCAAGTAGCACAGCCCTATCGTATGAGTCAAAATTTCTTGTGGTCTCGAAGACTTGCGTCAGGTTTAGAGCTCGCTGACAGTCTCCGATACGCAGCTGTGCCAAAGCGCAACTTGCATAGAAGGGTCCCCACGACGCTCGATCCGCCGGCTGCGCATCAGCCCAGATTTGAAACGCTCGTTCTACGTTCGACCGCGTTGCTATACGGTCGCCATTCGCCGCATGCAACAACGCGAAGGTGGCGCAAGTTGGAAAGCACCGCCCTAGAATTCGTTCGGCTTGTTTAGCGTCAGCCAACGCCCCGTTAAAATCGCCATTGGCGGATTTGACAATGCTTCGCCATAACCAGGGGCTTCCCTCAGATTTATTCAATTCGATGGACTTATCTAAATCGCTAATGGACTGCTTCAAGTTACCGGCACGGAAGTACTCCAGTCCCCTTGCACAGTGTAAGTCAGAGAGATGCACATTGTCACCCGTAGGCGATGAGAGTTCCAAGGCTCTAGAGTAATCTGCAATCGCAAATCCATGATGAGCGATTTTGCAATACGCAAGACCACGGCTATCGTAAAGGGTGATTGAACTCGAGCCTCGCCCCAGCTGTTCGGCCTTGCTGAAATCTTTGATTGATTCGTTGTAGTGTCCAAGGTTATTTTGCGCGCTCCCGCGCATGAGGTACAGGTCGGCGTCAGGCTTGGAAAGCGCGATCGCCTTGCCGAGAGTGGCTACGGCCTCTTGATTGCGCTCCGCTAGGAAGAGACAGGTTCCTTTCAGGTACTGTATATCGCCGTCCTTGCCGTCTAGTGCTATGGCTTTATCTACCAGCTCTATAGCCTGAGAGTACTTTTTTGCATTCAGCATTTTTTTGGACTGCGCAACGTAATGTTCTATCTTTTCCTGTCGAGATTCACTTGCATTCGAGCATGGAGGGAGCAAAAGCGACAACAACAGAACTAGATAGACTTTAAGACTGGAGGAGTCTGGTCGAACGGATGTCGAAGTTTGATTTGCAAACCACATCACAAAATCGCCTCATGCCACATGTTGTTCCAGAACGTAGTATGACACTTCCAAGAGGCTAGAACGGCCACCGCTACTCGGTTCATTTACCCAAGCGATTTTTCGTTAGGTCCCCGCGACTGCCAGTGCGCAGATGACAAGCAGGCATAGGGTCAATTTCGCTACTTTTTGGTACAGTATGGAGCGCTCCCAGATTGCCAAGTATGCTGAATTTGTTATTCGGCTGAAGCAACCGCCGAGAATCCTGAGCAAATCCAAACTGCAGCAGCGAGGAAAGATGAACTTACTTTCGAAACGAGGAACAGCTATTACTATTTCCGCGTTCATGGTATCAGCTCAGTTAGTCTGTTTCGCCAACGAAGCGGCCTCCTCCGCCAAAACCTCCGGAGCACACACCGGCAGCGGTGGCACAACAACCTCACCCTCCGCCCCAAAACCACTTACCTGGCAAGAGCACACTGCAAAAGCTCGAGTACTGTTGCATTTTACCGATGCCGACATGGAAGCTTGCGAGAAGACCCCGAACCACTACGTCATGTACGTTACCTCCGATGAGCTCACTGCGGCGAGAAACGAAACAAACCAGGCGCTCAAATTGGCGTTGGAAACAATTGAACCGTTAGAAGGTCTCAAGTCGGAGCAGACGTTCGCCAATATTATGTGGCTGATTACTGCTATCGGAAAATTGCAGGCTTTGGACGCAATCACAATCGCGCATCTATTCAGCACTTATCAGAAGACCGGAACAAACATCCACCAAAAACTCAGTATCATGCACCAGGGTTTGAGTATCGGCAAACGCTGCGATGATTTGGACGACTTGGCTGTTGCCCTGGTAGAAAAGGCTTACGGAACTAAGGGACAGAAACTCGAGTTTAGTTCTCAGCTGATAAAGGAGGCACCGGACGATAGACTGCTGACGCTGGTCGACGGGCTCAAATTGGCAAAAGCTCAAATGCACGGCTCCGTTAAGAAGTTGAGACTCGAAATCGCAAAGTTAGAAAAGCAGGACATGGAGGATACGACTACATCCACCGAGAACATTCCAACACCTTCCAAACTGACGTGGCAGGAGCACCTGTCCAACGGAAAGAAGCAGATCCATTCCGTTGACGAGTCGCTAACCCGGCAACAGAAACATTTGAAAGCCATGGTGTTTCATCCTACGCATGAACAGATCGGCACTGCCCGCGAAGAAGTAGTGCAAAGCCTCAAGAAAGCGAAACTCTCGCTTTCTCCGCGGCAGGGTTTGAAATCGAAAGCAGATTTTGTGGACGTGATGGATCTCGCTAACACCGCAGAGAAACTGATCGCACTCGACACAATCATGGCGGCGAACCTGCTGGCAGAAGCAAGAAAGTCCGACTCAAACGTGCACCATAAGCTAGCGCTTTATTATCAGAATCAGCATCTCGATAATCGCGCAGACGAAGTAAGCACACTTGTCGATGAACTCGTTCTGAGAGCCTTCGGACGAAAGGGCGAGAAACTGGAGTTTGCTCACCATGAGGCCGATGAAACGAAGCTGGAAGAATTCCGCGAGAAAGTCGAAAGGACTTACTTTTCGATCAGCAGCGAGCGAGAAAAAGTAAAAACCGAGATCGCCAAGCTACAGAAAATCGAAGAGTCCTCAGCGAAACAAACTAAGTAGGTCTGTACATTCACTAAGCCCTCACCAATTTTCGGTCCAAACGTGAACCTATAAGGTATTTCTCTTGCGCCACTTATGGGATGAAATCCATGAGTGTGAAGCTTCGAAAGAGGTACGGTGCTGCGCGTGGAGACCAGGGTAGGGACTGGACCGGTGAATATCATCCCTCATCCGAGGGATACAACATGAGGGACCAACAGGTGTGATAATCATCGATGCAAATATGGCGTGAATGCTGGATACACGTGGTCTTTCATACGCGGTAAATTTAAGGAGTCGAAGGAAGTTACATCGACCCACCGCGAGGAAATATCATGAATGCTCTTCAAAAGGAAACAACTACACGTCCGGTACTAGCTGTAGTTCCTGCACTGAAGATTGCGTCCAAGCCGGCGAAATTGACAGGTTATGCCGAACTCGAAATAGCTGACCTGATTGAGCTGTGCCGCGAGAAAGATGAACGTGCTTTCGCGGAAGTGGTCAAAAGACACAACCGCACTATCAATGGATTGCTTCGTCGCCTCGCTCCCGACTGGAGCGACACGTCCGACTTGGCGCAGGAAGTGTATGTGCGCATGTGGCGCTGTATCGGTCAACTTCAAAATCCGGCACGCTTCCGCTCATGGCTGTATCGCATCGTTATGAATCTGTTTTATGATGAACTTCGCAAGAAGAATCGTGCACTGCCAACGAGTTCACTGGACGAAGCTCAGTATGACGATGAACCCGGCGAAGGCGCAGGACGCGATATCGCCGACCCGACAGTGGGTCCCGAGGATCAGTGCATCAACAGCGAATTGGAAGCCGTAATACGCAATGCAATGCAGCAACTCCCGCCCCAGTTCCGCCAAGCGATTGAGTTGCGCGAAATCAATAATCTAGCCTACGAAGAAATCGCAGAAATGACCGGCGTCGGAATTGGAACGGTGAAGTCTCGCATCGCGAGAGCTCGTGCTCAAGTACGCGATTTAATCACACCATTTGTCAATTCCGACAAGTAAAGACTCGGTCAAGCCAAGTTTGCAAAACATGAAATCCTTCGAGCAGTCGAAGGATTTCGTCTTAGCAGCACCTTATTGAGCCGACCAACTTCTCCGACCGCGTGAGACTTGAGTATCGGCGACAGCGAGGTTGACACCGTCACAAGCTCGTCACAGCCAGACCTTAATGTAAGAAGCATGGAGGACGATTCTCATGCTTACAGCTTACCGCGCCTATAACTACATCAGCTGCATCGTCATTATCTCGGTGATCGCTCTTGCCGTCTCGGCTCGACACTCTGAGATTTGCCAGGATCTTGGGGTTTACCTGTTTTATTCCTGGGGGCTGGTGTCGGTAATGATGGCGTATGTCGCATTTTTCAGCAAGTTCAATAAACTGCCCGCAGCCTTTTACCCGCTACTGATCTTCTGGTCGCCCGTTACGAACGCATTCTTCCCTTCTGCACCTTCAACGTTGTCCAGCGGAATCACCGTCAACATGCTTGCCGGGGCCTGCTTACTCCTGATTCCTCACTATATTTGCGGTCAATCAACCGATGGTAAAGGCGACGTTGTTATGCAGGGGTTCGAAGATGTGTTGCTCAACCCCGTGTCCGTCGGCATAATGACTGTCGGCTGGTTGCCGGCCTCGTTTCTGGCTGCCATGACGGGCTTCCACATAGATTAGGTCTCCGTCGAAAGTCCTCTGGACCGACAGCCACGGAAGAACAATCCACAATTATGTCCAGGAAACTCCCGTTCGGTATAGACACGTTTCACGGATACAAACTGGCTACGCTGAGCTCAAGCCAGCCCGGCAATTCTTTGGTAAACAATCGATGGACGATGAGATAGCCAGAATAGTGACTGGCGCCGGAACCGAAACGTCGACTCAGACAAGAGACAGGCTTTGGGATGAGTGGAAAAACAGCGTCGTCAAGATAAAGACCGATGGCGGAACCGGCACGGGTTTCTTTGTCGACGATCATACGATCGCCACAAATTACCACATAGTGAAGGGGAGCAGAAACTTCACTGCTACAGACTTGAACAACAATGTTTATCAGCTGGGCGAGCGCGTTTTCGCAGACCCTCAGCACGATTTGGCACTCATAACGATTCATGGTCCTCGCCCGCAGCACATCAAGCCGTTTCAAATAGCAACCGGCGACGTCAATCAAGCACCGACAAGACTCTTTCACTTGGGTCATCCGCTGGCCAGAGACCTCACATTCATAGAAGGGCGCGTCAAAGGGCTGGCAGACGAACGCCAGTATCTGACGGCTACTAACGAAGTGGTATCGCCGAGCAGGCAACTTCACAACGATAGAAAGCTAAAAGACCCGGCAAACGCATCGTTCCTGTCACAGGAGCTGCTGGTGGTTGAGGCCGACGGAGTGACGCATGGAAGCTCAGGCTCGCCATTTATCAACGCAAAGGGAGAGGTAGTTGCCATCGTCAGCAAGGGCATTAACCACCGCGATGGTATTGTCTATTGCGAGCCTGGCAAATTTCTCAACAGGCTCATCGCAAACTCTCGGCAAGAATCAAAAGTAGATCTGCCGGAAACCGAATTCGTTTCCAGCGTCGGCAAGTACGAAACGGGAATTGAACACTACTTCAATTCACTCAGGTACACTCCCAAAGTTTGGTTTCGCGACTCCATTCCACTCGGAATCGCAGGCACAGGCGCAGCATTGAGCCAATATTCCGCGCTCAATCAATTCATGGAGAAAAAGTCACCGATAAGAGTAAATCCGGGTCTGACCCTTGCGGGCACAGCCATCATTCCGCTGGCAGTCGGTGATCTGGGCGGCTACAACGGCGCGAGAGATTCGCTAACCGAAACTAAGTACGGATTGGCGCTTGGCGCCGATGCCACCATGGCAGCAGGATTTGCAAAGAAGACTCTAGCAAATGCGATCAAGCCGGGTACACTTACCCCGCTGCTGGGCAGAGCAGGCGTCGCGCTAGGTGTTGTAGGAGTCGCTGGACGCCTGGCGACAGAGCTCATTCCTCATCACTACTCTGTCACCGTTCCGTTCGTAAACACGATCAAATAAGCCTGGCTGCGAGCCTTACTCTTAGCTCAAAGGCGCTTGAAACGGGTCCTCGACGATTACGTACCAAGTCGAATCTAAGCTCCACCTGTCGCCGGGGTCGTACAAACCGGCCCCCCTGCCTGCGGTGTAAGTCATCCAACCGATTCTGAAACTCCGTAAAGATGATAGAACAACCGCGGTCAGTCTTGGCAGCATATGGTAGGCTCAGGACTTTGGCGCCATTTTTGCGTTTGGTCGTTACGGGCCGTACGTGTCACCCAGAAGGAGCATGATTCCAATGTCCAGGTTGCTAGCAGTGGGTTCCGTCGCAATTGATTCCATCAAAACCCCGTTCGGGGCGCGTGAAAGGAGCCTGGGCGGTTCCGCGACTCACTTTTCAGTAGCCGCATCGTTCTTTACCGAGGTAGGAGTGGTTGCCATTGTCGGCGGCGATTTTACCGAGCAGGATGAAGCGGTCTTCCATGAACGGAAAGTCGACACGGCTGGATTGGAAAGAGTTAAAGATGGCAAAACATTCTTCTGGGCCGGTGAATATAGTTTCGATTTAAACACGGCCCACACCCTGGACACCAGGCTGAATGTGTTCGGTGATTTCAAGCCCACATTGTCTCCTGATGCCGCCAATGCCCCGTTCTTGTTCCTGGGTAATATTCAGCCGACACTACAACGCGACGTACGTTCACAGTCCAAAGCAAAATTCGTGGCTATGGACACAATGAATCTTTGGATTGATACCGCTCGTGAGGAGCTGCTCAAGACCATCGCCGTTGTTGACGCGCTGATCATCAACGATGCTGAGGCTCGGCAACTCGCGCAGGAATCAAACATAATAAAGGCTGCAAAAGTAATTCTGAAGATGGGTCCCAAATTTCTCCTGGTAAAACGCGGGGAGTACGGTGCGGCATTTTTCAGCAACGATGCTTACTTCGCAACTCCGGCGTTTCCGGTTGAAGATGTCGCCGATCCCACTGGAGCCGGCGATAGTTTCGCCGGCGGGTTCATGGGGTATCTCGCGCAACAAGATCACGTAGACGAAGAGAGCATCAGAAGAGCGATCATTTACGGGTCGGTCATGGCTTCCTTCAACGTCGAGCAGTTCAGTTGCGATCGCCTGCGCGCACTGAACCCCGAAGAGATTCAGCAGCGAATCAATCGTTTCTCCGAGTTCACACATTTCGATCTCTATCCGAACATGAAATCGGTGAACAGCGCAGTAAAGCAGTTGGAACGACGGTAACATTCCCGATAAGTCTTAATTCGCCCTGTCGGAAACGCTCGGCGGACACTCCGACATACTTACTGCACTGAGCTCTAGCTTGTGCGTGGTCATCCGGCATCAGGATTCTGCCTACCGGGAAGATTCATGATGCAGCAAAATGCTGCCCGGAATCTGCGAATGCTAGCACCACAATGTTGCCAGAATTTTTCTCACTGCGGATTGAAATCTCGGCGCCGTGCATTTTCGCGATTCGCTGCGCAAGAGGAAGGTCCAGACCGATCAGCGGAATTCCGTCAACAAATCTGAATCTTTCGAAAATGTGCGGTACCAGCTTTTCATCAATTCCCGCACCAGGATTCTCGATTTCTACGCGCAGCCCGGATTCATTTTGTATTGACAAAACAACTTGCGAATCTTTCGGCGCCGCCTCTACCGCGTTGTTGATGAGCTCTGCCATCATAGTCTCGAAGAGCGATCGATCACCGTGGATGATACTATCTGTTGGCTCATTAAAATAAAACTGTGCTTGTGCCAACGTCTCCGTATCGCGATACCTGGCTAGAACTCCGGAAATACATTCACGCAAGGAGAATTCTTGAGGTGTCATACAAAAGGCACCAGCCTCAATCTTTTCCAGAGTAAGATTGAGCAACCCGCAAGAAGCATCCTTTTATCCGCTTCCGCCCGGGAAACAACTTTCGACATACTTCAATCAGCGGAAGCAAACGGCTTCAAACCCGGCTTTCGTCCACGAAATCTCCGAGAGTACGCGGGGCGCTCCTACTCTTGCAATTCGCTCACAATGGTTTGCCACCTGGCGTCTTGAATCCGGCGCAACTCAGCGGAGAGAAACTCCTGCGCTTGCTTGCCCTTAGATTCCGCAATGAGATGCAACTGTACCAGCCCTAAACCCGGCGCTTCCTCTAATTCCAAGTCTTGTTTTTCCTCTGTCGAGTCACTGGACTCGGTGCTTGCGGATAGGGGAGCAGTCTCTTCCATACCGGCAGGATCGTGTGCGCTCACCGCGAGGTCATAAGCTTCCTGACGATACGCAGCGGCGCTCCCAGTCTTTCCTTGCTTCATTTGCACGCGGGACAAGGCCGCGAGCGTTTGCTGATACCGATACCCCGCAGCCTTTTTGTACTTCAAAGACGTCTCAAGGTCCTTTTCTGCAAGTGCCAGTTCATTCAGTGCTTCATATGCGGTGGCACGAACCTTGAGCGTGCTGAAGATCTGCTCCGGCAGAAGTGTGCTTTTTGCTAACAATTTGTAACTAGATTTAAGAACCGACTTCGGATTACTGCTCACCTGAAGTGCGTAGAGGTCAATTAGAGCCGAGTCGAGCTGGCGCGTCACCGATAAGTCATCCTCAGGCAACACTGTCCGGACAGATACGCTTTTAAGGACATCTAACAGCGTGGACGCTGCTTCTTGCTTGAAGCCCTGCAACGCTAGATCGTCAGCAACTTTTCTTGCAATTACCACACGTTCGAAGCGCGACAAATCGTCTTGCTTCAGGACTTCCTGCAAGGTCTGCTTCCCCTTGGACAGATTCTCAGAATTTGCAAGTGCTAGTCTGCAAACTATTGATAGATTTCGTGAAATCTCACTACTCCTAAGTACGCTTTGCAAATTCAGTTTCGCCAGCTTTTCATTTCCAATCCGAGAATAGATATCGCCCAACTTGCCCTTGGCGATGAGAAGACCGGCCGGGTCTTTTGCAGAAGCCAGATAGCGCTCCAAAATTTTCGTAGCCCTAAGATAACTCCGCGAAGAGTAGCATCTGTCCGCATTCTCAATGCAGATAGACAGCTCGCGTGGGTATTTTACAACTAACGAATCGGGTACGCGATCGTGCAAGTATCCCCCTGCATGGTCAGGTGGCGAAGGGAGCGCAGTTTGCTTCACTTGCTCTATTGCACCGGGCATATTTGCCAGAAAGAAATCAGAACAGAAGCCCCACGTGACAAGTAGCCCCAGAGCCAACACGGCAGGCGGCAGCCACCATCTTTTGAGTATAGGAGCATAAGAACGAGTGTCCTTCCTATCTATCCGTACACTTGCGGGGCGGAACGGCATCAGCTCGACATTGTCGATTAGCGCCTTTAGATCTGCGGACAAGTCATCGGCACTGAAATACCTCTCGTTTCGGTTCTTCGCCAGCGCGCGCCAAAGCACCTGCTCCAATAGAGGATACAAATGCGCGCAAGGCTTGTCCGATATATCAGGTGGAGCAGTGGAAATTTGATGATGCATGAGTTCGGCTGGAGAGTTACCGCTGAATGGCGGCTTTCCAGTGAGCATCTCGTAAAGGATGCAGCCAACAGCATAAATGTCGGCCCCCTCGTCAACAAGTAAGCCTTTGCACTGCTCCGGCGCCATATACTCGGCCGCGGTGCCGATTATCATGCCAGTTTTGGTCAAGGTTTCCGGACGTCGCGACGTCGCTATAAAGCGCGCCAGACCGAATTCCAAAATTCGAATCTCAACCTTGCAGGGATAGTCATTCACCAACTTTATGATCGCCGGTCTCAGATCTCGATGAACGATGTGTCGAGAGTGCAGATCTTTTAACGCATCGCAGATCCTAATACCAATTCGCAACGCATAGTCCGGGGCGAGCCCTTCCGGAGCCTCTTTGAGCAAATCCTTCAATGATTTACCAGGAACGTCATCCACCGCCATGTAGGGCACGCGATTATCGATCAAACCGCTTCCGACTACTTGCGAAATGAGCTTGCCTCGGTCATCGGTAAGGGCAAGTCCACCCTCCAGAACGAATCGCTCGCGCTCAAGCGGGTTCGATGATAAATCGGCGTGCATCACTTTGAGCACAACCGGCTTGTTTCCTGAATTGCGATCCGTGGCGCGGCAGATAACGCCAGATCCAGAGTCGTCCACGACCTCAATTATGTCGTACCGCTGGTCGACTGTTTCTCCTACCAGGATGCGCTTTCTCAAAGACCTTATCCCGAGCTGACAGGAATGTTATACCCGCCAAGGGCAACGATCGCCGCCCGGCACCTCAAAACAAAAAAACTGCGCGCTTCGGCTAGATACCAATACAGACCTTACTTAGGTCCGGTAATGAATCTAATCCGAGGGAACGCTGATGCAATCAAAAGAAACGTGTCACTTTCGTCGGGTCACTCTTCACGAGAGCGACTCACCGCCTAGTTTGAAGAACACGCCGATGAAGATGATGACGATGCACCGATCTCGGAATTCGCTCACGAGCAACAAAAACCGCGAGAGACTGGTAGCCGGCGGTAGTTAATCGTCGTCTGCAGCCCAGATGATTCCGGCACTGGAGCCGGCAATCGCCAACACGCCGGTATCAAATGTTGATTCAGTACAGGGCGACCAGCCTTGCAGGTGGAATGGCTCGTCGGCAAATGAGCCGTTGGTAAAGAAGTTCGCTTCGTCGCCAAACATTTGGAAGAATTCGTCGACCAAGGGAGCTAACAACTCAAGCGATAATCGCACGTCATGAAAAGCGAGGTCTCGGTGCAGGACCTCACGACCTATCCGTCGAGCGTAAGTTCCGTCAATACTCGCGGTCGGACTGCTCATCAGACCAAAGTAGAACGAGATTACCTCTGCAAGCTCCAATACAGTGTACTTACCATCACCATGTGGAACCACGCTGCAAGTCTCAAAGATGATCCGCCCATCCAGATCAGCGTTTTCCTCAAGCCAAACGCGTTGGTTTGAAAACGCGAACGACTCCAATTGCTTTTTGAGAACGTCTCTCTTCTGTGTGTCTCGTTCTTTCCGCAGTAACAACGCATTCTTAGCTTCGCTCTCGGCCCGGGAATCTCGCCCTCGCAGATAGTCGAGCAGGTCGCTGAGTTCCTTCGTCGGAGGTCCCATCAAATTTGCAGGGCATAACTTTCTGGTAATGGCGTAGTTCCCCAGTGAGTTGATCTGCTCCACAGTCAGCAGCAATTTTATTGCAGCGAAAACATCCCCGTTCGACTTCGTCAAAGCCTCTCTGCAGTCACCGATCGAACGATCGGTATAGAAACGCACCTTCTTCAACTTATCGATTTCGTCGTTGTCCACGCGCCATTTTCCATGCGAAGTATCGTTTGCCGATAGGGCGAGCGAGCTCGCGCCTATTGATCTAGCTGCTCCCAGCAACAGCCTGTCAGTTAGAATGCCCCTAGAAGTTCGGCAATCTGCGCAGATATTATCCGAAACACTCAAGTCCTTTGGCAATTTTGTAGTCAGAGGCAATTCGAAGAATTAGAGCAGTTACATCGAGGCGCCACCGCAAGCAGTTATATCATATCACCACGATGGAAACTGTCTAATGCTGGAGATCGGACGCAGCAACCACCAATGTGCTGTGTTCAGCGCCAAAGACAAAATTTCCGCGGAGTAGCAAGTTAGAAAGCAACTCGCCCCATGATCAACAGACCAGTCGATTCATCTATTTTCAGTAACTGCCACATTTCGAGTGCTCCGTTTGATCGGCGGACTCGATAGCGTCGGCCCGGCAAGGGGCGACGACAGAAATTCAGGAGGCGAAAGTGAACCTGAGAAATCAGCTTGATTTTCAATTTTTCGCTTGCTTCACCAAACTGGTCAATCAAATTCATCTTCAATCCCCTTCCAATCAACCGGCTGCAGTACAGTAGGTATATTCAACTGCCAGAATGTTTCAAACTTGATTCAGAGTTAAGTAGCCGGATTGCCGTCGCCGGATCGCTCCGTGAGACACTGGAAACTGCGCTCCGGGCATCACTTTCGGCTGTGGTCGAATACGCGATCGCTCCGGCTTTTGATATAAGAAGAGGCACTCGCTGGCGGTTTCAACAACCGCAGGGTTAATGGATAGCGATATAGCTTGTTCTCGTCCGTGCACACACTTACAATCGCCAGGATCGGCAGAATTATGGTCGCCAGTCCAAGTACTCCACCGAGCACCCACGCAAGCGGTATGCCAATAATAGTGAACCAGAGAAAGCCTATCACCGCAGCCCAGAAAAAGACGGTTATGCTGAAATTGATAGCTTCTCGCGCACTGTCTTGCACTAACTCGTCATCAGAGAAAACGAGCGCGGCAATAGGGACACCAACGGTAACCACCGTTAGGCTGGTCAGAGCTGCGGCATGACACACCGCTCGCAGGAACTTTCGTTGTTGTAAATCGTTCATGAGAATCACCGTTAACTCAGCTAAATCGGGATTGTCGGAGCTTGCCCACACCACCTGAGTTTCGTGTACGGACATTACATGCGCTCTCCCACTCAATGTGACGCCGAAAATGTCAATTGATATCCCGACAGGAGCTAAATCGCAGCAGGACCAGCAAGTGTTGCGGGCAGAAGACTTTCCCGTTTGTGTATCCGGAACGTAGCGAAGGAGCCCTGAAACCAAGCGCAGGAGATCTCTCCAGGCTTCCGCGCACAACTTCCCGATGTATGGTCGGATGCTATCCTATCCAAGTACGTCGCGATGGTCGAGCTGAAAGTGGAGGGGGCATGAGAAGCTTCTATAGCACCGGTAGAATGGGTCTACTTAGCGTTACACTGACGCTCGGGATTGTGATGCTCACAACCACAGCTTATGCCGAGCCGCGCAAAATTGCAGACGCTGATACTGTCCACGGTAGCGCGACTCATATTGGCAAGCCGGGATATCACAAGAGTTTCGCAGGTGCCGAAAAATGGGTTAAGAAGTTCGATGATCCGGCGCGCGACAAATGGCAAATGCCGATGGAGACGATTAAGGCATTGAACATCGGTGCATCTGACAAGATTGTTGATCTCGGCGCCGGCACTGGATACTTCTCACTTCGAATTGCCAAAGCCTACCCCGGCGCCACTGTATACGCGGCCGACGTAGAACCGAGCATGATCGAATATCTAAAAGAGCAGACCGCAAAACGCGCCCTGCCAAACCATATACCAGTAAAAATCAACACCGGTTCGGCCGAACTACCCGGCAAAGTAGATTTAGTACTTGTGGTTGACACCTACCACCACATCGATGACAGGCCGGCTTACTTCAGCGCGTTGAAATCGCAAATCACTCGCAATGGAAGAGTGGCTATCATTGACTTCACAGCGGAGTCTCCCGAGGGTCCGCCTCCCGACCATAGGATCTCTAAGGAGGAACTTCGCGCAGAAATGAAGGAAGCCGGTTACGTGCTCGATTCAGATATCGCGCTGCTGCCCTATCAATATTTCATGACTTTCAAAACTGAATAGAGCAGCTTCGACGGTCAGACTCAGGATGGCACGTCGCGATGAAGTACGAAGCTAAGTCCCATCGAAACAAGAAACCATAACAGACAGCCAACGCTCCAAATGGCGTCCGATCCGTGCCACTGTTCGTAAGAGCTGTGGACAATCGGTCTGAATGCAAAGTAAATTGCGTACCCGGCCCCGGCCAGGCGAAAGAAAGTACGTTCTTGTGCAAGATTCGTAAGATTGTAGCTCTGGCTCATGAGCCACTTGCGCAAGTCCACTATGAAGTTATCGCCGATTTTTCCAAAAGGGGTAATCAGCGGCAAGTAACACCAGAAGAACAAGCAGAAAAATTCGGTGCAAAAGCCTCGAATTTCAGTGCCCTTCATGTGGTCGGGCAGTATTCCGACGCCTTCCCAGATACCACAGACCAGGCTCCCCAAAAGCACCCAGGAAAGCGGCACAGCGCCGATTATCAAAAACTTGCAAAAATCGATATCGGCTTCTTTCATGCGCAAGAGCTAAAGGCACTTGAAGGCTGGTGACTCGAAACTATCCTACTTGCTTCGGTCAAGATTAAACACCGGAATTCCCCCGGGATCGCGCAATCATATAGAAGGTCGTGCTCGATAACAAAGTCTCGAATTGAGAAATCCCCCGCAAGAACAATTTTCATCGAATAACCAAAATGGGTACTTCACGAGAGATCAGCGACGCATTATTATATATTCGTCGAAGATGTTTAAGGTCTAGTGACAACCGCATGAACACTCCATCCCTTGATGATACGCCTCCAGGACTCTTAGACGCACGACAGATCGCATACGACATAGCAATGCGTGCGAAATGGAGAAAGCAGAAACTAGTATCTGCCGGTCTGCACAAGCGTAAACAGGAAGCATTCGACTGGCGTGCTCGCGTCGAATCCGCCTATGCGGAATCAATGCAGCCCGGAATTACGCCGGACCGTTTGTATTCGCTCTATACACTCCTTTCGTTTCACCTTCTCACCGCGCCAACGGAGGAGGAAGCAACCTGGCTCTATGAGCGCATCGGCGAACTCAAATCCAAAATTGTGAAACGCCCGAAGCTGCGGCTAGTCTAAGATTGCTGACCGCGATCGAAAAACATACAGCACAAGTGCGTATTACCGAAAGTACTAAGTAAGCGCCTGCAGTATCTTTTGCAGAAGCTCATTCAGCGGCATGACGCTGGCCACAAGCGGCAATGCGGGAAGCGCGCCTGCAACAAGAAAGCTAACGACGCTCTGTTTTCCAAAGAGGAAAGTTCTCATGGACGCTACAGTTTTGAAGTCGGAAGTATAGTCCGCAATGCTGGAAGCATCGGAACTTGCTAGAAATTCAGCGCCGCGCTGCGCTTGCGGTGGAATCCACTTCTGTGAGAACGCGTCGCAAGCATACCGACTCAGATTGCTGTACATGAAAAATGCGTCCCGTTTTTTTCGAATCAGAACCGGCGTAAACACCAGCAGTGGTCCCTGAAAGAGCACCAGTATGAATACCAGCCAGGCAGCACCAAGGTTTGTGAACGATTTGATGTTTGCGCCTGTTGCCGCGATGGTATCCGCCACAACGCTACAAACCGCTGCCGATAGCGCGAAAGCGGGCAGGCAAAATTGGGTTTGCCCGGCACCGACGAACAACAATCCACCAGCGCCATCAGGATGAAGCGCCTGGATGCGCGGTGACAAAAGCGCTACGCGTAAAAGAAAATAGCTCCAAAGGAGATATTCAAAGACCCAGTCCAGGATGAGGAATCTAAAAATAGGCTGACCGAAAAACGTGTACCAGTGTCCGGCTCGACTGAGGTGAGGACCTGCGCTCCCTGAATCGATGTACCAACTCGAAGGCTGCAGATTCGAGAGCACGGCCATCTCGCTAAACGCTATGGAGAAAACAACGGCCAACACGAGCAACGCTATCTCAACCTTGGGCGATTCGCGTAGCTTAAAAACATTCTTGACTAAATTCTTGTATGCCGGTAGGTGCTCCTTCGGAATGAGCCCTTCGGTGACAAAATTGTTCGTGATCTTTATGAGCCAGGGTTTGGTGATAACTTCGCTGAGGAGCAGACACGGTCCGACAAGCAAAAAGCGCGTCATTGTTGTGCAATCCATGACCAGCGGAAGTTTCACATTTCCCGGGACTGCAGTGCCGTCAATGGCACAGATTATAATAAGTGGGACAAAGGCCAGCGACATAAAGACGACACACGCGGTCAGCACTGCTGATAGCCCCGGTTTCGCCAATCCAAGTTTTATCAAAGTTGTGAACATGATGTTTTGAGGTAGAAGGATGGAATCCCCCCCTTCTTGTTCAAGTTCGTCAAGGCTCGGTTCTGTCAATGCTGTGATCCCGCAAAAGAATTTGCAGCAAGTATATACGACTTTCATGTCGATTGAGTTAGCGCCTGAAACAGTGCCACAACGTCGGTCGGCACAAGCTTGAAAGCTTTTTGGGAATATCTCTGGAAGGCTCTGGTCGGAGAGGAGCTACGGGTCTCAAAATGGATCTATGCTAGTCCGACAAAAGCTTCTTTTCTGTACCTTCAGCGGTGGCTTTGTCGTGCTGAATCTTTTGAGATACAGACTTGGGCTTCACGTCGATTCTTACGCTATTTATCTTGCCGCTGAACTTGAACGGCACTTTGTAGTCACCGACAGCGGTACCTAAATCCTGCCCCACGTCGGCGCCTTCGTCCGCAGAGAACATGAAGCCTTGAGTTTCTTCAATGCGGCCTTCACCGACTTTCTTACCGTTTACAGAAATCGTTCCTGTCCCACCTTTGCCAACTCCGTTGCCATCGTAGACAAAATCGAAGACGATGGTTGCAGCCCCTGACGGCACAACTTCAGTACCATCGATATTGAATTTCTTCATCCCCAGCACATTGTAAGTAAAAGCAGGCTTCCCCCCCTTCAGATAGAACGCCCAACCACCAAACTTACCAGCTTGAGCTATCAAAACACCTTCCGCACCGGCGGCTGGGATATCAGTCTTAGCCGTTATGGAATACGAGGTGTTTTTCGTATTTAGAAAAACGTTTTCTGTCATACCATTCATGCCTTCGTACACGGTTAGCGATGTTCGTCCAGCCATAAGCTCAGGCCGTCCCACCAACTTCGCGTTGAGACGCTCGAACAATCGGTCGTCGAGCGGAAGCGCACCATTCTTCCAAGCCTCCTCCAAAAAGAGATCCTGCATCTCTTTTAGCTTTTCAGGTTTTTGAGCTGAGAGATCTTTCGTCAAACTGAAGTCGTTGGTGGTGTCATAGAGTTCCCACTTGTCCTTATCGAGAGTGGTGCGAGGGGTCTGTTCCCAGCCGGCTCTATGCACGGTGCCGGCCAACCAACCGTCGTGATAAATAGCCCGATTGCCAAAAATCTCAAAGTACTGCGTCGTATGAGTGCTCTTAGCGCCGGGATTCTCAAATGTGTAGAGCATGCTCACGCCATCAATCGGCGTTTGTTCCGTGCCATTTACCGATTTGGGCTGGGGCAGACCGGCGGCTTCCAGAATAGTTGGCGCGATGTCAATGACATGATGAAACTGGGAACGCAACCCTTTTGATTTGATTCCCTTCGGCCAATGAACAGCGATACTATTAGTAGTACCACCGTAGTCCGAAGCAACTTGCTTTGTCCAGGCAAATGGTGCGTCACCTGCGACGGCCCAACCGGCCGCATAGTGCCCGTAGGAATTCGCACTACCAAGGTCATCGTAGCGTTTCAGCACATCCGGCACATTTTCCGCAACGCCGTTAAAATAGCTCATCTCATTGAACAAACCATTCATACCGCCCTCAGCGCTCGCGCCATTGTCACCGGCGATATAAAAGACCAGGGTGTTATCCAATTGCCCCATATCTTCAACGGCCTTGATCAACCGACCGATGTGGTGATCGGCGTACTCTCCGTATGCAGCGAACACTTCCATCTGATGGGCAAACAACTTCTTCTCGTCCGGAGTAAGTTTATCCCAATCCTTAATGGCTTCGGGCTTTCGCGCAAGTTGTGTCGTTGACGGAACTACGCCAAGTTCCTTCTGCTTCGCCAACGTCTGCTCCCTAACTTTGTCCCACCCTTGGTCAAACTTACCTTTGTACTTTGCTATCCATTCAGCAGGTACATGGTGTGGCGCGTGCGTGGCACCGGGCGCGAAATACATAAAAAACGGCTTGTCGGGCGTAAGCGCTTTAACAGATTGCATCCACTGAATAGCCTTGGTCGTCATGTCAGGCATAAAGTGATAGTCGGGATCACGGGGTGGTTCTACGGGGTTCAATCCATCATATAAAGTGGGGGCCCATTGATTAGCTTCACCACCGATGAAACCGTAAAACTTGTCGAATCCGGAGCGCGTAGGCCAACGATCTGTTGGTCCGGCAGTGCTAACTTCCCATGCAGCAGTTTCATGACTCTTGCCGAATGCACCAGTGGCGTACCCGTTAAGGCGCAACGTTTCGGCAAGCGGCGCCACGCTGTTCGGACGTTCACCCGTTTGCCCGGGAAAGGCGGTAGCCGTCTCAGTGACCGAACCCATATTGCACTGGTGATGATTGCGCCCCGTCAGCAATGCAGCGCGACTGGGCGAGCAGAGCGCTGTTGTGTGAAAGTTGTTGTATCTGAGGCCGTTGTTCGCAAGTCGCTCCATGGTCGGCATGTGAACGGGACCACCGTTGGCACTCGGCTGACCAAATCCGATGTCATCGATGAGAACGATCAAAACGTTCGGCGCGCCAGCCGGTGCCTTCACGGAAAAGCGAGGAGGCGGTGTAGCATTGCGCGCATCAAGTATCTTGGAGTGCGGCGTCTTTGGCTGCTGGATCGGCAGACTTGTGCGATCCGCTTCGGAAATCGGCTTCCCGGACTCAGCGGCAAAGGCGTTCAATGTCGAATAAGCATAGAGAGTCGAACTTATGACGGTCGCAACGAACAGGACATCGAACCTGCGATTGCTCTTGCTACACAGTGCACTTACGGTGCTAACCATAGACTCCGGCGATGCCATCGAAATGATCTCCTTATTTGTGCTTGTGATCTTATTGAGTCGCAGTGCAGCAGCCGTATCGAGCTGATCGAATCAAGGCCGTTAGCGAATCGGCGCAGACAGCCACTGTTTGACCTGTTCTTCAGCAGGTCGAGACTGTGCCCTCAGATTTCGCGCGGGGTCAAAAATCATGTAGAAAGGCAGTTTGCTTACTCTAGCCATCTGCAACGCAGGCGATTGCCAATCAATACCTTGCACATCCGGCCGATTGACGTTAACGGTTCGGATTGCGAGGTCTTGTCTAGACTGCGACAGCTGGATTAGCTGCTGCTCAATTAATGGCGAGACGCCATCGTACGGGCTGAAAAATTGCACCAACGTGTATTTACCTGGCACGAGGTAATTTTGTACCGTTACAAATGAGCCTGGCTTATCTGCATTTAACGGCAAGTAGTTTGTTGCCTGCATCTCACTTACAGGCATTTTGGCAACAGCCAGATCCTCTACTTGTAGATCGTTCGAACATCCGGTCAGAGTCAGCACCATCAACAGTGTGCCTAATGCATGTATTGGATACCGTAAATTCATGTCGAGGACGCTCCCACCGCTTTCCGCAGGGTCATGATTGTACATGGAATCAGACACGAGATCCTCAAATACGAAGCATTTACAGCGCTTGACGCGACACTTCAGATGTGAATTTGTTCACTATTCGACACGCGAGAGTCAACAGAGATCGCGTAGACACACACGCCAGAGCGACTGTGAAGAGTTGCAGGCGCGTCTTGAAGCCAGAGGAACGCCCACGCTGCCGGCATCCGCCGCATGTAAAAAGAAACACTTCGCATAGAGTCTTTTTATTCGAGCGTTGGTGACGCTTAGCCGATGCAGTTCTCACTCTGCAACTTCGGAATTGTAAACCAGAACGCCCCCCCCCCTGGTACGCTCTCAACGCCAATTTTGCCACCATGCTGTTCCACTATCGCCTTGCAGATCGCCAGCCCCAATTCCGTCCCCTGGAACTGTATGTCGTCAGTGTTCTCTGCTTGTTCGAACTTTTCGAAAAAACGCCCAAATTGCTCTTCTGCAATTCCCTTTCCGCTGTCGTGAACAGCAACGCGCACAACGTCGCTACCGTCTTGCACATCCAATTTTATAACGCTACCGTCAGGTAAAAGTTTGATTGCATTCGAAAGCAGATTAGTAACGACTTGAACCATCCGGGCGGAATCCGCAGTAACAACAAGATCTAGCGGTGGCAACTCGATACTGATGTTTCGCATCTCGGCCAATCGAGCGAGTTGATACCAAGCTACGCCACGTAATGCGCGCGGACAACGGCGAGTCCTGGCATCTGAAACCGAATGAATACGCGGTGTTGGAGTTTTTCCTGAAACACCCGAACCAAGTATTTTCACGGAGCAGCTGTTGCAGCGCGTTTGGAGCACTGATAGCTAGACCACGGCAGCGGCTGTTTATATTTGCATCAACCGCATAAGAAAGAAGATCGAGGGATTGAGCGAGACGCCGCTCATCGCGACGGTACATGGTGTCGGCTACAAATTCGTGCCGCCCGGAAAGGCCAATCCCTAATTTCAAAACCGAATGCCCGCAACAGCTAAAAACCGCATTTACCGAAGAGCGCTTCAGGAGCAACCTGTGGCGACTATTTTCACGGTCCTGGCGGTCCTTGAACACAGCGAAAGCCTAAGTGATTACCGGCCGTCTTTTCTTCGCCCTTGCCGCGCAAGCCCAACCTGTAGCGCGCACAATACTGCTCGCAACAGAGAAATGAACCACCGCGATGAACGCGCTTCTTCTCATTGGGTGCCGCCGGGTCCCATGATGAATCGGGTCCTTTGGGATTGCGCACCACACCTGTATTCTGTTTCGCGAGTCCAGCGTAGTAGTCCGCACGGTACCAATCGCTGCACCACTCCCACACGTTGCCGGCAACGTCATAAAGTCCGTATTCATTCGGCGGATACTTCGCCACGGGAGCCGGACCGCTAAAGCCATCAGCACCGATATCCCTAACGGGAAACTCCCCCTGATAGATATTGCACATCCATTTGCCGCCGGGTTGCAGCTCGTTTCCCCAGGGATATATCTGTCCGTCCTTACCTCCGCGTGCGGCGAACTCCCATTCGGCTTCCGTAGGCAGCCTCTTTCCGGCCCAAGTCGCATAAGCGACGGCATCAGGGTAGGCAATCTGAACGACAGGATAGTTGTCTTTTCCCTCAATGCTACTGCCGGGGCCCGTAGGGTGCCGCCAATCGGCGCCATGCTGATAGCGCCACCACCGGTACATATTGTTTAGCGGCACCGGCCGTGGTGATGGAGTAAAGACAGTCGAACCAGCCTTGAGATTCTCCTTTGGTGCCGAGGGAAACTCCTCTTGCGTAGGCGCTATTTCGGCTACTGTTTTATAACCGGTGGCTTTAACGAATTTGGCAAACTGAGCGTTGGTGACTTCCGTTTTGTCCATCCAGAATCCATCCACAAACACTCTGTGAACAGGTCGGCAGTCGCGCATTGGTTCGTGACCGCTACAAGCGGTACTCTCCTCCAGATCTTGGCTTCCCATCGAGAATTCACCGCCGGGAATCCAAACCATTCCCGGCGGTGAGCCTTTCGAACCGGCTAGCGAAGCTGAGAAGAATCCTGCACAGAAGAACAGCACAAGGAGCGCCGCTCTAGCGAGAAACGCTTTCATAAGTGCTGTCACTTGCTCGGAGCGCTTAGCTTGCGCAATATAGATTCTTTTACGGCTTCCATATTGAAGCTTGCACCCTTTTGCATCGGCGGATAATCTACGAACGACTGTGCGACTTCCGACACTTTCTGTTGAACGAAAACAAAGCGCCAAAATTCATAAACGAACCAGTTGTAGTACGCCACTGACCCCGTCTTGCCGTCGGATAGGCCAGTTCGTTCGAAGGGATCCAAACGCAGGTTGCACAATATCGGCCAGTCTACCTTCTCCGTAGCGCCCAACCATCCGTTGGGTTGATCGGTAAAGCGATACTTGTAGTCATTGATTCGCACGGCACCAAGAGTGCCTTCGGTGAAGTACATGATTTCGTTTCTGCAAGACGGACCTTTCCCCGTGAGTAAGTCCAACTGGTTGTAGCCATCGAGATGAACTCGATAGTTGCGACGGCCCAGTTCCTTGCCCTGCAGCAGGTCGTCTTTGATAGTCGGTGCGCCTGCTGCTGCCAGCAGTGTCGGGAACCAATCCAGACCAGACATGAGCTCGTTTTGAACTTTGCCAGCGGGAATTTTACCGGGCCACCTCACAATCATCGGAACACGGAAACCGCCTTCCAACGCGGTGCCCTTTCCACCGGCAAAGGGAGTCTGACCGCCATCGGGCCAGGTGAAGTTTTCGGTGCCATTATCAGTGGTGAAGGCGACAATGGTATTTTCATCCATACCATTGTCTTTTACGTACTTAAGGACAGATCCGACAATGTCATCCAGCTGGGCCATACCGGCTTCTTCAGTTGACCAACCATTTTGACCGGTTCTCATCGCTTCGTACTTGGGCGGAAGATGCGTGACGATGTGCATGCGAGTGGGATTCAACCAAACAAAGAACGGCTTGCCGTCGCTCTTCGCCTTGTCCATAAACTTGATAGTGTGGTCGAGAATCTCATCGTCAACCGTTTCCATCCGCTTGGGATACAAGGTGCCGGCGTCTTGAATTTTCTGCCGACCAACCTTACCCCAGCGAGGCTCTACTGTCGGATCATCGGTTTGGGTTGCCCAACTGTGAATCATGTTGCGCGGTCCAACCGTATTCTTCAGCTCAGCTGGATAGTTCGGGTGCGACGGATCTTCCATCGCGTCCAAGTGATACAGGTAACCGAAGAACTCATCAAAGCCATGGACGGTCGGGAGAAATCTGTTCTGATCGCCCAGGTGGTTCTTGCCAAACTGGCCGGTACTATATCCTTGAGCCTTGAGGGCGGTCGCAATGGTTACGGCTTCATCGGGAATCCCGATTGAAGCGCCGGCCTGCCCCACTGTTGTCATGCCAGTGCGAATCGGAAGTTCTCCTGTAATGAAGTTTGCGCGACCAGCAGTGCAACTTGCCTCAGCGTAATAGTCCGTGCAACGCATTCCTTCCGCAGCCATCTTGTCGAGGTTGGGCGTGCGACCGCTCATGATGCCTTGATGATACGCGCCAATATTGAACCAGCCAATGTCGTCGCCCATGATCATTATGATGTTCGGCTTTTTTGCTTCCGTCGCACAGAATGCTGCTGAGGGCATTAGCACCATGACCGCCATCAGGGCCGCGATGCAAGTTAGTTTCAGGTGATGATTCAAGACAAGGGCTCCCGCGATTGAGGTCCACAACAATGGACGATTGCTTTGAGACTGTAGACGATACCACGGCGCGGAAACATCTACACGGCCGCAGTTCTCGTTCGACCAGCGCATACCGGCGCCCCGATGGCAGCAAGTTCCACCATCGATATCACCCCAAGCCTGCCGACTCTTAGTTGCATTTGCAAAGTTCTCCTGGCACTCGCGCTGTCGAGCGCATTTGTACCCGTTGCCGGTGCGGATTGTCGCGCGTGATGGTGTCACTGTCGAAGTCGATTCGAGAGGGAGCAAATGGTAATCCTCTTTACTGCTTGACTTGAGCATGAAGGTAACTCAAACCTGACAAAAGGTTTACTTCTCGCGATCCACCGTGCGGTCCTCATTGGTGGCGGGTTCCAGGAGCTGTTCGAATCCGGAACTGGCAACTAAGCTTGAATTTAGGAAACTTCAAATCATTTTCTCCGAGGTTCGGTGATGATAGATTTTTCCATGCGGAATTGCGGCATCTATTGCAGGTTCATTCAAATGACCTTACCCCGAAGCTTGACCGTACTTCTGGCAGCAATGGCAAGCTGCCTCATTTTCGCCTGCGGCGCCTTCGGCACGGAGACACCGCCGCGTTTGCTTCGGGTACCAGTCTATTTCATCACCGACCGCAACTTGCCGTCTCCTGACTCTGCGCAGAAAGCAGCTTTCGGTCCGCACCGAAAATACATCGTTGACTGCAAGCATGATCCTTACATGGGCAGCGGTTACTGCGTGGTTCAAAATACGGACGGCAAGCTGATTACCGATGAGCTAAAGAAGCTGGGTTGGAGTGCTGCATCAGAAGATGATCAACCTGAAAGCTGCAATTTGGAATTGATTCAGAAAGAAACCTTCGGGCAAATCCAAGATAGTTTTTACAAGTCCGTTGCGGCATCTGCATTGGTATCGAAAAAAGCCGAAACAGTTTTGTTCGCACACGGCTTTAATACCACATTCAAAACCGGGTATCGGACAGCGGCACGGTTCGCATACAAATTTGAAGCCCCCGTCATCCTCTACTCCTGGCCATCAGCAGGGCGAGTGCGTGGTTACTCGACCGATGAAACGAACAATGAGTGGAGCCAGGAGCATTTCAATGAAGCGATGGAGCGGCTAGAGTCCATGTGCTCGACCGATGCACGACTAACAGTACGCATATTTGCGCACTCCATGGGCACCAGACTTGTTGTTCGCGCCACGCCATTCTTGAGAGAACGGAAGTACATAACTGAAGCCGCACTGGTTTGCCCGGATATTGATGCGGAAGTGGTTGAGCACTACGCCAAAAGATACCTGAGTCTCAGCGGCACAACAGCGGTGCGACTCTACATGTCTCAACATGATAAAGCGCTTGTAGCGTCTCAGCTTATTCACGGTGGCTACTGCAGGCTCGGTGAATGCGCCGACTCAATCAAATCACTAATAACAGGAACGTTGCAGACTAACCCGGTAAAGACCGAAACGCCCGAACAGGAAGGCGAGGCGCTGGTGCAAGCGAAGCGGAGAATGCACACCATTGACTTTACGACCCTGGATCGTGGTTTCATAGGACACAACATTCCGGTTGATCTTCTGTACAACTTCTCTACTTCCGGCTTGCCGGGGCCGGGGCTAACAACGATCACCGAACGGTCGGGAGAAAGGAACAGAATGAGCAGGTTATTTTCCAGGCTATCTCACCTGGATCCCCCTAAAATTGCGCACCCGGATAACTGTTTGCGGATCGTCAAGACAAAGGGAGTAACTATGTAAGCAGCGCGACTCTCATTTCATCCCCTACCAACGAATTTAGGAACAGTAATGGCATCCCTCCGGCATCAAAAGCTCTCCCTCATATCGCTCACCCTCATACTTCTGACAGGAACAACATCAAGCCCTGCTTGTCGGGCACAGGAATCCTCCCCACCTGAATTGGTCGATCAGCAGTTTAGCGACGAGTACACAAAGGTCACCAAAGCAATTTTGCTGAAAAGTGTGGAGCTCGAACGTTTTAGCTTGAACTATCGATTGGAACACTCCTCCATCTCCAATCTGCAGAGATTGGTTTTCATTGGGACACAGGAAGCGGGTGCGGCAGGAGGCTTGGCGTTCGAAGTGACCGGGATTGAGCAATTCAACCGCGGGCGCAAACGTTTGCTCAGCTTCAGAAAGGAGCCTGTAGACCGCGGGCTTTGCGCAGCAGAAACAACTGCCATCGTCGCGGCATCAGGCTCGGCATTTGCATTGGGTGTTAATGCCTTGCGTGCATTGAAAGCTCGCCGCCATGGGTTTGACGCAAGAGGGGCCAATCGATACGTCGAGTCCCATCTAAAAGAAATAGATTCGCTGCTGGCGCAGCGAGAAGCATTGGTTGAAGCGCACAGTCAGAATCCTGCCTACGCCCGCGCAAAAGTAGAAGGCAGAATACTTCGGTCCATGCGCAGCGCTTTTGTAAACGAGTATTCTACTTTCAGGGCTAACACCGCCAGTGCATTTACAGCGCAAAATCTATTCTTCCTGCAGAATATCGCTTACAGTACACTGAGCGCTGTCGGAGCAGGGCTGGGTCGCAAGGCGCTAACCGAGCCAAAACTGAACGGACCCAGCAATATTGTATTCACCATAAGCGGTGCGATGGCAATGGCCGCGCCGCTTTTGTGTTCAGCGCAGCTCCATGCGCAGAGAAAGTTCATGCTGAAAAAGCACAGGAAAAAGTTTGGTTATTCAGAATCAGACTTGGCTGAACTGTCCACGCAATGCAAGCTCCTTGATTCCGCCGGCGGTAACCAGGGCTCGCTCATTCCGGCGATGTCCTCGGCCCGGCGAATGGGGCTCTACAGCGACTCTACGAAGCGATTTGTCGCCGAACTGGAAAACGAAGCTACAACGATGGACCGACTGAACAAAGTGGCCTTGCAAACTTCAATCATGGGTCCGGCCATCGGAAGTTTGTTGATGACTCAAGGTATTCTCGGCACCCGTGGATACTACAGATTCTTTCCCGATCGTCCACGCAAGCAATTCGACTTGAGCTACAAAGGTGCCGTGTGTGGAACTGTCGGTACCAGCATGGCGTTGGTGGGTAACGCTGCCTGGTTACTTGCAAGTCTCAGTTACGAGCACCATTTAAAGAAGAATCATCGTCTTCCCGCGCAATTGATTCGAGAAAGGCTTTCACACCTTGACGAGCTCGAGAAGACCCTGCAAGCGCTCTAAGTTTCGAAATGCCATCGCTTCGATTACGAATAAATCTCATTGTCGTTTCAATAATGGTGGCAAGTCTTTATCTGCTGGCAGCTCCGTCACCAGGCTACCCAAGTTCTTCCAACGAGCAACGGGTCTCAGGTTTTCGAAGCCCGGAGATAATGGTGATAGACAAGCAAATCATGCAGCTCTGCATCGACTTGGCTCGATTCAACATCTCATATCACCAATCGGTAAACAAGAAGACCTTTTTTCAGCAGTGGATTTATCCCATGGCGCGCGAAACCGGCACAGCGCTTAGTTTTTCGAACACGTTAATAGACTTAAGTCAGCGAGCTCGAGGTCTGAGAAACCCAGATCTCATTTCGAAGGATAGTCAAAAATCCGGGGTCAAGTGTGCCCTTATCGGGCAAGCCATTAGTGGTTCCGCGTCAGGCACAGCGTTAGCGGGAAACCTCATGCAATCGTATCTGGCAGGTCGAGCAGGCTATTCTCCTGCGAAATCGGCGAAAACAGTATCCTCTTTTGTGGGCAAAATCGACGCACTACTGGCGGAGCGGGCAAGGATTATTGTTGCGCAGAATCTGGACGATCCAGACCATGTCTATGCACTGCAGAGTCGCTTACTTGATCATTTGAAGAACCAGTTGATCTACGAATTCAAGACATGGAGTATTCGTTCGCGCTCGACCGAGTGGTCTGAAGATACATTCTATGCGCTTGATTCGCTTCAGAGTTTCACCCAGTTAGCATCTAGCTGCATCTCGCTCAAAGCGTTTAACAATCCGCGCCTTAGCGGCGCGGCAGCCATCTCCAATTTATCGGCGAACACCATTGTGACTTTGAATCCTATTGTGCGAACCCTGGTCGGGCGCTTTGCCGCAGCAGTTGAGCAAAGGCGTCTTTCTCGCATGTTTCCAAAATCGCGCCCTCACGTAATCAAGGAAGTGTTGGCCGAAATGGGAAAGGATTTGACTCTGGCTGCAAAGGATGACACGGCAACAGCTGAAGTGAAGGAGCTGGCTTTTCTTGTGAGGCGCTCGGCTGAGTTGGATGAACCATTGAACAAAGAAGTGCTGAAGTTCGAGAAATTGAGGCGCGTGGCCGATCAGCAAGCAGTGTCGGGTCCGCTAATTGGTCTGACCGGTGTCACTCGCGGGATTCTGAATACGACGGCATTTTATGCTACGCAAAACAAGTCGAGTAGTGACAGCAGCGAGTCATCCGATGGACCATCGCAGAACGCGCTGCTTTCCAATCGACTTAACTTTGCAGGTCGCACGGTTCAAGCCTGCGGACAGGCATACTCTCTTGTATTAACTCCAACCACCGAAATTAGGCACTTTCTCTACCGTCGACAACTGAGAAGGAGAGGCGAAGCTCCCGACCAACTGCTGCATCAGAGGTTGGTGAGACTACAACAAATTGAGACGCGAGTTCGAGAAACTCGTTTCTAGGTTGAAGCTTAACGGTCGAAATCTTCCGCTGTCCGGGTTTTGAAGTCACGAAAGTACTTTCGGCTGCAATCCGCGAAAGCCGTTGCCTTGATATTGGACGAGCGAAAGAAATAAGCAATTCCACGAATTTCCCATTATTTTTCGGCACAATGAACCTGGCCGGACATAGGGTATTCATCTTCGGTCGAAAGGTTCACTGTTACTAGACCGGTTCCAGATCTGGAGGCTCAATCGAATTTATGCCAACTGCGACTAGAGCGCAACGATTGTCAGCGTTTCTCACGCTCACCATGCTTGCGTTCACTTTCTTGGGGACCACCGCAGAAGCAGCTTATATAAAAGGCGGAAAGATTTATCGGCTCGCAGGAGAAACAGAAGATGCTTCGCAGACCAACGAATACGTCACCATAATCAGCCGTCCAGACGGAAGTCTGCAAGCGGTTTACCATGATTCGGACTTTGGTAATCGGCTGGTGATCAGGGAAGTTCGCTCCGGGCAAGCACTGAAGATCGCTTACTGGAACAACATGAGCATCCGCATTCAGCAGGAAGTCAGGACGGCAAAGTATGTTGCAACTTCTACCGATCCCCCTCCACAGATCTCGGCGAGGGCGGAAGCGCCTCGCGCGTCTTCTTACCAACGCAGCAGTTCGACCAGCGAAGCGAGGACTTCGGCGCCAAAGAGCGATAGCGCACCTTCCATCGCCAGTTATTCAACGCCGCCGAATACCGGTCCGGCGTACGGAGGCGGAACTTCCACACGGGCATCGAAAGCAGGTTCTTCACCACAACAGAGCACCAGTACTGCTTCCGTAGCCAGTTCTTCAACTCCTCAGACAAGCAGTGCAGCTTCCGGGTCCGGCACCTCGACATCACCGATTGGCAGCATTGCCGCATCCGTGAATGATGCATCAACAACGCAGACCGGTACGGTCTCTTCCGAAGCCGGTGCGTCAACTCCTCAGATCAGCAGTGGAGCCGTCTCCGTAGGCACAGCTTCGATGCCGCAGGCGACCTCCGGAACTCCTACAAGCAGCAGCACATCTCCGGTAGACGCAGTCGTTCCCTCAGCCGCGCTGCCAGCCATCCCTGCGACAACTATTGCGGAAACCGCCGGCATCGCCAGCGCCGCAACGAGCATAGCCCCTGAGGCTCAACCAGCAAGTCAGCCATTGCCACTGGCTGACGCAGCAGCCCCGAGCACCACAACATCAGTAGAAAGCAAACCCACAGACACTTACACTTCTGCTAGCGGCGCACCAGCCCTGGCATCGTTGCCACCGGTTCCGACAGAGCCCGAGCAGTTTCCAGCGACGGAACCATTTAATCCGGTCATCGTGCCAACAGTCGCGAAAAGTAACACAGCGTCATCATCAGCAGATCCCGTCTCCCCGGTCTTAGCGCCAATGGTACCTAAACCGTCCATCGGTACTTCCGCTTCCGCAGGCAGCCTAACAGCGATGGTCCCAATGGTTCCAACGGTGGCAACGCCTGCAGTAAAGAAGCCTGTGATCACCCCAGTAGCCGTTACCGGCGACAACTTCATCTCTGTCAGTGACTCGCCGCTTGGCCCCTGCGTTTGGATCAAGTTCCCTATCAAAGTTTTCGTAGCGAATGCTCCCGGGGCAAATGGCGCTCAGCTGGTGGCCGAAGCAAAAAATGCTTTCACCACATGGACGCAAGCGACCGGCAACAAGATACGATTTGAGTTCGTACCCACCTCAAACGCCGATATGGTCGTAACGTGGGTTACGAGTCAAGCCGGTTTTACCAATCCGAAAGAAGCGGGTGAAGCAAGCGTCGATTACCACACACAAGGCAAGGACAAGAAGACTTTGAAAAATCCGGGCGATATCACACGCGCTCGTATCAGGCTGATGATCCGCGCTATTAACAACAAAGAATGGCAACCCGGCGAATTAAGACTAGTAGCGTTGCATGAAATCGGACATTCCCTGGGACTGTTCGGACACAGCACCAACAGAAACGACATCATGTACTCTGAAAACGGAGCCCGTGAGCTTTCGCAAAGAGACATAAACACTGTCAATATGCTCTATGCATCAGTGTCTGGCGAATAGGCGTTGCACCGGAGAATCTACAAACTGCAACAGCGCGAACTACTGAGCACTGAGTGCAGTAAGTTGAGCTTGCAACGGTTTCGCTTCGAGACTGTAAAATAATTTGTGTCAAAGGCCCGAGCTAAACACTAGAAAAGGAGCTCGCCCCATGACCGATAAAACGT
>JAIELX010000035.1 GCA_019752635.1 Candidatus Obscuribacterales bacterium | reverse complement strand
AATTCGGGTTGTCGAAACGGGTGCTCCCCTCCCCTTTTTCATCGAATAAATGCCTCTGCCGCGTCGCGGTTTATGATCTGTTCGCTTAGTCGGACGAGTTCCAATGGCTACGCCGCTCACTGAGTAATTACCGTCCTCATTTGCGACTACGCAGGCATGTAGTAGAGGCGCGGAAACAAAGACGGGATGGGGAGCGAGGACAAAACTTGTCCCCTCTCCCTCCCGTCAATCACAATACAGGGCTTACAGAATCGAGATGCCGAGCGACCAGCACACGAACATCAGCCCACCGGTCAAACCGAAGTAGACCAGCGAGTATATTGCCTTTTCGAGCGGTGGAACCTGGAATGCGCTCGGGTTCATTTCGGCTTGCGCTTCGACGCTGTCCATGTACGCCTTCGTTTGGTTCCACATCATGAACACGAAGAGCGCCGGCAAGAAGTCGCCGCGCATCAGGCAGACAGCGGCGTATGCCGTGACGAAGACTGCGCCGACTTTCCACAGTCGCCGGTCAATGGCCAGTGTCATGTGGCCACCGTCGAACGGAGGAACCGGAATCAGCTGAAAGAGGTTGAGGATCAATCCCAGTGCGGCCGCTTTCACAAGAAGCGGTCCGCCGAGGAAGAGCATCGCGAACGCAGCGGCGGCACCAACGAGCGGGCCTGCTGCCGAGATGATGAAGTTGTTGCGCAGCGTCGATGGTTCGTGGCGAACGAACGCTCCGAATACCATGAAGACGGGTAGCTCGGCTTCCGCCCCGACAAGACGGGCGGCAATGTAATGCCCCATCTCGTGGATCAGAAGGACGACCATCAGTACCAAAGCTGGTACCAGGTTGCCACCGAACATCAGGGTCCAGATGGCGAGCGAACCTGCAAAAGAGGCAACGCTCGTGAAGAGTTGATTTCTGCCCATGTTATTGAGCTCCTTACTACGGGACTGTGGCCCGATTTCAGAGTCACGAGACAACGTCGCACCATAGCGACGTTGTCTCGTACTGGATTACTCGGCACCGAAAATGGTGGCGAGTTTGGCGCGTCAGCGCACGACAGCCAGCAAGCTGGCTACTAGTAAACCGGAGCCGATGGCACACACCAGGAGCGCCGGACCGGCCAGACTGAAGAGGGACAACGATGCGCCCATCATCACCGTGAAACCGGCGAAGCTGGACACCCATGACAGAGCATCGGCACCAAGGCGCTGGCGCTTGTCATTGAGTGCGGACCGAGCGCAGAGAGCGGACAGCGCGAAGGCACCGAGCACACCTGAAATGGTCGTTGCCATGCCGGGTCCGAGGAAGACGCCGCAAAACATGGTGCCGAGGCAGAACCCGACGAGCGCGCCAAGCGTGGCTCCGCTCACGGCCTGAACGGCGGGATGAGAGAGGAAGTTATGCATGCGGTTGGAAGGTTCGGTCACTTCAGTCCTCGATCAGTAGGGGGTTGAGGCGCACCGGGTACTCGCCGGAGTCCGTTCGGTGAGCCAGGATTCGACCTTTGTGCCAAAGCTCCAGAACGAAGCCCGGCGGAAACTGTTTCAGCTGGTGTTCCAGCGAATTGGAGCAGACAAAGGCGAACCCGTGCCTGTTGTCGTAGAGTGAGTCCTTCGCGCGTGCGTGGGCGCGAGCAAGTGCTGCTTCGCTCAAGGCGAAGGCCGCGGGCTGGAGTTTGTCGAGCAGATACCACAGCCAGTAGCTGTTCAGGCATTTGTCGGTGATCAGTTCCAGCGCTTCCGGTTCGAACAGCTCATTGGCGATGACCGTCGGATCGGTCGATTGACGACCGGTGACCAGGTTGTATGGCTTGTCGAGCAGCGACAGTTCTTGCAGAACTTCTGCTTTCGGCTGGACAAACATCCGATGGTCGACCAGTGCCTGAAGCCGTCTGGCAGACACTTCCTTCAACTGCTCTATCACCGCTCGTTCGTTGATGAAGCGCAGCACGAGCGGGTTTTTCACAAGGCCCATATTGCTTCCTCTCCCGGATCAATCCGGAAAATTGGTTTTCAGCAATCAGGTCGGCATAAAGACACGGTGGTGACGCCCGTCGTTCGGGTGCGTTATTCCATGCACGCTTCGTAGATGAAGCGCAGGACCACGGCGGCGAACGCCGCAGCGAATGGACCGCCACCCCATGCGGGAATGGTAAACCCGGCTACCACAAGCGAGGCGATGAACAGCACGTCCAGGATGCGGTAGGCATTGTTCGCGTGGATGTGGTTGCCCGTGGCGAAAGCATAGGCGTATCGCAGCACCATGTACGCGAACCCGCCGGCGAAAGGACCGCCACTCAGTTCAGGCATGCAGAACGCTGCCAGGGTGAGGCTGGCCATCATGAGGTAGTCGATGACCAACAGATAAGTGCTCTTTGTCAGGTTCATAACAGGCTCCGTTCAAGCTAAGAGACGACCCTGATTTGCGGGTCGAGTAGTCGATACAGGACAGCGGCATGCGAGTGTGGTGGCTGCCGTGAGGTCGAAGGAACAACGTTGCGCTAGCGACTGCGGAAGATGAACAGGCCCCCGTTGCGGGAGAAGTATTGTCCGACTTCAGCAGTGTCCAGGAACGCGAACAACTCCTTGTCGCGTGTCGGGGAGAAGTCGCATTTGAGGCTATCGCCGTCAATCTCCCGGGAGCCGATAGTGCCGCTATTGGCTCCGTCAGACGGCCGCTGGTAAGATACCAATACGAAAACTGGTTTCATGTCAGGTCCTTTCGACTGTTCGCCTTTACTGCAAAAACGCGCAACCGAAGAGATACAAATCTCTTGGCGAGTCTTAGACACTACAGCGCGATGCGCCGGAGTTTATCGTTAGAGTGGTTGCTTGTGCAGTGGTTGCGCGATAACAGTGCGTGGAGGTGATGGGGTGTGCGACGACGTTAACCCTCCCGGGGCGATGCGATCAAGCGCGTCTGTGCCTGTGCCCCCGATTGCTACTGGAGAATATTGAAATGGATGAAAAATTAAATGCGCTAGGTGTCCCAGCTTGACAATGCTTGGTTGATTCGCAAATTGAGTTCCGACGTATCTTTAGCCGTTTCTTCCCAGCGAATGGACGATACTGCTTCGTTGAAGTGCTTCAAAAACGTGAAAAATGACTCGCGATTCGCCGAACGCAAGAATAACTCGTATATCTTGCGACCCGAGCCGTCGGCGTCAATGTAGATGCCGCTGTACCAGGTATCTGCGGTGCCTTGCGCTACAAATTCCCCGTCTACAACAATGACGGGCTTGCCGCCTAGTGTTTTTACCTCGGCGGAGCGAAGGTTGAAGTCCGGTACGCAGCCGTACTCCGCAGGCGGGAATGCGAACTGATTGAAGCCGGCCAGGTCGAGAACTTCGGTAAGTTCGACGATTTGTTTTGGTGTCAGTGGTGTGATTGCTCTGGTGGAGTTCCGGTGGTCTGTAAGCAATGCTGCAAACTTGGTGCCGACTTCGGATGATTCAAGGCGACCTCGAAAGAAAACGCCCAGTTCAGTGTCGGGATAATTATCCGGCTGGAATGAAATGACTGGGAGCTCGGGGCGACCGCTCCCGGCTATGCGATAGGTGCATCGCTTCCAGGATGGAGGCATGGTGAAACTCTTCAACGGTCCGATTTTGCATACTTGCATGCGCTACTCCTTTGCCGCGAATGTAGCGTTGTACAGCTTTTGCAGCGGTAGTCTCGTTGAGCGTTGCATGCCGTGCAAGAGGCGAGGATTGAAAATGTGCGGTGTGCTGAAGTCCGCAAATTGCACAATGTTGATGCAATGATTGATGCCGTCGCGATAAGAATCCGCCATCAGTCTGCGTTCATCAACTGCGATGGTTACGGGCAGGCTGCGCCTTTTCGCGCATTCTTCCAGCGCGTCGGAAAAACTGTTGTATGTGTCGAACACAACAAGTTCCTTGCTGTCCGATGAGGATGAGACTGTGTCGGCGTGCGCCAGAACTGTGCCTGCATCACCGAAGTTGAGAGCGTTAAACTTGCTCAGCGCCGTTAGTGGTAGCTCTGGTGCTAGCGACACATCGTTTCCGAAGATGTCCGTGATGCGCTGTCCCTTATAGTGTTTCCCCGGTCGGCCATTCGATTCGCAATAGGTGAGGGACTCCGGGAGGCAGCCGTTTATGATTGCCAGGTGCAATAGTTTTGTGGCATAACTGCGGAGCTGGCTTCCCGGGCGGTAGAGCAGTTCTTCCTTGCCGGGATTGAGAGAGTTGGCGTCGGGGGAGACGTGACGGCCCGGCAATACTACACTTCCAGTCATGGCGATCGTATGCAAAATGTTGGCCAGGCGAGCGGGGTGAAGTGCCACTGCTCGATGCACCACACAAGTAGCGGTTGCGGCGATGCGAGCGCCGGTTGTGATTGTTGCCGGATTGGCCAGGTGGGATAAGAAGTGAAGTGCAGCTAGCCAACGCAGCTTCCAACTCAAGGATGTTGTTAGAGGTTCGTCGTTAATGAGCTGAGCGATTAACGAGTAGGAGGAAACTATTTCTGTGGGCTGAACAGAGTGAAGTCTGGAAGCGCAGCGTCGTTCGAAATTCAAGAGCATTTCCGTGATCAGCTCGGCAGGCACGTCGCGAGTTCTTTGGAAAATTGCCTGCAAGAGACTTTTGCGGCTAACCGCTACATTATGGTTATCGAAGCTCGGAAAGGCTGCGAGCGGTTCGCAGATTGCTTGCCAGTCCGTGTGGCTAAGCGCGAGATTCGGCGGCAAGGCAAGAGAGGAAGTTTGCGGCACGAAGGTCGCGTTTGCAGGGTTTGTCTGTCCCGTCCACATTGTCATCTAACCCGCCCGGATGATCCGCCTGCTGGAGATGTATGCGGGAAATGCAGCCCGTAAGGGATTGTCGAGGAGCGACAGCAGTAGCTGTCGTAAGAATCGCCGAAAGACGGACTAAGTTTACGCCGAACACACAGCACAAATTGTAGAAGGATATGACGACAATCGCATGACATCCGTCTAAGTTGTTACATGAACTAAGGGCGCGCGATTAGTAGTTCGTGACCAGTACTTCTGCTACAGGACCGCGTCCGTCGGCTTTGCAGTTGATTGCACGCATCGCATAAATAGTTTTGATTTCGAATTGTTTGTACAGGTCGCGAATGAAGGGTGTATCCGAGTTGCTCAGCATAAACATGCAGCCACGCTTATGCAGTCTGGTCGCTACTTCTGCCAGAGTTTCCTGATCCTCTGCTGAGAAGGAGTTCTTCGTGTAGGACGTAAAGTTGGCGGTGCTGCTAAGCGGATGATAGGGCGGATCGAAGTAGACAAAATCGCCCTTCTTGGCAGTCTTGAGAACGTGATGGAATGGTTGGTGCAATATCTCTACACCATCGAGGGCGGCGCTACAGGCGCGAAGATTAGTGTCGTCGCAGAATCGCGGATTTTTGTATGATCCAAATGGAACGTTGAACTGTCCCTTGCTATTCACGCGATAGAGTCCGTTGAAGCAAGTTTTGTTCATGTAAATCAATCGGGCAGCGCGCTGCGCTTCCGTTAGTTTGGCGGGATCAAGGGCGCGCACGGCATAGAAATATTCTTGCTCATTTTTGTGCTTTTTAAGCTCTTTGATCAGTACCTCGACTTCATCGCGAATCATGGTGTAGCAATTGACCAACTCACCGTTAAGATCGCTAAGAGTAGCGTCGAAAGCAGGCCGGCTGTTTTTCAGATAGAAGAAAACAGCACCGCCGCCGGTGAATGGCTCGAAGTATGATCGAAATTCATATGGAAAATTTTGCTCGTAAGCGGCGAGCAATTGCGATTTTCCGCCAGCCCATTTGAGAAACGGGGTGGCGCGATGGAGCGTTCTCTCGATTGGAAGACCGGCGAGATCCGCTACCGTCCGACGTCTGGTACTCGGGTTCACTGTGTGATCCTTTTGGATATGTAATTGAGGGTGTGGCGATTATATGCTCGCTATTGATCGAGCGCTAGCCATGCTGCGAAATTAATTGAATATCCGACAGCCAGCGGCGCCACGGTTTCTTTGCAACCAGGCTTTATGTGCCACTAAGAGCGAAGAACTAACCCGAAGTTACCGATCCCCCCAGATTACGGATGGCTACCACTGTTTTAATTACAACCAGCCGTATTACGGTAAATCGGCGCATGTACCCGGCGCACACGCAACCGCCGCGCAAAGTCGCACACATTCAGCCCAATGTGTGTCTTACCTAATTAGCACAGTTGCGGATCTTGGATACGCTCCACCTTTTCGCAAGCGTCATTCCTACTTTTCCAGCAGTGTTGGGCGTCAGTGAAACAAGGACTCGTTGGTCTTGCCTTCGTAGCTCTAGCATTACTGCGATTCCGGGATGAGAACGCAAGTATGCGACTGCCAGATCGGAACTGAAGAAGTGCTGGTCATCAATACAAACAATCACGTCACCAGTTTTTATACCTGCTTTGCTGGCGATGGTGTTGCTGGAGGAAAGGGCTGTAACAACAATCCCTTTAGAAACCCAAGTCCCTTTTTCGACAATCTGCTGGTTCGCGGCCCCGGTGTCCATTACCAATCCTCCACGGAGGAACGCTAACACTTGGATTACTTCGAACTGCAGTATCAGTAAAGTATCCAGGCCCCTTTCATCTAAGCTTGTGAGCCGTCCGGATGCTTCATATTGCAGCTTCGATTCCTTTAGAATTTCAAGTGCCCGAAGCTCGACTGGATCATCTTCGCCTTCGTAATCGGCTTCGTGATCATAATCTTTATCTGCATCGTTAAAACTCACAGCGATGGCATGAACTGCTCCAACCTCAGCGAGTGCTTCTAATTTTTTATTGTCGCTATTTGCCAGGGCCAGAACAGCTTGTTCTTTTGCTTCATATGACTGGCAAAAGTAAATTACGTCAGAATCTCTAAGAAATTGAGCATCGTCCGACTCCATAAAACAGGGGCGGTCGTCTCTGTCCAGCAAACTTAGCAGATCGTGCCTTGTAACTTCTGAGCAGTCTAGAGCCGACAAACAAAAGTTGCGCGCCATTTGCCATTCCCTCAGCTAAAGTATGGTGCACCTGACGAAGAGCTAATTATGACCCCATTACAGGCAAAATTGTACTGCAACGGTTGCAACTCACCTTAGTGGACCAGCGGCGGCAATCGGAAAAAATGATAGTTCTCGCAGGGGAATGTTTAGCGGACTGAGCTGGCGGTGCGCCAATGTTAGGTTACCAGTTCGCCGCTGCGATCCAGCAGGTGGCGAACAGCGTTGTAGTGCACTTCCCAGACGTCCGGACCGTATCCCCCGGCGAACACCATCGCTAGTGGCACTCCTTCTTCGGCGAAATAGTCGATGACCAGTTGATCACGTTTTCGCAAAGTATCCAGCGAGAGATTCATGAAGCGGGTACCCGGCAACACGTCCTTTTCGTAAGGATCGCTGCCGGCAACGTAGAGGACAAAATCTGGCTCGAATTGATCGAGCGCTTCTTCCAATCCTTCTGCAAGTTTTTCCAGATAGAGGTGGCTTTCTGCTTCGCTAACTTCAACGTCCAGATCACTTTGCTGCTTTTCCTCCGGCCAACCTTCTTTCGAGTGAATTGAGAAGGTAAAAACGGAAGGATCGTTCTTGAAAATAACGGCACTGCCGTCGCCCTGATGGAAGTCAACGTCTACGATCATGGCTGATGAAATCATTCGACGGCGTTTGATCGATCGGATGGCTATAGCAATGTCATGTAGAACGCAATATCCGCGTCCTTCTCCGGGAAAGGCGTGGTGATAGCCGCCACCGAGATTCGCCGCCATGTCGAATTTCAACGCCAGTTCGCACGCCAGCAAGGTTCCGCCGCACTTTAGCAAAATGTCATCAAGCAGCTCGGGGAGTTCGCGTGTTGCAAGCTCGGGACGGTACTCTTCGTCTTTGAGTTCAAGAATTTTGATCCAGGTATCGGCGTTTTTTAGACTGTCTAAATATTCGTTGCTATGGACCATAAGCGCATGCGCCGCGCTGATCGGATCGGGCGACAGCACTGCGGGACGGTGACCGTCACGTTCTTGAAGCGCTTTTAGCACCTGAGCTCCGCGGTCGAGCGCAAATGGCTTGTCGATCCCGAAGGCAGCCAAATTTGTGTTGTAAGCGGCGGAATGTATAAGCATTTTGACTCCGAACGAGCTGCGCTAGTTTTAAAGAGAAAGGTTATTGGCTTTGAATCTTTCGGCGCTGAAAAGTTCGAAAGAATTCTTCGTTTCAGGCGTTTCCCAATGCCCCATTAGTATAGGGTAGGTTGCTTCTCTCACAATACTAGCGACCTACGAGTAACTTTCTTAGACCACCGCTAATACTAACTAGTGACCCTCAATGACTCGGCTGGTGTGCGAGCGAGGGGATCACGCATTGGAGAAGGATAAGGACCAATATGTCCGCTGGTGCGATAGTGCTTTGGCTCATCGCCATGGTGCTGATTTTGCTTCTCAACGCCTTTTTCGTGGCTACGGAGTTTGCGCTTGTCGCAAGTCGTCGTAGCCGCATCCAAGAGCTGGTGGAGAGCGGTGACACCCTAGCCGTCATCGTCCAGAAACTTCAGAGCGACATCGGTCGCAGTGTTTCTGGTACTCAGCTCGGGATTACGCTTTGCAGCCTCGGTTTGGGTTGGGTGGCCGACCACTCAATCAATCAGGTCGTCGGGATGATGCTGAGTTGGATTCCGGGGCTGGATGGAATTGTTATTCCGTCCGGCGTTGGCGTGGTTATCTCGTTCCTGCTGCTTTCATCGATGCACGTTGTGATCGGTGAGCAGGTTCCGAAATTCATCTCGCTTAGTATTCCCGAAAGTGTCGCGCGACGGCTGTCGCCGTTCTTTAGATTCTACTGCTTCGTCGCCTGGCCGTTCATCTGGCTGATGGACAAGCTGGCGGGTGGTATCCTTCGCCTCATGGGGCTACGCAAACCTTCCAGTGGCGACGAAGCGCATTTGGCGCACACCGCTGCGGAACTGCAAATCCTCATCGACGCTAGCATGAAAGGTGGCGAGCTTGGAGAGCGCGAGACGGATCTGCTCACTCGTGTGCTGGATCTGCGCGATCTCGATATGACTGGCGTGCTGATGCCGATGGAGAAGGTGGACGCTGTGTCCGCAGAGCTGAAACTACCGGCGCTGCTGGATGTGGTGTCGAAAACCAAGCACAGCAGACTTCCGGTCTACAGCGGCAGTGTCGATAAAATTGTCGGCGTGCTCTACACGCGCGACCTGTTCGACTGGTGGAAGTCGACGATCGATGATCCGGTGAAGATGAAACGTGACTTCAAGTCGGCGAAGTTCATCCGTCCGGCGTTTGTTGTCGAGATTACGCACAAAGCCTCGGCTTTGCTCGATGATATGCGCAAACGCAAAGTGCAGATCGCCGTGGTGAAGGATGGTGCCAAAACAGTCGGAATCGTCACCATGGAAGACTTGCTCGAAGAATTGGTCGGCGAGATTTACGACGAACACGACAATTTGCCGAAACCCGCCTAAGGGGCTATTCTCCGAGGAGCGAAGATGAAGAAGACGACGACGAGCGGATCCGTGTTCAATGGTCCCGTGCATGTGGAAGTGAAAGCCGATTCGCCGGAGAAGGCGAAGGAGCTTGCCCGCGCCGTGCCGGGACTGACCGTAAGTGATGCTTACGAACCGATCCCGATGGATGGTGGCACCTACATCATGAGTGCCGAAGCCAATGACGTGACCGCCGTTCCCGATGGGATTCAGCTCTGGGCGAAGTCCAATCATCAGATGACGTAATGGTTGTTTGATGCGCTGAAGCGGGAATGGTCCGGGTTTCCCGGACTGTTCCCTTTTTGTTCATTAGGCTACGCAGGCGTCTAGTAGGGTTAACCCAAAAAGCAAGATGGGGTGACCGGTTGGAGCCGGTTTCCATCTTGCAGTCCTCAGGTGCAGTCGATGTCCGCGGGACCGGGTGGGAGAAGCCTTGAGCTCCTTCGCGCACCCGGCTCCTGCCGACAGAGACTAGCGACTGAACTTCACTTTGGCCATCCGATGCGCGAGGGCCCGGAACGGTGCCAGCGCTTTGCCGACGAGGTAGCGGTAGGCGGCGACGAACCGATTCGGCGTTTTGAGACGAACACCTGTCTGACGCTCGAACGCCGCTCGCGCTTGGCTGCGTGCGGTAGCGAGGCTCGGCGTAACCTTACCGGTCTCCAGCGAGCACCGCCGATGGTGTCGACCGCCAGGGGCGTAGACCTGGTAGATGTCGAACCAGTAGCCCGTAGTATCGCCTTTGACGACCGCCTGGGTGATGTGATCATTCTTCGAGGTAGAACCAATGAGAACTTGCATGTTGGAAGCCTTCCGAATGAAGTCAGGTTTGTTTGGTCGCATCGCACAAACGATCGTGCGCGCTTAGTGGTCGTGCGTCTTGCTTACGCGACTGCAGGCAGATACTAGCTGCCGAACTTTACCAGATGCGCCAAGGCGCGGAACGGTGCAAGCGCCTTACCAACGAGGTACCGGCAGCCGGTGACGAACGGATTCGGCGTTTTGAGGCGAACTCCGGTCTGACGCTCGAAGGCCGCGCGGGCTTGACTGCGCGCGGTAGCGAGGCTTGGGGTCACCTTGCCGGTCTCCAGCGAGCACCGACGCATGTGTCGGCCGCCGGGGGCGTAGACCTGGTAGATGTCGAACCAGTAACCACCGGCGCTGTCGCCTTTGACCACTGCCTGGGTGATGTGGCTGTTCTTCGAGATCGAACCAATGAGAACTTGCATGTGGAAGCCTTCCGAATGAAGTCAGGTTTGTTGGTGGCATCGCACAAACACTTGTGCGCGCTGAGTGGTCTTGGGTAGCTTTTGGTCGTGTGCGTGTTTGCTTACGCGACCTTTACCGACAGTCTGCTTGCCAGCGTGGTCCAGCCGGATGCCTTGAGTCCCGTGGTGGGGGCCGGCACGCATGCGTTGCGGTGAACCGTGATTGGCGTACACGGGAACCACTGGTCACGCATGCCGATAAGCGTCGCGGAAACGCACTGTGAGTCGTACGCGCCGCCGACGTCGATACTGCTCGGTTCAATGCGCAACTCCGTGCATTTCATGGCGACTTGCAAGGAGCCGTCCCATTGAGATTTGCTCAGGATGTGGAGTTTGTCGTAGCCTTCGACGACTTCGAGGATGCGCTGTTCCGTGCGCATACCGTGGGTGTCTTCGATGAGGAAGATGTGCCGATTGAGGCGTCTGGCTTCCCGGCAAAGCTCCACCATTGCGAGAATCTGGTCGGCGTTGTCAGCGCCGAGGAATGGGGTCTGCATGTCGATGCAGATCAGGAGTGCAGCATCTTTTGTTGGTGCCATATGGGTAGCCTCCAGGGGGGTACGAGGTTATGAGTTGCATGGAGAATTAGCCTTTCTGGCTTGTGGGTGCAGCGCCGGCTCTATAGCTGGCTGATGACATACACCACTGTTGAGGCGACAACGAGGGCTGAGGCTGCCAATCCGTAGGCTGCGCCTTTGAAAACGCCTTCGTAGGTGTTCTTACCGCGTCGGTGGTAGAGGAACGCCGTGATGGTGGCGCCGACTACCGTGATCATGGTGAGAAGCGGGATCATTTCTGCGGCGAAGATTCCACAGAGGTACAGGAACACGACCAAGATGGTGAAGATGGCTTCCATATTGGGCGAACTTTCTTGAAACGAGGTCTAAGACGTGAGGCTTGGAAGTGGTTTCTGCTAGTCCGGACGAGATGATGAGGCAGAGGGTGCTTCAAGAGGCAGGCGGGAAGTGGCTGTGTGCTTGAGTTTGTGTTGGTTCCTGGAAAAAAGGGAGAAATGGAAGATATGAGCTCACCTTAATACAGGCCGGGGCCCGTACCAATAGTCAGGGGGCCCGCCGCGCGCTGTTATGTGGTGGGAGTACGCTAAACAGCCAAAATGACAATTCACTCACCTCGCGTTATGGGCAGTGGACGTAAATTGTCATCCTCCCGCGAATGGAACAAGAAAATCGCTGGGAGGCAGGCAGGATCGGTCGCGCGAGTTTCGCCAATCTGCATTCTCACTAGTTCTCAATAACCTGAGATAGGTCTCGAAACCCTTGGCAATGAGAAGAAGGTGGTTGGCACTACAGTTTTCGTTGATTGAGGCGCTGACGAATATTGATAGGCAGTCTCATTAAGAATTGGGTAAAACAATGTGTGAAACGGCACTGGGCAAGTCCTGAAATTGTTGTGCATTGAGCTTGTACACGGAAGAACCGCTGAGCGGGATGGTTGCTACTGACCGAGGTCCATTGCTAATCTGATTTCAACAACAATACACATGCGGATGAAAGGGAATCGAAGCCAGAGCATTACTTAATCGGGTAGACCAAAATCTACGAAGCTAGTCCTTGCCAACAGTGCGAATATTCTCAATAACAAGTAATCCGGAGCTCTAACTTCTGGGGCTCATCGATTCAACGAGTGGCAGTTTAATCTGCGCTCCCATTCAGCAGAAGGTGTTTCCTCCATCCTGCGGCACACCCTTCGCATTGAACGAAAGGCGCTTTTATGAATGTGCCTGATTCAGAGAAGAGCCAGCGCAACGGCTTTGGCCAGTTGACCTGGTTCTTTGTGTTTGCATACGTTGCGCATGGACTGGCCTCACAGTTCGGTCTAGTCGCGCAGCCGATGCAGTTTTTCATGATGGAGCAACTCGGACTAACGGCAGCGGAGATTTCCGCTTATCTGTCCGTGATGATGTTGCCCTGGGTTTTGAAGCCCCTTTACGGGATGTTGTGCGACTTTGTTCCGCTGTTCGGATATCGTCGCAAGAGTTACCTGGTGCTCGCCAACGCGATCAGTGCCGCTGCTCTTGTAGCGATGGCGTTTGCGACCTCAACCGTTGCCATTGTCGGTGCCCTTTTGGCAGCAGCCGTCGGTGTTGCTGCATCAACTGCGGTTGCATCCGGGTTGGCAGCGGAGGCGGGCGCGAACGATGGTCGTTCCAGTCACTACTTCTCGCTTCAGTCGTTCTGCTACTATGCAGCACTGCTGATCTCGTCGCTGGCTGGAGGGTACCTCTGTCACACGCTTTCACCGACTGCGTCGCTAACCGTCGCGGCTGCTGTAGCAGCAGTTCCGCCGCTCATCGTCTCCGTTTTGGCGGCGTTGATGTTGAAGGAGGAGAAGGCGCAGTTCAACAAGCCTGTGCTGGTGGCGACGATCCAATCGCTTCGCTCCGTTACGCGGTCTCGCGTGTTTTGGATGGTAGTGCTGTTCATCTGGTTGTGGGACTTCAGTCCCTCATTTGGTGTTCCGCTCTACTTTTACGAGTCGAAAACACTCGGGTTCTCACAGGGGTTCATCGGACAACTGGGAGCCTGGAATGCCGTTGGCATGATGGTTGGTGCGTTGGTGTATCGTCTCTGGTTTGGACGTCAGGGTATGAATCACCAACTATGCTATGCCATCACTGCCGGTGTCGCCAGCACGCTGGGATTCTTGCTTTTATCCAGCGCGTTTTCGGCAATCGTGCTGGAGCTCTGTCGCGGAGTGGCGAACATGGTTGCGGTGCTGGTTATCTACAGTCTTGCTGCTAAGGTGTGTCCACCGAGAGCTGCTGTTTCGATGATGGCAGTCTTGATCGCCGTCAAGAACCTGGCAACGGAAGTGGCCACCTTCATTGGCGGGTACCTTTTCACGGTTGTCTTCGACAATCAGTTGGCACCGCTTGTTGTAGTGGCAGCGGGAGTGACCGCATTGTGCGCCTTTCTTGTGCCGTTCTTGCGCGTTAACAATCAAGCTGAGGATGATCAGAATAAGTCTTGATTTGTGAGTAAAGGTCGGAGATTTGTCATAATCTCCGACCTTTACCACCGAAGGCTCCGCATTTCTATTACTTCGGAATGCGTCTACGAAAAGGCGTAGTATAGAAAGGAGAGAAAGAAGGGGCGGGGTTCCCGCGCCTTCCTTCGGTTTTCGCTCCTGGCAAGCTGACGACCAGGCCGCTAGTGAATGCAAGCGGCCCTGGAAGGTGAAACGCTCTTACCCGTGGGACGGATCAGTCCTTGGGGAGGCTGCGAAAGATTCCCCAGAAGTAGATACCCAGCCCAAGGAAGGTACCGACGATCATTCCGGCACCGCCAAACAGGTATCCACCGAGCCAAGCGGTGAACAGGATGATTGGCCACGACATTGCCGCGGCAATCAAGCGGATGTTTTTCCGATCGAACACTGAAGCCTCCTCTTCTTGGGGCGTCTTCGTAGACGCTCGTATGTGGTGCGATGAGATCTGCCGACCGGCGCGCTGCCACCAAGATAGGTGGCAGCGCGTGACCACGTCTGCAGATTAGTTCGGGTTTTCTGGCGGCGTCTGCGGCTTCTCGTCAGGGGGCACCACCGCGCCATCTTCCGGGGCGGCAGTGGCGGTGGTGTCGAGTGTGGCCTCACCGACAGGCGTATCGACAGAGGTAGCTTCCGGTGTTCCGTCGCCGGGGGTGCCCTCGGTCACGACCGCTGCATCTGCGTTGGCGTTTGCTTGCACGGTCATGGCTTCCAGGTGTTCGGCGATGGCGTCCTGGTATGCATCCTCTCGCGGTTTGGCTTTTGGCGTCAGTAGGGCATGCTTGAGGCCTTGTCCCAGTCTTACGATTTCGAGCCGCTGCTCTGCCGTGATTTCGCTTTGCGGGTAGATTGCCATTGCCGTTAGACCGAGGAAGTCTTGCAACGTTTCGCGGTGTGCCGGCTCGCGGCGCAAGCTTCGGGCAAGCTCATCGACCGGCACGGACTGAATGTGCCAGTGTTCCCGCACGATCGCTTCGAGCTCTCGGTACTTCTCGCACGTGGCGGTGTCCTTACCCACCATCTCGAGCAGCACCAGGAAGCGAGTCTGGATCAGTTTCTCCGGGGGGACTTGCTGCCGGGCTTTCCACCAGCGTCGCACTGCCATGACGATCAGCGTCAGGTAGAGGACGGAGCCGAATGTGAGCGGAACGATTGCTCGCGCCCAGTACCAGATGACTGAGCGCGTGTCGCTACCTTCCTGCATCTCCTTGCGACCGTCCCAGGTCATGGAGTAGCCGATTTTGGTCTCCGGCACGTCGAAGACCTCGCCCTTGTTCTTTTCGAGTTCCACCCAGCTGACCTGTGCCTTGAAGCTCAGGCGAGCCTTGGTCTCGAAGCTCTGGAGTTTGAACGTCACGCGGTAAAGCGCTGAGCCGTCCTCAAACTCTTTGACCTGGAGCGTCGGGTTCTTTTCGTGCAGCTCGAAGTCGCCGCTCACAGTCATGTCGGATACGACGACGCGCGTACCGGGCTGTTGGCGAATGACCAGTTCCACTGGAATCACATCGCCAATGCGGTAACCGTAGTCGCGTTCCGCCACCTTCACTTTGGCTTGCGGCGTCTTTTCCGCTGTGGCGGGGAAGTCCGGCCACGAGGGGCGCGTGAAGTAGTAGGCTGCGAATGTAATCGCAGCCACTGCCACCACTGCCAGTGACCATCGAATTACGCGTTTCATTGGACACCTCTCTTTCGGAACTCGTTAGCGAAGATTGAGAGAAGCATCATGCAGAGTAGTGCTGCGATTAGCGGGTACTCGAACAGCTCGGCCGAGCCTTGCACTTCCGTTGTCGTCCGTCCGCCGGACACGTCCAGCAGATTGAAGTCTTCGGCGTTGTTGAGCATGATGTATTTGCCGTCGGCGGCGCGGGCCAAACCCTGCAGCAGGTTGGCGTCGAGTGAGGTCTTTTCGACTTCGCCGTCCACCTCGTAGAACTGTTTTCCGTTGTGGAACAGACCGCGGGCGAACTCGTCGTCTTCCGCCATCTCGCTGACGGGAATGGGTGACGGAGTGGCTTTGCCGAGTGCCACCACCACCAACCGAACCTTCAGTTCGCGGCAGCGCTTGGCCATCTCATCCAGCTTCGCCACCTCATCGGTGCAGCCGCCGTCGCTGAACAGCACGATTAGCCGCTCGTGCTCAGGAGGCGAATCCACCTCGAACAACAGCAGTGCCAATTCGAATGCTTTCACCATGGCGCTGCCCTCGCCGGGTGCGCTGCTCATGGTCATGGCGCGGTCGAGCACCCAGTTGAGCGCGGGACCGTCGGCGGTGAGGAACGCTTGCGGGAAGGCTTCGCCTGCGTAAGTTACCACTCCGAGCTGGTTGCCCTGGAGCGAGTTGATCAGGTGCCCGCGAATCAAGTGGCGCACCATGTCGAGTCTGGTACCACCGGTTCTCTTGGGCATCTTTTCGTTGGACCAGCTGCGCTCCGGCTCGTTCTTTTGCGGGAGGGGCGGCAGTTTGTCCTTGTAGTCTTGCGCTGCCATGGACCGACTGACGTCGACCACTGCAACTACGTCGAGGGTGCCTTTTGGGATGCGGCTTTTGCCGTTCGGCACCGCCGGACGCGCTATTGCCAGCACCAGCAGAGCGGCGGCGGCGGCTGCCAGAGCAGCTTTCGCCGCGTAGCGCCAGCCGGGCAGTGTCCGGGAGTTCATGGCGAGCAACTCTCGTTCGCCGTAGGCGGCTTGGAATCGCTGCTTCAAGAACCAGGCCAGCCAGACGATCAATGCGGCGGCAGGCGGCAGGGCCGCGAGCCACCACAGTGTCTGTGGTTGTAGAAAGTACATGTTGTTCCTTTCAGGCTCTAGATTTTGGGGCGATTCTTGCCGCCGCCATCGTCAGGTTTCGGGTTACCCTTGCCGCCACCGCCACCACCGGCGGGAGGAGGGTCGGCTTTCAGCATCTCGAGGTCGAACTTGCAGTCCCAGTTGTCCGGGTCCAAACGCAAGCTCTCCTCGTACGCCTTGACGGCGTGCTCGAATTTCTCCAGACGCTGAAGGCACTTGCCGAGTGCGAACTGGATTCGGCCCGCCAGGTAGCGAGAGCCGGAGGGAACTTTGCCTTGTTTGTCCAACAGGTTGTCGTAGGCCAGGTTGAGGAGCTTCTTGGCCTCGTTCAGCTTGGTGGTTGCGACCTCACCTTCTTCATCCAGCGACTGGTTGTAACTGGTGATGGCGGCGTGGTAGAACAGCTCCGTCGTATCCTTCACCTTGCTGCGAACCGCGGTGCGATAGTCCTCGCGGTGCATGGGCAGGGTGTAGGTCAGAAGCGTGTACAGACCGTAGCCGGCCGTGACCGTAACTGCCAGGCAGAGGGCAGCCTGGCGAGCAAATTTGATCGCCTCTTTCATCGAAAACTCCTTATCGGTTCAGGATGATTGCCCCTGCCAGTAGTGCCAGCACCATGGTGATGGCGGCGGCTCCGGCAAAGTAGAAGAAGATGTCCGATCGCGTTTCGTCTTGTGCGACGGTGATCGGCGACCGCTCCGTGCGGTCGATTTCGGCGAAGCAGTCGGACATGGCCTGGCTGTCTTCCACGCGGTAGACTTTGCCGCCATTGCGTTCGGCGAGGCGAATGATCGCCACGTCTTTCTTCGCCAGTGTCTCGCCGACGCCGACGACGTACAGGCGAATCTTGTTCTTCTGGATGATTTGCGACAGTCGGTCCATCGCCCAGCTCGACAGTTCGTCTTCGCCGTCGGTCACCAGGATGAGCACGCGCGTTTGCGACTGGCCCAACTCTTTGAAGTGTTCTTCCGCCAGGTCGATCGGACCCGGGGGACGTTCTCCGAAGTTGGTGCCGCCGCCCAGACCGTGCTGCATGAACTGACCTTTGCGGTAAATCATGCGCAAGTCTTCGGTGAGCGGCCAGCTGTAGCGCGGACGGTCATCGAACAGGATGAGTCCGACGCGGTCGCCGCCCTGTGCCTTCCAGCGGTTGGCGATGAATTGCAATACCGCGTGTTGCGCGGCGTCGCATCGCTTCACCTTGCCGTCGTCCTCCAGCTTGGGTGCCCAGCGCTTGATCTGCGGCTTGCCGCGAGTGTCGATGGTTGGTGGCAGGTCAAGGCCCGGAATCGGCGCTTCGGGTTTCAGTTCGCCCTTGAACTCTGCGCTCATCGAGAACGAGATGTCCACCGCGATTTCGATGTCGCGGCCGATGATGGTGCGTGTGGTCGGTGGTCCCGCGACCTGCGGACGAGCGAGTGCCACCAGGATCAGTGCCAAGGTGGCGCTGGTGAGCAGGCGCGGGAAGAGCGGGATGTACCTGACGATGCGCTGCTTCGGCAGGAGGCGGTGGTTGGAGAAGCCGAGGTGCCCCTTATTGTGAAACAAGAAGAGTGGCACCGGCAGTAATGGCAGCAACAGCAGCCACCACGGATTCGCGAAGTTCACGAAATTCAGGATGGTCATTCGTCGTCCCCCCTGGTCTGGTAGAGCTTGAGGAAGTCAGAGTCGATCTCTTCCTTGAGTTCGTCGTCTTTGTAGTCTTTGATCTCGCCGGCAGCGCCCTTCTCATCGAAGAACTCTTCGAAGGAAACCGTAGAATCTCCTCGCAGATGGCGAGTGGAGCTGATGGAGCCGTCCGGGCGGTAACGAGTTACCTTTTCCACCTGCCGCTGTTTGTTCACGAACAGCGTGCGCACAACCTTGCCTTCCTCGTTCAGTTCGTCGACCGAGGAGATACGGGCGTAGCGCGCACCATCGGGATTCCAGTGCTGAACGAAGCGGACCTTGCCTTCGTCGTTGAAGACGGAGAACTTGATGGTCCCGGCGGCGAGGTTTTGTTCCTCTCGCACCTTGATTTTGCCGTCGCGCTTGAAGACCTCGATCAGGGCGGTCTGGTTCTTCTGGACTTCCGTGCGCATGACCGACTTGCCGTCATCGTAGTACCACACCGCTTCGGCTCCGCCGGCGATCTGTGCGGTTTGCTTGAACTTCAACACGTCTTTCCGCCAGTAGGTCACGGCGTTGATGCCGCCTGTGGGGGTGACGATCTGTTCGCGTTCCAGTGAGCCGTCTGCGAACCATGAGCGTTGCTCGAGGGCGACACGACCGTCCGGCGAGTACTTGGTTTCAGCCCGAGGCTTGCCGTCGGCAAACCAGGATTTCGAAACCAGCGTCGTGCCTTGCGGTGTGTGCAGCTCATAGCTGAGGATCTGTTTGTTGTCCGTGCCACCGTAAGCCGTGACTTCCATGTTGCCGTCCGGCAGACGCACCGACAGCGTGCGCAGAGATCCGTCGTAGTTGTAGTCTTCGTCGCGCAGAACGCTCTGACCGTCTTCTCCGTAGAAGGTCCGGCGATTGAGTCGCCCGTCGTAGCCGCGTTGTTCCACTTTTTCCAGCGTGTCGTCCCACCATCGTCGCGTGATACCCGGTTCGGGTTTCGCCTGGTGAATGGTGTAAACAGAGAAGCCGCCGACGGCTGCAAGCAGCACGGCGGTGAAGATGCACCATCTTGAAGACATGGTTCTCTCCTTCGTGTTCAAGGGTTGATGAATCAGAGAATGGGCGACCCGAGGGGTTCGCCATGCTGGACCTCATCGTGCGACACGCGCTCGAATTGATCCTGGGTAGGGGGGGTTATTGGTTCTTAGGTTCCGAATAGATCCAAGAGAGAATGAGAAAGGTAAGTTATGAGTAACAAATGTCAAGAACCCATGTATCATGCGTTGAACATATGTGAATCAGAAACAGTTCATAACCATTGCTGGACCTAAGATTCCGGGCACTTGTCCGGACTCCTTGGCAAGTTGTTATGCACGTTTTAGAATTACGACAGATGTGGCCGAGCTGGCGAGAGCCAATTATGTGATCAGTGTCATAAACCGGGAGCGCGCGGAGGATAGTCCTGATAAACATGCAGAAGTGTTGCTTTGTCGCGCTTTGTCAGTGCCGGCCAGACCGATGGTGCCTCGGAGAAGAACATCACATCGCGATTGTTTGTTGAGTGCCCGGCCATACCCAATGCGTGTCCGAGTTCGTGCAGGCAGGTCATTCGCATTTCGTCGGATGTTAGTGGTTTCTGGGATTCGCGTGCAATGATCAGTATCACCACATGAACATTTTGAATCAATCGCGATCCGTCAGGAAGCGTGACTGAGGAAACATGTGCCGCTCCTTGTTCTACTTTGTTTCCTGCTTCGCGTAAAAACGCAGGATCGTTTGTCCACGTGCACCAGATATCGGCCTGATTCGCATCGGTGACTACTCTGTACGAAAGCCGATTCTGAGAGGCTTTCACCCAATCGTCCAGTGAGTTCAACAAAAGATAGTTGAACTCTTCGCGAAATCCAGGCACCGGTTGTCCGTGCTCGTCGTTACCATTGGAAATGAAGACCTTCAGCGGCAAACGGCTCAGCGGCCATCGCTTCGGTTTGCCACTCTCGGTGATGCTTTGATAGTAGTCCGGAGTGTTTGGATCGGACAGGACCTGATCGTGTTCGTATTGTTTTAGCGAGCGAATCATGCCGCGAATTTCTTCTGATTCAGTTTCGCGCGGGTGCTTTTTGAGATAGCTTTCAAACCAGTCCACAGCTTCTTTTGCGCGACCTTGCATTTGATAGCAATTGGCAATATTGATGACGCAGTCCGACATTCGCGGATCGATCTGCAGCGCAGTTTGAAACTCGTGAATGGCGGAATCGTATTCGCCGCATTCGTGAAAACAGAAGCCGAGATTGTAGTGAATAGGCGCGGATTGAGGCCAGAGCTGAGCTGCTTGAATCAGAGTTTTCTTGGCCTGGAACGGTTTTTTGTCGCGCAATAAGTGCGTGCCCCGCACCAGCATCTCAAATGCTTGCTCCTGCGTTGGAGTCTGAGGGCTGAGTTTGACTTCGCGTTTTGCGCATGCTGGTGCGGCGAGCAACGCAAGTGTGAGCATCGCTTTCAGAAGAGTGCTGATTCTATTGTTTTTCTTTCGGGCCAATTTAGTAATGTCGTGAGGTGCGGTCGGGCAATGTCGAAATCGTTCTCCAACTATTTGTACCATGTCGGCGAAATTCGTGACGGCGCAATTGCCGTCGGGCCATTAATTCTCAGCGTCGGCATCGTTCTATCCTGCAAGAGTCGACGTGATGGGGCGAATAGCTGCTTCCAGCGTACGTATCGGTGTTTACCCCGGGCCGAGGTGAGGGGTAAGAGGCGCTCCTGGCTGCGTGGTATTCCCATGGACTCAGGATTGAAGCGGCCCTAACATGAATATGGGCGATTGGTGATTACCACACCACCTCACAAGGAATTTCGAATGGACGTTTATTCGTGGGTCATATTTATGTATGTAGCCGGTACTATCCTTGTTGGATGGTTCCTATTGCATGAAACCGGTACTCCCGGTACGTTGAGAAAAAAGGACAGCCTTGTTGGTCCGACATATTGGGGCGTCTATACAGGAACAGGCCAGGACGACCTTGCTGGCGAAAAGACTATCAAACTTCAAGATGTTGACGGTGAAACCGAGAATTCCACAGCTTACCCGGGAAGCCGTGTCGTACATGTCAACCGCGGACCGTCTACGCAGCGGGTTATCGCTGGCCAATAACTCCGGTTAGTGAACGTGAACTCGTCTAAAAGCCGATTTCAGCCCTGGCTGCGATCGGCCTTTTTGTCTCCTGGCAAGTTTTCGGTGCTGACGAATCTGTGGTTTATGGCAAAAACTAAATGAAGTAGTAGAAGTATGGAGAAAATTTGTTGAAGAGTACTGCCGGTAGTGGCGAGAGATTGTTGCCGGCGGCAAAGTTCTCTGCGACACTACCAGCAGTGCGAGGCAAGATAAGAGTTGTGGGCGATGCGTGTGTTTCCCGCAGTGCCCGATGCTGTCTGCTACTCCATCAGCAGACTTACGCCCATGTAGACGCCCAGGAGCGCCGAGATGATGCTCAGTGCCATGAACACTAGCTGTTGTCGCTTGGCGCTCTGAAAACCGGTTACGACAACTAACGCTAGCGCCATGTTCGCCACGAGAATACCGCTGGCGAAGATCAGCACGGTGCTGAGACCCAACGCCCACGAAACCGAGGCTGCCGATGTCAAAATCACCAACTGAGTCGGAGATTCAACACCGAGTCCGTGCAACACGCCTATTACGGCGGAGCCCCAGAACCCGACCCGGGTAGATGCGGGAGTGTCATTCGCGGCGTGACTTTCGTGCGTGTGAGAGGCCTTCTTGTCGTGCTTGTGACTGTGTCGGCTGACGAGCCAGCGCATGAGGCCCGCAAGAATGCGCCATCGGCTGAGAAGCTTTTCGGCGGAGCGGTAGCGCAATGCGCTGTAGAGAACGGCAGCTGCCAACAACAGAAGGGTCACGCCTACGACCTTGCCCATGATGGCTTCCAGACCGGGCGGCAGGACCAGTCCGAGTGCCATGGCGGCCACGCCAAGGATCAGCACGATAAGCGCGTGACCGGCAGAGTAGCCGAAACTATAGAGCAGGCCTCGGCGCCGGTCCGTTTCGGCGGCGCAAATGTCGGTGATGGCCGCGACGTGATCCATGTCGAAACTGTGTCGCAAGCCGAGTAGCAAAGCAGTCCAGAGCAGAACCAGCCCTGACTCAAACATAACAGGCTCCTTGTAAAAGGGCGTTTGGCAAATGCGGTTTTTCCGCTTAGAAGCTTGAATACCGGTAATCTCAATCTTGCTCGGATTTCGCCGGGCAACTGGCGCCGTTGCGCTAACGATGGACAGGACAGTTCCGACGGAAAGTTTCCAGTCGATAGTCTGTAAGAGAGTAGTCCTTGCGAGTCTTCTGAGTAAGTCTGAGAGTAAAACGGCTAAGTGTAAGTTCACCGCATCCTAGCCGATAGACATCTCAAGTTTTGGCATTCGTAAATCAATTGGCAATAAAGTGAAACACCATTTAGCTGTTGGGCTTTGGGGACAAATCGTGTCTATGGCAACTGAAGTGATTTGGTGTATTATTGAGAATGATTCTCATAGCGGAATAACTCTGATGCGCAGATTCGCAAATGTAGCCGGACCGTCTTCGGACCGCCGGGGCTATCCGGAAGCAACTTGTATCGCCGACTTGTTGGCGCGATTCCCTGAGCCAACTATTGAGCGTTTGCGCAAAATCAACGAAGCTGCGACGTCTTCTCGTCATGTCATCATGGCGTTGGGTTTCGGGGCGATCGACCCGCACATAGGGAAGTTAAACCACTTGATTGTCAAGCTCCTGGTTCGTCGTCTGCGAGCGGAGCGTGTTGGCGACAAAGCGGTTATCGATTGTATTGAGAACAAACTCAAAGAGTTGCACGGAGCGATTGACGATGTGACTGGTGTCTCGCTGGCCGAAGCAGGAAGTGTTTGCGCCAGCGTTATGAAACCGTCATTAGCTAAATAGACAACGGGCGATTTGCATTTCCGGAAGTTGTGATAGCTATGACGATTGTAGCCACTGTATGTAACACCAAAAGACGAATGTGACCGCTCGGAAATCAATTCCCCGTCTGGATGAGCTGCGGAGCTAGCCGCGCCAACACGAGCGAGGCGAAAATTGTCGGTGGCGCCACCGTGCGCGAGCGCGCCGGCCACTATCACTCGTGATTTCCGTGCCCCGGAGCGCTGTCGGGGGCGTGCATGCGTGCGTCCCGCTCGGTAGGGTGTGGTTGTACCCTTTTTGATCTCATTCACTCCTGGAACTCTTACTGAAACAGTACTGATTCCGAAATCTTCCTCACACGCAACGACTGTCACGCGACGGGACTCATCACACGGCTAACAGACGGAGAATTCTGCATGAATCGTATCGTTATGGTTGGCGACCCCGCCTTCGGCAAAGCTAGCTACGCAAGGCAAGGTGGTTTGGTGGCGATGTCCACTGAGCCGCACAAGAGTGTTTGCGTCCTCACCGACCCGCTCGGCGAAGGCGAAGTTCTGAAAACACCCTGCGTCGGCCGCGTCGGACAGACTCTGATTCGCTCGTTCTTTGTCGGCGACGAGCGACTGCGAGTGCAACACGAACTCCTGTTCACCAGGGGATTCGGTCCGCTCGTGTATCGCCACAACGTCACCACCGGGCAAGATCGTCCCCCGCTGCACACGGAAGTGAGTGAAGTGACGTGTCTGCAGGAGAGCGTGGACGGGCGTTATATCGCGGTCGGCGGCTCCAAGGGGCGCATCGAAGTTTGGAGTCTAGACCAAGCGCAGCCGCAGATGGTGTATCGAAGCGCCGCCTGTGACAACGGCATGGTCGCAGCGTTGTGCTTCAACCGCACCAACATGGAGCTGTTCGCGGCACTGTCGGACGGCGAGTTGCAACACCACGAGCCGTTGCGGCGTGAAGTGCGGACCATGGAGAGCGCCCTGCGGTGGCCGGTATACACCATCGCCAGCTGCAAGCACACCAAGGGCATCGCGTTTGGCGGCGACGGCAGTCGCGTGTGGTTCCTGAATGTGCCTTGCCAGGCCGACAAGAGCTACTTACACACCTCCCCGTTCCGGCTGTCTCCCCGCAAGATGTACACCGGACCGGAGTTCATGGTGGTCGACGCGATTCCGAATGCGGGTGTGAGCCACCTCGACACCGGCGTCGGTCCGATGATTCATCAGCTGCACTTTGTCACCGACACCGAACTGCTGGTGGTTGGCGACAACAACGCCCAGCTATGGAATCTGGACGAAGTGGAGTGCATCGAGGAGGCATCGTTCCCGGGAACCCTCGCGGGTGCGGGAGTGCATGAAGGTGAGTGCTATTTAGCCGTGCGCTCGTAACGCGCACGTTCCGGTAACGATCGGAGCAACATGAAACAACCAACCACACCATCAGGGTGGGGCAAGCTCATAAAAGCAAGCCTCACGCCTGAGCTACTTCGACCGCAATACCGACGGGAGGGGAGACACAAGCTCTACGGGCATTGCTACGTGGCGTCCGAAGCGCTCTTCTATCTGGTCGGCGGCTACGACGGCGATTACATGCCGTGCGTGGTTCGCCATGAAGGCTCCACCCACTGGTTCCTACGCAACAAAAATACCGGGCGTCGAATCGACCTGACCAAGGCGCAGTTCGAAAGCCCGGTGCCGTACTCCCTGGCGAAGGGATGCGGTTTCCTGACACGCAAGCCGAGCAAGCGAACGCAAGTGGTGCTGGCTCGCATCGAGGCGAAGCTCAACAAGTGACCTGTGCGCCGACAAGGCGCACGTTCCATGCCGGCAGACCCGAGGTCTGCCTCAACACTAAGATTGGAGACATTACGATGGCCAATTCCGACAAGTGCACGACCTGTGCGACCAAGCGTGGCAAGATGGTGCCGGGCAACTGCGCCGAGTGCACGGGCGGCACTTCGCAGGCGATGATCAAGCTGTGCCCGACGTGCGCCAATGGGCGCTGCGTCGTGTGCAAGGAGCCGCTCCCCGGCGGCAGCGGTGACAGCGGTGGCGGTTCCAGTATCGAGCTGGGTTCCGGTCCAACGGGGCTGTTCGGTTGCTAATGTTCGCAAGCTCAATCGTCAGTGGGTGAATCACCGCAACTGAACGACTGCTGACACACTGCGGTGCGCGCGAGCAGATTCTTTGTCGATGACGCCAACGCGCATCGCGGTAGTCACACGAGCGGCTCGTCGCTGCTCGTGGTTTTTCGCTTTAAGACGCTCAACAAGCTTCTGGAGGTGACTTATGGCAGATTTTGACGGTGGTGCCGGTGGTTCGCCCGATGGTGGCGACCACGACGGCTACGGCCACTCCTGCGAGGGCGGGGTGGAGGGGGGTGGCGGCGGAGCCGACGGAGGCTTCACGTTCGGCAACCTGGCCAGCGCGCTGGCCTGCATGGGTGTTATGGAAGGTGCGGAGGACGGTTCGCACGGTGGGTTCGCTGCGTCGGCCGAGTGTCAACGTCGCGTGAAGCTGCCCGGCACGGTGTTCGGCAAGTCGAGCAGCCAGATTCTGATCTGGCCGCACGGCGCGTTCGATGTGAACGCTGTCTTGTCGAGCGTGGTCGCTCGGCACGGCTTCCGCGACATCAATTTCAAGAAGCCGGAATGCGCGCCGACGACGAAGGTGGACGGTACCATTCGTGACACCACCCCTTTCGACGGGCCGAACGTCAATGCCCCGATGCCGAGCGGGTTCCTTCCCGGCGGTACGGGGTTCACGCGGATGCACACGAATTACTGGCAGTTGCCGACCAAGGGCACGTTTTTCTCGATGCCTCGGCTGGACTTGAAGACCGCGGTGCACCTGACGGTGACGTCATGCACGTGGTTCTTCAACGAGCAGGGTGACTTCGAGACGCGTGTGGTGCTGTCGGTGTTCTCGCGTCAAACCCTGGTGGATGGCGAGTGGCGTCGTCCTGAGGCGCTGGTCAAGCAGTACGTGTCGCGTTTACCGCATCTTGCGGCCGATATCTTTCAGACGTTGTCGCAGTACCGCTCGTCACCGCACTCGCTGCTGCTGCGCCAGCTTCACCAGGATGCGACCACGGCATTGACGCAGCAAGTCGTGATGGTGCAGCCCCCGCCGCGGGTCGGGTCCGGTGCCACTGCGCCAGCTCTGCACATTCCCGGTGGGGGCGGCACGACGTCGGCGCCGGATCCGATGTCGTTCGACCACAGCGTCTGATCGACGTATGAGCGGGGCGCCACCATCGGCGCCTCTGCTCAGGACTTTCTCGACCCTGTAAGGAGAAAACGTGGAGTTCTTCAAGTATCCGTCGCTGGCTCTGCTGAATGCTCGCAAGGAGATTCTCGGCGTGAAGCGAGTGGTCGCCACCGAGAAGCTTCACGGCACCGGCTTCCGCATCCGCTTTCGCCGGGGCATCACCTCGCTGGATCAGGTGGAGTACGGCAGTCGCGACTTGTCACTCGGCAACGGAAACGATCCGGCGCTGACGAAGCCGTTCTACAACGGCTTGCCGATCCAGTGGTTCAAGGCGCGACCGGAGCTGCTCGAGGCTCTGATCGCGAAGTTCTCGCGGTTGAACTTCGACGATGCGACTTTGTTCGGCGAGTTCTGCGGTACGCTCATTCAGTGTGGTGTGCTCTACACCAAACTGCATGAGGTGTTCTTCCGCGGCTTCAACCTGATGAACGGCGCGGACTTCCTGGCGTACGACCAGTTCAGCGAGATCTGCCAGGAGACCGGTGTGCCGACCGTGCCGCTGATTTGGCGCGGTGCGCCTTCCCGCGAGGCGTTCGATGCCCTGCTGGACCGACCCTCCGCCGAAGCTGCGCGCAACTGCATCGCTGACGGTTGCAACATTTCCGAAGGCGTGGTGATTCAGGCCGACCCGCTGGTGCGCACGCCGGCGGGCAAGTGGCTTATGATCAAGCACAAGTCCGCGAAGTTCAGCGAGTACGAACGGGAGGGCATCGCGCGCGAGCGTGCGCGACTCGGACCGACTCGCGCCTTCGCCGCCGGCGTTGTGACGCGAGGTCGTCTACTCAACGTGCGCGGTCACTTGCGTGACCACGCTGTGCTGCTCGCCAACGCGATGCCCGACCTGCGCGTGCTGAAGCCAGCGGTCAAAGCCGACGTGCTCAAGGAGTGCGAGGAGGACGTGGCCTCTCTTCGCAGCGAGGGTTTCCTGGACAAGGAGATCGAGGAAGCGATTGACGCCGAGTCGCACCGGGCCTACCAGGCGTTGCTGGTGGAGGAGGGCTTCCTTCCGCCGCCTGCGCAAACGTGATACCACCGCGAGAGAACGCACCGTTTGCAGCGGCGGTGCGTTCTCTTGAGCCATACCACCTCCCATTCACGCAATGGAAGGCTCTACTGTCCCAAACCTCTTGAGGAGCTTTCCCGTGAAAATCGTCATCATGGCCGACACGCACGAGCGGTCGTTGCGTCGTTGGCGCATTCCGGACGGCGACGTATTTCTGCACTTAGGCGACTACTCGACTGGCGTCCTGAGCGACGTCCGTCGGTTCGCCGCTGAGCTGGAAGAATTGCCGCACCGACACAAGCTTGTCATCGACGGCAACCATGACTTCGCCAGCCAGGGTTTCCCTCTGGAAGTGCGGCTGATACTCTCCCCCGTCTGCCACTACCTGGTAGACCAGGGAGTCGAGATTGACGGCATCAAGTTCTACGGAACGCCGTGGCAACCGTGGTTCATGGAGATGGCATTCAATCTCACTCGCGGCTCTGACGAGCTGGCTGCGAAGTGGGAAGCGGTGCCGGAGGATACGGATGTTCTCCTGACGCATTGCCCGCCGAACGGCATTCTGGACTGGGTGACCGGGGCGAACAACGCCGTGGGTTGCGAAATGCTGCGATACCGATACGACATCGGGAAGCTGCGTCCGCTGCTTCATGCGTTCGGTCACGTGCATGAATCGCGTGGTCGGCTGAACGACTACAACACTCTGTTCGTCAATGCCGCTTCTGTCATCGGCGACGCTCATCGGCCGGTCGACGGGCCGGTGGTGGTGGAGTTGGACACGCGCGCGCGTAGAGTCGTCAACGACTACCTCTCTACCGGCTCCGTGATCTGACGGCGGCTTTCCAGGGGCGCACTACGCGCGCCCCTCTTTCTCGCATCGCTGTTTCACTTCGGTGCGGCAGCAACGTTTGTTCTTGGCTCGCTCGCGTTCATGCTGAGAGAGTGATTCTGGTCATCTTTTTTCTCGAAGAAAGAGGTTTTGATGAAGACTTCACAGAGCAATGGTCGGTTGCACGACCCGATTTGTATTCCCATCTACGTGGAAGAGCAGAAATTCGAGCGCATCAAGGCCGTCGTCCTCTGCCCCGGAATGCCCGATACCGCCTGCGTTGTCTACGAGGAGCATCCGCCATTCTTCCACGACTTGCGCAAGGCAGGGCTTGCTCGGGCCGTCATGTTGGCTCATGACGGAATGCAGCCGGAACCGGTCGTATTGACCGACGAGACCGTGTTGATGAAATGCCGCTTTGGCGTTCCGGCGGCTTGCGTTGCCTACCGCGGAGAGAGCGGCGAGGCCGTTGTTGTTCACGGAGCGGGCGATGACAGCGTCTACCGCGTTCGCCCGCGCGACGGGAAGATGATGGAGGTGCTGTCCTTCCCGGACCCGAGTGTCGTGGCCTGCTCGCGAGATGGCCAGTTGCTGGTGGTCGGGAACGGCGCTGGCAAGGTCGGTGTCTTTCGCATCGACGAAGACGAGTCGCACCTGGCCAAGGAGGTGCTGTTGCCCTCGGGGGTAGTGGCTCTGGCGGTTGACGAGGTGACGGATCGGATTCTGGTCGCCACCGACTTCCACGGTGTGACCTCCTTCTCGTTGGACCCGGACGACGACTCGGTCGAACGACACTCCATGACGCTGGACGGCGAACCGTTCGGGGCTTTCCGCGCCTTGACTCTGGCCGCTTCGGATAAGGGCCTTGTGGCCTGGGCCGGCGTCGGCAACGAATTGTGGGTGTCCAATCCGCACACGCATCAGGGTGAGATGACCACTTACGGAGGCGTGGACGCGATTCGACAAATTCAGTTCGTCGATGGCGGGAACGTCATGATGATTCGAGCCGATGAGTTGGTGAAGATCGTTCGGTATGAACTGGTAGAGCAAAATCATCCCGAGTTCAGCCGCGAAACCATCACCTTCAAATCGACCGGCGGAGTGTTTCGCCTTGTCGGTGCCGAACACTACGGTTCGCTGCTCACCATGATTCACACCAGTCCGGCGGACTGAGTCGCTGGAGAGGCTTATGGATGCGCCTTTCCTACTTGGCTCCTGTTCGCTGCCGATTGTGTGCACGAGGCGCGCACCACGCGCGCCTCTGTTTCTCGCATCGCTGTTTCACTTCGGTGCGAGCACTAAGAGCGCAGTACCACTACTGCAAGAAAGGTTACGAAAAATGCTTGCAAACATTCTCGCCAACGTTCACTTCAGCAACCCGTACGCCGTGCTGTTGTTTCTCGCGTGGGTTATCGGCTCCTTCGCGGTGCCGCTCTGCCTCGGTCGCGTCGTCGCCGGCATCAGCCCCGGTCGCAGCGCCGACGAACGCCAGGGTAACGCTTTCGGAGCGATCCTGTTCTTCCTGTTCGGCGCGGCGGCTTTCGTCGTGGCTTTCGTCATGCTTTTCATCGGGTATGCGGAGATTCCTGCCCTCATCGGCATCGGGCTGTGGGGCTTTGCCGTGGGCGTGGGTTCGAAGAGCTGAGCGTTAGATGAGACGCAGAAACGGGGGAGCTGTCGCACCACATCTGGTGCCCAGTCCCCCGGTTCTGCCTTTTCCCGTCACCCTACTATAAGAAGGCGTAAAAGAGGGTGAGCCCAAAAGGTCACAGTAGAAAGGCTTGACGGAAGTGAGTACAGTAAGTGGCATCACGAATTCGATACGAAAACGGCGAAAATTCATCACGAATTCGATACGAAGGACAAGTCGAACAACTGCGAGGGTTCCAATTTTGCGCCGCCTGTGGAGCACGCGGGAGTATAGTAGATTTGGCGCGTAAAAGAGAACGGGCTCCGAAGCCCGTTGCGAACGCGTCCGTGAGTTCGACTTGTTCCGCCTTACTTCGCACCAAACTTCTTTTTGATGCGCCTCCACTTGCCTTCGTTCCACCAGCGCCCCTTTCCAAAGGGCAGACGGATGGATTCGCCACCTGAGTACCAGTAGTCGGTATTGTCCAGGTAGGCGGTGTCCCAGTGTTCTGGACAGAAGTAGGAGTCGTAGCCGGTGCTGTGGCAGATCATCTGCAGCCATCCTCGGGGAAGCCCTTCTCCGGTGCGAACGAGTGCGCGTTGCTTGCAGTGACTGCACTGCACGGTATCGCCGATGGCGGCGGCGCGCTCTTCCAGGCTGGCGGCGGCCTGTTGCAGTTGCTCGATTTCCGCGCGCAGTTGGTCCAGTTGTTCCAGTTCGTTCATGTCCGTCTCCTGGTTGGTGTTGGTTATGGAAGGAATGCAAAAAACTGGCATCCATGCCCGTTTACATCAGTTCGCGCCGAACTGAATCTTGATGCGTTGCCACTCGGCCTCGTCGAAGTGATGTGCCTCGTCGAAGGGCAAGCGGATATCCTGTCCACCGGAGGACCAGGAGTCGGTATCGTCCAGGCAGGCGGCGTCCCAGTGGTCCGGGCAGTAGTATTCGTCGTCACCACCACAGTGGCACCACTTTGCGAGCCATCCGCGCGGAGTGCGCTGACCGCCGGGGATGAGCACTCGCATGTTGCACATGCCGCAGTGGATGAACTGCCCCACGTTGTCCGCTTCCTCTTGCAGCGCCGCCAGGGCGATTCGCAGCCGCGCGATTTCTGCCTGGAGGTTCTCGAGTCGAGCTTCGTTGCTCATGTGAGTCTCCCGTTTGGATACGCACCGAGAGATGCACGACTGTCGTGCGTTTCTCGGTGCGTTGTCCAAAAAATAGGAGCTCAGTAGCCTGCGCCGGAAACGGTTCCCTGTTCGGGTTACTCGTCTTCGTAGCGCGGGCAGTCGGCCGCATGTGCCGGGCAGTAGTAATCGACCGACCCGATCCAGCACTCCGGGTCATGGTATGAGCTCCAGCCCGGGGGCCACTGACCGGGACGGAACAGCTCGTTGCGCTGGCACGTCGAGCACCATTCGAGCCTGCCGATAGCGTCGGCGGCGGCTCGTAATGCTTGTGCCCGCTGCTCCAGTGCGCTGATTTCGCTCAGCATCTGTTCGAGCTTCTGCATGTCATCCATAGCTATTCGCTCAGGGTGGGCTGGGAAGACCAAGGTTTCTTCCCGGAATCTCACCGGAACCAGCTCCGGCTAGAAGTGTGTGGAGTGGTTCAAGCGAAAGCAGACCGGCCGCGCCATTCCACGCGCAGCCGGTGGTGCATAGCGCATCAGTGCGCTTGCCGGTTACCAGCCGGCGGGGGTTCGGAACCGTTGCCACTCACCGTCCAGGCGGATTTCGTAGCCATCCTTGGTCTGCCGAATCGGCCCGGTTACCTCGAAGGCAACCCCGCCGCCCATGTCCTCGCAGCGCTGCATGTCCGCGCGCGTTCCAACGCACACGTTGCCGGGGCTGTTGCTGCAGTCGAACAAGAGCAGCCCGCGCGCCTTGAGGTCCGCGTGCAACATCCGGCTCAGCTCCGTGCCGAGAGAACGGATGCGCTTCTGCAGAGGACGGGTCTGCTTGCGAATGGCACGCTGCAGCCGGGTAATCCTGGCTTGCACGAAGGTAGCCTGGTTCTTGATGTCTTTCATTTGAGGCTCCGGTGAAGTTGAAATGGAAGTTGAAGAATCGGATAGGCACTATGGGCGGTGCACTATCGTTTCGCTTGTAGCTGCTCGCGGATGCGAGTAAGTCGGCCGGTAAACTCGGCCCGAGTCAGCACGGTTTTACGGGAATCCGATTTTCCGATGCTGTGCTGCAGAACCGCTTTGCCGGACGCCAGTAGAGCCCGTTGAGCAGATGTGTTTTGGGTGAACATGGCCTGGAACGCTTCGTCGAGGAGTTTTTGATACTCCTGCGATTGGCGATCGATGGCCTCACCCTGCCACCAGAGTGTCTGTGTCTTCCACCACTTCTTTTTCATCCCCTTGAATTTTGCAGCACGTCCGACCAGAGTCATGACGTGCTTCTGCATCTCAGGGTTTTTCTCCTTTAACGATTGCAGTAGTCCCTCCATGGAGGCTACGGTGAAACCGCGAAAGATGAACGGGTGTGGCGAGAAGTTTGACAGAGCGGACTCCGGCCAGCCTTTTCCTGCGCCGATGTCCATTGGAGTTCTCCAATTCGAATGCCTTTGTTGGGAAGCCAAGTATTAGAGGTTGAAAAAAACGAGCGAGTGCCGCACTTGCTCTGTGAGTGCTCCCGACGGGATTCGAACCCGTGTTCTCGGATTGAAAGTCCGATGTCCTAGGCCTCTAGACGACGGGAGCGCAAAAGGCGAGGCACTGCTGAAGGTGCCTCGCCCGAAGGCGGACGAGCTTATCCCGACGCTCATCCGCCGGACGACTTAGCTATGCGCTTGGTCGCGCATGCTCAACCCGATGCGGCCGGTGGCGGCATCGACGGATGCCACCTTTACCGACACCGGGTCGCCGACATGTAGCGGTCGCCGACCGGAACGCACTGCCGACGGCAGTTGGCTGCGGTGCAGCAGACCGTTGACCTCAACCTCTTCGCTCAATCGAACGAAGAAGCCGTAGTCGGCCTGCTTGGCGACGACACCGCTGACGGTATCGCCTACCTGCAGTCCGCTGATGAAGCGATCGCGCACAAGGCGCTTGATGCTGAGCGACAGCGACTTGCGGCCGCGTTGGCGGTCGGTGATCGACAGCACCACCACTTGTACTTGCTGCCCGGCGCGATAGTGTGCGCTGACCGCCGCGTCTTTGCTGAGCGGCAACTCCGAACGGTGAACGAGTCCGCTCGCTCCGGCGGTTTCGACGAACAGCCCGAATTCACTGCCGTCGTCCCGCGTTGCCACGGTGCGAACGGTCCCGGTGAGGACGTCGCCAGGCTTCATGGACTGCATGCGTTCTTCTTCGAGAACGCGCCGCCTATCGAAGATCAGGCGGTTGCTTTCCGGGTCCGCATCGGCCACCTTTACGGCGACCGTAGTCCCGACGAGCTTGTCCAGCGGTACTGCACTGGCGAGCAGGCTGCTCGGCACGAATCCGCTGAGCTCTTTGAACTTCGCCCGCACACCGGCAACACTGCCAGCGCGCTTCACCACATCGGTGATGCGAACGTTGACGGTGTTGCCCGCCAGACAATGACGCTGCAGGTCATGCCAGAGCCGCGTCAGCTCGACGGAGTCGTCGATGTCAGCGCTTTTGAACACGACGAAACTCACGCGCTGGCCAGGCGTGAGCTGCTCTTCTCCGATGTGCTTCGGCGGTACTACCGCGTCGCTCTTGCTGCCGAAGGTGACGATGGCACCGGCTTTCGAGACCGAAAGCACGGTTCCTTCAACCGTCTGCCCGCGGGCAGGCATGTTCCGGGAAAAGGAAAGAAGCGCGGCCATGTCGATGTCGACGTGGTCGTGGTCCGTGATGGCAGTCGCCATAGTGTGTTCTCGCGAGCTAATCCGCTGCGCCTGCGGGTAGCCCCATTCTCAAACAAGAAGGGCTTATTCAGCCCATCGGCGAAGTGCACCGAAGTGCAAGCAACCGGATTTCCACCAGTTTTCCATTTGCATGACGCTCTGTTGGAAGAGCGGGCGCGCCCGTGCAATGCACGGTCTTATTGCAATGAAGTGGTGGTTGCTCAGTTGCTCTTCTACCGAGTACTCCTGGAGGGATTCGAACCCCCGCCCCCCGGTTCCGTAGACCGGTGCTCTAATCCGCTGAGCTACAGGAGTGAAAGAAGCAGTGCTCCCGACGGGAATCGAACCCGTGTTTTCGGAGTGAAAGTCCGACGTCCTAGGCCGCTAGACGACGGGAGCGTGCAGAGTCCTGGCGACAGGAATTGAACCTGCAACGACTGGTTTTGGAGACCAGTGCTCTACCAATTGAGCTACGCCAGAATATTGAGTGCGGAGTGAGGGACTTGAACCCTCACAACCTTGCGGTCACCAGCTCCTGAGGCTGGTGCGTCTGCCATTCCGCCAACTCCGCATGGCACCGTAAATGGTGCAGTACTCCTGGAGGGATTCGAACCCCCGACTCTCGGTTCCGAAGACCGATGCTCTGATCCGCTGAGCTACAGGAGCGTGAGTGAACGACCGAGTGCTTCCTGCGGGATTCGAACCCGCGTTTTCAGCTTGAGAGGCTGACGTCCTAGTCCCCTAGACGAAGGAAGCGAAGAGTCCTGGCGACAGGAATTGAACCTGCAACGGCTGGTTTTGGAGACCAGTGCTCTACCAATTGAGCTACGCCAGAATATTGAGTGCGGGTCAGTGCAATGGCTCTGACCCGCAGCATCAGCAAAACGGTCTTTCGACAAATGGGCAGGCGCAAGCGCCCGCTTCATCGTGTTGCTGACCAGTACTCCTGGAGGGATTCGAACCCCCGACCCCCGGTTCCGTAGACCGGTGCTCTGATCCGCTGAGCTACAGGAGTGAAATGCAGAGGCGAACCCGCGCTACCAGGTTCGCTCTGCGGTTGATTCGTCGCCCGTTGCGACGTGGGAAGTGCTCGGCATTAACCGCCTCTTCCCGAGGCGGTGTCTTTAGTGTCCCCCGAGTTGGGACAGCGCTCGCGAGGGGTTAGAGCCCCCGGCGGGTGAGCATGAGCACACCGTCGTCGTCGACGCCGACGACCTTTGTGCGCGTGTTGCTCCCCGTCCGGATCGAGCCCGCGCTCACCTTGCCCAGCTCGTTCTCGGGCAGCAGCCCGGAGAAGTCGCCGAACGAGATGAGGAAGCCGCGCTCGGTGCGCCGCACGACGCGACCCGTGTGGGTCGTGCCGGGGGCGAACGTCGAGCCGAGCTTCAACCGCAGGCACGCCGCGCGCTGGCTCAGGCGGATGCGCAGGTCGCCCTGGTCATCGACGCTGGTGCTCAGCACGTCCAGCTCCATTCGCGCCCCGACCTGCGTGGACGCGAGGGCGCGATCGCGCACCCGCGGCTCACTGCCGGCCAGCTCCGTGACGTGGACGTAACCGTCCACGCCCTGCGCGATCCCCTCGGTGATCGTGACGATCAACCCGCTGTCGAGCACGCGCGCCACCACGCACTGCACGGTGGTGCCCTTCCAGAGGGCCTCCAGCACCGCGGTGTCGTGCCAGCGCTCGCTGAGCGTCAGCTTGCGCCGCCCGCCCTCGAATCGCGAGTCGACCACCTCGACCTCGACCGTCTCGCCCACCGCCAGCCGCCCGCATCGCGCACTCCGCGCCGGGCGGCTCCCCCCGCGCATGCGGGTGGAGTGCAGCAGCCCGTCCTCCTTCCCGTCGAAGGAGACGATGGCGCCGAACGCCTTCATCTCCACGACCTTGCCGAACCGACGGACCACCGCGCTGTTGGTGTTGCTCATAAATCAAGCTCCTTGGTCTTCACTGCAAATTGGCAGTGGCATTTCAGGAAAGTGAGTCTCGCGCACGAGACAGAGAAAGCAGCGCATAAAGGCAATGCGCTAATGGAGAGAGCTCCGGGAGCAGGATTCGAACCCGCACCGCAACGGTCCAAAGCCGTGCGTGCTACCGTTACACTATCCCGGAGTGTGGTAGCGAAGGTGGTATCAGGGCCGGCGGCGAGAGTCGAACTCGCAACCACTGGTTTACAAAACCAGAGCTCTGCCAGTTGAGCTACGCCGGCAATCAGTGCCATCGGCGGGAATCGAACCCGCGCGACCTGCTTGGAAGGCAGGAGTCCTACCACTAAACGACGATGGCAATCGGGGCCGCGACCGTGTTATCTGTGCGGCCCCGCTCGGCATTACACCGAGCTGGCGGAACGAAGCGTTGCTGCTTCACCCAGCAGCTGCCCGAGGTTAGCGATTACTCGCTCCTTCGGGCAGGCGAGCCGCGCCCCCGCTCGGCGCAGATCCGGGTTGAAATCGCCACCACCGCTGATGCCGATGCAGATTACTCCGCACCGCACCAACGACGGAACGATATCCCATCCATACAGCTCCCCGACCAGGCAACCGTCCACCAGCGCCACTTCATACTCGCGCAGCTGAATCGTGCCGGTGTTGCCACTCGGCAGGATGGCAGTGGCTTGCTCGCCCACTTGCACCATGCCCGTGATCCAGTTGCACGTGTGACCGGCCGCTTGCACGGCGTTCACAATCTCGGTGGCTTTGGCGCAGTTGTCCTCGATCAGCAGTACGTTCATGTTTGCACTCCGGTGTTACTGGTTGGTTTTCTGCACACAAGAAACAGGCAACTTGCCATTGCAAGTAACCGAGCCTCAGATGAGTAACCAGCAGTCGGAAATGCTGTGGGGGGAGCTAGTCCCCGGAACGGGATTCGAACCCGCGACCCCGAGCTTATGAGGCTCGTGCGCTACCAGCTGCGCTATCCGGCAAACTCGTCTATCGGTGAGACCGCAATGTGGTGCCTTTGCCAGAGTGGTCCTTCTGACGCCGGTACTTGCGCTCGGCGCGGTACAGGCGACCGACACGGCCGTTGAACTCGCGCTTGTGGTGTTTGGAGCCACAGCGAACTTGTTTGACTACGTCATCGGGCGTCTCGAGTACTTCCAGGCGTAAATCCAAAGCGACTCTCCTTGTGAAATGGGCAGTGCTCCCGGAGGGATTTGAACCCCCAACCAGCGGTTTAGAAAACCGCCGCTCTGTCCGTTGAGCTACGAGAGCGAATGTCCGGGTCGTGGAAGAACGACCCGGACGACGGCTATTTGCGCATGTACTCGGCAAGGTGCGGCTTCGCCGCCAGGTTCATGTAGTGGCGACCGTCTTTGCTGAAGTCGTACACGTTGCTCACCTCACGCAGCAGCGGCAGAACCAGCGCGTCGAAATCATCGCCGGTGGTCAGAGTGGAGCGCAGCAGGTGGCGAACGGAATGGCGAGCGCAGCGGTTAGCCGTGCGCTTGCAGTCCTTATCGCTGGTGCCGGCGTTGCCGATGATGGGAGTGTGGCGGAAAGAGCGGCTCATGTATGCCTCTTGTAGAGGCACACGGAGGATAGTCAGAGGTCGGCGCCTCGCCGACGCATGCTGCTGTCCTGCCGGTGCCTACTTACAAGAAGCCGCTGCTAGTTTGCATTGAGTGTCCTTTGCTGAAGAAGTGGCACGGTGGCGCCGGTGGTGCCGGCAGAGTCTCCGAGGCAGGATTCGAACCTGCGATTTCCTGTTCCCAAAACAGGAGCGCTAGACCGCTACGCTACTCGGAGAGAAGAGTGCCCGGGGAGATTCGAACTCCCGTCACCTGCATGGCAAGCAGGTATCCTGTCCGCTGGACGACGGGCACGTGAGAGATGGGGGCGGGATTCGAACCCGCGAAATGCTGCTTTGCAGGCAGCTGCCTTAGACCGCTCGACCACCCCATCCGAAGCGCGCCGGGGTGCCCAAATGAGCAGCCGCCGGCGCGCGCAAAGTCCCGATAGTTTCCGTCGGGATAAGAGGATTCGCAACCTCTTCGGCTGCAGCCGGCGTCCCGGAACGATGCGACTTCTCCACGGGGAGAGATCGACCATCGTTCAATAAGGGAGCACCGCTGCATTATGCAATGCGCTTGCATTAGGCGGAAGTTTCGGACCGGTTATCCTGAGCTGTGCCCTGTCCCTGTTGAACGGAGACAGAACTCAGAACGGATGTCTCCCGGTCCACGACACACCGCGCTAATCGCGGGGCCGTTAGTGAAGGGCGTCGCGGCGGGACTTCGCCGAGACGCCCTTGTTCCACTAGCAGAGCCACCAGGATTCGAACCTGGACTGCACGGTTTTGGAGACCGGCCGGCTAGCCGTTACCATATGGCTCTGTGAGTGTCGGGAACAGGATTTGAACCTGTGACGCGCGGGTTTCAACCGCGTGCTCTACCAACTGAGCTGTCCCGACAAAGCGCCTCTACGGGGATTCGAACCCCGGTTACCCGCTCGACAGGCGGGCGTCTTAACCACTGGACCATAGAGGCATGAGACAGCTCCGGGGGCGGGAATCGAACCCGCAACCTCTCGGTTAACAGCCGATCGCTCTACCGTTGAGCTACCCCGGAATCTCGATCTACTGCTTGGGCTTTTCGCTCAGCAAGAACACCCAAGGGAACTCTTTCTGCTCCTGCTGACGAGCGCGCCAGCGTCGGTAAACCTTTCGACTCTGCTTCCAGTTGAGCAGATCCAGCGACTGCCAACTGCTTCCGCACACTTCGCAGTCGTACGACACGAAGTCGCCGAACAGCTCTCTGTGTCGCTGGAGCGCTGCTGCGCAGTTCGCCTCGGGCGACCCCGCATCAACGTATTCCACGTAGAATACGTCCGAGGAAAAGCAGTTGTGGTCGGTGAATTTGGCTACGAGGTTTTCCATCGCATTCCTTTCAAGAGTGAGATTTTGGCTGATGAAAGTTAGCTGATGAAGCACTCCGTGCCGCATCTTGTCTGAGGGTACGCGGCGGGAGTTGAACCCGGCACCTGGTGATCCACAGTCACCCGTGCAACCTTTACACCACGCGCACCATATACAGTGTCTACTCGCAGTGGGCATAACGCGCCAACTGCTGCTCGACGAACGCGAACTGCTTCACGCTGTCCTCGTCCGTGTGTTTCTCTTTCGCTGCGGGCAGCTTGTCCGTGTTGAAGAAGAACCACGCAGCCCGTTCCAGTTCTCCGGGATCAAGACCGCTGCCGCCTTCCAACCACCAGTGCACGAACAGTGCGGCGATTCCGCAGGCCTCGGAGCGGTCGGGTTTGAGGGATATCATCCCCATGAACCCATGCTTCCACGCCAATCCCCAGCCGAAGCGATCGCCGTCGTTATATAGTTCGACGTTGTGATGAGCAAGGAAAGCTTCCTGAGTGGCGGCGCACCGCGGATTGTCTAACTGCATGCAGTGTTCTCCATGTTGTTAGTGGAAGGGAAGGTGCTGGGGGAGGGAGTTGAACCCACAACCGGCGGATTAAAAGTCCGCTGCTCTGCCAATTGAGCTACCCCAGCGTGCCTGAGGAACGCGAGCGGCATGAGTGCACCACGCGCGTTCCTCAGCAGCGATTAGTCTGATTAGCCTTCGGCGCGAACGCCCACTGTTCGTAGACGACGGGCACATGAGCTCCGGGGGCGGGAATCGAACCCACAACCTTTCGGTTAACAGCCGATCGCTCTACCGTTGAGCTACCCCGGAATACCTAACAGTGCTGGCGGCGAGACTCGAACTCGCAACCCTCGGTTTAAGAGACCGGAGCTCTACCATTGAGCTACACCAGCAATACGAAAATAGGCCATCCTGGACTTGAACCAGGGACCGCGTCCTTATCAGGGACGTGCTCTACCGCTGAGCCAATGGCCTGCAGTGCACGGTGCAGGATTCGAACCTGCGTAGGCGTTGGCCGGCAGTTTTACAGACTGCTCCCGTTGTCCACTTGGGTAACCGTGCATTTATATGAGTGGAGGCTACGGGAATTGAACCCGTGACCCTCTGCTTGCAAGGCAGATGCTCTCCCGCTGAGCTAAGCCCCATATGAAGTGCGTTATCTAGTAGTCCGTCTCGGATTCGAACCGAGGACCACGCCCGTGTAAGAGGCGCGCTCTGCCGCTGAGCTAACGGACTTTTGTTGTCTAGCGCTGGAATCTGACGCCGTTCATCCAGAAGTCGGTGTCTTCCGGAATCTCGTAGTCCGAACCTTCCAACCAGGAATCATCCCACTCGTGTATGTGACACCGGTGCGTGACGCCTAGAGCCTCGAGGCTCGGGACCTCCATCAGCTCCACCGCTTGCGGCACGATGAGCGTGACAGGCACGCAGGCGTGCAGACCGCGCATGGTTGCCCAGCGAGTCAGAAGATCCTGATACTCTGCGTCGGACAAGTGCGCGATCCAGTCTCGGTAATCGTACTCTTCGTTGATGTAAAGCACGACCATGGCGGTGTCCTTTGTGGTTGGGAGGAGAATGTACCAATTCAACACACGCCAAAAGCAGGCTGCAGGAGCCTGTCTTACGTGGAGTTCTTATTGACCGATTGTTTTTACTTGCTTGTTTCCTTACTAACCCGGGCGCCGAAGAGCCATTTGAGAGTCGCTGTTGTGTGAGCTGTTTTCTTCTATTGATTTCTTTGGCTTCTCCAGGGCTTTTCAGCGGGTTGGTTGCAAATCGGATTGATGAATTGACCATAAAAAATTCCGTCCGCCATCGCAATCTCGGCTAAGAATTACCGCTTTGCAGCTATTAGGCAAGCCAAGTCTCGATCTTGGCAGCACGCAGGAGCTTAACTGCGTGCCATGTTTGCCGGTTTTAATGTTGGTGGAGGCGGGGTACTTTATGGGGTAGCAGATGCTGCCAGGGGGTCCTAAAAAATCCAGGTCAAGCAGCGTTTTCACTTGTTAGCGAACCCTTGCATACTTGGCATCCTTTTGCTCTCTACTGATCTCTTATGGATCTCTATTTCTATATGGATCTCGGTCTTCTCTTAGTTTGTAGTTTGGTTATTGGCTCAAATGCTTTTTCGACTGCTGCAAGCTTTCGCAGCCTACGAGCCTGCAAGGGGACCGTTCGAGTGGGAGGAGAACTTCAGGTTCTCACGAGAATTTCTGGCGCATGGAACACTATGTCGAAGACGGTGGTGTCGGAGGCGATGGCTTCACGAATGGGATGCCAAGAGTGCGAGGTGCGCCACTTAGTTACGAAGTATAGTCGTTGATTTGAGGGTTTGGTTTGTTTGGAGCAAGCAGGACAAAAATGCAAGGGAAAAGTACCCCGAAAAAAAGTCAATAAGCTTGGCAGACTGTATGAAAGCTGCTGGGGGTTCTGCGAGGACCGTGTGTAATTGTGGGGTGGGCTTCGCTATTTGTTGGTGTTCGGATGTCCCGCACTGTATTTGATGGCACTAATGGCGTTAGCAGATGAGCATTCATGGAATAATTGCCAATCTCGATTCATCGAGCGTGATGGTCAATTCGCATTGGCGGTGCAGTAATGAAGAACAAAACCGGGAAAGCAAAGAGGCTGAAAGTGCTGGAAGAGGCCGCTCGGCTCAAGAAGTATAACGATGCGCTTGAGCAGTATTTGCGAGTTCAGACCGCACGGATTGAGGCCATGGCCAAGCAGTACGTGAATGAAACCATCAGCAGAGCCGCTGTCGAGCAGGCCGATGCCGCGAAAGATGATGTCATAGAGATAATCACGGCTGACGCCAATGAGACGCCTTCTGAAGGCGAAGAGCAATTCGGTGCAAACACGGAACCTAAATCAGCCGAGTAACCGCTGTATTCGTGGCTGTAGATTTTTGCGAAGTGTCTACGCGTTGACCAGTTCAATAATTTCGTGAAAGTCCATGCCGATCAGTCCCAGGTCTGCCAAGCTTCTGCTCTCTTTTCGCAGATCTTGTCCCAGGGTAACTGTTGCCAGCTCGATAATGGAATCGATAGTTGGTACTGGTACATAAGCCAGTTTCGCCAGTTCGGTGATCAGAATGAGGTCCTCGCGAACTACCGTTGCCAGTTCCTCGCGTTCGACCGCCAGAGACTCACTCATGGGTTCGAACGATTGGTCCTTGGGAATGGAGACGTTCAGGTGCTTGCCCAGGGATTGCAACTCATTGGTCATTGCAGTCAGAATGGACTGCTCCGCTCCCGTCAAAGAATCTTGACCTTTGCGGGTGCCCATTATCGCGAACAGGCGCTGTGCTGCTCCCAGGATGCGCGCGCTGTGCACCAAACGTCTTTCGAACACGTTGGACGCCGGCACCAGGTTCTTCCAGAAGGCTCGGCCGATTGATAGTCCTGCGCGTGTTTCATTGACCGTTCTGCCACATATCGGAACCTGCGTTGCTGCGCCGGTTATGTGCATTGTGGCGCCTGTCATTTTGCAGGCATTAAAAAGGGGACCGGTTTCGATGATGTTGACTGCTGCTCGCTGGTGTTGAGCGTGTAGTCGTTCGGAAAGCTCAAATGCTGTCATCAGAGGAGCATCTATTATGAAGATGGTTTGTCCCGGAAGGACTTCTGCTGCCACTGTATCCAGTGCTCTTTTGTAGTCGCTTGCGCGAGCATGTAGCACAATGATGTCGGGACTGCGCACGTATCCGTCTGCTTCACGGGCAGGAGGGAGAAACTGTACGGGTTGAGCGTGTGTGTGGTCAGCATCGTTGCGCTCATAGCAAATGGATGCGGGGCGATGTCTGTCGTTGCCGCGTAGCTGCACTCGCTGACCGGCTGCGGCCAGCCAGGACGCACAAGCAAGGCTTTCCAAGCCCGAGCTTACAAATGCTATGTCGAGTGCAGACGAAAAGCCCTCAACAGCAACGGCTAAGTTATTCATGACGCCACCTCTGTCTTATCGGACTCCGCTCGTTTGGAATCGGAGCCGCTACATTAGGTCCAACTAAGAGAATAGTCAGGAAGTGAGAGAAGTACAACATTTACTAACAAACCTTTAATCGCAGGAGCTCAAGAGTAGTAAAATTCAGGACTGCGATCAGATATGCAAAAGCGGCTTCAGTACTTATATTGCGAATAAATCATGGCTACCATTTACTACGACAATAACACAGGTATGACATCCTTAAGAGAATTAATCTTGGGGGTGATTGGCTACGGAAATCAAGGCCGGGCCCATGCTCTCAACCTTCGTGACAGCGGGCTCAATGTCATTGTCGGCGCGAGAAAGAGTAGTAAAGCAAAAGATGTTGCAAAAGAGGACGGGTTCGAACCGCTTGACATGCGGGAGGTTGCAGCGTCTGCTGATTTGATTGCAATGCTTTTGCCGGACGAGCATGCGCCGACGGTTTACAGCGAATCTGTTGCGCCGCATCTCAAAAAGTCTGTCGCCTTCGTCTTTGCGCATGGTTTTGTGGTCCACCATAAAATGATCGTTCTTCCTTCCGATTCTGATGTTCTGTTGGTTGCACCCACGGGCCCGGGCCGGCAACTGCGATCGTTATACCAGGAAGGCGCCGGGTTGCCCGCGCTTGTGGCGGTAGACCAAGATAGTAGTGGCAAGGCCTGGGAGCGGTGTCTGGCGTACGCATATGCGGTGGGATGCACCAGGGCTGGTGCAATTAGAACAACCTTTGCCGAGGAAACGATTACCGATTTGTTTTGTGAGCAGGCCGTGCTTTGCGGCGGCATGCCGGAGCTAATCAAAGCCAGTTTTGATACCTTGGTGGCCAAAGGTTATCAAAGTGAATTGGCTTACATTTCCTGTTTGAAAGAAGTGAAGTTGATTGCCGATCTCTTGTTCACTCGCGGAGTAGACGGTATGCGAGAAGCAATATCGAACACTGCGAAGTATGGCAGTGCGATTGCTGGTCCGGAAATTATCAATGGCGCGACTAAGCACGCTCTCGATGGAATTCTAGAACGAATTGAAACCGGTGCATTTGCGGAGCAGTTCCTTCGTGATACTGCCAATGGTTCGAATACGGTAAGGGACCTGATGCGCTCAGAGCGCCATTCAAGGCTGGCTCGTACAGGACGGGAGCTGAAAGAGAAAGTAAATTTCTAATCCACCTGAATCAGGTGACGAGCAAATTATCTATTAACCTGACACTGCCGAGCTTGGCGGCCACCAGGATCACCATAGGTGTTTGAGCGGTTTTCAGAGGGGCTAGCGTTATGGGATCGCAAGCCTCCAAATACTGAAGGGAAAATTCCGGCATCTTGTTTAGCCGGTCTCCTGCAACGTGCAGCACTTCTTCAAGTGTGCGGCGCCCGGACAGCGATTCCTCTCGAACAAAACAGAGTGTCTTGTAGAGTTCCGACGCACGTTTGCGTTCAGTGGAAGTGAGATTGACATTGCGCGAACTAAGTGCCAGTCCATCAATCTCTCGTACGGTGGGCACTCCGACTATATCCAGCGGCAGGTCGAGATCTTTGCTCATGCGCTTGATGATGGTCAACTGTTGAAAGTCTTTCTCGCCGAAGTAGGCCACGTCGGGCTGCATGATGGAAAACAGCTTCAGGACTACGGTGGTGACGCCGGTGAAGTGCCCGGGTCTGTGCTGACCGCACAGTCTTTCGGTTAATTCACCGGGCGCGACTACTTTGGTGGCGACTCCGTGCCCGTCGGGATAGAGTTGGGTTACTGCCGGGTGAAAAACAACTTCGGCACCGGCCTCGCGTACTAGTTGGATGTCATTTTCGAAAGTTCGCGGGTAGCGATCAAAATCTTCGTTGGGACCGAACTGCATCGGATTTACAAATATCGAAACGACGACGTGTCGACATTCTCTAACGGCTTTGCGCACCAGGGTCATGTGACCGTCATGAAGGGCTCCCATGGTGGGAACAAGCCCTACCTGCGGTTTGCCTTTCTCGCCAGGCTGGCGCACCGATTCACGCCAGACTCGCATGTCGGCGATGGTTTCAATAACCCGTGTCTCAGTGCTCGATCTCATGGGGTCCTCCAACGATGCTCCATTATTATCGTGCCAGGGAACGCTATTTCCCCCCACCCGCTAAAAAGATAAAGCATTTTTCTGGGATAATGCGTTTTACGGTGTTCCGAGTGAAGTGGCTCTGAGCAGGCGGGTTTTTAGAGGATTGGTTGCTTTGATGCCAAGACCGCGACCTTCAAATTCGCATCCTTCACGAGTTCTATCGGTTTTAGCGCTTGGACTTTCCTTGACTGCATTTCCAGTTGATGCTGCGGCGACTAGCGGACTGGACCTGGCGAGACAGGTTGCTGCGGCCTATGGCGGTGCAAAGCTGATACATGAAAACTCAGAGCGGGGCACGCGGAGCATTGGCAGGCTTGTCTCGAAGTCTAGCCTCTCGGCAGCGTCAAACGAGTTTGACTGCGAGGTATTGAGCAAAGGGAACAAGATGCGCGTGGAAACGGCTGTGCTTGGCAACCGTAACGTTCTTGCATATGATGGCAAGGTTGCCTGGACCAACAACGGCGGTTGGATCGCTCCGAGTCCGCCCACAAGCACGAAGCGAATCGCCGATGAATTGAAGCATGGTCTGAATGCACTGGTCGATATGATCGATCCGACAACAAAGTTTGAAGTCTTGCCGAGCAAGCTGGTCAATGGAAAGCTCTGTGAGGTTTTGAAGCTAATTCCTGCCCGGGGGACGTGGACAGTATTTTACGTTGATCCGCTCTCTAAGCTGGTGACTCGTTGCGAGTTTCAAGGACACGATAGTGAGCAAGGCAACGAAATAATCAAAGGCGTGGATTACTCGGATTATCGAACAGTAGACGGAATGCCGACTCCATTCAAGATGATTGAGTTTGCGGATAGTAAACCGGTAACTGAAACAATTCTGCAATCTGTCACCATGGATGATACCGTGGCTGATGAGTCCTTTGTGATGCCGCCTGCAAGTAAGGTCGCTGGAATCGTTGATAATCCGGTTGTCTTGCCATTTGAATATCTCGGCAACGAGATAGTCGTGAATGCGAGAATTAACGACATGCCGGAAGCGCGATTTATTATTGATACCGGTGCCAGTCAAACTGTTTTGGATTCTCGTGTCGCGCAGTCAATTGGTCCTCTGGCAGCCTCGACCTTTAATGTAACCTCCGGTGCCAAAGCCGTTTCTCTTAGTTACACCAAGATTGCCAAACTAAAGTTGGGTGATGTGAACGTTGAGGATGCTTCGGCCCTGGTGAAAGACTTGTCGTCCTTCGCAACTGCCATTGGACAGCGTCCCGCCGGGCTAATAGGGTCGAATGTTTTAAGACGATTTTATGTCAGTATTGACTATCAAAACAAGAAACTCGTACTGAGCGACCCCGACGCAGTAGTTGTGCCTAGCGGTGCGAAAGTTATTGGCACTTCCCCGGTGTTTGGCTCTTCGGCATTAGTGGTGAAGGGAAAAATTGATCGTCGGCAGGAAGTTAATTTTCTGGTCGATACAGGCGCGGCCTTCAACAACTTGCCTCGCAGAGTCGCCGACAAGCTCGATACAGGTCCGGTGCTTCCTGTAGGCACCATCTTTGGTTTGGACGGTAAGCCGGTAGAAATCGGGGCCGTCAAATTCAAAGTTTTGGAGATAGGACCGGTGTCGGTAACGGATCCAGTTTTCGTTGTTCAACCGGACAACAAGCCCGGGACGGCTGGTCTGTTCTCGGCGAAATCGCTGGGTACGTTGGGCAATCCGCTCTGGGCAAAGTCGCGAATTTCCATTGATTATCGCAACGAGCGCCTCATAGTCGAGCAGCCTGCAGACTCTGAGAAGTTTGATCAATTTGCGGCTCGCTTGAACGAGTTAGACCGAGCATACCTGAAAAGCTCCAACGTCGAAGAGGCTCTGAAAGAGTATGAAAAGGTGATTGAAATCGCGCGTGCTGAGCGGATTCAAGCGGGAGAGGCGTTGGCTCTGTCCCGAATAGCAGGGTGCTATGCCGATCGATTTCAACAAACAAAGGACACTAAGTGGTTAGAGGCGGCGGTTAAGGATTATGAGCGAGCCAGTCAAATAGCGGCAGAGTCAAAGAACAGGTTGGTGGAAGGACAGGTCCTGGCGCGGTGGTCCATGTTTCATTTGAACGCTCCGCGTAGCAACACTGATCTGGTTTCATCACAAAACTTGTTGAAGAGAGCCTTTGCCAGGGCGGCCGGTGATGCCACCATTTACGCTGCGCTCGGTAGTGCGCTGGTGAAGTCGGGAAAAACTGTCGATGGACTTCGCTTTGTTAATCAAGCCCTGATGTTCGATCCCGCTTGTTGGCAGGCGCTCTGGACAAAGTATCGTGTGGCTGAGGCTGAAGCCAAGCAATCTGAAATGCGATTGGTTCTTGCTCAGTTGCAACGGTACTACGCCGATTTTCCCCAGGTGAAGGAGGCTGAGGCGAAGCTTTCGCGAATGAAGGGAGCGGCCTTTTCGCGTAAAAATGCCACAAAGGCGAAACCTTAGACCCGGAAAGCGGAAAGACTCGCCGTGATGAACACGACGAGTCTTATAACCGGGTACTTTCGTACGATTAGACTGTTACTTCGGCAGGAACATGAACTACTTGGAATGTCATGGAGCCTACATCTTCGCCGTCAAGCGAAAGGACGAGCTGGTAGCCGCCATCTTCCTGAAAAATCAGTCCCTGGAATGCACCGATCAGTTTGTGGGTCATTGTTTTACTCGGTAGCGGAGCTACTTTTTGGACGTTGGAAACGGCCAATGTTTGTCCGGACTTGTCGAGGAACTTGAACTGATAGGTGAACTCTTCGGTGGAACCGGTGACTTCGGAGTAGGCGAATACTAGGGGAACAATAGCCGGGAAGGCTTGTACGGCCATTTGGTTGTGAATATTGATGCAGGAGATTGCATCGGGTCTCAAAACATCGCGCAGGATTCTTTCGCAAAGAAAAAGTCCAATCGGTTTTGGTTGGTTAGCCACTGTATTTACCCCTTTCGACGGTGCGTCTTTTGATTCTTTTGTTTTTTTGCTCATTGCGGTTGTCAGTACTTAATGATTGAATTAGGAGGGCGCTTTTGTAGATAGGCCGCGAACTGAACTGCTGATTATAGATGATCGACCCTGAAGAACTTACATTCGTACAACTGTTCTGGCTGTTTTTCGGCCTGGTCATAGCTATCTTTTTCTTCTGCCGCTGGGTGGATATGAACTATGTATTCCATTAGGCGTGGTTCATAGAAAACGCCTTTGTAATCCGTAACGAAGCTGTTGATTCATTCGAATTTTTGACGAACATGCCACCTCGAAGCTTGCAGAACTTTGAATTCTGGATTAGAGCCGACGGTTTGTCCACTACTGCAACCGTACAAAGCTGTTCGCAGGCAACCTTAAATTGCGTAGACTCAAGTGACAATGACCAAATGACAAGACATGCTGGAACTTTCCGGCGAGTGGAAAAAATGCGTTACCGAATGGTTGCGCAAGCCTTTCGTCGCAGCTATGCAGTTGAACTCAATCCGCAAGACGATCGTGATTTGGTCTAGGCAACGGCGCGGGCAAGACGAGACAGGATCGGTTAGACGTGACGCGGAGCTGGAGATGACAGTGTGCTAATGCGCCGTGTGTCAACGTTCGCGCAACCTACGCGATTCGATAAAGTTGCCTGTAACCCAAATTCGTTGCAGGTTAGCTGCTTCACAGACTCCGCTATCCTCAAACAGGCTACTTGTGCGGAGTTGAATGAATCGCTGCTAATGACCGGACTCTTAGCACATTTGACTCTTGGCAGCCTTGTTATTAATAAAGCCTTTGCGATAGCTTCAGAGATCTAATTCTTCTTTTTTCCTTTTGAGATTCAGGCACTAGATACGGGCGACACGGACGGTTGATTGGGCTTACACGAAGCGATTAATGCGCTGTGTATCTCAACATCCCTTTCGCCTGTCGATTGTTGTGACTTGCATTGTCATCGCAAGCACGACTTTCCCGCTACGTAAGCCTCACGAAGGAGGCGGTAATGACCGGGTTCATCCCCCGACTCCTCGCAAAGATTCGAAGTGAGTTCGGGCAAACTTTTCGTTCGTTGAAGAATCCAGCCTACCGCACCTACGCTATTGGTCACATCATCAGCATGACAGGGTCTCAGCTACAGGCTGTGGCATTGGCATGGACCACGTACAGCATCACTCAATCCGCCAGCAAGCTCGGTCTGACCGCGATGGCTACGTACCTTCCGGCGCTGCTTCTGGGAATGTTGGGCGGTCTTGTGGCGGATCGGTTCGACCGTCGGCGGATTCTGATGGTGGCGCAAGTCGCTGGATTTCTACTGGCCGTAACATTAGCGGCGTTGACGTTTAGCGGCTTCATCAGCTTCGGGCTGATTCTTGCGTTCGGATTCGCGCAAGGTCTCGTAAACGCGATAGAACTGCCTTGCCGACAGGCGTTCGTGTTCGACGTAGTCGGAGCAGATGACACGGTGAATGCAGTCAGTCTGAACTCGATGATTTTTCAGACTACTCGCCTCCTTGGTCCGGCGCTGGCAGCTATCTTGTTGCCGCTGGCGGGCGACGCGGTGTGTTTTGCCCTCAACGGAATCAGTTTCCTGGCGGCGTTGATAAGCTTGAGCCTCTTGGGCAAGAGTGTGAAGCCGCGCGTGAAGCAGAGTTCGACGGAGGGCGCGGGAGCCTCGTTGCGCAGCGGATTGAGGTTGGTCTGCACCACTCCCGCACTTCGCAACGTCATCCTGCTCACCGCGTCAACCAGCTTCTTCGCATTCCAGTACGCAATCATGCTGCCTGTGATGGTGGACAAGGTTCTTGGCGGAACCGCCATTGAGCTGGGTTTGCTGACGGCCGCGGCCGCGATCGGTTCGATGCTGGGCAATCTCGTGCTGGCAAGTCGAGGGCGCAAGGAGCTGTTGCCGCGAATTATCGCGATTAGCAGTCTGGCGCCCGGAGTTTTCCTTCTTCTGTTCGCGCTGTCTAACAGTTTCCCGCTCTTGTTGGGCGCGGCAGCTTTGCTGAGCGGGTCTATCGCCATTCAGCTGGGCAGCAGCAATTCCTACCTGCAACTGAACGTGCCGCAAGACTTCCGCGGCAGAGTAATGAGCCTGTACACGTCGGTCCTCATGGGCGCTGTGCCGTTCGGAAGCCTCCTGGTCGGGCATGTAGCCGACTTGATTGGCGCCCCGCGTGCGCTGGCACTGTGTGCATTCGCCACCCTGATCGCCGCCGTGTTGTATGTGCTCGCAAGGAGCAAGCAAGATGGGTGATAAGAAAAAAATTGTGGTGCCCGTTGAGGGCACGGACTATCAAGTCCTGAAGGGTGGTGTCATCCGAGTGGACCGGGTCACGACTCCGCCTACCGAACACTGCGGCGAAGATCAGCCGGCACCGGATTACCTCTCGGTGATCGACCACTCGAGGCGGATCGAGAGCCGCAAGAAATACGAGAAGAAGCTCAAGAAGCAGGAAGAGCGCTTCAATGGGCTCGCCCGAAAGCTTGAAGAGGCCAAGCGCGCCGTCATCATCGTCCTTCAGGGACGTGACGGCTCCGGCAAGTCTGGCGCTGCGCTTCGCATCTGGGGAGGGCTCGGATTCGACCCCAAGATGTTTCTCTGGGTTCCGATTGGTCCGCCGACGGACGAGGAGTCAGCGCACCCCTACCTGTGGCGGTTCCAGAAGGACGATCGCATGCCCAGGGTCGGGCAGATTCGGGTGTTCGACCGCAGCTGGGCCGAAAGACTTTTGGTCGAACCGGTGATGAAGATCATCGGGCCGAAGACTTTGTACCGCTCCTACCCGGAGATTCGCTCGTATGAGTGGGTTCTCCACCGGCAAGGTGCGGTCGTCGTGAAACTGTGGATGGATATCACCAAGGACGAGCAGGCGCGTCGCTTCGAAGACCGTGCCCGCGACAAGCCGTGGAAGGTGTCCCCTTCCGACGCGGTGGCGCGTGAGCATTGGGACGACTACACCGTCGCTGCCAACAAGATGTTTCATTACACCGGCACTCCGTACGCGCCCTGGTACCTCGTCAGTAGCGAGGACAAGTGGTCCAGTCGGGTGAACGTCCTCAAGACGATCAACCGAGCACTGGTAGCGGCGTTGGCGGACGGGTTCAAGCACAACGACTGATGCGAGAGAGAGCGAGGCGGCTGACTACAGTCGTCCCTCTCTCGCACGATGGAGACACAGTGATGAAGACAGTCACTACCGAGAAGGTTGTCGGCCATTCATTCCGCTACAAGACAACGGCACGTCAGCACTCCTGGATCGCGGACGCTGCTGCGCCGAAGGGTGGGGACACGGCCGCCAATCCGGTAGAGCACCTGATGGGGGCTTTGGCCGAGTGCATCGCGATGACCGCGGAGTCCATCGCCTCTAACAAGAGCTATCCGGTCACGCACATCCGCGTGACCGTGACGATGGACGAGATTGATGATCCTGCGGGCGGTGGCAAAAAGATTCCGCGGTTTAAGGAACACCTGGACGTGGAAGGTCCGTTGACCGACGCGCAGATGGACGGTCTGAAGCATGCGATGAAGGTCTGCACGGTGTTCAAGATTATGGACGGTAAGAAGTCTTTCGACCCGTCCTACAACCTGGTGCGACCGGTTCCCGCCGTATCCTCCGATTCCACGGCTGTGAGCGCAATGACTGTTGTGGCATCGCAGGTGGTGTCGGGCGAAGAGGAATCGACGGCGGCACCGGTTCCCGCGGCTCCGCGTCCCACCGCAACAGGTGGAGGCGAATGCAAGTCCTGATAGGCGTGCTCAAAGCGGACCCGTGAGGTTCCCGCTGCGCCTGATTTCTCGCAAGACAAGTTCTTACGGGCGGTTCCAAGGGGAGCAAGCCCACTAAACAACCACTTTGAGCCGAGCTAGCAACGCACGCGTTGTGATGCTCGGCTCATGGAGCAATCCTCATGAACGGTTCAACACCCACTAAGGGCGCAAAGCCTTTCTCCTGGCTGGTGATCTTCTTCGGAGTCGCCTACTTCTGCCAGCACTTCGGTCAGGCAGGGCTCATCAATCAGCCTCTGACGTTTTACTTCAAGGAAGTTCTGCACTACGGTGCGGACCAGATCGCTACGTTCTTCGCGATTCTGACGATTCCCTGGATGATCAAGCCGGCCTACGGTCTGATCTGCGACTACTTTCCGCTGTTCGGCTACCGGCGCAAGAGCTACCTGCTGATTCTCAACCTCGCCGCGGCCTGCGGGTTCTTCGCAATCTCCGGTTTCTCCGACACCGCTACCATTCGCATGGCGCTCTTGCTCACGGCGTTTGGCACCGCTTTCTCCGATGTCGCCATCGACGGTTTGATGGTGGAGCTCGGAAAGAGCACAGGACGCACGGCGCAGTTCCAGTCGATGCAGTGGCTCTGGTTCAATGTCGCTATGGTGATCAGCAGCCTGGCCGGCGGTTTGTTCACGCAGTATCTGCCCGTTGCTTCGGCTTACCGAGTCGCTGCGATCATCACTGCGGTCTTCCCGTTGTGTGTCGTCGTGGCTACATGGTTCTGGGTCAAGGAAAAGAAGTCCAAGATGGAGCTGGCGGGTCTGAAGTCGACGACGATGAGCCTCTGGCAGGCTTTGAAGTCTCGTACCCTTTGGATTGTCGTGGCGTTCATCGCTTTCTGGCAGTTCAGCCCGTCGTTCGGCACGCCTATGTACATTCACCAGACCGACACGCTGAAGTTCTCGCAGGGGTTCATCGGCATCCTCAACGCACTGGGATCGTGTGCCGCAGTTGTCGGTGCGCTTTGCTTCAACCGCTTCCTGGCGGACAAGTACAGCACCAAAACGCTCTTGTACTGGAGCGCGGGCACTGGCGTTATCGGGACTCTGGCTTACATGCTCATGCTCGATCCTGCCACCACGGCCGGTCCGGTGACGGCGATTACGCTTAACCTCGTCTTCGGCATTGTCGGGCAGATCTCGATGCTCACCACGCTCAATCTGGCAGCCGAAAACTGCCCGAAGCACGTGGAAGCGTTGACGTTTGCCTGCTTGATGTCGGTGTTCAATCTGTCGGCTCAGGGTAGCAGTATCTTCGGGTCGTATCTCTTTGAACACGTCTTTGCAAAGTCGATGTTCCCGCTGATCATCGTGTCGGCTGTGTTCACGCTGGCTTGCATTCCGCTGATCCCGCTGCTGCCCGTTACGCCGAAGAAGGTGGACGATGAAGAAGTGAAGGAAGACGGTGAAGCGAAGAGCTAACGTCTGCTTGAGATATCGCAAATTGTAAATCCCTTGGAGGCGCGTAGCTACGCTTGGCCGATTTTAGGGTGCAGTGCTTTGCGCTTCTCGAGCTTGGTGGCGGGGGTGATGTTAACAACATCCTCCCGCTACCTTTTTTGTTTTGTGCACGTACGAGAGGAGGTAGTAGGATCCCGGGCGAGAGGAAGTACAGCCCGAAGAGGCTGTGACAAGCGCATGCGGGGTAGGTCCTAGCGTTTTTCGTAAGTTTGTAGCGTCAACTCGCAGTTCCTGGTGTCGAGGTTGTTGTTTTTCCATTTGCTGCGGCGAAGAGTCAATGCTTGTTTTTGAAGTGATATCGCCTTGTCAAATTGTTTCACCGCATAGTAGGCGTTGGCTGCGCATTCGTAGACCAGAGCCGCTTGATCATCCGGTTTTCGGGTTGCGTCGTACTCTGCGCACAGGTTATCCAAAGCGTGCAAACTGTCCTTCGTCTTCCCCTCTTTGCCAAGCAAAATAGCCTGTCGGAGTCTAAGTATATGGTGGAGTTGGGGATGATTTTTAATGTCTGGAATGAGACTTGCTGTTGTGAGGAGTTTCCGTTGTTGCTCGATAGTGTTTGGCTGTTGGATCCCCATGTTCAAGCAATCGAACATAAGTGCCAGTGAGTGCACCGTAGTCATTGCGCTTCGAGGACCGATCTTGCTGGCTTCTTCAAATTCTCGATAGGCTTGTGGATATTGTTTCATGTTGAAGTGAATGGTTCCGAGCACGCAAAGCAAATCGACCGGGATAGCGGGATTGCTAGCGGCCAGCTTGCGAGCCTCTGGTAAGACTGACGTGCCAATTTTTTCGGCTTCTTCGAATCGGCGGCGCTGAAGGTAAAACGAACTGAGTACGCTTGCCGCGGCAATGCTTTCTAGCTTGTTTTTTGTCTTCTCGTTGTATGCTTGCTCGTAAAGAACGCCGGCCCTTTCAGGAAGTCCAGCGATGTTGTAAACGTTGGCAGCCTGGTGCAACGCAGAGACCCTCGATTGGTTATTGCGACGCGCGTACTCCAATCCCTTCTTAGTCCATGACTCCGCTTCCGGTATCGCATTCAGTGCCAAGCAGCATTGCGCCATGTCGTTGTAGGCACGTGTAGTTCGTTCCGTGTTAATCTGTGTGAGCACTGGCAATGCTTCGTCTAAGAGGTTTTTGGCTTCTCGGTCACAGTCGTTACTAATTAGAATTTCGGACAGCTCTTGTTGGGCCGTCGCAATCTCAAGTTTTGATGCGCCTGTTTCCTTTAGTAGGGCGATACACTTTTGCAAGTATTCGATGCCCCGAGAGTCCTGGTACTGCGCCGGGAGTCTGCGCCACATCCTTGTAAACAAAGACCAGAGAGTGGGTAGCTGCGGCTTTGCTTCCTTGCATACCCTGAGTACTTTTTCGATGATTACATCGGTATCTTCAATCGCGTCTGCTTCTGCACAATCGTTGGCAAGGCACAGGAGATCAATAGATTCAGCGGGAGAGCTCATTAGTTTTGTTGCTTTGATCATGACCCGGTGTGCTTCGTTCATCTTCGACTGCGTTAGCAGGGCGTGGCACAACCCAATGTAGATCTGCGGCTCCGCCGACGGGCCGGGCGGCTTTGTTGGTTGAGCGGCTGCAAGGCGGAAGTACCGTTCAGCTAGTGCCGGTTGCGGTTTTGACAAGAGGCAGTTGAATCCCGCCGCGCAGTACACTCGCTGTAGTGCCGCGTCTGAGCGTGTTTCCAGTGCCTGGACTATTCGTTGAATGCGGTCGGCAATGATTTCGGGGTGACCGGTCGCGTTGCAACGCTGCGGCCACTCCGACAAGAGGTTCATCAGGCAAACAATGTGGTGATAATCGGTTGCTGTTTTGAGGGCTTTGTCAAATAGCTTGCGTTCGTCCGCAAGTCTACCCTGCGCTAAATAGAGACCGGCTAGCTCGGTGTGAACTTGTGTCTGGAGCACCGTGTCTAAATCGCTGCGCTCGAGGCACTCGATCAATAACTGCTCAGCTTTGGCAGATTGCTGCTGGTGGCAAAGGTATCGCGAAAGAACAATGTTTGCCAGTCCGACTTCATTGCTGTGTGCGTCCAGTGAGTGAAGCATCTTCAAACATCGGGTAATGTCTTTCTCAGCATCGGCATAGCGTGCGCAATGAAGTCCGCAATCGGCTCGGAAGTAGAACAATTTCGCCAGCGCCAAGGTGTCGGGCTGCTTGCTGAACCCGGAAACGGCTCTGTCGAGAATACCGTAAAGAGTTGCGTAGTCTTGGCTCTGACTGTACACGGAAACAAGGTAACCGTACACGTCTGAGGCTTCAGCGGACGAAATTCTTTGGTCGCCAGCTTCTAGTTTCTTTGTCAGGAGCAGCGCTCTTTGAACCTTGTCAGCACCTTCCGGCATTCGTCGCAGTGCTTCGACTTGTCCGAGAAATCCGCGAGCCGAGCGTGGAGCAGGCTTGGTGCCGAGTGTTATTGGACTTTGCGGCGTGTTATGACTTTGAAAGACAATACAAGTGGTGCTGAGCACTATAAGGGCTACAATTGTGACAAGCATGGGTTTCAGATAGGGTGCTCGTTTTTCTTTTGGTATGAGTGCTCCGGAGATCTCCGATCCTTTGCCTTCGTCGAACAATGCGAGATCGGCAGAGAATGCTTCCATGGTCTGGTAGCGTTCGTTCGGGTTCTTGGCGAGCGCTTTGAATAAAATCGCGTCGAGTTGCTTTAGTTGGTTTACCTGATCGGGCGGTGAGTCACTCAGGCGGATCGCCGTCGGCACGGGTGACTCAGTCGCATGCTTATGCAGCAAAGCAATAGGATTGTCGGCTGCAAGAGGGGGCACTCCCGTCAGACATTCATAAAGCACGCACCCTAGCGAGTAGATATCGGACCGTTTATCGGCTTTCTTACCCGTGCATTGCTCCGGACTCATGTAATAAACGCTTCCGACCAGCATGCCTGTTTGCGTCAAGTGTTGGTTTTGCTCCCCTGATTCCAAGGCTCGAGCAAGACCGAAATCAACAATCTTGGGTGTTTCGTCGTTGTTTTCCGTCAGAAGAACAATATTGTTCGGTTTTAGATCTCGATGAATGATTTCGGCGTCATGAGCGCTTTGCATAGCGCTGCATAGTTTGCGAGTAAGTGAAACGCAGCGGGCAATTGAGAGTCTTGCGATGGAATCAAGTTCTTCTCGCAGGCTCTTTCCTTCGAGATACTCCATGACGATGAGTGGAAAAGTGTTTTGCCACAGGCCAAAACGATAGAACTTGAGAAGGTAAGGATGGGACAAGCTCGAGAGAATTCTCCCCTCACGCTCAAAGCGGGTACGTTGTTCTTCGTCTGTCAGTAAGCCGGCGTGCAGTATTTTAATGGCGACAGTACGATTCAGCTCCAGCTCGGTAGCGGAGAAGACTGAGCCCATACCGCCTTCACCAAGATGCTTGATGAGTTGATAACGCTCATCGATTATTGAACCCGGTTCCAATTCGAGCACGGAAGAACCTGTACAGTACCTGCTAACAGTCTTGGAGTGTTATTCCCGCGTTCACGAATGTGCGAAACGCCGGATTTGAAGCTCAAAGTGGTCTAAGTGTTCCGGGTAGGGGCTTGCTGGTTCTCAAGTTGCGCAAGCCTCGCGATTGGTCATGCAGGCAACATGCTCGAAATCTAGTGCCGGCAGCTTGTAGCGGACTTGGTCTTTTCTTTAGAGTGCGGTGCTCTGATTTTCCTCGGCCGGGGTTAGTCTTTACATCATTTCAATTTGAAAGCGTCAACCTCGGCCGAATCAGGGCGCCTTTTGGCAGGCAGCTACTATAGAGTGTCTGAGTGTTCGGAGCGAGTGAACGCTATTTCGCGCGGACCCTGCTGTGGTCGCTGCGGTATTGCTGGTGGTGTCTGATGTACGTACTCAGAATTGAATGGGTCTGTCAAAAGTGTAGCCGTGTTTTAGTGCCCAGACGATCAGTTCTTCGCGGTTCGCCAAGTGCAGTTTGGCGATGATTTTGTCGCACTGTTTCCTTATGGTTTCGCTTGTTGTCCTTCGTCGCTCAGCAATTTCCGAGTACTTTAGCCCTTCTGCCAGCAGAATTAGAATGTCCTTTTCGGTATCCGTTATACGTACGTCGTGTTGTGTCAGCTTCTGTGACGTAATTCCGACTTCTCCGGCGTGTACTCGGCGCAAAACGTCCGATATCGTTTGGAACGGTTCGGACTTGAGCAGGAAAGCTTGCACGCCGCAGTCCAGCGCAAGCTGCACAAAGAACGGCCTGTTATCGGCTGAGAACACCACAATTTTCACGCCGCTGTCGCGCACGTGTGAAATCATGTCCTTCAGTCCGCGCTCTCCCGGCATATGCATATCCATCAACACCAGGTCGGGTTTTGCGGATGCAAGAAGCATCTCTAGTGCGTCTCGGCTGGCACATGTTCCAATCACCCGAAAGTCCGAACTGCGTGCGAACCATGAAGTCAGTCCTTCTGCCGTGGCATGATGATCTTCAGCAATGGCGATTGAAATCCGACTCTGGCGAGCCTTAGGTTCTAAAGTCATGTCAAAATTAGCGAATCTACACTGGGGTGCAGCGTGTTTGATTTCAACAAAAAATTGAAAGCGGCTGATCTGGAGATGCTGCAAAAACTCCATGGAATGTATTCCCGCTCGAAAGATGAGTTTAACAAGCAACTCGGACCGGGCGAGGCTCCGGTTGAATTGGCACCCCTGAGTCAAAAGGGTGGTAGCGGCAGATTCGCAGTTAGTGCCAATGAAAAGGCCTTGAGCGTTCATGGTAAAGCAGGAGCTGTGGACGCTTTTTTGATACCGAGGGCGGAATTGAAAGATCTGCCCGACTCCGAATTAGCCTCGCGTGTCAAGTACAGCTTGCAGTGCGATGGCAGTGGCAGTTGGTTGCTGAACGGAGTGCCTGTTGATGAGGAAGTGCTTCGAATGTTGGTTTTGGCAACTGTTGATGCGCTCCGAGGGCAGGGCGAAGTACAGCCGAAGCATTTGCGAATTGAGGAAACCAGCCTGACGTCGGCGGTGAAGAATCTGTTTCTGGAGAGATACCGTCTGTCTGCCGCGTTGATTGGGCAACAGGAGGCGATTTTTTCGAATGTTGCGCGTGATCTGCATGACGGCATCATCGGAGAGATCATGATTTTGATGCGATCGTTGGGTGCAGGGGAAGCGAAAACCAACGAAGAAATGATTGAGTCATTAGAGCTGATTGTTCAGCGTTTACGCGACGTGTGCGCTGATTTGTCATCGCGAGAAATCAGAGATTGGGGGCTCGACGAAGCGATCAAACAGTTGTGTATTCGGCACTCGCACAAAGATAAGGCCGTAGTAGCCGACATTAGCAAAGCCTTGCCTATATTGCCTTACGAGATTGCTTTGCAGATTTACAGAACAATTCAGGAGTCAGTTACGAATGCTCTGAAACATGCTGATTGCTCAAGAATCGATGTGTCGCTGCGTGTGGTCGAGCCCCAGTTGTTTGTGACTATTGAGGACAATGGTATCGGCATTAGCAAAGGATCGTTGCGAAAAAAACCAAAATCCGGAGGCACCGGGCTTTCGATTTTGCAAGAGCGAGTCGAACTAATCCGGGGGCATGGCATCGCTTGCAGTTTGGTGATCAGCGATCTAAACGGTGCCGGCAGCCGAGTGCAAATGGTGATGGATTTGCGCGCCGGGAGTGGCAAATAACTCCCATGAAGAACGATGACCAAACCGATGGCATGATTGGCGCATTGATCGACGGCAAATTTCTCTTGCTTGAATGTTTGGGCGTCGGCGGTATGGGTGCAGTGTACAAAGCTCATCAGAAGGATTTGGATCGATTGGTGGCGATCAAGTTTTTGCAGCAAGATCTCCAACTCAGCACCGAGGCCCGAGAGCGATTCCAACGTGAGGCGACAGTTCTATCGCGACTGAGAAGCGCTAATGTTGCAGCGTTTCTGGGGTGGGGCTTCTGGAAAAATCAGCCATTCATCGTAATGGAATTTCTGGAGGGAAGAACGCTAGCCGAGTATCTTGTTAGTGTGCATAAGTTGTCGTGGCAGCAAGCGTTTAGCATTGCAGCGCAGATCTGCGAGGGGTTGCAGGCAATTCACGCACTTGGTGCTGTGCATCGCGACGTCAGCACGCGCAATGTAATTCTGTGCAAGCCAGACAATGAGGTGAAGCTGATTGACCTCGGATTGGCATGTTTGACCGGTATCGATGCGGGAAAGGTTACTCAAACCGGCGCTTTGATCGGATCGCCGCACTACATGAGTCCGGAGGTCTGTTCAGGAAGGCGTGCCACATCTCAGAGTGATATCTACTCCGTCGGCTGCATTCTCTACGAGATGATATCAGGCAGAAAGGCTCTGGATTCCGAGAATGTAGTTTCACTTGCTTTCAAGCACGGCACTGAGTATCCGGCGCCATTACGCGAAGTGTGTTCGCAAGGTGAAGTACCTTATTTTGTTGAATCGATTGTGTTCAAATCTATTCAGAAACAGACCTCGGATCGATATGTTTCTGCCCGTCAGCTGAAAGCAGACTTGTTGAACGCCCTCCGAGAGCGTCTTTCCGGGTTGCCTCAGACTTCGTGGCTGGCGCCGCAGAAGACACGCAAGAGGGCAAGCAAGGTTCTGTCGGGTGCGGCTGTCGGAATTGTCTGTATAGCTTTGCCTGTGGCGTTAGCGATCAGACATGGTGCGAACAGTGGAGCGATACCGATTGAAGGAAAGAGTCAACGCCTCACGATGCAGCAGCGAGGAAAGCTGGTGCAGAGTAGAAAGGATATTCTTGGTTTCATTGTCCGTGCGCGTGATGAGAATGATGATCTAAAAAAGGTCGAGAATTCTCTCAATGCGTGGATGGCAGCGAATCCCGACCGCATCGAAAATTCCAACTTTCTTTATCTGGCCGAATGCTATCTCAATTTGTCATTGCTGGATGTCGGGAAGCAAGATGAAGTGACGCGTCTCCTTAAGAAGGCTAAGTACTACGTTGACGAGTTTCGTCCTGCCGATGATGCGCAAAGGAGGTCACAACAAGAGAAGCGTGCTGCTTGCTACGGAATGTTGGCAACTAACATCAATGATGCTGTAGTGGCGCGTCAGTCTCTCGACCAGTTTTTCGCGATTGTTGGCTCTCGAAAAGACATGGTGAGGCCAGCAATAATGCAGGGCTGTTTGCTGCGCGATGCTGAGGTTGCGATGGCTGAGAAAGACTATGTGCGCGCGATTCGCAGCACCATGACCAGTTTGCAGAATGGTGACTACTTTGTGGACAACATCCGCATGGTTCAGAGGGTGATTGGAAGGCTTCCCGGTGAGTTTACCGGTGACAAACTGAAGCTCATCGATCGACTTCTGGCATTTGATCGAGACTTCAAACATGATCTGACGACGCAGGTCGGAGATAAACGCCAGGCTTGCCTCGAGGTTATTGATTTGATCGAGTTTTGTCGCGCAAACAATGATGAGAAGCGCGCCAATTCTTTGTATGAACTGTTGCACCGATTGGAGAACGATTGGCGAGTCCGTTCTTCGCTGCAAAAGGAGAACAAGATGCTTCGCGACAAGTATGGTGACTTATACCAGTCAGGCGTGGGTGATGCTGTTGGGAATTGAATCGATTAACAGTCGACCGGCCATGCCAGCAAGCATCAAGACCTGAGCCAGTCTGGGCGCTCTGCCGGTTAGATACATTAACCCGCCTGTTCCAACGGTCAGATCTGCTCCCACCGCAGCGCCGAATTTTGTTGCTTCCAGTAAGCTCGTGCTTCGAGTCAATTGAATACCGTCTTCGACAGCGCTTACGTAACCCCATGCGGTTGCCAAACCCGCTTTCAGTGGACGAACGGATTCTACTCCGGACATGAAGCCCATACCGAAGGAGCCAACGACTGTTGCTGGCTGTGTGAGCCACATGTGTGAGTATCCAAGCTTCGTTTCGCCAAAGGTCAGAGTCATGTGCGGGCGTTCTGGCGGTGGCGGCTGGTTCGGTTTGTCGGAGGCTTGCTTCAGTAGTTCCTTCGGTGCGGTTTCTGTCGGGGCAGATTCCTGGAAAGCTTCTCTAAGTAGAATTTCTGCTTCGGTTGATCTGTTCGCTGCTGATAGTGTCGTCTGATCTCTTGAGTGACGAATTTTCGCTGTTGTTTTCCATGATCGAAATCTCCTCTTCCTTGCAGCGGAAATTAGACAAAACTTGTGGCAGTTCGAAGGAAATTGTTGGGTGAATTCGATTCGCGTAAGGACGAAGACGATGTGCAGGCAGGGGTGTTACCGTCGCTGCACTGTTTGCGGGAGCATCCGTTTCCGGATGTGGCCTTGGTCCGCTGCCG
>JAIELX010000062.1 GCA_019752635.1 Candidatus Obscuribacterales bacterium | reverse complement strand
TGGCACTATCGGTAACCGTGGCTCAGCATCCGATTGCAGCTCACGCGATTGATTTTTCTTCGACAGAACAGACTGTCGCCGCCCACGCAGACGGGCAGTACACGGGACCCGACGGCAGCGCTGTCAACGTGGCCGCGGGTGAGATGCTCACTCCAGCGCAAGCCGTAGCTTTGACTCAGTACCAGAACGGCGGGCAGACCATCCAACTTGGTTCGAACGGTGCAGCTGTCGGTGGAACCGTCAACCTTGGCGCCTTTGCCAATTCAGGGCAGCTGGGCAACCTGGTCATCCCGCAGGGTCTGACTGTTGTCCATGATTTTGGAACCGGTGCTCTCAATCTGGCGAATTTCACCAATTCCGGTACCTTCTATGCAGTATCCAGCAACCAGTCGGTGTCGGTTGCGAACATCCTGTCGTCGAACATCACGAACAATGCAGGCGCTTTGCTTACAACTGTTCTTCCGTCTACCGGGCTTAGTGGTTTTTCCAATTTGCTGGCCAACCTTGGTTTAAACTTGACCGCAACGAACATGTTGTTTAATGCCGGAACTATTTCGAGCGCCGGTGCATTCTCTGCCACTGCGGCTAACATCACCAATACCGGAGTGATGAGCTCTGCTTCGACTATGAACTTACAGGCTTTATCGGTGATAAACACAGGTAGTATTGCTGCTCAGGCTAACTTGGCTGTGATTTCCAGCACGGTTGCCAACCAAGGCACGCTTCAGTCGATTATGGGTGATTTGCGAATCAATGAGTTGGTCAACAACAGTCTCACCATCGATAATACGGGCGGGCTCATGTCCGCTGGACATGATCTCATCATGGAAATCGTCGGTAGTTCGTCGTTAAAACCGGAACTAAACGTCACCGGCGGACGGCTCGACGCGAACAACTTGATTAAGTTCGACGCTAAGGATGGACACTTGCGGATCGACGTCCAGGACATGGGTGGAGATGTTAGCTTTGATGCCGGAACGTTGAAACTAAAAGTAGATAATGCTACCGAGGCGTTCAACGTCGTTCATTCGAATGTTACCGGTGACCCGGATATCGATTTTGTTGGTGTCAGCTATGCCTCCGCCGGAGAAATGACAATCGGTGGGCACGTAGACATCAATGTGACTAATGACATCGCAATCGGTGGCACGATTGACACCACTAATGGTGGTGTGGGCAGTGCGGCTGGATATGTGACTCTGCAGGCCGGCGGCAATATTTCGACCGGGGCAATTGTCACGGGGAATTCGGCGGGGGCGTCTGCTGCGGTCAACCTGACTGCAGGAGGTACCATCGTCACCGGCGGTATCATCGCCGTGGGTAATACTGCTAGTTTGAGTGCGGGGGGGACTATCGATGTCACGTATCAGGGTGGCGGCACCCTGGGCACCACTGGAACACAGCTTAGCTTGAGTTCGAATTCGACTAAGACCGTGACTAATAATGCCGGCTCCCTGGTACTGGGCGACAATGCTCTGACCAGCACCGGCGCCGGTTCTCTAAATGTCACTGCTCCGACCAGTTCGATTGTGTTCACGGCCGGCAACATAGTCAACTCCACCACACCTGTAATTTTCGGCGCCAATTCAATAGTTTTTCAAAACGGGACTATGAACTTCACTAGCGCCGGTTCGGTAGGCACGCCCTTCCTCGTGAGCACCGCAATTCGCGGTAACACCGTCACTATGCCTGGTGGCGCACTTACGTTGAACTTCAACGGATCCGGCGGCGAAATAACAGATTTGCGAGCGGCTGGCACCGGCTTTACGAACTTGAATTCCACCAACCTGGTCGTCAATAGTGCCGGCGATATCGATCTTGGGGCGAATACCTTCAATAACGTTGGCGGAACTATCAATCTGACGGTTCCTAACTCAGCTTTCTTCCTGGCTCAGATTTCGTCGTTTAGCACGAACGCATCCGCGTTCAACGGAATCACCATGAATGGTGGTTTGCTTGCCCTGGGTTCCAATGGACGAATGACCATCGGTAATCTCACCAGCAATGGCGGGTTTTCGAATCTTGGCGGCATATCCGTATACAGTGGAATCTTCGGACCGGGCCCCTTTGCCAATAATCAGACTGGTATTGTTGTAAATGGGAACGTTACAGCAAACGGCGGTTACGTCGTCTTGAACGTTTCGAACGTACAGACTTCTCCTCCGGCTGATCCTTTCACTCATTCAATATCGGTACAGGCGGGTGCGACTGTAACGTCCAATGGTCAGTTCATTAACGGCGTCAATGGCCTGGTCAACGGCGGTGGTGTGGAACTGTCCGTGAACACCGCACCGCCTGGAGGACTAGTATCCTATCTGTCTGCTTATCGACCGACATTGGAAGTCGCTGCATTAGATGGAACTATTCAGCTGGTGCCGGGGGCTCCGGTTACCACTTTAGGACAAGCTGCAGGCAGCTTTACCGGTGGTGGAACAATTCTTGTTACCGGCAATGGTGCCGTGATCATTGATGAAAATGGCGGTGCGACTCCCGGACTCCTGGTTGGTAATGGCTCGCTAACGGCCGCCGGTGGCGTTGTGTACGTTGGTGGCGCGTCCTATGCCGGTGAAATCGAAGTTTTGGGTGCCGTTTTCGGCAATTTGGCGACCACGGTTCCAGCTCCACCGCCACCACCGCCACCGCCACCGCCGCCACCGCCACCGCCACCGCCACCGCCACCGCCACCGCCACCGCCGCCACCACCACCGGGCGGGGACCCGCCTCCGACGACTACTGTTTTGCAAACGGACACAACCACCGCGCAGGCGAACCCGACAACAACCCAAACGGTGCCGGTTCCTGCTGAGCAGCAACCGTTGTCATTGGCTCCTAACAGCGGCACCAATACCCAAACCGTAGTGCTCAATCCCTGTGCCATCGTTGAGATGCACCCGCCGGAGAATCAGAAGTTCAAGCACGTCAAAGAGCCGCCGATGTTGGTGACCTTTGATGAAACACAGATGTCCGTTCTGACCCCGACAGCGGTGGATGAAAAAGCCAACCGCATGGCGATCAAGTTAGATTCCGGCCGCATCATGGTCTGCACCAGCGAGGCTTCTTGCAACGTAGTTGTGCAATGCCCCGGGAAGCCATTGCAAGCAGTCGATGTTCCCAAGAACGCTACCGTGGTTATTGAACGCCGCAGCAATGGCTCTCTGGCGGTAGCTTCTCTGGAAGGATCCGCCGCTAGCGTGTCATTGTTCGACGGACAGTCGGAAACCGCCCAAAAGGTAATCGCGATAAACCCCAACACCAATTTGGTCCTTGCTTCTGAAGAGGAAGAATTGATTCCGATTAATGGTGTCAGTGAATCTGCCATCGGTGCCAATTTGACGCTGGCCTTTAACGACAATACCCTGGTTGCGCAAACACGCGAAATTAAAGACAAGAAGAAGTTCCTTTACAGGGGAACGGGCGACTGCTTTGTCACGGATTCACGTGACCGCGACGTTCAGCGAATTCAAAAGAAAATGCGCGAGATTGAAGCATCGGCCATCCCGGCTAATCGCAAGCCGGTTGGTTCGGTGCCGCAAAAAGACAATGCACCATTGTCTCCCGTCGCTTACACCGTTCCGGTCAACGCGCCGAAGCCTGCCGCTGTTCAAGGTTCTCCGGCACCGAGCAAAACGGTTCTGTCCGCTACACGTAGATTCGAAAGCCGACAATGCCCCAACGGAAGCCTTAAGAGCAGCACTAACGGTATGGTGGAAGTGGAGCAATCCGGCAACATTCGTGTTGTCGATGGCGACTTCCTCTATTGTGCCGACAAGCAGACCACGCTCACCATTAATGACATGAGTGTTCAAGTTGGTCGCGGTGCCATGGTTATGATATCGGCTAACAAGACTGGTTATGCATCGGTAATCAATTTGTGGGAAAACGGTATCAAGGATGTTCGCGTCACTGTTGATGGATCGCGCATTGAGCTTGCTAGCGGTCACCAGGTAGTGGTTGCCGAAAAAGGTTCAAAACCCTTGGAGGTTCTCAAGCGACACCAGCTTGCTCGCCGCGAAGTCAAAATCAATGCCTTCGGTGGTGGACGTAATTTGATAACTGCTGATGTTTCGCTACAAACCGCGTTGTATCAAATTCCGCTTCTGCGATCGGTTGCTATCTCACAGGATAGCGAATGTCGTCGTATTCGCGACAAAGTGGTGAAAATGGCTGCGGTACTGACGTTAGCAACTGCCGGACATGGTGGCTATCAGTTCAATTCAATCAAATAGTAAATCTACTGGATGATTTCGCGCCACTTTGCGGCGTTATGCTTCCAGGAGAATTCCGTTTCAGATAAACGGCGAGCTTCCTTCGCGATGCTTTCGAGCATTGCCGTACTGGTGAGTTTGGTACGCAGATTTTCCATGCTTGAACGCTCGTACTCAAGCAGAGACACTGAATCCAATAGCGGTAAGCAGGTATAACGGCCCTTCAAAGAAAGAGTTACTTGGCCCAGTGCACAAGCCAACTGGAATCTAGTCGATTTCGCCAGCAGGTCAGAGTTAACATTGGTGATTGAAAATCCGCATCGAGCCACTGTGTCCGGCACGTTGTCAATCGGTAGGTCGTAGACTTCTTCGATTTTAATTTTCGGGCCGTATCGCTTTAGTAAGTCGAGCTCTTGCGCTCGGTTGGCCGGTGTATCTTGTTCGCCGCAGAGGACCACGGTGCGAATCAAGTTTTGTTTGGCAAGGTAAGTGATCAATTGGCCGTGGAGCGTTAGGGAATCCAATCGCTGTTTGCCGAAAATGCACAGCCTCGTCCAGTCTTTGGGCAAGATCTTTGTTCCGGAGAAATTTGTTCCGATTGGAATTAGTCTTATGTCACGGTTGTGCGCGGACTCTTGCAATTTTTCCAGGTAGTCGTGGTTACTGGTGACTGAAACGTCCGAAAGCTGGCATAGTTCCTTTGTCAGTCGTCGTTGTGCCGGTGACAACCAAAACGCTTTTTTCCATGGCGGACCAAATGCATAGAGTTCGTGAAACATGGTGACTAGTCGTCTATTGCTGCCCGTTTTCAACCACCGCTCAAGACCATTTTTCAAGAAGAACGGCAGTGCGTTTCGATCGTATCCGTAGCCGCTGAACTGTAGCAATACTGTGTCAGTCGCTTCAAGTTCGTTGGCTAACTCAATGGCCTGGCCGGGAAGTTGTCTTATAGAAGCCAGGGGAAAATGCTTCTCGCTGTCCTTGGTGCCGTCCGCCGTTAAGAAGTGCCAACCCTCGTCTTTGTCCAGTGAGGTTGATGCTTGTTCTTGCTGATTATGGAAATGACGCCAAATCTGGATTGTGTAGTCGCCAAGACCATCGGCGCATGGTGGCAGTCTCGGCAAAATTACGCAAACTCGTGTGGGCTTTTTCATGCGAAGATAGTTTCTAGCTGGAAAGGTTTTGCGTGGTCGGGGAGGATCGTAAAATTTGGAGCCGCGTCGAACTTTTAAGCATCAGCGGCACAAGTCCGCAAGACCCCTTAGCGACCAAATCTTCCTCGACCTTTTGGGGGCTCAGATCAATGGTTCGGTCAGTTTGCATCCTTAGAGCTCGCATTGAGGTTCCGTGAAGTTAATTATGCACGAAAGTAGCTGCATAGGTAATCGCGCCAACATTTACAACCTCGACTTTGCTGAGCCGGGGCGATGTACCGTCGAGCCGGTAGCTTTCATCGGTAATCAGTGCCGTCCTGTTCGCCCGAGACCCTGCGGGGTGTCATGACACAAGAACTTGGGGCATACGGTTTTGCCGAAATTGATCGAGAGGAAGACAGGCGCAAGATCGTCATTCTTGTATTAACAATCCTCTGGATTTTGGTCTTGGAGGGGGCCGTGAGAAAGTGGTTCGCACCGGGCTTGTCGAAACCGCTACTGTTTTTAAAGGATCCGTTTGTACTGTTGATCTACTACTTTGCTGCGCGAAGCCAAATCTTTCCCATGGATTCGATCTTTCTGCGCACCGGTTTTTTTCTGGCTGCAATATTCCTGTTCCTTGGGGCGATGCATTTCATCGGGCTGTCGCTTTCGCCGGCTTGTATTGCCTACGGCTGGAGGCAGTATTTCCTGGTGCTACCGCTGGCTTTCGTCATTGGCAGTTGCTTTACGGGACGCGATTTGAAAACCATGATCAAGCAGAGCATGATTATGGTGGCGATAAATGGCGTGTTATGTGTGATTCAATCAAGGTTGCCGGTGACCCACCCGATTAACGCCACCGTTGCAGAAGGTGTCATCTTCGCGTATGGAGAAGGCGAAGGAATTGCCAGAGCCTCCGGCACCTTTTCGTTTACTTATGGACACGAAATCTTTACCGCAAGTACCGTGCCGTTGATTTTTGCTTTGTGGTTGATTCCGGCGGCGCAACGAAGCATGAGTCTCCGTATGCTAGCTTTCTATAGTATTTGCGGTCTGATGAACGTGTTGCTAGACGGTAACCGTGGGGTTTTCCTGTTTGTCGCATTCAATTTGGCAGCTTGTGTGCCAGGGTACTGGCTGCTGCGCGATCCGCGTTTAAAGAGGCGGGCGCTGATGCTTCCATTTATAGCGTGCGCCCTCGGTGCCATAATGTATGCTACTTTTTTTGCCAACTCAATGCAAGCGATGACTCACCGCATTGTTACTACCGAACAAGATGAATCTTCTCTCGGGCGTTTGTTCCAGCAGTTTCATGCGGCTATGTATGTATTGGGGCTTGGCGATATTCTTGGCGCGGGATTGGGATTGGGATCCGGCGGTGGTCAGGCTTTGGCCGGGGCTTCTTGTCCGCACGAATATGAGCTTCCTCGCGTGATTTGGGAAACTGGTTTGCTTGGGCTGGCTTACCTGATTTATCGATGGGCGCTGTCTTATAAGCTGGCCGTTGGCAGCGTTCAGGCGTCGATTCGGTCGTCGAATTTGCTACCGGTGCTGCTTGTGAGCTTCGTTCTTCAGGTGCTTCCGGTCGGTCAAATGACTAGCAATGCAACTTGCGTTTACTACGGTTGGATGTTTACCGGTTTTACCATGGCGGCGATTCGGTTGAGGGGCGGCAGGTAGTGCGGTCGTTAGATGCAGGATAACGATAAAGTCAAGCCGTCGCGAAATCTACGCTTTATGGACGGGCTGCGTGGATTGGCGGCATTTTACGTTATGGTCGGTCATGCTCGATGGCTGCTTTGGGAAGGCTACGCCGACGGATACTTACGTCACCCCGAAGTCTACAGTGTCATCGATAGTGGTGCCATGTATTTTTTTTCGCTCTTTCGCTATGGACACGAAGCCGTAATGTACTTCTTTGTTCTTTCCGGCTTTTTGATTCATTTGCGCCTCGCGTCTAAGTATTCGCACAAGGACCAGTCCAATGATTCTTGGCTTGTATACGCGAAGCGGCGAGTCCGGCGAATTTATCCTCCGTTGATTGCTTGTCTGATTGTGACAAGTATTTGCGATTACTTTGGCAATCGGGTAAATCCGGCGCCATATCAAACTGTCGCTGCCTTCACGAATCAACCTTCGCTCAGTTATAGCATTCCTACATTGATTGGAAATCTGCTGTTTGCAGGTTCGCTTCGCGCGCCGGTTTGGGGCAGCGACGGGCCATTGTGGTCGCTTTCGTACGAAGGGTGGTTCTACGTGATCTATCCGGCATTTGCGCTCTTATCCAAAAGAAGCGTCTGGCTGCCCGCTGCGGTGAGCGCTCTGTTGTTTGCGATTTCATTTGCACCGGGATGGACTGAGCCGCTTAGCAAGGCGATTGCGTCGATGTTCGTTTGCTGGTGGTGCGGTGCTTTTCTGGCTGATGTTTATTGCCTGCGGGTGCCAATCAAGCTCAGCCATGTTGCCTTCGCCAGCATTGTTCTCATTCCGACCTTCCTATTTGTCCAGGGGATTTGGCGTGACGTTCTTTGTTCGATCGGGTTTACGGGACTAGTTGCATTTCTGCTACAGCTTCGCGGCGACAACTTTTTGAAGAATGTCCTCGGGAAAGCGAAATGGCTAGGCGATTTTTCCTACAGCCTTTACTTAACCCATGTGCCCGTCTTCTGTCTTCTATCTGCACTTTTGCGAGTGTATGTCTTTCCCGGCGGAACGCTGCCGGTATCGAGCGGTTATCTTATACCTTGCGTGGTGCTTGCTTGTGTGGTGGCATACTTACTGCATTTGATTGTGGAAAGGCCGTTCTTGAAAGCACGACATGCAGAGTAAGTTCTGTTAGTTGTGTTCTGTTGCGGATTTTAGAGCTGCTATCAGTTGTGTTCGGTAGCGGTGCCACGTGATTCCGTCTGCTGTCAGTTTCGCCGCTGCGCCCATCTGAGCTCGTTCGGACGGATGTGAGGCAAGCCAATCCAGTTTTTCTGCGATTGCGTGCGGGGATTGAATTGGAACGATGAATCCATTTTTCCCCTCCTCGATGAAGTCGTCCGCGGTTGCATTCAGTGTGCTAATTACAGGTAACCCGCAGCTAAGTGCTTCGAGCTGGGCATGTCCGCGTCCTTCGCACAGGGCGGGAAAGACAAAAACATCGCATTGAGCCATAGTCCGAAGCACTTCGTCGTGAGCGCATGGCGGCACGAATTGGAAATCGAAAAATTGCTTGTAGAACGAGAGTGGCGCCGTCGGTTGTCCTAAGACAATCAGTTCGACGTCGGATCGATTCAAAATTCGCATCGCTGTTAATAAATCTGCCAGTCCTTTGCGTTGCGAGAGCCACCCTACAAATAGAATGCGCATTTTTTTGTTTGGCTGACCGTGATCCCGAATCCAGGGGCTCGGGGGGCACCCGAACTCGACAACGCGGCATTTTTTAGACACGGTTATGTGTGGTGGTAGTGATTTAAAGACGAAATTGCTTATGCAAAGGATTAGATCCGCACGTTCGAGTTCTTCGGTCTTTCGCTCGGTTTTGCTTTCGGAAAAATTGGACAAATCCATGGTGAATGCCCACTCGGGAAGCCGTTCGCATTCGGACGTTACGATAGCTTTCACTGTTGTCCAATAGGCTGTGCAAAGCTCGTATATCGACGCGATGCCTAGTTTGTTGGCCATGGTAAATGAGTCCTTGCATAGATCCTCATAGCCGTAAACTCCGGTCAATTTATCTTGTTGCTGACTGCGCCGCCCTGCCTCGCGTGCCATGTACTGAGCGATACCGAAATCGAGTTCTTTGCCTATTTTCTCCAATGAAAAAATGCCACGCTCCGGAGTCAGCAGCTGGTTCCAGTTTGCGCGCTGCGCAATTAGACGGCCGGTTTCGCGCCACGGATACAATCGAATCTTGTCTTTCGAGCATGGAAAGGTTCGTCGAAGAAGTTGTTTACGTAAATCGGAGGGAGCGAGTTTCAGTAACAAGTCATCGGCATGGAAAGCTAGCGTTGTGTGAAATGAATCGAGCATGTTCGCTTCTTCCATTGCCTTCAACGACTGTATGACATTGGGATTACAGCCTGGGAAAGAATGGATGATCACTGGCGACCTCTGCGGCTTTTGAGTCTCCTCGAATTTCGATATACTAGCATGTTGGAATTTTAGGGCGGTCGCCGCCTGCGAAGCGAGATGATTACCGGTTTTGCAAGTCACATGGACCGACTTACGTAGTGACATTATTCCTTGCGTACCATTGAATAACGATCAGCCGAGCGAATTTTGTCCGAGAACGGCTTCACTTAAATCGACGAACATGGAACTGAAGAGGTGCGGTATTTTAACAACCCACTTTCTACCCGGGTTTATAGAAACCGAAATTGCCAAGGTGTCTGTCGATCGAGTGAAAGGTGCCGTCTGTCACTTGCCGCCAAGTGTGCGCAGAAATGTTTGTCTTGAGGTTGCCGCGGCGTTTCAGCGAACCTCCCGACTGACTTGGCGCCAATGGCTGCCGGTGTACTTGCGCTATACGATTGACAGTAGTGGCAAATCAACGAATAATTGGACCTGCGGAAGATTTAGTAGGTTGATTAGTTCGGTGATTTCAAGTGGAATGAGCAACAGCCACGACGCGTTATGTGCATTGAGGCGGTTGCTAGCTCTAATTATTACTTCGTTTTTCGTCGGTGGTCCCGGGCTGGCGCAACCCGTGCTTGAAAGTCAGCCGCCTGTTCAACGTCTCTTGCCTCCGTCCGAAAGCGCTGCGGCTCCTAGTACCGCGGCCGGTGCACCTGCAGCATTGTTGGCCGGGTCCGTGGAGGATGAGTATTTGTTGCAGCCAGGTGATGAAATCTCGGTAATGGACCCATCCATGGCAACGGATGCCGGCCCGTTCACAACAGTTGTGCCCATATTGCCGGACGGCACCGCTAGCATCTACCCGGTCGGGGTCGTAACGGCGAAGGGCAAGACTATTAAGCAGCTCAATGATGAAGTGCGTCAGAAAGCTAGCGACCTAATTCTTAATCCTGGGATTGTTATTTCGCTGTCGCGAATGAGACCAATCGAAGTGTATGTTCTTGGCAATGTGGTTAGCCCCGGTCTTTACACGGTCGAAGCGGATCGCGGCGCGCGCGAACGCCAGACCGCCATGTCTCAGACCAACTTGCCCACCATTCCATTGCCCGGTCGGTATACCGGTGGACCATTGACCTCTCTCGGCGCCGGCGCTTCGCCTGTAAGAGCCTTTCCTCAAGGATCGCTAACTGTACTGACTGCGTTGCAAATGGCCGGTGGCGTGCGAGAAAATGCCGACATTCGAAATATCATAGTGCGCAGACCCGGCATGGTCGACAAGAGCGTTGATTTGTGGTCCATGGTTGCAGAGGGGGATTCGACCCAGGATTTCGTGCTGCGCGCCGGCGATGTAATTATGGTTCGCAAAGGCGGCGCCGCGTTTGATGCTGAATTGTTGGGGGCTGCGGCCAATAGGAAGCGCGCCGTTCGCATTTTTGGCGCCGTCAAGAGTCCCGGCATCTATGAGTTGACCCCGCGTGACGACTTGATATCGATCATTTCGCGGGCCGGCGGCTTTACGGAAACGGCGGTGAAGTCGCACGTTACGCTCAGTCGGCAGGACCGTACCGGCAAGGTGGAGACTTTTAAGCTCGCGATCAAAAGATCCGTGCGTGATGGAAAGTCTACTGGCCGACTACCGGTGATGCCAGGCGATGTTGTTGTTGTGCGAGATTCCATAGTACTCAAGGCTGCGCCACGTGTGGCGACTGTCGCTGGTGCGTTCTTGTCGGCATTCTTCATTCTTTACTTCAGCCGGATCATTGTTGACCAAAGCCAACCGACTACTGCCACGACTACCACTGGTACTACCGGTAATACTACTTCAACGACAAATACCACAACACCTACGGCATCGGCGGCCACGAGCACGACTCAATGAGAAGGCGCACCGCACGATTGGTACACCAAAGAGGTTCGGCTTCCGGCCGACTCAGATTTCGAGTCGGCAGCGTGAGCATGCTGGTGACATTCTTGGTTGCAACGCATGCGCCGGTATGCGCTCAGCCGCAATTACCATCCGTTGACCTCAAGCCGGCCTTGCCGGAAGGAAGCCCGACGCTTGATGTTAACTCGGACGAGTATACCCTTGGTCCGGGAGACGTTATTTCCATTACCGACGTCACCTCATCCATTGACGGCCGCCCTGTTACTTCTTCGTCAATGGTTCTACCGGACGGTACAGTCAGTCTTTATCCGGTCGGCTTGGTGAAGGCACGCGGAAAAACATTGCGGTCTCTTACGGAAGAAGTTCGGGTCAGATATCAGGCGATTGCAAAAGATCCTGAATTTATTCTGGGAATTTCTCAAACTCGCCCGGTTGAAGTTTATGTCCTAGGCGAGGTTATGAACCCCGGTCGATACAGAGGCGATAAGGATCGCGGCGAAGGCCCCGGACAAACTCTTCTAAGTGCGGTGCCGTTTTCCGGACCGAGTGGCCAGACTGCACCGACGCCCAAAACCAGGAGTCAAGTTCTGGATTATTTGTTGCCGTTTTCGCCTGTTGCCGCCGGCATCGGTGCGGCTATCGGAGCAGGAAGCGCACCTGCTGCGCCAACACAGACTGGACGCACGCGGTACAGCGACAGTGCGCGCGTGCTGGCGCCGACTACTTTGACGTGCATAACAGCGTTGCAGCTAGCTGGTGGCGTAAAAGAGACTGCCGATATTAAACGCGTGCAAGTTCGTCGTAAGGGTCAGCCACCAATGGAAGTTAATCTGTTTGGGCTGCTCGTTGATGGAGATGCCTCCAACGACGTCGTTTTGAAGCCTGATGACGTTGTGATAGTGCCGAAGGGAACTGTGCCTTTCAAAGCAGAAGATTTGGGGATGGTGGCAAGCCAAAGTCGTGTGATTAAAGTCTTTGGTGCCGTTAGAGTGCCGGGGATCTATGAACTTGCACCACAAGATGATGTACTTTCAATTGTTTCTCGAGCCGGCGGATTCACCGAAACTGCCGTGACAAGAAAAGTATGGCTCAGCAGAAAACTTACCGATGGTCGAACGATTACCTCTAAGGTCTCGATTGGTCGCTCCATGAAACATTTTGATTATGTAGGCCGAAAACCACTTGTGAGTGGCGACGTTGTCGAAGTGAAAGAAAGCATCGTCAAGAAGACTGCCCCTCGCACGTTGACCATCGTGGGAGCATTTGCTTCCGCCTTCTTGATTTTGTATGCCAGCCGCCGAATTGTTGACAAGAGTCAGCCGGCCCAGACTAGTACTACCTTGACCCAGAATAATGCCGGACCGCTCGGCTTACCGTCAGTGTTTTAGCGATGAATATCATGACAATTTTAGAACGACAACGTGTTGTGAACGATGTGAGTCGGAGTGCGCTCTTGATGTTGAAAAGGGTGACACGGAAGTTATTTGATATACAATGGGTTCATCGGTCCACGGTAGAAAGGCTGCGTCGCGTGCGTTTAAGGAATCCATCACTTCTTGCCGCTATTCTGGGCACCGGACTGTCGATGCCCGCGCAGGCGCAGGTGACACCACCAACGACACCATCAACGACGCCGACAAACAATGCCATCAGGAACGTAACGGTCCCCAGCACCACCGGTATGCCTTCAACGGTGCTGCCTACCGATGCGCTGCCGTCAGTAGTTGAGCTTCGCCAGCGTACTGTTTTCGAGAATTTGCAGACCAAGATGTTGCAGAAACTGCCGGCAAAACTTTATGCAACTGGCACCATTGAAACATCGTTCCGTTACGAGACCAATCCGTTTCAGTTTCCGACAAAACGCAAATTATTAAGAACGAGCTTTCCGCCTCCGCCAATATTCAGGCAGCTAAACGTATTTCAACAGTCCCAGTTCTACAACTTACTCGGGCTTGTCAACAACGATGACGTCGTGTTTCGTGCTCTGCCCAACATTACTGTTGGCTGGGCTCTGACGCCTAGTACTCGTGTCGGCGGCAACTACTTCTGTATCAGGGACCAACTTTCGCACAACACTCAACTGAATACGCTTGTGCAATCGCTTGGTGGATTCGTGCAACACGATTTCAGATTGTCTTCCAGAGCCAACCTCCTGGTGGATTTACAGGCGCGCGAACTCCTAACGCTGCATCAATTGCCTCAGTTCGATTTCCTTCCCGCTGCTACTTTAAGCTATGTTGTCACTCCCTCTTGGGTGACATACGCCAGCGGGATATTGCAGCTGCGCGGGCGCAAACCGTTTCGAGCACCAACTAGAGAAATTGATCCGTTCTATACCATAGGTTCTGTATATCAGCGTCGCGGTTGGGTCTTCCTTGCTTCCGGTACTTTCTTTCAGTCCTTTAGAGAACCGTTTCGCCAGAACGCTGTAATCAATAAGGATAGCTATAGCATCATCTTAGATTTTGAAATTTCCAGGCGAGTTCTGCCTTCTATCCCGGGCTTGCAAGCCTTTGTGAGGGCCGAGCCGATTTACAACTTTCACTCGAACGGAACTCCGGGCTTGGCGGGAATGGATTTTCGCATGTTCTGGGGGTTGCGCATGTCGGCTGTGAAAAAGCCGATCTCTTCGGTAATTAATCAGATCAGAGAAGATTTGGAAGATGCTGAGCAAGAAGAGCGACAGAAGAAGCCGTCCCCGCCGAAGCCGTCGGCATTTATCCCTCCTCACGAAATGCCGGCATCAAGTCCGCAACCGATGCACCTTTTCCTGAACGAGAATGCCGAAGCAGATCTGACCGCATCCAGCGGCCACTCGGAGGCGGAGCTTGCAGCTTCTGCCACCCCGTGAACAACAAAGTAATTCGCGGACTTATTGGAAAAATTTTGTTTGCCGGCGCTTAGCCAGCTACTTGAATGTTGCATCATTCGGACCGCCGGGGTGATTGGGGTTAGAATACAACGATGCTTTTGCGGAGGCTCGATGACCTTAATTCTTAAGCCAAGCGAGGGGCGTGCCGCTGTTAATATCAAAGAGCTTTGGGACTATAGAAATCTTCTCTATTTTATGGTCTGGCGCGACCTCAAAGTGAGATACAAGCAGACGTTCCTAGGGGCGAGTTGGGCCATAATCCAGCCCGTCTTTTCGATGATTGTTTTCAGCATTTTTTTTGGACATCTGGCCAAAATGCCGTCCGATGGTGTGCCGTACCCGGTATTTAGTTACACGGCATTGTTGCCCTGGCAATTATTCGCTAACTCATTGGCCGAATGCTCAGCGAGCTTAGTGGCGAATCGAAATCTGATAACGAAAGTATATTTTCCGCGATTGATTATTCCCATGGCATCGATATTCTCCGCGTTGGTCGATTTCGGCATCGCATTTTTGGTCCTGCTGGTGCTGATGGCGTACTTCAGAATTTGGCCAGGCATACAAATTTTGGCGTTACCATTCTTTGTGCTACTGGCTGTACTGACAGCATTCTCCGTCGGTCTGTGGCTTTCGGCATTGAACGCGCAATACCGCGATTTCAGGTACACATTACCGTTCCTTATTCAGTTGTGGCTGTTTGCAAGCCCTGTCGTCTATCCCAGCAGTATGGTCCCTGCGCAGTGGCGAACTTTGTACGGGCTCAATCCGATGGTCGGTGTTGTAGAGGGCTTCAGGTGGTGCCTCTTAGGTATTGCTGAGCCCCCTGGACTTTTGTTGGCAGTCTCCGTTGGAGCCGTTGCTTTTCTATTGGTTAGTGGTCTCCTCTATTTCCGCAAGGTTGAGAGCACAATTGCGGATAGCATTTAGAGTATCGGTGAGGCAATCGGTTTAGAATGAAAGAAATCGCCGTAGAGGTTGAGAATCTAGGTAAGCGATATCGACTTGGTGAAACTAAGTACAACACGCTGAGAGATTCATTGAGCGGGCTGTTCCGCGGGCGGCGCGAGGACAAGGTAGAGGAAATCCTCTGGGCTTTGAAGGAGGTCTCGTTTACCGTTGAGGCTGGCGAAGTTTTTGGAATCATTGGTCGCAATGGTGCAGGCAAGAGCACATTGCTGAAAATTTTGTCGCGTATTACCGAACCGTCGCATGGCATGGTGAAGATGAATGGCAGAGTCGGCAGTCTCCTTGAGGTAGGCACTGGCTTTCATCCGGAACTGAGTGGTAAGGAAAACATATTTCTCAATGGTGCCATTCTTGGTATGAGTAAGATGGAGGTCGCGCGTAAGTATGATGACATTGTCGCTTTCTCGGAGATAGAGCGGTTCATTGATACGCCAATCAAGCACTATTCCAGTGGAATGCACGTGCGTTTAGCTTTTGCTGTAGCTGCGCACCTTGAACCGGAGATACTGTTGATTGATGAGGTTCTTGCTGTGGGCGATGCTGAGTTTCAGCGAAAGTGTCTCGGTAAGATGAGCAGTGTCGTCAGGGGCGGGCGTACGATTTTGTTCGTTAGTCACAATCTAGCGGCCATAACCCAGTTATCGCATCGTGTTGCTTGGATCGACGGCGGACAAGTACGACTGATCGGTCCTCCTCATGATGTGGTGGCCGCATATCTTCAAAGTGGCACGGCCGGGTTTGGTCAGAAAAGTTGGAGTGAAGGCGATCGGCCTGGTGACGAAGACGTAAGGCTTACCGGTGTTCGTTTGTGTTCCGAAGATGGAAGGTTGGATAACAGTTTTGAAGTTAATGAATCGTTCTATATCGAAGTAAGCTACATTGTGCTCAGGAAAGTGCAGAATCTTTGTATTAGCCTTCAGCTAACAACAACTGAAGGCATGGTTTTGCTTCACAGTACCGATACCAATCGCAACGAAACAACCGAGAGACTTCCCGGGGAATACTCCAGTCGGTGTGTCATTCCGCCATTCTTACTGAATGAGTCCGAATTGTTTGTTTCTGTTGTCGCCGATGTTCCGTTCATAAAGATAATCTTTCAAGAAGACCAAGTCGTCGCGTTGCGGTTAGTTCGCGCGCATACGCCGGGCAAGCTGCGTGCTGATGAGCGGGCTGGCTACATTTACCCGTCGATGCAATGGGTGATTGAGCGTCGCCAGCAGGGCGAACCGCAGCGGTGATCTATTTTTGTTTCTTCCTGCAGATGAAACTGTAAAGGCGTCCGGGGGTGTTATCCATCGCGGTCCGCTTTTTTGCGAGTAATCTGCGAATCATCTCTGCCTGTGGCGATTTGCCGGATGCAAGCCTCATTGCAAGTTTGGTACCGCAGAATTTTCTCAGTGGCGAGATACACTGGTTCAGACACTCTTCGAAAGTCATTGGAAAGTAGTTGATGACGCTTTCCCATGGACCCAGGATTAACGTTATCTTGAAGCCGGCAGAATCCAGTGATTCTTTGTATTGAGCCAGTGTGTAGGCATTCTCTCCGCCATAGAAGCGATGAAGCGGGTGATTGTCCAGGAATGCTTGCAAGTCATCCGCCTTACTGATGACGTGTTCTCGAACAGCAACGAATGTTCCCTCGTTTGTCAAAACTCGATGTGATTCGGAGCAAAGCTTGTGCAAGTCGTGGGCGTGGTGCAGCACCTGCCGACCATATACAAGATCGAAGGAGCCCTCCGAAAAGGGCAGCGTTTCTGCCGGTACGGTTACAAGTTTCGCCTCAAGACCTGTTTCTGCGAACAGCTGTTTAATTGCTCCGGCTCCTACCAGCGTGCTCGGGTCTGGTTCTAATGCTGTTACGTTCCATTGATCGCGCGCTAAGGCGTAACTGCTTATTCCTCGCCCGGCCCCAAGATCGAGTGCTTTGCCCTTTGTCCGCGGAAGCAATGATCGAGTGCTTTGCCACTCCTGGCTTTGGTAGAAACGTTCGGCTGCCAGGGCTGCCGGATCATCAAAATAGCATGCTTCAGTAAGTTCTCGTTGATCCGGCTGATTGCGCAACCATTCAACAGCTTGTTCCCAGGATAAGCTAGTCATGGAGAGGGGGGCCTTTGTTACCGAGGTAGATCCTTGATCACTTTAGCAGGGTTTCCTCCGACTAACGACCATGCAGGCACGTCGCGCGTTACGATCGAACCGGTTGCCACGACTGCTCCTTCGCCAATGTTAACGCCTTTCAGGACGGTTACGTTGAAACCCAGCCAAGCTTTGTCCCCGATGAACACCGGCGCCGCAGGGACAACCGTCCAGTCTTTGGACGCCGCTGCTAACGCAAAGCTACCGGCCTGCAATCCTTCTCTCCAGCGTTGTGCATCGAGTGCCCGCTTCTCCCAGGACAATGAATGCGAGTCATGGTCGACGATTGTCACTCCCCAGGAAATCAAGACGTCGTTTCCTATTGTGATTCCGGTTGCGCAAACAAGCGTGCTGCCAGGGCCGATGTGCGTTCGGTCACCAATGGTGACTGTTCCTTCCGTTCGCTCCAAATAGACATTGCAGCCTAGAACACATTCTTTGCCGACCGAAAATCGATCCTCATATGGCGGCTGTCGGACATCCAGGTGAAATTCCGGCAACAAGAGTGTGTTTTCCGCCTTCTTAATGAACTGTTTGAACTCCGGTTGCCGGCTTTCTTGCCTGCGTATTATCGTTTTCAGTTTTCGAATTAGTGAACGGCCGAACATCATAATCTCCTGCCTGTAATTATCCGATGAACTGCGCGCTTGCGTAATTCGCTATTTCCATGAAGCGGGCTGATTGTTGTTGAATACGTGAGGGGAGAACTGCTCGAGCAGCCTCTTCTAGCTCGAGGTCCGGTCCCGGTGAGATTGATTCATTCAGTTCATCAAGTATGGCGGCCAACCCTTCGGAGTCAGAGGGATTGAAAAAAATCGAAGCCGGAGGATCTTGTTCGCGGTGCACCGGTATATCGGAGAGCGCTACTCGTTTTCCGATTGATTTTGCTTCTTCAACAGTTGAACTCCAGCCCTCGAACAAAGATGGTTGGATAATGGCAATCGACTGCCGCATCAGATCATAAGCATCTGCTCTGGGCACCAGCCCAAGGAGCAAAAAACTTTCGCGTACTCCTTTCTGCGATATTTCGCCAAGCAAACTTGAGAAGAATTCAGGATTGCGATAGTCGCTTGGATGTCCTGTGCAGACCACAGTAACCTTCTTTCCTGCAGCTTTGAGCAACCGCAAAGACTCGACCACTACCAAATGGTTTTTGTGCTTCCAAAATTGATTCGGCAGATAAAGGAAACGTTCGGGAAGTTTGTACTTCAAGGCGATCTCGCGCGGGTTTCGTTTGTAGACATCGGGTGGAATGTCTGCCGAAAAGTGCATTACTTGTGCTTTGTGTTGCCACTGTGGTGCAAAAGCGACAAAGTCTGTCAGAGCACTATTACTGCTCAGTAGAATGCAGCTGGCAGTTCGAGCCGCTCTTTGGAAGGACTCATCCCTGGCCTGTAACTCTGCGGAGGTAAACATGTCGGGTAAATGTACATGCTGAAAATCTGCTATCCATGTTATGCACGGAACTTTGCAGCCCGGCACCGGTGGCGATGGACTGAAGACAACGTCGAACCTGTTTGAGTTGAGATAAGTGGCTGGACCGGACTCTAAAAACGAGAATATGCCAATTCTGCTTTTCAATTTGCCTATGAACTTGCTGATTCCCGGTTCTCTCCACTGCACAATGGTGGCGTTGATCGAGTTAAAGAATGCGGTGTCTGATGGTTCAAGTTCGCTCTGTGCCACTAAAGTCAATTTTGGCTTGCACGATTCATCGAGACGACACAAAGACTGCAGTAGATTTTGGAAGTAATATCTTCCTCCTATCCAGTTTATTCCAATGTCCCAACCGGTGAGTGCTATTTTCAAACTGGCTTCTCCGCACTGCGCTTAGCATAAAGTGAGCTGTGCCAGGCACAAACACGCTGCAGGCCCTCTTCAATGTCAACGGATGACTCAAAGCCCAATGCCTTTAGTTTGCTTATATCCGCCTGCCACCGATCGGGGTCTCCGATGCGCGCCTTTGATGTGATTAAACGAGTGTGCAATCCACGAATGCGACAAACAGTTTGGAATACTTCTTGAATGCTGGTAGCCGTTCCGGTAGCGACGTTTATGCATTCGCCTCCGCCGGGTGAATGTACGGCGACCAGCAACAACGCTTCAATGGCATCGGTAACGAAAATAAAGTCTCGTTCTTGCTTTCCGTCGCCGAACAAGTTTATTTGCGCCGGTGATTCGCGAATTTTTTCCAGAAGATCGAATACGACTTGTTTTCTTTGCCCCGGACCATAAATGGAAAATGGACGGACGCTTGCGGCCTGGAGTCCGTAGCACTTCGTGTATGCAGCAACGTACCGCTCTGCGGTCAGTTTTGATACGCCGTACGGAGAAATTGGCATCAGCTGGGCGTTCTCTTTAATCGGCAACTGCTCCGGTTGTCCGTAGACTGCTGCTGACGACACGTTGACCAGTTTCGGTTTTCTTGAAGCTCGCTTTATTGCCTCAAGCAAGGCGAATGTCGAGTGGATGTTGGCATTTAGATCCATCAATGGATTCTCTACCGACGACGGCACGGACGAATTCCCCGCCAGATGGAAGATGTACTGAAAATCCTCGAGCGCGATTAAGTTGATTGCGTGTTCGATGGAATCTTGAACTAGTTGATTCTGGTTTTCCGGCGCTGGCTTCTGGCGGTCGAGTGTTACAACCGTGCTGCCAAGCTCTTCGAGCCTGGCTACAAGATAGCCTCCCAGGAAACCGGCCCCGCCTGTAACCAGAATTGGTTTGTTAGCGAAATGACTGTGAAACATTGACCTGCTTTAGACTAGCCCCATCATTCTAGCAAGAATGATGGGGCTCTACAGGGCAATTGCCATGCGACCGCCTTGTCAAGTGTCGATGTTTCGGCAACCGCTCCCGGTGCCTTGCTAAACGCTAGCGGTCTCTTTCGGGTTTGCCGGTGGCGGCGGCCAGGTAATTGTGGACGAGGACGCTAAAAGCGAATCGATCATGCCGTCCGTTTCGCGCAGCAGACCAAGTTTCCATTTTGCATAGATCAGCAGCCCCTCAGGTCTTGTCAGCGCTGCTAGTGCTATCTGCCGGAAGTCCCCTCGGTGGGCACCTTTGAAGATCGACTGCAAAAGGCTTTGCCAGGCGAAAAACGCGGGTCGGTTTCGGCAGTGCCAATGGACTGCGCTAATGAGCTCGTGGTCGTTGAGTTCTTCGGCTGCCCTGATTATCAGATTATGGTTTGCGTGAATCATTTCTGCCAAGTAGGCGAACTTCTGAAAGTATGTTGTTCGGGCGGTGGCTTGTTCGTCGTAGATTCGAAATTGACAGAGTGTGTGCGGAATAAACAAAACGTTCGTGGACATGACCAGTCGCATTTCCCATTCAACGTCGCCGGCGGGACCGAACTCCGTTGAGATTAGTCCGGCGCGATTAGTAAGCGATTTCCGAAATGCCAACGAAACTCCGCCGCGATAAATGCATCCGTATTGCAGAGTCAGCAACAGTTCAATTCTTCCGTCGCGAATGTGCCTGTAAGAGTTGCAGATGGAGTAAGCCGGCATGTAAGCCTGAATCATCTGCTCAAAAGTTTCTATTACATTGCCTTGTTGATCGAGGTAATCGAATCCTACATGGCACATGTCGATGTTTGGAAATTGATTCATGTTGCCAATGACTGTGCCGGCGAAATTAGGCAGTAGCTTGTCATCGCTGGGCAGGAAGCTGAAATACTCCGTTTCCACAAAGTTCAGGCAGTAGTTCCAGTCCGAATACATGCCTTTCTGCAGGCCTTGACGAATGACGAATCTTGGATCGCTTTGAAATTGTTGCAGATACTCGCGGGAGCCGTCGGAAGAGTTACCATCTACAATTACGCAAAGCCAGTCCGGCGAATTTTGTGCAAGTACTGATTCGATGCACTCCTTGAGGAATGGCATTTTGTTCTTGTTGGGGATGCAAAAAGTGATACGCGAACTCGGCAAACGGTAATTGTTCCTCTGTTCCGGTACGCAATGAAATTTGAATGTTGTGTCAGTATCTATTTTTTTGAGAGTATTATGATAGCACGGCACCGTCGGCGAATGGCCTTATCGGGTGCGGTGGTGCCGCTGGGTTCGGGTAGGGATGATGATGAGAGCTACTGTTACAGCGTTTATTCCATCTTACAATAATGCCGACACGCTGCAACAAGCGATTGATTCCGTAAAACTCCAAACCTCCGCATTTGATGAATTGTTGGTTCTGGACGATTCTTCGCTCGATGGCTCAGCTGAAATTGCCGCAGTTTCCGGAGCACGGGTAATTCGCCATGCTGCGAACCTGGGTAGGGGGGCGATGCGGGCTCGGGGAGTACTTGAGGCGAGCGGCGATTTGATACTTAGTTGTGACAGCACCAGTGTTTTGCGGGACGATTTTCTCGAGAAAGGATTGCCATGGTTTGCCGATGACAGAGTCGCTGCGGTATGTGGTGCTATCCGGGGATCGGTGGGAACATCTGCAGCCGAGCGATGGCGCGATCGTCATTTGTTCAAGTTCAAAGAAATTGAGGACAACCCGCAACCGAGGAGGAGGCATTCGTTAGCCACGTGGGGGGCAATTCTTCGCAAATCAGCCGTTCTATCTGTCGGTAACTTTAATACTGATTTGCGTTACGGAGAGGATTTTGAACTTGGTACGCGGCTTCTTGCTGCCGGATACGACATAATTTATGATCCTTCGCTTCAGCTGCGTTCAGTTTCCAGAAACAATTTGAGTCAAGTGCTGGAGCGCTATTGGCGCTGGAACGCTGCCGGAAACGAGGGGGCTCTGAATCTTTGTTGGTATCTGCGCAATTTGAAATACACCGTGACTGTCATGATGAAGAAGGACCTGACCGATGGAGACTTGCGCGGCGCAGTTATTAGTTTGCTGGCTCCGCATTATCAGTTTTGGAAATCACGCTCACGCACAGAAAAATGATTTAGGACAAAGGCTTAGAATGCACTGCCGCTCGTGCCTTTAACCATATTGAGTTTCTTATTGTCCAGTATATGTTTAAGGGAAACTGTAAGGGAAACAAAATCGTATTTAGCGCTAGCGCAAACAAAGTGCGTTTCCAGTTTGATTGATTCGTGTTGAATATAGTCTGCTTAACGCAGCGTAAATAGTTTGCCACCATGACCGTGGCCGTTAGCATCGCGATTGTTGGGAGTGTCCGCGAAAGCAGTGATTGTTCAGTTGTTTTCAGTTGGAAAAGTGTCAATGAACGGGTGATTATTATCTCGCGTCGCGCCACCGCCATAAGGCCGACCCTTCTGTACGGGTGCACCACTGTCGCGTCTTCACAGAACAATAGGCGGGCGGCTCCGTGGCTTTTGCATCGGTAAGCCAGCTCCATGTCTTCAAAGGCTGCTATGTCGAAGTCTTCATCGAAGCCACCGATGTATTCAAAGAAGTTTCGTTCGATGCAGAGGTTGCACGACCAGTAGGCGCCACCAGTTTCGTTTATCGGTGCTTGAAGGAACGGGGAGTCGACGTTCTGGATGTCGCCGATGGTGCGACCTTCTATTACTTTTGCATCAGGGTTGGTTTGCGCTGTTCGCAAAATGGCTTGGAGCCAACCTGCATCGGCCCGACAATCATCGTCGATGAAGCAAATCCATGTTCCCTTTGCCTTTCGTGTTGCGCGATTTCTAGTTGCTGCCGGGCCCGAATGAGGGCCCTCAACCACGGTTACATCAGGTATTGTCGACTTTGCCAGTAGAGAAGTCTGCTCATCGTATCCATCAATGCCTACGATCACTTCGTACAGCGATGAGTCCAGGCCTTGAGCAGAAGGAGTCAAGGTTTTTAGACATTCCGTCAGTCGTTCCCTACGGTTGTAAGTGGGGATGACGACCGACAAAAATGGTGTAGTTGCCCTTGGTGTTTGCTCTGACATGGATACACCGAATCGATGGAGTGAGTATTACGGTGTGCAATTCTCCACCCGCTCTATTCTACAGTCGAACCGTCAATTGTTCTCAGCTAGTTAGCAATTGGAACTAACGATGGGGTTTGCCGGTCAAGTATTTTCCTTTAGTTGTGTTTGAAAGTAGAGTCGTTCCTTGGTACGTCTAAGATCTTGTCCTTTCGCTGTAGACCTGGTTGTATACTGCCAGCGTGTTGCGCGCCGTTTCGCTCCAGCGAAACTTAGAAGAATGCGCTAAGCCTGCGTGTTGAAGTGTGGCACGCAGGTTTTCGATGGTTAAAGCGTCAAAAAGGGCCTGCCCGAGGGCGTCGTAATCAGTTGGTGGCACTTTGAGCGCTCCGTCACCGACTACCTCCGGAAGAGAGGATACGTCGGACGTCACTACCGTAGTGGCGCAAGCAAGGGCTTCCAGTGGCGGCCATCCGAAGCCTTCCCAGAGTGACGGAAAAACGAAAACGTCTGTTGCCCAGTAGTAGTCGCGCAGACCTGTATCTCCTTCTGCAAACCCTGCCCAGATAATCTTTTCGGTTAGTCCGAGCGCTTGTGCAAGTGATTTTTCGCTTTCGGAAAGGTTGCTCCCCAGCCGGATCAGGATAGCGCTCGTGCCCATTGGTTCAAGCCTCGCTTGCACTCGCGCTAGCCCTTGCAATACCGCCGGAGTGTTCTTATACGCTGCGCCGCTGGAGACATGCAATATCAGCATGGTGTTGTCGGGTATGTTATGGCGACGGCGAATCTCTGCTCTAATGGCGGTTTTTTGTTCAATCGAGGGGGGGTGGAATGTGGGTGCAATTCCCAAATGCACTACCGAAATTTTTTCCGGTGCAATGTTCAAGAAATCGACCAAGTCTCTTTTGGTACTGTGCGAATCTGAGATCAGATGGGCGGCCGACTGGAGAGCCTTAATCCGCAGTGGTGCGGTTATGTCGTGAAATCGTGGTGTCGCCATTTCCAATTTACCGTGCTGTGATCTCAAAGCGATGAGATCGTGGCAGGTGATCACTGTTTTTTGTGGTGCTAAAGCCAGTCCTATGTTGGCGTGTCCGCTATCGAGCACATGAAAGAGATCGGCGTCAACATTTGAAGCTTTGAACGGGTACTTTATGAATCGCCCGGTTCTTTCGGCAATCATGCGGCCAGTAGGACCCGGTATGAGTTCTGCTAAAAAATTTACGTGTGTGCAGTGCACGGTTTCAAATTGCCAATCGTCCGAGCCAATCCGGGCCAGCGCAGCGCTTAGTTCTTGCGCATATCGTGCCATGCTCGGTCCTTCCGACTGAGACAGATTTCTAAAAAGAGCGGCTTTCATTGCTGGGTTCCGATGCGTTTAGGTGGGCGAGACTTCCATACATTTCATGCCGTTATTGTGACTCCTTGAGTCTCTTGCTATTCTTGGTCTTTGCCCGAGACCTGCATGCTCAAGCCCGAACCGCCTTCATCTTGCCTTCCGCGAGTTGCGCAACTCTGTTGTTTTTGCAACGATCAGGAACTCGTGAAACCCATGCAGTCTGGCGAAATAGTATCCTTCCGGACCATCAAGAAACGCCTTTTCCCAAACATAGATATAAAGGAATTTCAAGAGCGGTCGGAATGGCAACTTTTGGCTCAGGGTTTTTAGTTGCCTGCGCAAACGAATTGTCGGCATGTTGGCAAGGTGAGTTGAGGATGCCGTATAGTTGTCGAGCGCAACTCGCGCTTCCCAGCTTGAGTAGCGGTTGTGTTTCTCAACAAAAACTTCGACAGTGGGAAATGCGTAGTGGTCCATTATGCTTTCGAGGTGGCCGACCTTGCCGTTAACAATGATGTGCTCGTGCACCTCGTTGTCACCGCTTGAGGTTGGGCTGTCTGTCAGCTTTTCATAGCGACCTGCCGAGTGCTTGAATAGTCGGAGGTTCCAATTTGGGAAATAGGCATGTTTTAGCCATTTCCCCATAAAGTGGAAACGTCTGTTAATAAGGTATCCGTCAAATTCGCTCGATTCCGCCTCAACTATCTTACGAAATTCAGCCTCCGATTGTGGTGGCATCACTTCGTCTGCGTCTAGAATGAAAACCCATTGGTGCTTAATTGGTAAGTTATCCAGAGCCCAGTTCTTTTTTTTCGGCCAAACGCCATTGAATTCGAACTGTGCGACTTGCGCGCCGAATGAGTCAGCAATGTTGCAGGTTTGATCCGTACTGTGAGAATCGACGACAAAAATTTGCTCTGCCCATGCAATTGACTGCAGGCATCTGCTCAAATTCGCCTCCTCGTTTTTTACGGGGATGATTACCGAAACCGACACTTTAGAAGAGTTTGGCATGAATGAGGCAAGCTTTGATTTGATCTGAGTGCTGATAGATTGTAATGATTATACCGATAAGAGCGATTGGTAGAATTCAAATTGTTTTCTGGCCAGGATTGTATCGGTGTAGTGGGACATCACCCGTTCCCTTCCTCGTTGCCCTGTTAACCTGCGCTTTTCCTCATTCTCTACCAGGCTTTCCACTGCATCGGCCAGCGCTCTTGCATTACCTTCAGGGCAGATCAATCCCGCCCGGCCAATGACATGTGGGATCTCGCCTGAATCGGAGCCGATTACCGGAACGCTGCAGGACATCGCCTCGATCAAGATGTGTCCGAACTGTTCCTTCCATCCTTTGAGAGTGATACCGGCCTTCTTGTCCGATGTTAGCGATGGCAATACTAGTGCATCGAGCGCGTTCAGATATTCGGGCATTTCATCATGAGCGACCGCTGGTTGCAGATGAATGCCCGGGGTGGAATGACTCCGTACCAATGTTTCCAGTGGTCCTTGTCCGATGAACCACAAACGAATTTTTCTTGCTCGATCCGGTTGTGCTTTTACAAGCAAATCAAAAGCTTCAAGTAGTATTCTTATTCCTTTCTCTTCTACCAGTCTTCCTGCAAATCCGATTATAAAGTCGTTCGTATCGATTCCCCGTTTCGCTCGCCGGGAGCTATCGTTGCTTGAAAAGAGCTCTTCGTCGACACCCAGTTGCGGTAATACCGTAGTCTGGCCCTTGAATCCGTGTTCTTTCAGAATATTCAGAGCGTCCTGATTTCCCGCTATCAAGCCTTGTGTATTGGCAAGATTGTATTGCTCGAGTTTGTTCAAAGGAAACTGGAGTTCGTATGGCAGGTTCCACCATGTGAACATCACCAGCTTGAAGTGCAGCTTAAATACTTGTCTGGCCATAATCAGTTCGGCATGCGCGAGAGATTTTGCCCCCTGTTCCACTTGGACGATATCGGGTTGAAATTCTTGAAGGAATTCGAGTAGATCATGTCCGAAGACCAATAGCCCCTGGTTGTTTCGAGAAAAATTCGACATTGGCAAAACGCGAAAACGTCCTTCCGTCAATGGCTCGGATCTTACTTGCCCGCTTTGAACCCCCTGTGGTTCCCAGACTTGAGGCACAATCACCGTAAGATCGATGTCGGGCTGCAAAGAGCAGAGCTGTCTGAGTTTTCTGCGATTTAAATCAACAATGTATGTATGACTTATAACGACTATTTTCACACGCTAAACCTTGTCGGCTTTTGATTCTTTGGGGTAAACGCGGTCTTTTATAAACCGAGCCGGATTGCCTGCCCAAACGGTCCAGGGCGGAACATGAGAGGAGATCACGGCACAAGCTCCTACCACCGCGCCTTCGCCTATTTCCACTCCCGGCATTATGAAGGCTCTGGCGCAAATAAAACTATCTTTGCCCACTTTTATTGGCGCCGTTTGCAGTGGCAGGCAGGGGTCGTCGAGTTTGTGCGTCCCCGTGCACAGATAAACCTCTTGTGCGACCGTGGCATCTTCTTCTATTTCGACAATGTCCAGAGTGTAAGCATGAGCCCGATCGCCCATGCTGCAGTTTTTCTTCAGTATCAGATTCCATGGGAGATCGATTATTGCTCGAGGATGGACGAACGGCGAACCTTCTATTTTGCATCCGAATAGCTTCAACCACATTAGCCGCCAGCTGTTGAGAGGCGGCGGCGTCCATGCACAAAAGAGACCCCAGCAGTAGTACCAGATCCAGCGAACGGCTCTATCTTTAAAACTGAACGCCGATGTGTGACGATCCGGTTGGCTGTAAGTTTTAAGCTTATTCTTTGACATTGTCCTGGTACAACAGTGACAATGTCATTATAAGGCATCGCGCGCCGATGTCGGCATTTCCCGTTCTTCGGCGAAATTGCCGCAAGCTGGACGTCTACATGAGCATGCAGCATAATCCGTATGCGTCGTTGGAAAAGACGGGTATATTTTAGACACGGTAGTTTGAGGCCGTCGGCTGGTGTTGACCGCCGCTTGACTTCGGGGTGTCTATTTCGATCGGCGCGGATGGGACCAAAATGTGCGGCATAGCGGGTTTCCTCGGGAAATGGAATGATGAAGTTCTAACCGAAATGATGTCGTCGCTATCGCATCGTGGACCGGATGGAAACGGTAAGTTTCTCGACAAATCAACTGCTGGCGATCTCGTTGGGCTTGCTCATACAAGGTTATCCATCCTTGATCTTTCGTCGGCTGCTGCGCAGCCGATGCTCAGCCCTTGCGGGCAGTACGTCGTAACGTTTAATGGTGAGATTTATAACTTCAGGCATCTGAGGCAGAGCCTTGAGGCGGCCGGCGAATTGTTCGCGTCCTCCGGTGATACCGAGGTTCTGTTGAGGCTCTACATGAGGCACGGGGAGGAAATGCTGTCTCTGCTGGACGGAATCTTTGCCTTTTGCATTTACAACAAGGCCGATGGTTCTCTCTTCGCCGCACGGGATCATCTAGGAGTGAAGCCATTTTACTATGCGGAGCTGCCGGGCGGGTTCTTGTTTGCATCCGAACTCAAAGCGCTGGTCTGTTGTCCTGATGTACCACGTGCCATCGATGAGCAGTCCGTGCTGAATCACGTCGGGTTCATCTGGTCGGCGGGAACCGGTACTATGTTGAAGGCAATCAAGAAATTGCGCCCGGGGCATTGGCTCAAGGTATTCGGCGGCGGCCGCACGCAGGTAGGGCGTTACTATCGAACACCGCTGCCGCGCCATACTTCCAATCACACTGCAGCTGAACTTCTTGAATTGCTGGATAAGGTAGTGCAGGATCAGATGACATCCGATGTTCCCGTTGGAGCGTTGTTGTCGGGCGGAGTTGATTCCTCGGCTATAGTGGCATCGATGTGCAGGATCCGCGAACCCGCTTCAATCAAAACATTTTGCTCCGTTGTCGCGCGGGCGGGAGTCACGGACAACTTTGGCGATGATCCCCGCTATGCGAATTTGGTAGCGCAGAGATTAGGTGTCGGTATCGTAGATGTACCGAGTAGCGCAAATTTAGCAGAGGAATTCGGTCCAATGCTGTGGGCGCTTGATGAGCCTACCGCTGATTTTTCAGCGTTGCAAACTTTTCAATTGGCCGCAGCTGCTCGCGCAAACGGGATCACCGTGCTGATGTCCGGAGTCGGGGGGGACGACCTGTTCACCGGCTACGGACGCCACACCGCCATATTGGCCCACACGATGGTGCCACCGCCATTGCGTGGAATCATTGGAAGTTTGGCTTCGCAGGTGCCTCCAGCCAATGTCCTGGGAAGAAGGCTGCGTCGTTTGGGCGATCTGTTCAAGTTGGACGCGGAGCAGCTGCTTTGTGAGTCGATGAGCTTTTCCGCAACGCGCGCGCCGGAGCGTCTTGCTTTGCTGAAAGGATCTTCATCGCTTTTCGCCGATCAACCGGCAATGCAGGAATGCCTTTTGCAAAGCAAAGGATATGATCCCGTTACTCGTGTGCTCGACCTGGAACTGAATGGTTTCTTGCCGGATCAGAACTTGAATTATGCCGATAAAATGGGCATGCGTGCAGGCGTTGAGATTAGAGTGCCGCTTATAGATCGTCGCCTGGTTGAATTTGCCATGCATCTGCCAACCAGTTGCAAGATTGACATTAGGCAAACAAAAAAAATCTTACGTCAATCGCAGAGCGACCGTCTGCCGGCATCTGTTCTTACGAGACCGAAACAGGGTTTCGGTCTGCCTTTGCGCCATTGGCTCGCCCACGAAGGACGAGAGTTGTTGCTTGATCTAACCGATGCAACGACGGTGCAAAACAGGGGACTATTTGATCCGTCCTGCGTGCTGAGTCTTCGTAGTGAATTTCAATCCGGCACAGGGGACGTTGCTGCTACATTGTTGTCCATAATGGCCGTTGAGTCGTGGTGCAGGGAACTGTCGGCGCGTCCCGTGCGAGCCGTAAACAGATCGGGAAATTGAGGAGGTCGTTTGAAGCAAATCATTCAGAGTGCGCGGACAGGAAAACTTACCGTCAAGGACGTTCCTGTGCAAAAGGTCAAGTCTGGCTGCTTGCTGGTGCAATCGACTGCATCGCTCATTTCTGCCGGCACCGAACGAATGGTCGTGCAGTTTGCGAAAAAGAACCTGGCCGACAAAGCAAAGTCACGACCGGATTTGGTGCGCAAAGTGTTTGACAAACTTCAACGTGATGGTCTGGAAGCAACGATAAAGGCCGTACTTGCTCGGTTAGATGAGCCTTTGCCGTTGGGTTACTCTGCGTGTGGAAATGTGCTTGAAGTGGGACCGGGGATGGAAGGACAGTTTCATGTCGGTCAGCGCGTTGCCATTGCCGGCGCAGGCATCGCGAATCACGCCGGTGTCAATCTGGTCCCTCGCAATCTGGTAGCGCCTGTACCGCATGGCGTATCGGATGAGGAAGCAAGCTTTGCGACGCTAGCTTCGATTTCGCTGCACGGTGTTCGCAACGCCAATGTAGCACTGGGCGACCGCGTTGCAATATTGGGCATGGGGCTGGTTGGTCAGCTTTGCTTGCAATTAGCTGTGCTTTCCGGTGCGCGCGTAGTGGCGCTTGATTACAATCCTGCGCGACTGGAACTGGCCGAAAGGCTTGGCGCCGAATTTTGTTGCAATCTGTCGGAAGGAACGCCGGTTAAGTTACTCAATTCGTGGAGCAGCTTTGGCTGTGATTCTGTTATTGTCGCAGCTGCCACTGAATCGTCTGCTCCGCTGGAAACTGCCGGTGCCATTGCGCGTGATCGAGCGAAAATAATTTTAGTGGGGAACACCGGCACCACTTTCCCTTTGCGCGATTACATGAAGAAGGAGCTTTCGCTCATAGTTTCGCGATCATATGGTCCGGGCCGCTACGACAATGACTATGAACGTCGTGGACTCAAATATCCCGAAGGCTGGGTGCGTTGGACAGAAACAGAAAACTTGGAAGAGGTGCTTCGCCTGATGTCGCCCGATGCTCGAGACCGCAAAAAGCTCAACGTTAAAGAATTGGTGACGCACCGGTTCGACTTTGAACGGTGCCTTGAAGCTTACGATCTGGTGGTGGAGAATCGTGAACCTCATCTGGGAGTGATTTTGCAATACAACGCACCGGTAAAGTCCGGTCCAGTGATCGTTAAGCCTGATGGTACGGGCCGCGTACAGAACGTAGTGCGATTGGGTGTCATCGGAGCGGGCAGTTTCGCCAAGACAATTTTGCTACCTGAGTTTAGAGCCAACAGCAAATGCGTGCTTGATACCATCGTCACGCAGCGCGGAAGTTCATCGCAGGATTCGCAGGAGCGCTTTGGCTTTCAGAAGGCATCAGCGGATATCGAAGATATTTTTTCGAATAATGACATAAACGCCGTCCTCGTGGTAACGCCTCCCGGGAACCATGCTGACTTGGTTAAGCGTGCATTGGCCGCCGGCAAAAGTGTTCTGGTTGAAAAACCGTTGTGCCTTTCGCGTGAGGAACTCAATTCAATAGTGGAGACTCGCAATGAGAGCCAGGCTTTTTTTCAAGTTGGCTTCAACCGGCGGTTTGCTCCTGCGGCCAAAGTGTTGCGTGACAGGCTCTCGCAATCTAAGGAGCCGAAGTTCATTCTTATGCGCGTTAACGCCGGCGCGCTTGATGAGGAAGTGAGACAGGCTCAGTATGACGACAATCATGGGCGCATAATGGGTGAATTGTGCCACTTCATCGATCTCTGTCGATTCTTGGCCGGTTGCACTATCTGTAGTGTCAGCGCAACTTCGGCGCGCTCCGCCACAAGCGTCAGTGAAGACTTGAGTGTTAGCCTTAAATTTGCCGATGGCAGCCTGGCCACAATCGCCTATACTGCAATGGGAGACACGTCCTTTGGTAAGGAACTGGTGGAATGCTACGTCGGTGGACAAGTGCTTCAAATAGAAGACTTTCGCAAGTCGAAGATTGTCACCAATGGAAAAGTCATAAACGCCGTTAGTTATACGGGACAAGACAAAGGACATAAGGCCGAGGTTCAAGCGTTCCTCGATGCCGTGCAAAATGGTACGCGTGCGCCGATAGACGAGCAAGAGCTTGTAGAGACTACTCAGGCTAATTTAGCTTGTCTGGAGTCGTTACGCAGCGGACAGACGATTCTGTTATGAACGTTGGGCGATTGTTACGTACCGTCAGATATCTGTCGGTAAATCAGATTAGCCAGAGAATAGTCAAACGCGGACGCAGGATGCTAGCTGCTCGCTTTGTCAAAGTGTGGGAACCGCGATTGCGCGCATATGCCTTGCAATTGCCCGAGCCTGATTACGCGTTGGAAGCGGTACATCGCATTTCGCACCATGTGAGGCTTCTGCAGCAGCCTCACGAGAAACATTTGCACGACTTTCGCAATTTTCGTTTTCACTTTCTCAATCGGGAAGTTGTGTTCGCGGAAGGAAAGGTCGATTGGAATGTCGATCTGGCGGAGGGAACAAACCCGCTCTGGAAGCTAAACTTGTACTATGTAGGTTATTTAGTTCCGATGTTGGTCGGCGGTAATGCGGAGGATCTGCAATTCGCCGGCGCATTGATCGAAGATATGGAAACCGCCAATCCATTTTCGAACCCGGCTGTTTTTCGAGATTGCTGGAACCCTTACGCAGTCAGTCATAGAATCGTTAATCTCATTAGCGCCGCTTCACTCTTTCGGGCCGCTGGCGGGAGTCTGGCCGGGGCGGCGGCAAAAACTCTCAGTGATCATATTCGTTTGTGCGTTGCAGTTTTACTCGATAATTTAGAGTATGAGCTGCAGTTCAACCATTTGTTGAAAAATTTTACGGCGCTTTCGGTTTATGCCGCTTCTGTAGGTGGCGTCACCCCGGCATTTGATTGGTTGGAGGCTGAACTTGTAAAATCGCTGGAACAAAACATATTGGCAGACGGTTGCCATAGCGAGTTATCGCCCATGTATCATGCGCTGGCCCTGTTGGACCTTCGCATACTTCGAGACGCTAAAATTTGGTCCCCTTCGTGCGCAGCTTTGATTGAAAGCACCATTAGTTCAATGGAAAGAGCCTTGTCAATTCTCAGTCACCCGGACGGAGACGTTGCCTTGTTCAATGATGCCTGGCTGGGGGAGGCACCACCGGCCTCCGCCCTTGTTCCTGCGTCGGCGCTGCCCGGGCTGCATGCACTCACCGATGCCGGTTACATTAGACTTGAAGGAACTCGCGAAGCACTAATCTTTGATTGCGGTGCTTGTGGACCCGACTTAAATCCGGGGCATGCTCACGCAGACTTTCTTTCCGTCGAAGCTTCGGTTGATGGCAAACGGCTTCTGGTCGACTATGGAACCCCGACGTACTCGGCCGGTGCACTGCGCGATCTTTGTCGGTCGGCTTCCTCGCATAACGGGCCTGCCCTTGCAAAGGCCGAGCCCATCGAGTTCTGGTTGTCGTTCAGGGTCGGACGAAGAGGTTATGCCAGACCCCTGCGGACGGTGGGGCTTGATGGATTCATGCCTCTTTGGTGTGCAGGCGTTCAAAATGGCTACAGTCACCTAGGGGTAACTGTGAAGCGTTATCTGGGAATGGTTCCTGGCCGGTGCTTTGCGATTGTCGACGTTTGGCAGGGGACCGCTCGTGACGACGAAGTCACGTATTTAAGAATTCCGGAAAACTGGTTGGTAAGCAGACTCGAGTCTGCTAACGAATTGCGACTTATCGACGGGCCCAGCAAGGTCAGGTTGGTTTGTTCCAGTGGCACAATCGATTCAGTGCAAAACGACTGTTGGTACCCCGAGTTCAATTTGTCAGCACCGGTCTGCCTGATCACTGTCCGCCCGACAATTTCCGGAGATCTTCGGTACTTGGCTTTGTTGTTCTTGTATGATCAGGGGGAGCTTGAGCAGATGAGTTTCGAATCGCTTGCACGTGCGCTTGCACGGAACGAATGAGGTGGTAATTGAAGATTCTGGTTTTTGGGCTTGGGTATGTGGGGTGCACAACTGCTGCTTGTTTGCTGAGGCAAGGGCATGAGATCGTGGGGCTTGACACCAACGCTGAGAAGGTTAACGCCCTTGCGGCCGGCAAACCGACCGTGACTGAGCCGGGCTTGGCTGAGCTATTGCAGACCGGCTTGGAGCAAGGACGATTGATTGCGCAATTAACGGCGGAGGAGCATATCGAGACCGCCGATATTGCAATAATCGCTGTTTCGACACCTGTTCGCCCTGACGGTACTTATAACATTAACAGCTTGAAGTCCGTGGCCCGTCAGCTCGGCCAGTTGGTCGCACTGCGTTCGGGGCAGCGCAAACCGTTGCTTTGCGTCTATCGCAGTACTGTCTCCCCCGGCACCATTGAGAACGTGGTGATTCCCCACATGCAAGAGGGGGCGGAGGAGCCACCGGGAACACGGTACGAAGTTGTTTTCAATCCTGAGTTCATGCGCGAGGCTACCGCTGTTGAAGATTATTTCAGTCCTGCTCGAATCGTAATTGGGGAAAGAGTTCCGGGAGCTTCTTGCAACCTTTATGGACTCTACGATGACATCGACGCGCCACGCTTTTTTACTCAGATTAAATCGGCCGAAATGGTAAAAATGGTTGACAACAGCTTCCATGCCCTGAAGGTGACATTTGCCAATGAAGTCGGACGTATCTGCCAGGCCACGGGCGTGTCGATTGACCAGGTCTTCGACATGTTTCTCTCAGACAAGAAGCTCAACATTTCGGAGAAGTACTTACGACCGGGCAACGCTTTTGGCGGCTCTTGCCTACCGAAAGATTTGCGAGCACTGGCCGCGCTTTCTAGGCAAAACTCAGTGGAAGCAACGTTGCTCGATGCTGTGTGGTATAGCAACATAGCCCATAAAAATCACATTGCCATGAGTGTTCTCAATCGCTTGCCGGCAAATGGACATGTATTGATAGTGGGACTTTCATTTAAGAGCGGCTCCGACGACTTGCGCGAAAGCCCCATGCTCGATTTGGTTTGTAGTTTGCTGGACAATGGTGTTACCGTGCGAATCTATGATCCAGATTTGAACGAGGAGAATTTGGTGGGGGCCAACTTGGCTTACATTGAGCAGAAGTTGCCTGTCTACCGGCAGCTTATGCATCACAAGCCGGGTGACATTCTCGATAGTGCCGGGCTTGTCGTGATTGGTAAGTCTGTGAAACCGGTGCTGGATGCGGCGCAGGTCAGGGGGGTTCCTGTAATAAGGATCGACATTTTGAAATGAGTGCGCACATCCCTCCGGTTTTAAATGTTACGCCGTCTGACGTCCCTTTGCGTTTTCTTTTCGTCTATAGCCGGATGCCGCTGCCGATGAAGCGCGCCGACCAGATGACGGTTTCTTACTTTTTGCAATTTTTGCACCAACGTGGACACAAGGTTGATCTTTTCGTGTTGGACTCGAATGAGAATCCCGGCGTAGAAGAGGTGCGATGGCTCAAAGATCGTTGCTCTTCCGTAACCGTCACGAAACACCGCTTAATCGATATCGCGCGAGGTTTAATCAAAGCGCTGTTGAAGGGCTGGCCGCTGCAAGTCGGCTATTTTTACAATCAGAGGCAGATAGACGCGGTTAGGGAAGCTTGTTCTCGGCAAGTATACGACGTTGGCTACAGCTACTACATCCGAAGCGCCGAGTGCACGCGCAATTTGAGAACGAGTCCAGCTGTAAGGTTCTTGGCAATGCAGCTGTCGCAAACCCTCAATATTCGACGAATGCTAGAGACGTTCGGCTCCGGCAGGGATCGCTTGATTTATTCGTTTGAGTATCCTCGCATTTGCCGGTATGAATCGCAGGTTCCTGATGATTTTGATCGCGTGGTGCTGATTGGAGCCAGTGATTTGAAGGAGATTGACAAGTGGCGCGTTCACTTTAAACTGCCACAAATTTCAAATGCCGTGCTTGTGCCTCACGGTGTCGATTTAAAGCGATTCTCCAGTGTCGATACTGATAGAGCTGAACCCAAAACCATAGTCTTCTCTGGTGTGTTGCGCACGAATACTAATGTTCATGCCATTTGCTGGTTCGCCAAGAACGTTTGGCCATTAGTTTTAAATGAGGAGCCCGACGCTAAGCTTCTGATTGTTGGTCGGGCGCCGCGCAGCGAAGTTACTGCTTTGCATGGTCGAAACAACATCGATGTTATCGGTGAAGTTCCCGATCCAGCCGAGTACATTGCGCGAGCTGCGGTATGTGTTAACCCGGTTTTGGCGGGGGCGGGCATGCAAAACAAACTTCTAGAGTTCATGGCAAGCGGTAAACCAATTGTTGCAACGCCCGTCGCAATTGAGGGTATCGGTTGCGCGGCCGATAAGGATCTGCTGGTTTGCGAGAATGCAACTGAGTTCGCTAAGGCCGTAGTTTACTTGCTGCGTTCGCCGCAAAGGCGTGAGGAGTTAGGCGCGGCCGCGCGAGCATTCGTGGAGCGGCGTTGGTCGTGGGAGAATTTGTTCTATGAACTGGAAAAAGAGATGTATCAGGCCGCGAAAATTGATCCGATGAGAGAGATTAGTCGCAGTCCCGACCCGATCTGCTAGGCTAGTGGCGTCCAAAGAACTCGGGCGTCTGCGCTACTTGATAGAGCCAGCGAGCGAATTCGGCTCGCGTGATTTTCTCTGATGCGGGTACGGCTGCTTTGACGTTGATAAGCTGGTGCTGATTCCATGCCACCAAATTTAGTGCGGATACGGATGCTGTTCCGTCAAGGACATGATCGCTGCTTGTCGAAAACAAGCCCGCTCGCGCACACAGTTCCAACGGAGAGACCGTGCTAACTGTTTCGGAACTTTCGACATGTAATCGCAATAGTTTCGCTAGCGAGGCTGCTGCTGCGGATTTTGTAATGCAATCATCCGGTCTGAAGTGCAGGTCCGCGTTTGAAGCAGGCATGAGGCCGGTAACCGCCAGAAATTGCGCCGCGGCGAACGCCACGTGTTCTGGACCGATATCGTCAAACCAGAAGAGTGGCGCACCCTGTTCGACCAGATCTTTCTGGACTAAGCGTAGCCGTCTTTTGTTTGTGAGAAACCTGACCGGAGCATACTTGTATTCTAGACAGCGGGCTGCAAGGAGACCCGCAGCTTCGCCAATTGCCCACTCGATCGGGTGGAGGCGATAGGCGCCATTCGTGACGTGAGTTGTCCCGATATTTTTGCATGCCGGTAACAAGTTGCGAACAGTCGTCTGAACCATCGCGCCTGCCGGGATTTGAAAAGGTGCGGTAGCCTGCCCGACACCGGGGACTTCTTGTTCCCCGTGAACATCGACCGGGTAGTGACCGATTCCCAGTGAGTCGGAAAAAAGTCGCGCGCGCGGGCCTGGATTGCAAGTGCGAGTAATATCGCTTTCGACAATTGTGTACGCTGCCTTGATTCGTCTGGACTCTCGAATATATGGATACTTCGAAAGTCCGTCACTTGTACCGGTGAGATCCTGTCGTAGCTTTAGCTCGGGATAGCCCTCGCCGCCGTCGTCTCGTGGCGCTTCTGTCTGCAGCCAGTACAGGAATCCCAAGCTGAGAGCCTTCCCTCGAGCCAGTCGTTGTGCCATTACATCCGGTGCCTGGTCTATAATGTTTTCGCCACGCAAATCGTTGCTTTCCCAATTTATCATCGCAATGTCGTTGGGGAAAACATCGGCTTTGAAGTTCTCGCGTGCTATCACTCGGCGATACTCCCAGAAAGGCAGCAGCTCGCGCGTCGCGCCCGAGGGCAAAGACACGCTGGCGTTTTCAAACATGCGGTAGTTGTTGAATGTGAATTTGCCCGCGGCATTGAAGTGATCGTAAAACGGCGGTTTCGCAACCGTGTGATTCTCGCCCGAGCAGAATTCCACCATGAAGGGGTAGGTGAAATCCTGAACGTTTTGCGAATTTGATTTTTCGGGAGCATGCTCTTCCGCTGTTTGCTCTCGTGATTCGGCCCCGCTGGAATAGGGCAGTCCGGCCAGCGGCAATAGGTCGCCAAGTTCAGTCGCATCGAGGCAGAACTTGCAGCGAAACTCAATAAACCGACCCGTGTCTAAATTCACGCACAGGATGCTTTTGATTCTTTGTCGCTCGATTTTTACGGAGACAGCCTTGCAACGCATGTAAACGCGCAGCTGCTTTGTCGATGTTGCCGGAGTCAATAAATCCGCTATCTTAGCCAGTGCGACCTTGGGCTCAAAAGAGACTCGACTTACCCAGCAATTGCCCGGGTCAAGCCATGGTTCGAAGCGAGCGCCACCGTCGGTAGCACCAAGGTTGCGGTAGTGCTGGCGTACAAATTCACGCAACTCTTTGTAAGTTCTGGTGGCACCGGTGGTCTCGACCAGGAAATTCTCGTCCGGTGCGGACACCGCTTGTGCTGTCAGCTGTCCGCCAAGCCAGGACGTCTCTTCGATCAGACATACATTTTGCAGGCCTTTTCGAGTCGCGGCAACTGTTGCTGCCACCCCTCCGGTTCCACCGCCTACAATCAATAGTGAGCAATTGACAGTCTTGGGTTTGCCTGCGCACAAGAATGTTTTGCAGCCGGAAGTCCCGTCAATGCCCACATTCTCCACATCGACAACCGTGAACGTGCGTGCGACTGTTGCCGCTGTTGTGTCGCTTGTAACCTGTAATGTTGGTTTCAACTCAGATGTCTCCGCCGCAAAAGCCGGTTGGATAAGGGAAATGAAAATTAGTGCCGCCGCCGGACAGGACCTGATCAACCCGGATGCTCGGTTGGCAATATACAAACCCTTGTTCTCAACTACAATAACCTGAGAGGATAACCGAATCGGGCGACCTCTAGCCGCCATGACAACCCTTAGACGCTGCGAGACAACGAGACCATGACTGAAAACTGCCATCCATCAGAGCTTCTCACCCGTGCATCACAGATTAAGATGATTTTGATGGACGTAGACGGCGTTCTCACCGACGGGAAACTCTACTATATCCCCGGACCGCCTGCCGGTGAGATGGTTGAGTTTAAGGGCTTTAACTCGCAGGACGGGCTTGGACTGCACTTGTGCAATCACGTCGGCATTATTACCGGCGTAATCAGCGGCCGAGTTTCGCCCGGCACCGCTGAGAGAGCAAGGATTTTGAAAATGCGTTATGTCTATCAGGGGCATCTGGAAAAGGTTGCCTGCTGGGATGAAGCGCTAGCTGATGCTGGTTTGAAAGCGCATGAAGTGGCATTCATCGGCGACGATCTGCCCGATATTCCGTTATTGCGGCGGGCCGGTTTGGCTGTTGCCGTCGGCGATGCGCGCAATGAGTTGAAGCAGATTGCTCATTTCGTAACACCGTCTAATGGCGGAAATGGTGCTGTGCGTGACGTTGTCGAACTGATCTTGAAGGCTCGCGGGTTATGGGTGGCGGCGACAGATCGTTACGAGGCCAACGTCTCGGAAGTTTCCGCCTAGAATTCACAGAAAAAACCGATCGTTTTTTGCTGTACAGGGAATATATAAGCTTGCAAGAAAAGGAAACTAGGGTTCCGGAGGCTGGCTTATGGGCAGGACGGATCGGCGGCAAAGAACTGCGCTGGATGAGGCCTATCGTTATTACAATGCGATCGAAATCGGTTCGGAACCGCTGGAGATCTATCGGTTAACGAAGGCTGTTCGGACTCTGGCGTTTGCGCTGACATTTTGCGACACCGGCGAATTTAAGCTGACACGTCAACTTTGGAAGAGGCTGCATCAGGCGCTGTTCGACAAACTGATTACCAACTTTCCCGGCATGATTACAGTGCTGGATGAGAACCGCAACCCGCTTGAGCTCGGGTCGCAATTCCCGGAAAACGGATACCTCGATTTTCACCCGGATCAGTGTCGTCGAGCCGACGATGTGAACGAGATCGAGCTTGGGCGCCTTTATCCGCGTACATACAACGCTTTGAAGACTCTGTGGGAACAACGTCGTTCCAACTCGGTTCACAGCGGCGATTTTGCCGGCAGTGACTGCGACGGTGGCGTCTGTTTCATGAAGCCGATGGTGACCGGCCACGAGATTATGGGCGAGGAGTCTCGTAAAGGGAAAGATGAGGCTTATCAGCGTTGGTGGGAGCTTTATTGGCAGGCATACTGCACTGCTAATCGTCGCCAGCAAGAAGTGCTCATGAGGCAAATGTCAGAGCTGGAAGCTGTTTGGGGCAACTTGTATTACTGATTGAAGCAGGCTCCTCTCCCGGATGGCTAAGTGGCTGAGAAATTTTTGGACGCTGCTTGCGGGAAGAGATTCCTGGCAGAGATCGTTCGATGATGCCTGCGCGCACTTTCAACAAGGCCGATATGCGGAGGCGGAGCAGCTCTTTCAGCAGTCGCTCGCGAGCGCTGAGCAGTCCGGTGATCAAGCGCGTGTTTTTACCACTCTGGTTTGTATGGGCTCCTGTTTGCGCGCGCTAGACAGTTTTTCGGCATGCGAACGCCTGCTTTCGCGAGCGCTCGCAATTGACCCGCCTGATTGTCCGGACGATGACTTCGCCTATGTTCACAGGGAGTTAGGAGTTTGTTACTACGAGCAGGGCGAGGCGGAAAAGTCCGCCGCGTCGTTGGCGACAGCCTTGCAGTTCTATTCTTCGGCCAGTCGGACTGATACTGATGAAGTTGCGGACTGCTGCTTCTTTCTGGCGCGTGCTCTCATTTTGCAGTCTCGATTCGAGCTTTCGCTGGCACCGCTGGAGCGGAGTCTGCGAATCTATAACCGCAACACTGAGGCCCATATGCCTGAGATCGCCGACACCTTGCACTGTCAGGCTGTTGTCTGGAATCGGTTGACTCGGTTTGAAGACGCTGAAAAAAATTTGGAAAAGGCGGTTCCCTTGCATGAGCAAATCTTTGGAGTCGATAGCGTCGAAGTTGCCCGCTGTATCACCGAATGGGCTACATCGATTCTTTCGCAGGGGCGGGCGGAAGAAGCAGAAGCGCTGTTACGGCGTGCAATGCAAATGATGAGTCGTCTTGAGCTGACCGCTGCGGTGGACTATGCTGATAGTTTGACGGCTCTGGGGACCTGTTGTCGTCAGCAGCGTCGTCCCGCCGAAGCCGTGCTTCTCTACCGCGAAGCTTTGTCAATCTACGAGAATGAATACGGAAAACAACATTGCGACGTAGCTGCGGTGCTGACGCAACTTGCTGTGTGTTTCACCGAACAGGACGACTGTGTTACTGCTGAATCATACTTTCGCAAAGCCCTTGCGGTCAGCGAGCGCGACCGAAATGCTGATGCGGCCGTGCTGGCGGACAACCTTTACAATTTAGCGAAGTGTTGTGTGCTGCAACAGCGATTGGATGAGGCTCTTCCTCTATATGAAAGAGCGCTTTCCATTACAGAAAAGTCTCTCGGTACGGATCACTTTGCGCTTGCACCAATACTTACCGAGTTGGCATATTGTTATCAGATCCAGGCGAAAAGCTCAGAGGCTCGTCCGCTCTATCAGCGAGCGCTCGACATTTACGAATGTTCTTCCCCCGATGAAGATGACGTAGCGGACAATCTCATCGGGCTGGCTAACTGCTATTTAGAAACCGGTGAGTATGCCAAGGCTCGGCCTCTATATCAACGCGCGCTGGAATGCAAGCAGTTTCGCTTTGATCCTCGCGATCAGGATTTGGCTTCGCGGATCGAGGATCTTCTGAAAGAGATGGAACACGCGGCTGTGTGACTATGTCGACCAAGCGGAGCTCGCCTACAGCACTGTTAACCAGTAGCCGTTTTTGTGGAATTGAACGGGGATGTCTCGATTGTATCCGGTGGTTTCGGTTGCTCGGTCGGAAGGCTGAAGCGATGAGACAGCGTCCAGCTGTTTGATGACTGCACTATCGGTGATGCCTTTTTCAAGGGCGGATTCGGCTGCTTTTGCCTTCGGTGCTGCGATGCTGATGGCTGTCACCAGTTCTTTGTAGCTTGCCATTAGCCGTGCGTAGGCGGCAGTGGTGGGTGGCACCGAACTGATCAACGCCATAACGTTTCCCAGGGCGTCATTCAAGTCGGCTATGTCAGTCCAGCGAACCGTGCCGTTCATTGCCTTGCCGTAGACTCCGGCGGCTCTGGCTCCGCTGTCGCCGGCTATCGATGCTGCTTTCGCTTCGGCGCTTGCGCTCCAATTTCCGTTGCGCACAGAGAAGTCGGCGCCAATGAATGTGTTCTTGTCGACGCGAACGCTGCCATCATGGAAAAGTGCGGGGCCGCGCCCGCCCTCAAAATTGACCGTGCCGTGGCTGTCGACTATCGTTTCCGTGGACTTAATGGTAGTCATTTCAGTGTTGTCGAGAATCTTTTCTGTTTCGACTGACTGGATGGCCAGGTCGATCAACATTGATGCGGAAGGATTGGTTGTATTGCCGATTACGATCTTTCCGTTTTCGCCGTGGTTGTGTATGTGATTGTCGCTGTCGTGCACATCTGCGGTGCCATTGTTGTTGGTAGTTATGGTAGCCGTGCGTCCGCGACCTCGCAGTGTCTGTACCCCGCTGGCACCATTTACGGTAATCTGGTCTGCGACCACCTGTACGGATTCCGGATCGATTTCAAATTGCCCAACGTAGAACTTGTTGTTTCGGAATTGGATGAATTTCGGAAGATTGTTACGGTCTAGAGGGACGTTGCATCCGTCCGTCTGGAGGAACATGTTGCCCCGGCCGTCCATCAAGAACACATGTCCGTCCGGTGTTTGTATTCGCGTCATGTGGTCGGGACGAACATCCATGATTGTACCTTCGTGGAAGATTGTTCGTGTACCGACGCCAGTCATCACAATAATGGTGGTTTCGCCCGGTTTGAGCTTGCTTCTCAACTGTTCGGTCAGTGCTTCAAGATCATCCTTTTCCTGCGCTAACACCAGTGCATGACCGGTAGTCAGCGCCGTACGCAGCTGATTCTGTGATATCTGAATCTCTGAGCCCGTGCGGCGATCTATAATTTTTGCACCATTGCCGTCACGAACGAGCTCTCGATCGTCGTCCAGAAGGACATGACGAATACCGTTGCGCACAACTACTCGGTAATCTTTTCCTTGCAGGACTGTTTGCTCCCCTTCTCTCGTCGCGGTTTCCGAACCATGGATTACCGTGGTTCCATCTTTTGTCTTCTCCACCTTTGTGATCGGTTTGCCCGTCGAGTCGGTAGTCTGTACTCGGATGGATCCGGGGGCGCCATCAATGGTTGTATGGACGCCGGAGTTACTGGTGGATTCGCGATGGAACAAGGCCTGGATTGCTTCGGCGGAGACAATCTCTGCCTTGGTGTTCTCTCCCTTCTCTCCCTTCTCGCCTTGATTGCCCGGGGCGTGAGCCTCCGGCAATCTCTCTGCGTTATCGCCGGGTCTTGCTTGCGAGAAAATGTTACTGCACTCCAGCGCGTGCACCTTTTCTTTGCACTGCGGCGAATCTACGGTTCGAAAAAGTTTTGCGAAGTCATCGGCTAGTGCGCTGGTATCGCTAACGGTATCAACTCTCAGCTTTTTGTCGTGCGACTCCCATGTAACATCGGTGCTTTCGGCTTCGCTGTTGATGAGAAGCGTTCCTGCGGCGAGCAGGCCTCCCGGTGGGGATGTCGACGCGAAGATTTTGGTAGCGTCGAGTTTCGAAAACTGTTCGGCGATATTTAGAACGGCCTGCACTGTGCTTTTGGCACTATCTAACGCACCGGAATTAAGTGCACCTGCTGCTTTTGCGGTTTGCGGCCGCTCCGTTTCTAGCGCATTTTCGGCGGCTCGAGCCAGTGCCTCACTTGCGTCATCGTTGGTTTTAGGACCGCTGTCGTCGTCGTCAGCTCCGGCTGCCCGGGTTGCATCGGCTAACGATAATCCCGACTGTAACAGGGAGGCTCCGGCCTCCCCTATGGACTGCAAAGCACTGCCGGCTTTTTCCGCCAGCCACTCAAAAGTGCTCATTTGATTTTTCGCCCCACGCAACAAAAGTAATGTTGTCCCTCGCCTGGCGGTATGTACACGGGGGCACGAAAAATTGGACAACTTATGCAAATAAATTTTGCCTGGACGCCGAAGCAGAGTTTGAGCGGTATACTTTAATCGGGGACGATTGATGGACAGGTGCTGAAATGACCGGTGACAGCTCATCCGATTCGCCAAACAGTGTTTCCTACCCTGGTCGCTGGTGGCACAAGACCGAGGATGGTCGCCTCATGTGCGATTTGTGTCCTCGTGCGTGTGTCATGAAAGACGGCGATCGCGGTTTCTGTTTTGTGCGCAAGAACGAAGGCGATCGGATGGTATTGACCACCTATGGTCGCAGTACGGGGTTTTGCGTCGATCCCATTGAGAAGAAACCGTTAAACCATTTTCTGCCGGGCTCAAGTGTCCTGTCATTCGGTACGGCCGGCTGCAATCTCGGCTGCCAGTTTTGTCAAAACTGGTCCATCAGCAAGTCTCGCGAAATCGAAATGCTGAGCGAAAAGGCTTCGCCCGAGCGCATCGCCGACGCCGCCCTGAAGCTAGGCTGTAAAAGCGTCGCGTTCACCTACAACGATCCGGTTATCTGGGCCGAGTACGCGATTGACACAGCCAAAGCGTGTCGTGAGCGAGGAATCAAAGCCGTCGCAGTAACCGCTGGATTCATTACTCCGGAGGCCCGACCGGAGTTCTACTCAGTAATGGATGCTGCCAATGTTGACCTCAAAGCGTTTACCGAAGGTTTCTACAAACAGCTGACGTTGTCTCACCTTGAGCCGGTGCTCGATACCTTGCGCTGGTTGAAGCACGAAAGCAACGTCTGGTTCGAGATAACAAACCTGATCATTCCTGAGGAAAATGACTCACCTGATGAAATTGCCCGCATGAGTGAGTGGATTGTGAAAAACCTTGGTACCGATGTACCTGTGCACTTTACGGCGTTTCATCCCGACTTCCGGCTGCAGAATCGTCCCGTCACTCCGTCCGAGACGCTCGTGAGAGCGCGGGAGCAAGCATTGGCGGCTGGAATTCAATATGTCTATACTGGCAACGTTTTTGGAAAAGATACCCAAAGTACGTATTGTCACGCATGCAAAAAAGTCGTAATTGAGCGAGAGTGGTACGAGATTAGCAAGTATCACATCAAGAATGATCGCTGTGGACACTGTCAGGAAAAGATACCCGGGGTATTTGGCGTTTACGAGGGCAACTTCGGGCGTCGTCGAGTGGCAGTGCGCTTTAAGCAAGACTAGTCGACTACTGCTTCAACATGGGAATCACGCAGAATGTGGGTAATGGAACGTTTTTTGATGCTCACCATCGGGCTGGCCTTTGTTGGCGGTGGAACCTACATCGCTAAGTCATCGCTGGATGCCAAAAACTTGATGGAGTGTGCGTTGTTCGGTCTTCTTGGTGTGACCGCCGGGCTCTTTCTCGTGATTTCAGCTGTTGTCGGACCGCCGACCTAGTCTCCTTGAGCCCGTCTCATGTCGTTTGAGGGCGTTCTGTTATCATTCAACGTGGCTTGGTTGGAGGATATAGGATGGCTCGCAACAAACTGTCTTTTCGCGTAGCGCTGATTCTGAGTGGATTATGTCTGGCGACTAGCGCTGCCATGGCTGCTTCCGACGACGCCGTCGAGGGGCGGGCTGGAGCGTGGAATCGATCCGGACAGGGGGCTCCGAACCTTGCCAAGGCTCGGGCCAAGTGTGAAAAGAATCCGAAGGATCCAATCGCATTGAACGATCTTGGATTCGCATTGAGGCAAGTTGAAAAGCCGGAAGAAGCTGAAACGTATCTGAAGCAAGCCATCGAGCTCAAGCCGGATATGGCTCAAGCTCACACGAATTTGAGTGTCGTTTATTTTGACCTTAAACGTTACGATGACGCTGTAAAAGAAGCGATGCAAGCAGTAAAGCTGGACGCAAATCATCCTGTTTTTCGCGTTGTTCTGGGTAACGCTCTTTCTAAGACCGGTGACTTGAAAGGTGCTGCGCAGGAGTATCGCGTTGCCATCAAACTGAAGCCGAACTACGAAAACGCGCACTACAACCTGGGACGAGTGCTGTTCGAGGACGGGCAGACAACTGATGCAAAGTTTGCATTGGCCGATGCAATTAATCTTGACCCTAACGATGAAAGAACCCTGGTTCTTCTGGACAAGATTGAGTCGGGTGGTTCCACTGCCGGTGGTGCCAGTGTACCGGCTGCCGCTAAGCAGACAAAGCGTGCGGAATCGAAAGGTAAGTAGTACAAATAGGATTGTCCGAACCTTTAGTTGCGGAGCATCCGAGGGTGACTAGTTCAGCTGGAAAGATTTTGTTCGTGTCAGCTCTTTGGCTGGCTCTTCTCGTGTTCGACGGGGCGGCGTTCGCCCTGGAACGATGTCAGGATCCGTCGGTGAAGATTGAGGACCAAGCCACTCCGGACGGGGTGCAGGTATTCGCCACCATGAATGGACTGCTGGAATCGACAATTACTCTGCGCGCTCAGCTAAAAGGCATGACCTGTACTAATCCGCTTCCGTTAACGGTTTGCTTGAATACCCCCGGGCGTATTCCTATTGCCACTTTCCGTCGAGACGGGCCTGCGAACTGGTCTTACAAATACAGCTATGGCTGGCAGAAAGGGTTAATGGATTACAACAAGAACTTGGGCGGACAATATGTAGTTTGTGCGCCGCCGTTTCCCCGTGGAGTAAGTTACAAGGTTAACCAGGGGTTCTTTGGCGCCAAAAGTCATAAGAGGGGCGGGGCGGATCAATATGCGGTTGACTTTGCCATGCCTGAAGGCTCAGTCGTTTGCGCGGCACTGGCCGGCACCGTCATTGGCGTTAGAAGCGAATCCGATATTGGTGGCGATGACATATCATTCGTCCACTGTTCAAACTACATCATTGTGAAGCATTTAGACGGTACTTACGGCGAGTACGTGCACTTGCGGCAAGGCAGTCCTAGAGTTCGCCCCGGCCAGCAAATCGCCGTGGGGACTCCCCTGGCCTTCTCCGGGCATACCGGTTTCGCTGATGCACCGCACTTGCATTTTGGTGTCTACAAAGTGCTCGATGGCGATCGCAAGGTTACTTTGCCGGTCTATTTTCAGACCAGCGCCGGTGTTTGGACGCCCAAAGAAGGCGCAGTTCTTGAAAATAACTGACCCCTGGAGCCATGCGGGGCAGCCCCTGCGCGTGGAAATTGATATAAAGGGTAGAAATAGATCGAGATCGCTCCAAGGGGTGAAAAACCGTCATTTCCGATAAATCGCTTCGTCGCCGTTTTTTACCGGTCACCGCCGCAGTGCTAACCGCCGGGACGTTTCTCCTGTGCCATGGAGTGGCGCTGGCTTTCAATTACGATGATTTGATTTTGCTGGTGCAGGCCGAGCAGAAACAATATGGCGGCGCCAAGACGGATCTGTCGCTGGACGAGCGGTTGCGAAACCTTGAAACTGCAGTCTTTGGTGGTCCGCGCGCCGGAAGCGAGTCTAAGCGACTGAAAGATGTTTGCAGAAGAATTGGCATTTTGCCGCCAGCTCCGGCTGCGGCGGAAGAACCGAAGAAGACCGAGTTGACAGCAAAGGCTAAAAATCCCAAAGCTCACGAAGTTGCAGGTGAGGTCAAAACTGCCAGGAAGAAACCGCAACGGTATGAGATGCCGAATGAAATCTCGCGTCCGGTTGCGGCTCAGCCAATGCAAGATTCCGGATCCGAACCGCGGCCTGTGGATCCTGCACCCGTTCGTCAACCGGAGCCGATTCAGCAACCGGAAGTATCACCATCGGCGCAGCCCGAACCAACGCAGCCGAAGCAGTCCGAACCGGCTCAAACTGAACCGGTAGCCACGCAGACCGGGGGAACCGAGCCCGGAGCGGCCACTGCCGACTCTGAAGCGGTCATTCCCGGGCAGAGTAACAACAATGATGGACTCGGCGGGCTAATACCCATTATTTTGCTTGGCGGCCTGGTGATTTTTGTTTTCGTTGTCGCTGGTGGTGCGTTGTTTTTGATTGTGCGCGAGCGTAATCGCATAGCCAGTTCGCAAAAGCCTTTCGAGCCCATTTCCGAAGAAGAGCAGGCGCGGGCGGAGGCCTCGCCGCTAGCGGAGCCGAGACAGGACAATCTTGAGCCTTCTTTGGTGTCTCGTCAAAAATCCGCGCCTACCGAACGTGAGATTACCTGGTCCGATGCTGAACAGAACGCCAGTAACTCGGCAGATCGCAAAGAAGATGTACCGGCAGAATCGGTCGAAGAAGTAGCGCCGCCGGACGGGACTGTGTTCGCCGTGAAGAATCGCGTGTTTAAAATTTCCGTCTCTGAGCGGAGCTTCCAGCCAATTGCGCGCCAGGACTTGCCGCCGCCAAGTGCCGACGAAATCTCATCACCAAACGAACCGCCTCCCTTTGCTCCGTACACAACTGACCCTCACGCCGCTGATGCATTATTGTTCCAGCCTCCCGCCAGGAACAGCGGCACGATTCAGCCGCACTCCGTTGAGGCTTCTGTTGCGTTTGTGCCGGTAACGGCATCTGATGAGCCCGCATTTCAATCCGGCACGCCCGAATTTCACGAACCTTTAACTGAAAAATCTGAGTTCGAACCAACTCCCTCACCCTACGAATTTGCGCCTCCGCTGCCGGAAGGAGCGATTGTGCCGGTTTCGGGACTTGAAACTAAAGTGGATTCAGCAGCTATTTCTTCTTACGAACAAGCGCAAGCGAAGTTGGACGCGTTGCTCGGTCGGCCACCGGCTCCAAAACAATTGACGCCGGAGAATCTTTTCTTACAGGATTCTTCTGCGGTGGCGGAGACTGTGGACGGACCTTTCCCTCAGCCGCTGAGCGCGGCTCCATTGGTGGATGATCCGCCTGTTACTGCTGCGTCGTCAGCGGAACCCGAAGGATTCTCTTTCTCGGATCTTGTCCGCGTTGCGCAGGGGCAAGACGCACAACTAGAACCGGAGTCGAAAGAGCCAGAGCAGCAAGACGAACAGCACAACCTCAGCGATATTGCGCCGACCATCGAGACTGAGTGGACGATTGTTGGCGGGGCGCTATCTGATGATGATTATCAGGAATTCGAGTCGGACGCAACGGACGATGAAAGTGCTGTCACCGCCAATAATGCTTCGCCGTTAGTCTCAGCCGGCGATTCGAAGTTGCACAGCGCGCTGCAGAAACTGAATCGCGCTTATGGAGTTTTGCCGGACCTTTCTGCCAACAAGGAGTCAGACCTGTCGCCTTCCGGGCAAGTTATCGACAGTCCAAGTCCGGAGCAATCGTCCGAGGTCGCAAGTGATATTGACTTGCCGCAGACAACAGACAGTGTTGACGCACATGAAGTCGAGGCTGCGTTGGAAGAGCTTGCGCCGGGACTCAATGCTGCAGCCCTGCCTAAGTCTTTTGCTGCGACGTTGGCCGGCGTTCTTGGCAGTGCGGGCGTTACGCGCTCACGGCTGAGCGAGGATGATGTTGCCGGGACGGGCTTGACGGATGCGGCACCGGATGCGAGCGAAGCCTTGCCATCCCCGACCGAGGTTGCATTTCACGACGACAGCGTGTTTGAGCGTCTGCTGCGCACTCTATTTGCCGATGACGACTTTCACCCTGAGCTCTTTCCTAACCTGGCAACAGGGTCGGAGGAGAGTGGTTCTCCCGCCACGGCTGTTACGATTCCGACCGCCACTCCTCTGCGTTCATCATCCAAGTCCGCAACAACGGCTGCGATGAATCAAGCTCGAAGCGATGCTGGTGATGTAACTCCGGGACCGGGGCTGTATGGCTCCGCCGGTGGTGACCCCGCAGCCGCTCTGGTGCGGTCTGATTCGACACAATATCAGGGTCAGCTGCGCAATCTCTTTTCAGAAGTTAGCAAAGACGATCGTCTGCGCCGCGGTGAGTACCAAGCCGTGATCTATGAGACTCAGCCCGGTTGTTTGATTCTAGTGGTGGATCAGTCCGCTGCGATGAAGTCTCCCCTGAACCCGGGTAACAGTGCGTGTAAGAGCGATATTGTCGCCGTTGTGATCAATCGATTTATTCATCGACTAATTAAGCGCTGCAAGTCCGAATCCGGTAAGATTCGCGCATCCTGGTATGTCGGTGTTGTTGGCTACGGCGATACCGTGGGACCGGCATTTATCGGGAAGCATCAGGGCAAAGAGTTGGTGAATGTTGCCGATCTTTCCACCACTGTGGACTACGTGGTGCCGGATCGGCCCAAGAGCACAATTGTGGGAATCCCTGTCTGGGTAAGACCAAAGGCTGCCGGTCAGGCTCGGATGTGCGCTGGCTTGGGCAGCGCGTTGAAGTTGGCTCGTGACTTTGTCGCAGACAATCCGACATCGCATCCACCCATTATTGTAAATATAAGTGGGGGGGCGGTTTCCGACGGTGATCCCAGACCTTTGGCCAATGCAATCAAAGAGATTCAGAGCGCCGACGGCAATGTTCTCCTTTTTAATGTTTGCCTTCCTGGCCGACCCGATGATGAGATGATCAACTTTCCCGATGATCCAGGGCAGTTACCCGATCACTTAGCTGCAAAAGCGATGTGGGATATGTCAAGTCCGCTGCTTGTAAAAATGATTCACTTGGCACGAGAGTATCAAATCGACATCTCGCCGCGAGCGCGTGGCTTTGCTTGGAATAGCGACGTAACCGCTATTGCCGGTTTGTTGGAAATGTGTACAGCTGACACTTAATCTTGGTGCGGGGATTGGACTTTGCCCTCGTTGAAATATGCGCCCTACTATTGCGAAGAAAATATCTGGCATTTGTGTCAGCAAGCGGAGTTTTCCGATATGCAACCGCAGGTGGTGCTTGTTTCGAATCGCACGCGCCGTTGTGCTGTTTGGTGTCAACGTGCCGGAGGTCCTGAGGAGCCAGTGCTTTGGGACTATCACGTAATTCTCATTTCCCGAGCCAGTGTCGGCTGGCAAGTTTGGGACATGGATACGTTGCTGGGCTTTCCTGAGCCGTTCGACAGTTACGCGACATCTAGCTTTCGTCCTGTCGAAGCGGAATGGGCTGCTGAGTTCAGGCTTTTGACCGCTAAGCAATACATAGATGGCTTTTCCTCGGATCGGACCCATATGCGTAATGCTCAAGGCGAGTGGATTGTGACTCCGCCTCCCTGGCCCGCTATCTACAACGGTGCGTTCGGGAATCTGATGCGTCTGACTGATTTCTCAATTCCTGAACCGGGAGAGGTTCTCAATCTTGATCAATTCCGTCGCCGATTCGGTGTGGTTCTGTAACTGCTTTGAACTTTACTGAAATTGTCTGATCTTCTTCCAGGTCCATCGATAACAGCGTCGATGAGAGCAGCCAGCAACGGACCACTCGTGCCAACTGCATCGAGGTTGCTGTAGGTTGCTGCGGTGCTTGCGGCTGTCCTGGTAATAAACGATATGCTTGATGGATGTACTTGCCGGGAAATTCGTTGATTGCGTTCATGCGTGTGCCCCTGTGAGGCTACTTCTTGCGATGGTTGGGATGGTAAGCGCCTTCGATCGATGGTGCTACTTTACTCAATCGTAGTAAACAGGCACAGGTGGATTTGTTCGCCAGTGACCTGCGTAATTGTGCACGAGAGGATTCCACTGCGGTGATCAGTCTAGATGTTTGGTTCCTTGGCTGCTAGATTCCTATGTCTTTGTCGCGCCGCTCGACCGATCTTCGATGTGAGCTTTGCGCGAGGAAAGAAAATCAGGAGCCAGTGCATCGCCAAGCTGAGGATCCATTTTGTGGAACTGATATCCTCGCTTCCCCAATAGTACAAGGAGAGGAACTCAGGCGAGGGGAACAGCATTTTTACCATCACGGAGCTTTTCCTCCGTGCCGCGCCTAACAGCAAGCTGTTGAGCACTAGCTCTCCCATTCCCTTTTCGTTCCAGACAAATCGCGTTCCGACTGCATAAGTTAGAAGTTGCGCTACGATGTTGTTTGAAGTGGGTCGCAGCGCCTCCATGACGAACTCGGGGATTGAAGAATTCAATCGATCCTGCGCCAAATCCAACCCGGCCCAGGCGCTGAGTGATATGTCCTCATCTTTGCAGCGGCGTACGAACTCGTGCCAATCGCTAGTCGACAGTTGCGTCGAGAGCAAGTGTACATCGTAGAGCCAGGGCCAGGATTTGAAGCCTCGCCTGTGCATGTTAAACAGTTCAATCATGAGATGGTCTACGGCAGAAGGCGCAAGAAATGTTTTTTGTTCCCAATTGATAGTCTCGCATTCGTGAAAGAAGCGGTCGATTTCTTTCATTCGCAAACCGCTTTTCAAAGGATCGAATTTTACCTCGATCAGACTAGCCGACGTCCTGGTCGCCTGAATCTCCATGGCGTATTCCGTGTCGCGGCAAGGACCTGCACATGCAAGCGTCAGGCTCGCAAGAGGCACTCGCTCTTTCGGGAAGTTGTCGAACCAAGCCAGGTCGTAGCCGGCGCTGCGAAGACATTTGAACAGAGCTTCTGCGTACTCGCTGCGAACGACTATGTCGAAATCTTGTGATGGTCTATGGTAGGGACTTTCGTAGGAGGTTCGCGAAAGTACAACTCCCTTCAGCCAGACGATGTGGTCTTTAACTTGATCGAGCTCCTCGAGCAATTGATGGAACTGATCGTTCATGTTGTCGTAGTCGACCGTTCTTCGACGGGCGCTGCGTGCCAACCAATCGAAAAAACTGGTTCCGTCTTGCAGTGTGATTTCGGAAAATGCGGTCTCCATACCAAAGCTTCTGATTCGATCGCAGAAGAGCGGTTCAAGATTTGCTTCCGAAATCTCGGCTACCGTCCAGTCGATCAGGTCCGCTGTTACAAGTTCTGCCAGTGCGGACTCGATGTTCGCTTTTTGACCCAGCAGGGTGGCGGCGATTAGTCGCTCGCACGGATGTTCGTTGTGTAGTTGCGCCGGTCTGAAAAAGCGTTGCTTGGACTTGCCGTCCGCGAGGTCCAGGCGCTGACGAATCCAGAAGTGCCCGACAAATTTATGAGCCGTCACCTACAAGCCTTTCGGAAACTCATTCATGGATGATTATAGACGAGACCATACAGCGCGCGACAAATCCAGGTTCGAAGAATTGTCCGATGACCTCCTGCCCTATGTGAAAAGGCGGCGCAAACTTGGAGGCATGGGCGCAGTGGTATCTACTTCGAGCGTTCTTTCGTTTTCGTAGCGCACCAAGCCGGGCTTGTCTTTCCCAAGCTTTCGCACGTATTTGCCGAGCGTGTAGACGATCTTAATCTTGCCTCCCAGTCCTGTTCTGGCGAAACGGGCTGCTACTTGCGCTGCTTCTCTTAGTGTCGTTGCGGGCGGCTCTTTTTTGTTTTGCGTTTTAATGACTACGTGAGCGCCTTCCAGTCCCTGTGCGTGGAGCCAGATGTCGTGAGGCTGCGTCAACTTACTGATGAGAACGTCGTTTTCCGTTTTATTCCGACCGACGATAATCGTAAGACCGTCGGAAGACTTTATGCTCATCAACCGCGGTTGCGATGGTTTATTGTCTCGTGGTCGCTGCTGGTTCTGCTGCGGTGCTTCCGCCTTTTTTCCTCTGTCTAGCACACGTTCTTTAAGAGACTGTAATTCCAACAAGCTATCGGCTTTGTCGAGCAATCTAAAGTGTGAATTTACTTCTTCCAGACGAGCTGCCGCGTCTTGATGCGATGCCCGGGCCGTTTGACAGCGCGTTCGAGACTTTGCAAACAGTCTGTAATAAGACTGAGCATTTTGCGATCCGTTTAGATTTGGATTAAGGGCAATCTCAACTTTGGCACCGGATTCGGTGTACAGATCCGGGCACTGCAAGACGCTCTGCCCGGGGTGGAGATTCTTCAGATTTGCAAGGATCATGTCGCCATAATTCTTGTAGTGATGGTGGTCTCGGGAGGTCCCGAGTAGTTTTTCCGCAGTGTTGAGTCTGAATTTGAGCTTTTCCTCCTCGCTGCGAAGCTCGGAGCGAATGCGGTCTTTAAGCTGTTGAATTTCGGTTCGAAGCTGAATCCCGCGAAAGTAGGCATCGACCATATCGTTTGCGGAAGGGAATTCTTTCCACTGATCGGCTTGTTCCGGTGCTGCTTGTTTCCACCAGGAGACGACGCTAAAGCGGGTGAGATCTTCACGCATGGATGGATCATACGCTACGGAACTTTGAATAGCGTTGACTTTGGACCAGAGAGCCGATCTGGTGGATTCAGAAGGTGGATGGCCGTTAAAGCCCCCTAGTAATCCCGCCGCTTCAATGATCTCCTCCGAGAGGTGCCTGCCTAATCCCGCAAAGGTAGACATTAACCACTGTTCGTAAGTTTTGATTTCTTCGGCTTCAAGTTGCGCTGATTTCAAAACCGAGAATGCATTGGCAAACTCGTCGGCAGTGACGAAGAAAATGCCGGGCTTCTCTTGTTTAGGCGGTCTGCAATATCGCAGTCCCGGAGCAACTTCTCTTTGTCGGCTCATCTCTTGCGTCACATTGTGCGATGCGCCCAGAATTGTTTCCGTGTCTTTGTCCCATAGAATCAAATTGCTATGGCGACCCATTATTTCAGCCGTTAATATCTTCGTGCTTCGGTTGCCCAGTTCGTCCGTACAAGCAAACACCAGGTCGGCAATTCGTTCGCCTGGAATTTGATCAAGAGCGACCAGGGTTCCGGAAGATAAATGTTTGCGCAGAATCTGGCAAAAGGCGGGAGTCGACTGGGTCTTTGGGGGCGGTGCTGTCAGCACCAGACAGAGACGTCCGAATGAAGCTTGTGCCGAAACCAATAAAAATGCAGTTCCCGCTTTCGAGCGTAAGGCAAGGACCACTTCATCCCGGCTCAGCTGCTGGATCTTGTCGATCCTTCTGTTGAGAAGGAGCGGTCTGGCCTCCTGGATTATCGCCCTCATGGTGAGAGCGTCGAACGGTTGCATATGTACCTCGGCGGCAGCGCTGAACACACAAGATAGTAACAGGCGCCCCACAAAGAATTTCCACTTTGTTTCGCCTGTGCTCTTTACGCGGAACTAACCATCAGTTACCTTGAAGACATCTGGATGGGTGGTTGAAGGTGGAACTCGCGGTGAAACAGGTGGAATCTACACCCGAACACAGCAAGAGTATTGCCAGTCATGGCTCTTCGGCCGACGCTTCGCTTGCCAGTGTACGTCGAGGCAATCTGATCGTCCTGACCGGCCCGTCCGGGGTTGGCAAGGGTACTCTGACAAAAACGATGCTTCAGCGCATCAAGCATTTAGTTAAGTCGGTCTCAGTTACAACAAGAAATCGTCGTCCCGCAGAAGAAGAAGGTGTCGACTACTTCTTTGTGTCTCGCGATGAATTTGAACACATGGAAGAGCGCGGTCGTTTTCTTGAATTCGCAGAGTTTGCAGGCAACATGTATGGCACGCCGAAAGCCTGGGTCGAAGACCAGCTTAGGCACGGCAACGACGTCTTGTTGGAAATTGAGGTTCAAGGCGCGAAGCAAGTGCGGCTCCGTCGCCCCGAGTCCCTTCTGATTTTCGTCTCACCGCCCTCTTTTGAGAGTCTCAGAGTTCGGCTTGAAGGACGCGGTACTGAAACTCCTGAAAAGATCGCCGCTCGCCTGGAGAAGGCAGAGTTGGAGATGCTCGAAAAGAACCTTTTCTACTATGAAGTTGTTAACGACAATATAGAAGAGGCCGTCAATAATCTTACGCATATCGTGTATGCTGAGAGATGTCGTATAAGAAAAACAGCGGTCATTTCACCAAAATGAACACAACACGCATCTTGGATCAATTGCTGGACAGCCACCCCAACCGTTATGAGTTGGTTTTGAAGGTTGCGCAGCGCGCTAAACAGATTAAGACTGAGACACGCGATCAGCCACGGGCTACCAATCCTGTCATTCAGGCTTTGCAGATGGTTGCCGCCGAGGGAGATGGAACCATTCTCATCTCAACTCAGGGACCTGGCGACTTCCGCGTCTACTAGTCAAGTAAGTCTTCCGTCGGAATAACTTCGAATGTCCCGGTCGGGTTCGCTTCGTGCCGACCCTGTCGGGCTTTTCAAGTTCGCGTGCCCTGATGCGCTGACTGCAGAGCGCTCCTGTAAGTAAATCGGCAATACGTAGACAGCTGCGGACATTTGCGAGTCTGTGCAGTCTCTTTCTCGTCTGCAGTGGGAAAAACCCCATTAAAAAGGCGTTATCCGTCCGGGGATCGGTCGGCAAGAGGCTTGCAGTGCGTTGCTTCTGCACTTATGATGAGTTCAGATTTTTGACTGATGTCATTCCGCCAGCACTGTCAACGGTGCGGCTGCCGTAATACTCGGGTGGTGACCTGCATGGACTTTTGGGCTATTTTGCTGATTTTTGCCTTCATGGCCGGCATCATGGGCTGGACGATGACACCGTTTGTTAACGCGGTGCTGTGGTATTGCGACTGGCGAGACGGTATGGATATTAACTGGGGCCTCGACACCGTTTTTACGATAGCCTGCCCGTTCGCCTGGTTCTTTGCAATTTTCGAAATCATAGTTTTATACAGCAAGTAATAGCTGCAAAGCCCGGATCGCAGTTGCGGCGCCCTGGCTTATACAGTCGCAACGGCGATCGTCTGCGAGTCTGTGCGGACTTCGGAACAGGGTGTCATTGAGAGCAAGAGATCCTTGCCTGCGGTTGTCGTTTCTGTCAATGTGCTGCAGTAGCTTGTGTAGTCATTTTCGACCGCATTCAAGAACCTTTGTCTGCCCTCGGGACCTGCTATATGTTCGGCTAGATCTGCCATCACATTTAGTGCATCCGTGACTGTGCCGACTTGGGTAAGTCGGTTGCGGAAAGGCGCGCCGCCGGACATTCCTTTGGTGTAATGCGTCAGGTGCCTGCGCGACTCGCTGGTGCCGATCCGCTCTCCTTTGTAGAGTACAAGACCGAGGCAGTGGCGGAAGCCAACCGCAAGGCGCTCGACGTCGTCAGCTTCAGGCGGTAGGCGACCTGTTTCAATGAATGCTGTAATGCGCGGAATCACCCAGGGGTTGCCCAGTGAACCGCGCGCCACAGCGACGCCGTCACATCCTGTGATCTCAAGCAAGCGCACTGCGTCTTCCGGGCTGAAAACGTCGCCGTTTCCGAAGACCGGCACGGACAGCGCCTTCTTTACTTTTGCGATGAAGTCCCAGTCCGCTTTTCCGGAATAGAGTTGCTGTCTTGTTCTTCCGTGTACCGTTACCATTGAAACGCCTGCGTCTTCAGCCATTTCGCCGAACTCGACCGCGTTACGACTGGTGTCGTCCCAGCCCAGTCGAAACTTGACTGTGACCGGAATGTCTACAGCGGACTTAACGGTGGCGATGATTTCTCTTGCAAGGTCAGGTTCGCGCATCAAGGCGCAACCATCTTTACCCTTGGTAATTTTCGGCACGGGACAGCCCATGTTGATGTCGATGAAATTGGCTCCTCGGCGCTGTGCGCGCTGCGCTGCTTCCGCCATGATCTCCGGTTCGTGACCGAAAATCTGGATACCGATCGGATGTTCATCCGGTGCCAGGTCCATGATTCTATTTTCGCCGCGGTGCAGCAGGGCCCGGCTTGAAACCATTTCCGTGGACAGCAGGCAATTCGGGTCTATTCGCCGGATGATGTTGCGAAACACAATATCCGTTACTCCTGCCATGGGCGGGACGTAGACGCGACTTTTCAAATTGAGCGAACCGATGCGTGGCATCGACGGATCTCCTGTGCTGTTCCACTTGGGAACGACATTGTTCGTATTCTACTACCTGGAGGGGGCGCCCGGTGATTTGCTGCAGATAGTGAAGCCGTTAGTGTCTAGATTTCTACGTCTTCGAATCCGTACGGAAGAAAAACCCTGTTTACGTCCGCAACACGATTCCAGCCGGCGCGATCGCCTTCATACCCTTTGGTGAAGCTCAGATGCCGGAAACGCCATGTCGGGTCTGCGCCCAGGCGATTATCTTCGACAATTTGTCCGAGATAGCGACCTTCCTTGCTGATATAGGCTTCCATGTCGGCAGACCAGTAGCCCAAGTATTTGCCGCTGGGTGCGTACAAGTGACCGCCGGTCTCCATGGCGATATGCTCACCCTTGCTGTTGAACAACGCTTTCTCCACCGGTGCCGCTGCATCCGCCGCTGGTGATTGTTCCGCCGGGGGGGTGGACGTAGATGGCGCTGCTTCAGGTTTAGGCGCCGCTGCCGCTGATGGAATGGGCACCGGCGTGTCTGCTTGGGGACCAAGAATCTGCCGCAGTGTTTTCGCCTTTTCCGCCAGTTTATCCGCTTGCGCATCGCGACCTGCGCGTCGCAACATCACCACATAGCGCTCCAGCCGTCGCAGAACTTCCGGATGCTGGGCGCCAAACTCCGCTACTGCCTCACGCACGGCTTCTTCCGAGGATTTGAGCGCTGCTTCCTGTACTACTGGTTTCGCTTCGTTTGTCATAGCGGTGCTTCGCAAGATAAGGGTCGTCATGTGGCGCATACAGGGCGCCGCTCAATTGTTTCGGGGTAATAGTAGCACATGCGTTGTGCCGGGTTACGCGCTGCGTGGCTGCAATCTCGTGCGGGCTTACCAATAGTTAACGCATGAGACGCACAGGCGCTTTAATGTATATTTTCCTTATTGGCGCGGGCGAGTTTTATGCGTTTACTGAATCTGGCGGTTTTGGTGATGATTGGTTTAGCGGTGGCGGCACCGGTAAGTGCGGACGCACCGTTGACAATGATGCTGAAGGGCAGGGTGCTCAGTCCTGAGCATCATCCGGTAAGCGGTGCCAAGATATTTGTTCACGACGAAGAGACAGGCGACGACGTCAAAGGCTCGTCGGATGGCAAAGGGCATTTCGCTATCAAGCATGCGGAGTGCAACTTCTTTTCATTCGTTGTGGTGCCTCCTCCCGAGTCAGGTCTTAGTCGAGCGCACTTTGAACATGTTTCCGGCGAAGCCGGCAAGCACTTTATTGTGCAGCTGCGACGCGGGTTCGTGGTCACCGGTCGCATCACCAGTGGTGGCGTCGGGATCAAGGGGCTGCATGTAAGATTTTCCGCAAACGATGACGGCATGACCAATGCCGAAGTGGTTCACGGCGGGGGCATCACTACCACGGGAAGGAATGGCGAGTTTGAGCTGACGCTGACTCCCGGTCAAAAAATTATCGAGATTCGTAATGATCGATATCGCGATATAGCAGCTATTACAACGCAACAGGTGACCGTGTCCGGTGATACCAAATTGCCGGACTTCGTGCTTCCTAATCGAGAGAAAAAATGATTGAATCGAAACAGCAGACCTTGGAGCTATTGCTAAGCGCTTTGGCGGAGAAGGAAGGCTCGGTCGGCGCCGATTCTGCCGAACTTTGTCCGGATCTGGAAGCTCTGGCGGAGGCCTTCCTCTTACAGGAATCCTATGATCAGGCCGAAGCGACGTTTAATCGCTCGCTGGTGCTGAGAGAAAAACAAGAAGATCACAATGGTGCTCGGGCCGTTCTCCATCGGCTCGGGTGGGTTTGCTGGATCAGCGGGCGGCTGGATCCGGCTGAATTGTATTTTCAACGCGCCTTGCAGCTAGACTTCATTCAATTGCCGCAATCGGAGTCCAAGATTGCGCAAAGTGCCAAGCTGCTCACTGCATTGTATTTGGAGCAGGGGGAATACGAGCAGGCGCGCAGCACTATTCTCAGTATCTCTGCGTTGCGCGAACCGGCCAGCACGTACTATCAAGCGTACTTCCTGCTGGTACTGGCGGTGGTGTGCCGTTTGCAGGACGATGCTTCCGCAGCAAAGGAATATTCCGAACAAGTGGCGCCAATTGTTCGTGATAAATGCGCTATCGGCTATCTGGTGGATGACCTGGCCTTGGCTGAGATTGTCTGGCTCTACTACACGCAAGATCGCATTGTTGAGGCTGCCGATTTGGTGTTTTGCACATTGTTGGAAAATGAAGACTCAACCTGGAATTGCAATTTAATGGCCGGACGAGCGTTAGCCAGGCTTGCTGAATTTTTTCGCGCTCAACGCAAGAACAAGCATGCTGAGTCCGTGTACAAGCGAGGTTTGGCCGTGTTTGAGCTAACTATCGGTCAACACAATGCTGAGTACGCAACTTTAGCGCTCAACCTATCGAGCATGTACCTGGCGATGAAAAAGTATTCTGATGCGGAACAGCCACTGAAGATGGCCCTGAAAGCCAGAGTCAGAGTCTACGGGGTTGAACACCCTTGTGTTGCATCCTGCGTCGAAACCTATGCCGTGCTGCTCAGAAAGACAAAACGAGCCGCTTTGGCGAACAAACTGGAGTCGCGGGCACGCGAGATTCGATCAACTTGCGTTTCGAAGTTAGGCTAATCGAAAAGTCGGCATCTTCAATCCTTCATACCGAAGGGGCTGGATTACGACGCCGTAGGGAAAAACCTGTCGGGCAGAAAAGGCGCGTAGGGCTTTTCCTCCAGGCTGTCCAGAATACTCCTACAAGGATTAATGTAGATACGTATAGATTTCCCGACCGACTGCCTACTTGGCGAGGTCGTCGTTCAACCAGCCGTGATCGAACGCGTAGCGGACTAGTTCGGCGCGGTTGTGGACATTGAGCTTTTCGAGGGCGCGGGCTTTGTAAGTTTCGACAGTTTTGACGCTAATAGTAAGCTGCTTGCTGATCTCTTTGGCGCTGAGTCCGCGGGCAATCAGTGTAACCACCTGAACTTCACGTTCGCTCAGTTTGTTTGCCGATGAATTGGGATCCGCTGGTTCTGACAGCATTTCCTGCAATTTTGCCGACACTAAGGGGTCGAGATAGGTGCCGCCTCTGGCGACTACGGCCAGTGCCAATTGCAGTTCTTCCGCCAGAGATCGTTTGAGGACGTAGCCCTTGGCGCCCGCCGCCAAGCAATCTTTAATGTAAGCGGCTTCTTCGTGTGCGGTGAGGGCGATCACTTTTGTGTCCGGATTCGCTTTAATCAGGCTGGCCGTGCATTTGACGCCATCGAGTCCCGGCATGCCTAAATCCATGATAACAATGTCCGGTCTGGAGCTTTGTACTTTCTCCATTACCTCCAGACCGCCTGCGGCTTCGCCGACAACCTGGAAGTCCGGTTGGGCATCAATGAATCTTTTGAGCGCTTCCCGAACAACCCCGTGGTCGTCGGCAATGAAAACCTTTACTGTAGCCATCATAGTTATCTTCGGTTCCTGCCCCGCTAAACCTGCCACCGAACCTGTTCGTAGTCGCTTTTGGAAAGATGATGAGACACGAGCAATTCTTGACTACCTGTTACGTTCCCCGTAAAGGCTTTTCTGAGCGCAAGAAGAGAAGGGTGTCGTGCCTGTTGACTGCATGCTACCTGCGAACGTGAGTCGAAGACAGTCGTTAAATTGCCCCTCAAACAACCTTGTTGGAAAAGCATTTGTAATGTAAATCCCCTACACGCACAAGCTGACTGTTAATGATGCCTTCGAGCAGACCTCGCACGAACATTATGACTGAGGATTACCTTTGTGTCACCGTCTCTGGTGCATGGAGATTTTTCGAGCCCTCACATGTTCCTCACGGCTAGTCTCTAGATTAGAAGAGTGCACCGGAGGAAACGGAAATGAATTCGGCAACCTCGATTGAAATGACACCAGTAAATTTGAAGGTGGTCCGAATTCCCTACGCCCGACGGGGACAGCATAAGGTGATGGCTGTTGCTTGCCAATATGCCTTAACAACGTCGATGGTTGGATTGTGCACATTGACTGCAGTGGTGTCGGCGCCGATTCT
>JAIELX010000092.1 GCA_019752635.1 Candidatus Obscuribacterales bacterium | reverse complement strand
CAGGTCGTCGACATGATCTCTAGTTGGTGGGTGAACTTGCACGGGCATGCTCATCCTGAAATTGCCGAGTCCATTTATCGTCAGGCGTTGCAGTTGGAGCAGGTTATTTTTGCAGGCTTTACGCATGAGCCTGCAGAAGAGTTTGCCGCCGAACTGCTTGACGTAATCAACTCCAATCTTGCCTCGACCGACAAAAATTCCGGACCGTTCGGGCATGTCTTCTATTCAGACAATGGCTCCACCGCGGTGGAAGTCTCTCTGAAGATGGCGTTTCAATACTGGCGCAACATTGACAGACCCGAGAAAACAGGCTTCGTTTGTTTTGAGGGCGGTTATCACGGCGACACTGTCGGCGCGATGTCCATCGGTGGTGCCTCTCCATTTTGGGGTCAGTTTAAGCCGCTCATGTTTGACGTGAAGACGGTGCCGTATGCGACCACCTTCGATGGTGATGCTAATGCTGAGCGTGTTGAAGCTGGTGCAATACAGGCTCTGCGCACCGTTCTGGAGGAGAGTCACCACCATTTGGCGGCCATAATCGTGGAGCCGCTGATTCAAGGTGCGGGCGGAATGAAGATGTGCCGACCATCTTTCCTCTCTCAGATGCGGACACTGGCGGATCAGTTTGAAGTACTGCTGATATTCGACGAGGTAATGACGGGCTTTGGTCGAACCGGTGACTGGTTCGCGTCTACCAAAAGCAAGACAGTTCCCGATATCCTTTGTGTGTCGAAAGGGATTACGGGTGGATTTCTCCCTCTGTCGGCTACCGTGTGCAGCGCACAAATCTACGACGCGTTTCTTTCACAAGACTGGACGAAAATGCTGATGCACGGTCATTCTTATACTGCAAATCCCTTAGCGCTGGCCGCCGCGCGCACCTCGCTGCAAATACTAAAGAGAGACCGGCGCACGTTTATGGACATGGAGCAGAGTCACCGCCGCTTCCATGACGAATATCTCGCGTCGAACGAGATGCTCAAGCGGGCGCGTTTCTGCGGAACCGTCTTCGCTGTAGATCTTGAATCAAATGCTGATGGATACTTTAACGAAGTGGGTCCATGGATGCGACAACAGTTTCTCAATCGCGGACTGCTGGTACGCCCGCTCGGTAACACAATCTATCTCCTGCCACCCTACTGCGTAACTGACGACGAGCTACGGTGCGCATACCAAGCCATCGGTGAGATCACCGTGAGCTTAAATCAAAAGACCAGCACTATCACGCTGATCTGATCCGCCATGATCGGTGAATTGAAAACGAGAGATCTTCGACCGAATAGCAACGAGTAGCTTGTGGAAGTGACGTATCATCATAGTCAACCCGCCAATGGGTCAACTGGTACTGGCGTTGTTGGCTGAATGACCTTTTTTATAGAGCATCAGGGAGGCAACCGTTGCTGTTGTGGTGATTGCCGCCGCTGCGGGTTCGCTTTCCTCATTCTAACGTTTCTCGTCTGCTCGGAGCTTCGCCCCTGCGCACTAGTAGAGGCACACATTTCTACAGCCCCGAACATGTCGTCTACCCGGATTGAGGTCGACTTCCCAGCCCGTTCGGTCGACCGCGCTGAAGGTCAACTGCGTATTGGCATATTGTGCGAGGAGGTCGTTTCGTTTTCGTTGTGAATAATCAGACGAAGCAAAGAGTTTGGCGACTCGAATTCTACTGCTGCGCTCCCTTAACAACGCAAAGGTCTATAGCAATGGCAGAACCTCCTATGACAGCAGGAGCGACCACCGATGATACGAGAAGGTTAAATGCTTGCCCTGCAGTGCTTTCGGCGGCTGATACGAAACATGCTGTGCTCACGCTCACGTCAGCCTCGTCCAGGGTGCTCAAAGCAAAACAGCCAGCGCATCCCCCGCCAATTGCACTTAACACGGCCACACCGGCCAGTATGCCCTTGGTTGCCGCCGGATGGTCGACCATCCAGACCCCCATGTCTTGCATCCACTGAGCGGCGCCGTAGTCACCATCATCAACTTTGACTGTAATACCGAGTTCTTTCTGCAATGCCGGGTCATTTTGCAGCTCGGCAAGCTGCGCTTGCGAGAATCCTCCATCCTTTCCTAAGTGCAGATTGTCTTTATCCGCAAGAAGAGGATCGTTGGCGAAAGCGGCTAAATTTGCTTCCAGGTCCATCGCAGAGGATACTTTTGCAGTAGTTGATTCTCCGCGAAGTTGATTTTCTTTAGCAAACATTGAAGACAAAATGCCATCGCCCCGACTTTCTTGAGTCAAATGTTCAATGGTCTGTTCCGCTTGGTGAAAGTTTGAGTTGGAACCGATTTGTTTGCCGACATCTTGCAAGAACTCAGCCGCACCGTATCCCGTCAGAACCTCACCGTTGCCCATGGCATTGGACAAAGCCTTAGCATCTGCAGTGACTTCCATCGAGGCAATGTTCAACTCGGTCTTGTCGGCAGCTAGCGCTTGTTCTAGCTGAGATGCGTTGTGAATGGAATTCTTTTGCTGCTGCACCGCAGATTCGTACTGATTCTGCAGGTTGCTGAGCATGGAATTTTCTAAATTCTCAACCTCTTCTTTTCCGTTCACTTGTGCACTACTGGAACCTTTATCTGCTTGAATGGCCGAAGATATCTGGCCTTCAATGGCATTACCGTATTTCTCGACTTGGGCTTTTGCTGCGGCTTGATCGCTCTGGTCCAGGGTCGATACGCCTTGCAGAGCTTTGTCTTCCAGTGCTTGTATGTAATCATGAAGGTTGCCGTCTGCGACGCTCAATTTGTCTGAAACCAGCTCTTTGGCAATCGCGGCAGAATTCGAGACCGACGATGCCGCCGCGTCAATACCGATGTATTGTTCGACCTCTGCAAGCACGTTATCATCTGTGTGCGCGTTGGCTCCACCGGACTTATCGTAAGTAGCTATGACTTCAGCCTCTAGCCCGCTTTTGGTCATATAGCTGTCGTGCATGTAAGGCGAGACCGTCGCATAGTCCGAGATGACCTGGTTGGTAACAGATTCGACGTGAGTGGCGTAAGCTATGCCGTCTTGTTGTTCAACGGATGAAATGATCGACTGGACATCTTTGCCTGAAAGCACATGACCGTTAGCTTCGAATTGCTGAATTGCCGTTTGAACTTCACCATCGACGGTCTTCTCGTTTAAACCGGCGAGCTGCGAAAGCTGAGCTGCCTGCCAATTGCCATCAACAGATTGCAGGTCGTGATACACGGCATCTTCGATACTAGAAACTGTCTTGTCATTGTGCAGCTCTTGAGCGGCAGTGCCGCTGACTACCGATGACCACTTTACGTCGCCGGCAAACTTGCCCTGCTCAAAATCCTCAGTAAAGTTCTTAAGACCGGCTTCGGTCAGTACAGTTCCGTCAGCTTCTAGAGTGTGTAGCAGGACTGATGCTGCGCCATGTATTTCGCCTTGGACATCTTGCGAGTCTGGCTGACCGGCAGCTGCGGCGTCCATTGCCTTCTCGATCGAACGAACCTGCGCTTCTTGCTCTGCCACACCGCCGGTAGCGCTTGCATAGTCCAGTTTCGCCTGTCCGTGCTCGAATTGGCTCCAATCATGTCCTACTATGGCAGCGTTGCCGCTTTCTACTTGTTCGCCGAAAGAAGTGTTAATCTGATTGTCTAAGTTGTGGACAAAAGTTTCCATGCCCTTTTCGGTGAGGACCTCACCTCGGCTGGTCAGCTCCTCATCGAGGTGGTTTACCGCAGACTGCACGATCGGCGATTCAGACCGGCCGGCTTCGGCATCCTGCCCAAACCCGTCTACTACCTTCTGTGCTAGAAAATTGATTTGAGCATGAACTTCGCTACCGCTAGCTTTTTTCATCAGATGGCTCAGACCATCTGATGCCGCGGTGGCGCCCCCCCTTGAGGAGTTCATTTCATCGTCAGTTAACTCTTCTAACTCTGCGAGGTCTTGAAAGATTTCTGCCTTTTGTTCCCTGCTCACGTCTTGTTACTCCTTGATCTTGACTCCGCGTGGGGCGAGATAGTCACTGTCTGAAGACTCTATACCCGTCATCTGATATAAACCTATCAAACTTCAAGTGAGGAAACTGTGAGCGTGCAAAAGCCCTGCTTCAATGGTGCTTGAGCAGCGGAAGAAGCGGTGAAAGCCTCAATATGCCGAGTTACTAGCTTTTGTCCGACGGTAGTAATCGTGCCCAGTCCGGTCCCAGGTTTGAGAAGAATTCGTGCGCTTCGATGACATCATCGTAAGAGATTGCCGGACTGTCTTTTAGCCTGACAACATCTTTTCGCGTCCAGCCCACCGGGAGCTTCTTTGACTTAATCGGCGCGGAGGGCGGCGACTTCAGTCTGACCAGCGCGACGCCGAGAGGTTGTTGGCAATGACTGCATGTTACTCGAACCGTGACACCCCCGTCCGTCGCTGTATGCATGACATGAAACGAGTCAGCATCAAATGGACGAAGGCAGCGACCACAAACGCGGTCGGATTTCGAGAAGTATTCGGCCAGTTGTTGGCGGATATTCATACCTGCTGAAACCTCTCCACAGGTTAATCAGATGCCTCATTTACCCATTCTATGCCGTACGGGCGTGGCGGCCCACAGCCGCAATCCAACATTTATGCCGAAAAGCGGCGGATCAAGTGGGAATCGTCCCATCATTCACATTGTTGTCGCAAAATTCCTCTGTCAAAATCCAGCAGCAATATGTATAGAAGCGAAAGGGCAAGCTTAAAAATCAGGTGTTGCGGACAACAGGAGCGCGGGGGGTAGCCGTTCCATGCCGTTCGATTTTGATCCGAACATCACGAATAGACCGGCTTTTACGCCGGCAGCTGAGAATGCAGACCAGCGCAGCGAAAAGCCGCGTGGTCTGTCGGAGTCTGTGCAAGACAACTTGTACAAGGCCGCCTGGCTGGAATCTGTAGCGTCAGCGTCCGTCGAGCGCGGAGGTGCCGAGCGTGTCGCTGACATTTGCGACCAGCGCCGCAGAAACAACGAGCGCTTCTGCTCGGAGAGTCGCCGTCTTCAGACCGAGGCCTGGCGTATGGAACAGGAGCACGGCTTTGATTTTGCTCGGAGTCTGTACCAAAGAGCAGTGGGCGAAACCGAGAAAATCGATCAGCGAGTTGTTCGCGAAGATCGATGCAATGTTTATCGCGACATGCTCGCCATAGACTGCACTCTGAATCAAATTGGATGTCGCCCGCAGCACCAGAGCCGGGACAGTATTCTGCTCTCGCGCCGAGAACAGGCTCTTTTGAGAGAGGATCAACTGCTTAGTGCTAGTTTGGCTCCCGCAACCAGCCGAATTAACTTCGGTTTGGCTTGCATTCGAAGTGGAGACGCAAAAACTGTCGCAGACGGTGAGCGCCTGATCGAGCAGGCATTGCGTATGCGCCCGGAAATTCAAAATGACCCCGAATTCGCTCGTTGCCTGGCAAATGCGAGCCGAGCGGGTTCGATGGCACCGGTTGACCGCGTGCGCGATTCTGTCGGACCTCGTCCCGAACGCTACGACTATTATGGTTTTCACGGTGGTCCCGCCGTTGGTGCGACACCGGCAACGGACCGCTCGCCGTACTTCGATCGGCGCGAGCCGATTCCGTCGGACCGATTGCAGAGACAACCAGGCGTCCGACTCGAAGCTGCACCGACAGAAGTGTTTCGACCTGGTGACCGACAACAAGACGTGATGAATAGGCCGCCGGCCGGTTATCCATGGGCGGACCTGGAGCGACGTGCCAACGCTTGGGGGGAGTACGTTCGCTACACTAGTGGAGACTCTGACTCGGTAGGTCGCGGGACAACGCCACAGCCAAGGCCGGGAGACGGGACGACTCCACGGCCGAGACCGGAAGACGGAACGAATCCACAGCCAAGACCGGGAGACGGGACGACTCCACAGCCGAGACCGGTAGAGGGAACGACTCCACAGCCGAGACCGGTAGAGGGAACGACTCCACAGCCAAGACCGGGAGACGGGACGACTCCACAGCCGAGACCGGTAGACGGAGCGACTCCACAGCCAAGGCCAGGTGATGGTCCACCGCAACAAAGACCACTCTTAGATCCACCGCAAACAAATCCGAGTGACAATAACAACTACTTAAATCACCCTCTGGCTAAGCTGGCTATGGCGTTGGGTGCATTGCTGGCTGCTAAAGGCGGCTACGAAATAGTTCGTTCACTAGCCAATCGAAATAGGCCTAATCCGGCTGAAATCCTGGCGGAGCGCGAGCAAGCGCTGCGCACGGAGCGTGACCGTATAAGTGTTGAAGAAGCGCGGCTTGAGCTTGAACGCGACCGTGTCGCTGCGGAAGACACACGAGTGCGCGAACAACAAACCCGAGCCACCGAGCGCGAAACCGCGCTGACCGAAGAACAAGCGCGTCTGGAAGAGCAACGTAGGGCACTGACTGAGCGAGAGCGTTTAGCCGCTGACAGAGAAACGGCGCTGCGGGGACAACAGGACGGGATCGTCACCGATCGCCAAAAACTTGAAACAGACCGAGCTGCTCTGGAAGAGCAAAAGCGAGGCCAGGGGCAAGTTGAAAGTGAGCTGGTGGAGCGCGAGCGTCAAGTGAACGAGCGGCGCAGCGAAATTGAACTGCGAGAAGCTGCTCTCACCGAACAACAACGAACCGTAGTGACCGAAAGGCAAGGTCTCACTGAAGAGCGTCAGCGTCTTGCAGATCTGGAACAGCGGCTATTGCAGGACCGAGCACAACTTCTTGAGGAACAACGGCAGTCTGCCACTGAGCGCACTCAATTGCTTGCCGACCGCGAGCGCCTAAATAGTGAACAGAGTGAATTGGAAAGTGCGCGAGAAAAAGTCCTCGCTCAAGAAGAAACTCTGCGCTTTAACACTCGTGCTTTGGAAGAAGACAGAGGACGCTTGGAGCAGGCACGTGAGCAACTAGCCAGGCAGGAGCGTAGCGCTGCTGATTTGGCGCGTCAACTAGAAGAGCAAAGAGCGAGAATGGAGGAGCGAAGCGCCGGACTGGTGCGCGATCGCGAAGCGCTTGAAGTTGATCGCCGTCAAATTGAAACTGACCGCGCGCGCCTGGTCGAGCAGGGGGCTGCACAAAATGCTGATCGCGAAGCGATTGCACGAGACCAGCGTGCTCTTGCCGAAAGACAACTCGAAGTCGATGCAAGAGCCCGCACGTTGGCGGAGCAAGGTCGTCAAATCGAAACTGATCGCGCTGAGATAACACGCCAGCGGGCGGATCTGGAGCGGGTTGGACGAGAACAGCAAGCTCAAAGAACGGAGCTGGAACAGGTCGAGCGTCGGCTTAGTGAGCAAACAGAAACTCAGCGTAGAGCCGGAGAACAGATTGCTCAGGAGAGAGCGCAGATAGAGGAGAGCCGGCGCGGTCTCGATACCCGGCGTTCTGAGTTGATGTCGCAGAGGCAACTCCTTGAACGTGAACAACAGTCTTTGCAGCAGCGTGAAACCGAGCTGTCCACGCGTGCGCGTGAGCTGCAAACTGAGCGCGAGGCGATCATAGCCACACGGGCAGAATTGGAGGGGACGCGTCGAGAACTTGATACCCGCGTCGAGGAGCTTTCGACAGAGCGTCGTGAATTTGATGCGGCAAGAAGACAGGCGGAGACACTCGCAGCCGAAAGAGCTGCTGAGTTGACTCGCAGAGAAAGTCAGATTGTTGAAGAACGTGCGCGTCTGACAGCTGAAGAAACACGAGTAGCCGATACAAGGACGGAAGTCGCGCAGGCACGTCAACGGTTGGAGGCCGATAGGACTGCTGTTGGGCAACGTGAGCAAGAAGTCGCCCGCACGGCGGAGCGGCTAGACACTCGCGAGCAGGAACTTAACACTCGTAGTGAGGAGTTGACGCGCAGAGGATCCGAGCTTGAGCTTCGTACAGCACAATTAGGTGTGGATCAGGAGCAACTGAACGCTCGTCGAGCAGAACTAGAAAGGCAGGCAGCGGAGCAGACCGCGGATAAAGCAGCTGTTGAACGAGCCCGTGTGGAGGTAACTGCTCGCGAGGCGGAACTGCGAACACAGCAGCAACGAATTGTGGCAGACACTGCGGCGCTGGCGGAACAACGCGCCTCACTGAGTACCGATCGGCAAACCCTGGTACAAGAACGCGAAGCGTTGACTGAAGCTCAGCGAACGTTGCAAGTGGATCGCGAACGTGCAATTGCTGAAGGTGCCAGGCTCGTAGAAGCAAGACAAGCTGTAGTTCAGGATGAAGCCAGAGTGCGCGCGGCACAAGAGCAACTTGTCGCGCAGCAGGAGCAGCTTGCCAGAGATAGAGCCAACGTTCAAGGGCGCGAAGAATTATTGGGTGAGCGTCAAGCCGAGCTGGCACGCAATCAGCTAGCCTTATCGGAACGCGAGCAAGCAGCAGCGCGCACCGCCGATCGCTTGCGGCTCGAACAAGAAACGCTAGTGCGCGACCGTCAAACTTTGGGCACTGATCGCGAGCAAGTTGAGGCGGAACGTACTCGTCTAAGCACACGCCAGACCGAGCTCGATCAGGCTCGCCAGGCACAGAATGCCAATGCTAGAGAAATTGAGCTGCGGCAACAAGAACTTGACACGGCCAGACGCGAGCTCACGATTCGGGAACAGAGCGTCACTACGCGGGCCGGTGAGCTGGCGGAACGCAGTACGCAATTAGATGCTCGTCAAGCGACATTGACTGAGGGGCAGGCAATGTTGGAGCGCGAGCGAGCCGGATTGGCCACGGAACGCGTTTCGATAGAACAACAGCAGCGTCAGATTGCGGAAGCGAGAGGGGCGTTGCAAGTGGAGCTGGAAGGAGTCGCTCGCGCAAGGCAGGAATTGGATCGTCAGCGAACGGAGTTGCAGTCGGAGCGCTCTGCATTAGGCACCGAGCGCGAACGATTGGTCGCAGAAAGAGAAGCTCTTCGCACCGATCGGACGGAACTCGAACGCAGGAGCCAGGATCTCGCTACTCGGCGGCAGGAATTGGAGCGCGAACAAGCGCTGTTGCATCAGGGCAATGAACGGCTTGCGGAGCAACGGGGTGCTGCCGAGCGCCAGGCCGCCAGACTTGCAGAACAAGAGCGTGCTGTTGCCGCCGATCGTGAGCGTCTGACCGGTGAAGAGGCCAGGTTGGCAGAGGCGCGCAGAACTCTCGGTGCTGATCGTGAAGCACTAGAGGTAGAAAGAACTGTTGTCGCCGAGCGAGAACAGTCCGTGCGTTCTACGCAAGACCGGCTCGCCACCGCTGAACGCGACCTGATTTCCAGAGCTGAAACCCTGACTTCCAGGGGCGCGGAACTCGATGCCCGTCGTGAGCAACTGCAAACGGAACTGCAACAGATTGAAACTCGACGTGCCGAACTTGAAACTGAGGCTGTCAGCCAAACAACCGACCGCGCCGCCATCGAGACTGCACGCCGACAGCTTGCCACGCGCGACGGTGAGTTGCGGGCACAACAGCAGCGATTGCTTGCAGATACCACAGCGCTCGCTGAGCAACGCGCTTCTCTAAATATAGAACAGCAGACCCTGGTTCGCAATCAAGAAGCTCTGGCCGAAGCTCAAAGAGCAGTACAAGCCGATCGCGAAAGAGTGACTGCAGACGATGCCAGACTGGTTGAAGGAAGACAAACGCTTGCTCAAGATGAGGCGAAACTGAGAACGGCACAGGAACAAGTGCTGACCAAACAGGAAGAGATTGCTAGAGACAGAGCTGGTATTGAGCAACGCGAAGAGGCTGTGAATCGTCGTCAAACAGAGCTTTCGCGTACCGCGGAAACTCTGAGGACACAAGAGCGCGAACTGGAACGCCAGGGCGAAATGCTCCGTTTGGGGCAAGAAACTCTTACGCGTGATCAAAGTACTTTGCGTGGAGAACGAGCTCAGCTGTCGATGCAGCAAACCATGCTTGAAGCTCGCCAGCGAGAACTAGACATCGCCAGGCGGGCTCAAAATGCTAACGTTCAGCAACTTGAACAACGGCAAGCTCAGCTGGATGCTGATCGCGCCACCGCTAATACAAGAGAGCAAGCGTTGAATACCAGAGCCGATGAGCTGGCGGAACGCGCTCGAACGTTGGAGTCGCAACAAGCCGCGGTAACCGAAGGTCAACAACAACTGGAACGTGGTCGCGCTGGGCTCGTTGCCGATCGGAGCGAGTTAGAGCGGCAACAAACTGAACTAGCAGAAGCGCGCACCGGCTTGCAAACTGAGATGGAAGCCGTGGCGAGTTCCAGGCAAGAACTGGAAACCCAGCGAACCCGGCTAACTGAAGAACGTCGAGAAGTTGCGGCAGAGCGTGAACGATTGGCCGCCGACCGCGAAACCCTTCGCACCGAGCGTGCGGGATTGGAAAGGCGTGTCGCCGAGGTCGCCGCTCAACGAGCAGAACTAGAGGCAAGTCGGTCTCAGCTTCGTCAGGACTTGGAGCGACTAACTTCCGAGCGTACTCAATTTGAACAACAGCAACAAAGAGATACCGCACGCCTGGCAGATGATCGTCGGGCTCTGGATACGCAACGCCGAGAATCTGAACAACAAGCTGCTGAGCGCGCTGCTCGATTGGCGGAGCAAGAGCGTGGCGTAGCTGCTCAGCGTGATCGTCTGACCGCGGATGAATCTCGCCTTGCCGAGGAGCGAGTGGCTCTTGGTGCAGATCGGGAAACTCTGGAAGTAGATCGTACTGCTGTGGCCGAACGTGAGCAAGCTGCTCGGCAGACACAGGATCGATTGAGTGCGATCGAGCGCGAGCTCAACACTCGTACGGAAGGGCTCAACACTCGTTCCATAGAGCTTGATGCGCGTCGCACGACACTGCAAACAGAGCAGCATGAAATTGAAACGCGACGCGCAGAACTTGATCGACAAGCGACTCAGCAAGGTGCCGATCGTGACGCCATAGAACGTTCGCGAACGGAACTGACTGCACGCGAGCGTACGTTGAGAACAGGGCAAGAGAGATTGTCCTTAGACTCTGCGACTCTTGCAGGTGAGCGAGCAACACTGTTGACCGAACAGCAAACATTGTTGTCCGAGCGCGAAACTTTGGCGAGCGAACGTAGTGAAGTTGCCGCTGAACGCGAGCGAATCAATACCGCGAATGAAAGATTGGTGGATGCCCAAGCTAAACTCAATCAAGGTGAGACAAGGCTGCAGGAAGCGCAGCGCAAGCTAGCAACCGAGCAGGAGCAGATTGCCCGCGAACGCGCCGATTTGTTATCTCGGGAGCAAACGCTCACTGAGCAACGAGAAGTTCTTACAAGAGAACAGTCGCAGTTGGCACAACGAGAGCAAGCCAACACCACTCAATCTGAGGAGTTGCGCGGTGCTCGCAGACAGCTCACTGCCGATCAAGAGGCGCTGGAAACTTCTCGTCGGGAAGTTGCCGCAGAAAGAACAGCACTGGCTGAGCAGGCCACGGCACTGGAAGGAGAACGCCGTTCGACTCAAGCCGATCAGGCTGCGGTCGCTGAGCGTATGCGACAAGTCTCGGAGGCTCAAGCTAATCTGGAAGTTAGATCACGAACTCTCGATACTGAATCACAAAGTTTGGAGCGTCGTGCGACTGAACTGGCTGCCGGCGAACGGCGGTTAGCAGAGGCGCAAGCACAAGCGAGACAGGATGCTGCGCGAATAGTTGCTGATAGATCTGCTCTGGAGCAGGGGCAGCGAGAACTCGCCGACGCCAGAACCGGGTTGGAGCGCGAGCAAGCCAGTGTTGCTGAGATGCGACGAACACTTGAAGCGCGTGCCGGTGAATTGAAAGCAGAAGAAGCAAGGCTTGCTGCTGAACGCACAACATTGGCATCAGACCGCACTGCTGTTCAAGAGGAACGCGCAGCTCTGGAAAGACAGACAGCTGAAGTTGCGACGCAGAGAGCTCAGCTCACTCGAGAGCAGACCGCCTTGCGCGAGGAAACCGCCAGATTGGCCAGCGAACGCGCAGCATTCGAGAGAGGCAAAATTCGCGATACGGCACAGCTAGAGCAGGATCGACACGCGCTAGAGGAGAGGACCCGAGAGGTTGAGCGTGTCGCAGGGGAAAGAGCAGCACGATTGGTCGAACAAGAGCAGGCTGTTAGCCGAACGCGTGAGCAACTTGACCTTGATCAGGCTCGACTGACCGCGCAGTCGGGAACCATTCAGGAAGAGCGCACGGCATTGGAAGCTGATCGTGCGGCTGTCGCTGAGCGAGAGCAAAAAGCTCAAACCACCGAATCAAGACTGATCGTGCGCGACGGTGAATTGACTACTCGAAGCGAAGCGCTCAATCGGCAAGCTACGGAATTGGACGCTCGCCGCACAGCGGCCGATGCTGAGCAACAGCGCCTCACCGCCGAGAGGGAAGGGCTGGATCGCAAGGCGGAGCAGGTGGGTGCGGACCGCGTGGCTATAGACAAGGACCGTGCCGCGCTTACAACGAGAGAAGCGGAACTGCGTGCTCGTCAAGAAAGAATTACGGCAGATGCAACCATGCTGAACGAACAGCAAGCAAAATTGGTTGGCGAGCGACAAGCACTGGGGAGCGATCGAGAAGCTTTGAACATAGAACGCGCGGCCGTGCAGACCGAGCGTGAACGTGTCGCTGCTGAGAATCTGAAACTCGTCGATGCGCAGACCGCGCTGAATGCAGACCAGACTAAATTGCGCACGGCGCAGGAACAATTGGTGGCTCAGCAGGAACAATTGGTGCGCGATCGCGCTAATGTGATCGCACGAGATCAGGAGATAACGCGCAGAGGCGAAGTTGTGGCTGAGGGGGAGCGAACGTTGGGCGAGCGCGAGCAGAGTGTTGCTCGGTTGTCCGAAACGGTGCGCGAGCAGCAAGAGCGTTCCAGCAGAGAACTGGCGGCAAATGAACGTGAACGCGATGCTTTGACCGAGCGCGGACGCGAACTGCAGGCGCGCGAACTAGATCTGGATCGACGCGCGCGGGAGCAGTCGGGTGACGAAACACGCATTGCAGAAGAGCGCCGTACCCTCGAGCGCTCCCGGAACGAATTGATTGAGCAAACCAAAACGGCAGAATCGGCCAGAACAAGACTGCAAGCCGAACAGGCTGAATTGGCCTCACAACAGCAATTGCTTTCTGAAGCGCGCGAATCATTGGAAGCTGATCGCTCGGCTTTGGGAGCAGAGCAGGAACAGCTGCGCAATCAGCGTACACAACTAGACAACGATCGCGCCGGGCTAACTCAGGACCTGGCTAAACTGCAAACTGCACGAGACGAAGTTGCCTTGCAGAGGGATGCATTGCGGCGTGATACCGCAATGCTGGAGCAGGAACGCACACGTATTGCTCAAGAAAGTCAAACCAACAAAGCTGAACGGGAGAAGTTGGAAACTCAGGCGCGCGAACTGCGGACACAAACTGAAGAACTTCGGACAGCACAGACCGAGCTGACTGAACAAAAGTCCCAACTAGCCGCCGAACGGCAGGCGTTGCAACAGGATAAAGAGCGCAGTGCAGCAGAAGCTGCTGAGCGGCAAGCTAGATTAGATGCTGAGCAGCAGCGATTGGCTGTCGAACGCACTCGCCTAACCGGGGAAGCAGAGCGATTGACACAGCAGCGTGACAGGCTGACAGCTCAGGAAACCGAAGCTGCTCAGACCAGGCGTGAACTTGAAACTCGCAGAACGGAGTTAGGAGCGCGTGAGACGACTCTTGGTGAGCGGGAAACTGCTGCGGAAACCAGAGCGGGAGAGTTGGACACGCGCAGTGCCGACATTGACTCTCGCGCAGCGGCGGTGCAACGTGAAAGAGCGGCTCTGGATGTTGCTCAACGTGACTTGGAAGTTCGCCAAAGAGCGCAAGGCGCCGATCGCGAAGCTCTTGATCGCGAAGCGCGCACGATGGCCGAACAGAAGGCGGCCGTAGCACAGAAAGAGCAAGCCTTGACCGATGAGCGCACGTCTCTCAATGCGGATCAAGCAATATTGACTGCAGACAAGGAAAAGTTGGCGAAAGACCGAGCGGCAATTACAACAGACCAACAGAAGTTGAATAGAGCGCTCGCTGAGGTTGCTGAGCAAAGACAAGCAATAGCTACTGAACGCGAGAAACTAACAACCGAGCGCCAGCGTCTCAACGAGCAGCAAAGTACACTGGCCGCGGACCAGCAACGGGTGCTCGCCGATCGCGAATTGCTAGATAAGGACAAAGACAAAGTCGCTGCTGAACGCACAGCCAATGAAGTTGAGCGAGAGCGTCTTGCTGTTGAGAAAGCTGCCCTTGAGACTGAAACTGCATCGCAAAGACAGCAAAGGGAAGCTCTTGAGGCCGAACGCAGCAGCCTCACTACTGAGCGTCAACGACTTGAGCAATTGGAACAGCGTCTCGGCCGCGAGCGCGCCGAGTTGCAACGTGAGCGAGGCCGCTTTATTGAGACTCGCTTCTCTCTGGAGACCGGCGCTGCTGATGCTGCCGGTGCGGGACGCGGACGGTGGGGACAACGAATTCAAGTCACCGAAAACGGACCGGGATGGCGTGTTATCGGCCATCAGGGCGAATCGTTCATTTTGGTGAACGAAGAAACGTTCCTTAAGGAACGTAGAGCACAAACCCCGCTGTCGGAGGCTAAGTTCATTGAGTCCTACGAGCCCGTCTCCGTGCGGGTACCGGGACAATCGGCCGACGCGCGCTACTATCGTGAAAAAGGAACAGGCAGAGTTTACGTTGTTGATTCGGTTGAAGGCGGCAATGTCAACTTTAGCAAGGTTGGAGACACCGTGGTGGCAGGGCCCGGAGGTAACGGTGAAGGTGCTCGTTCTTATTCTCGTTTGGCAGAAACGCCTGCCAGAGAATTACCGCGTATTCAAACTATTGTTATCTTGCCGGTAGCGCCGGTGGTGCCCGTCGCGGGTTCAACTGTTCAGTTCCAAGGGCAGAATTATGAAGTGGCAGGAGCCCGAGATGGCAGCGCTGTCCTTCATCGCGCTGCTTCAACCGATGCCGTTGTAGTCGAACCAATTACGCAGGAAGCTCTTCGGCAGCGATTCGATGAAGTGAAACTACAGGTTGGTGGTAAGGAAGAAGTACGTTATATGGAGAAGGGTCAGCCCGCTAAGGGAATGTACAAAGTTACCGAAGCCGGTGGCAGTATGTTTGTAAGCGCAGATCCTTCGCTTGTGTTGGTGCCGGCAGAGCAGCTCACGACTCAGACCGCTCGTCCCGTCGTAACTGCTCCTTCAGGTGCAACATCGGGCGGTGCGGCTGCCGATACTACGCCGCGCACCGGCACCGATGTACCTGTTGAACGAGTTGCGCCCGAGAGAGGGCAGGCGCCAACAGCAGAGCGTTTAGTGTCGACGACCGTACAAACCTTAGGTGACGGAACCCTTCGCAGAGAAGAAGTGCGAGTGGGTGAATCGATTACTCTGGAACGCTTGAACGATCAAAAGGAATTGACCGCTGAGCAGCTGCGTTACCTTGAAACTGAAGGCGAAAGACTTAGGAAGTCGGAGAAGCCGGAGGAGCGTGCGCGCGGCGAACAAATGGAGAGGACTGTAAAAGCGTTGAAGGGCGAGTACGGAGTTGAAGCCAGAGCTCATGCGCACCATGGTGTCATAGAAGGTGCTAAGCGCGAAATCGAGACCCGCGGTCGCGGTGGCGGAGGACTCGGCGCGGGCGTCGGTTTGGGCATTTTGCTCACTGCTGCCTTTGCGTTCTATTTGCAGCAGCAACAGGTTCCCACGTCACCATTGCGTCGGGCAAACATTGGTGCGTGAGGTCTGTGCCTGACAGAAAATGCGGATGAGTTTACCTTTCGACACGAGGGGCATTTGCCGTGTGGTCACGGGAACAAAACCGGTTCTTTGACCTGTCTAAGAGTCTCGAGCAAGCTCGGGATGACATGTCCCCTAGTTGGGGGATGGATAACAATTGTGGTTAAAAGCTAGATTGACAACTGGAAGTGCTTACGATTCCCGATTCTAGTACTCTGGGAAAGAAATGAGAAAAGACGAAACTAATCACGAGAAATTCTTGCAAGCACTTTGCGCCGTGCTTCAAGAAGAGAGGAAACAGGTTGGCATAACACAGCTTGACGTTGCGCAGCGAGCGAGGATGCAGCGCTCTTACATAAGCGACGTTGAGCAGGGAGCACGCAATCTGTCGGTGAAAAATCTGTGCCGAATTGCAACCGCATTAGGTTTGCATCTGTCCGATCTTGTCGATCGGGCGGAAGAAAAAGCAGCGTCACGTCGGCGACGTTAGTGCGCATGGCATACCCGGTCGTTAAAGAATAGAGTAGGTTATGAAAAAAAGTCCCACCACTCCCGAAAAAACGCTCGCTGCGCTCTGCACTGTTCTTCAAGAGCAGCGTAAGTCTCTGGGTATCACCCAGTTGGAATTAGCCCAAGAAGCTGGTATGCAGCGCTCATACATAAGCGACGTCGAACAGGGCGCGCGTAACTTATCTGTCAAGAACTTGTGCCGCATAGCAGCGGCGTTGGACTTATCGCTAAGTGAACTGGTCTCTCGTGCGGAAGGGAAACTGACGGCCGGAGCCCGAAAACGCGTTTAGTGTCCGCAACTCAGTAAGCTCCCAGCTTCTGAGAGATTGGAAAGCACATTGGTTTTTCGGCGTGCTTTTGTACTTACTTCCATTTTGTACGTACTTTGTTTCTGAGAGAACGTGGTGCTGTGGGTGGTGCTGAAAGGCAATTGAAAGATCTGTCTATTATCCTTCGAAAGAGTTTCGTGTGCGCTGTAAAGAGCGACTGTGACATCGCCTTTCCTTGTCACGAATATAGTGAGGCGAACCTTGGAGCTCCTTCGTTTGCGAAAGAAAGATTGCGATCCGTAAACATTGATTTTCGGATTTCCGGTTCTGCGCTGAGATGAAAAGTCCTCGTTGTCGATCTCGTTTCTTGAACGAGCGTTTGTACTGGTATCAAATGCGGTGCTTGATGTGGCGCGTGAATTGCGTGTCGACTGATCCTGATCATTAAAAGCGCACGGGGACTTTGAAAGTAGTGGGCGACTAGAAATTGTACGGGAACGATTCTGTGCATGTGGGCGTCTACGGGGACGAACGAGCTTTGCCGGGTTAAGGAATCATAAAATTCTTACCGGGCGGAGTTGTTCGCTACATGTCTAGCAGTGCCCTAAGTTTGAGCCTTAGAATCGGATTGACGGGGTTCAGGGCCCTATGTATAACGGTTAATAGATGTCGCCCCCCAGCAGTGAGTTATTCAAATGAATACCCAGAGCATCCACAGAGACTCCGCAGAAGGTACGTACCCGAACAAGAAATTTTCCACCGGTTCTGCCATTGCCGGTTTAGTCGCCGGTGTATTAATTGTGGCTGGCGTTTGGGCCGGATATCAGTTTGGCGTTTCTCAGAATGCTGCTTCCTCCGGCCCTTCGACCAAAACCGCTCCGATGCCTGTCGTAGGTAAGTTGCCGATCGGAGGAGAAAATATCATTGCTGACATTGCCGCCGCGGCCACTCCAGCAGTAGTAAATATTGATACAAGGACAAGCGTCACTATTAACGACAATCATCCCTTTAATCAGTTTGGATTGGACGATCTTTTCGAGCAGCGTCAACCGAAGAAATATGAAAGTCACGGCTCTGGCTCAGGTGTCATCATTCGCTCGGATGGTTATATTTTGACCAACAATCACGTCGTGCAAAAAGCAGACGAGATCAAAGTCACTCTGGCCGACAAACGCACATTCATGGGCAAAGTGGTCGGAAAAGACAAATACACGGACTTGGCTTTGGTGAAAATTGATGCTTCGAATCTCAAAGCCGCCAAGCTGGGCGAAAGTAAAGAGCTGAGACCTGGCGACTGGGCGATAGCGATCGGCAGTCCCCTAGGGCTCAGTCAGACCGTTACACTGGGTATTGTAAGTGCCTTGGGCAGATCAATTTCCAACCTCAACGCGGTTGAATTGGTCCAAACCGATGCCGCGATTAATCCGGGGAACTCGGGCGGGCCCTTGCTCAACATTCGGGGGGAGGTCATAGGTATCAATACCGCAATTCGAGGCGACGGTCAAAACATCGGTTTTGCAATTCCCATCGATATCGCCAGGCAAGTAGCGGATCAACTTGTTGAAACCGGGAGCATAAAACACCCGTACTTGGGAATAGCGATGCAAGATATGGATCCCAAACTTGCGCGATATATGGGGTTAGCATCCGGAACCAAGGGTGTAGTGGTAGTAAAGGTTGAATCAGATAGTCCTGCGGACTCTGCAGGGCTTGTCAGTGGAGATATTATTCAACGGATGGATGGAAAAGCGGTATCCTCTTCTAAGGAAATTCAGGCGATGGTCCGAGGTCGAAAACCTGGCGAAGTTATGAATGTAGTTGTTCTGCGAGGGCAAGCAGTAGTGCCTGTGGAAGTAAAAGTGGGTAACTTTGATGACGTCAGGGATTCCACTTCTAGTCGGCAAGAATAAAACAGGCGGCAAGGAGCCGCGGAATGGCCAAGATACTTGTAGTAGAAGACAATAGGGAAATTCAGGAAATCCTGTCCTTTGCACTCCAGGCGAAGGGATATTCCGTGCAAAAGTGTTTTAGCGGCAAGGAAGCGCTTTCCTGTCTGCAGGTCTACAAGTACGATTTGATTATTCTGGATTGGATGATGCCTGAAATAACCGGGCTGGAGGTGCTGAAGCACTATCGCGGTCGTGGTGGCAAGACGCCCGTGCTTATGCTTACAGCGAAGACCTCGGTGGATGACAAGGAGCTCGGGCTGGATCAGGGCGCAGATGATTATTTGACGAAGCCTTTCGAGATTAAGGAGTTTCTGGCCCGAGTCCGTGCATTGTTGAGGCGTCCGTCTGGATCGTTATCCGGCACTACCTTAACAGCAGGAGCGCTGGCGCTCGATCCGGCAACATGTCAGGTCACCAAAGGGGGCAAAGAAATTCATCTGCGACCGAAACTCTACAGCCTGCTTGAGTTTCTGATGCGCCATCCTAATCAGGTTTTCTCAGGGGAAGCTATCTTGGAGCGTGTATGGACGGACGACTCGATGGCTTCGTCCGAAACGGTGCGAACCCACATAAAGCTTCTGCGGCAGGCGATTGATGGCGAAAGTGACACCAGTCTCGTGCGTACCATACGTAATCGTGGATACATGCTGGTCAAGGACCCGACCGAGGTCGATGGTCGCGACGATACTGCAATTGCTGAAGAGCTGAGTTAAGCGTCGTTCTTAATGGCGCCGCGACGAGCCGGAGCGCTTAGATGAAGGCGCACAAATGGCAGGTGAGACTGGCTCTGGCATAATGTGGCTTTGTCAGTCGAGGATATCAAGAATGCGGCAGTCGTGTGGTTCACAGGCCTTACTGGAAAACCAGGGCGCTTCTACTACGGATGAAATCGGTTCTGATGCGGCGGGATTGAGAGCACTGAATATGGTGTCAGCCGTGCCACGAATGGATTGGAAAAAGGAAGAGATTGCTGCGATTTTCAACGCGCCATTGCTTGAGCTGATTTTTGCAGCTGCAAAAGTTCATCGTGAGTGCCACGACTCAACTGCGGTTCAACAGTGCACCCTGTTGTCCATCAAGACCGGTGGCTGTTCTGAAGACTGCTCATATTGTCCGCAATCTGCGCGTTACGATACCGGTGTGAAGGCGGAGAAGTTGCTCGACCCCGAGGCTGTGTATGCCGCCGCTCAATGTGCTAAAAACGCTGGCAGCACGCGCTTTTGCATGGGGGCCGCCTGGCGCGAAGCCAGGGACAACAACCAGTTCGACCAGGTGCTCGACATTGTTCGCAAAGTAAAATCGTTGGACATGGAAGTCTGTGTCACCCTGGGGATGCTTGGTCCCGATGAGGCTCGACGTTTGAAAGAAGCCGGAGTTACTGCTTATAATCACAATCTAGATACCGGCGAAGAGTTTTACGACAAAATCATCACCACTCGCACTTACCAGGACCGTCTTGACACTATCAACAACGTGCGTGATGCAGGGATGTCCGTTTGCTGTGGTGGTATCGTAGGGCTTGGAGAAACGCCGGCGGATCGAGTCGACTTGTTGCATACATTAGCAACGATGAGAGAACATCCGGAATCAGTGCCTGTGAACGCGCTGGTCCGTGTTGAAGGAACCCCGTTGGCGGACCAGCCGCAAGTTGAAATCTGGGAAATGCTGCGCATGATCGCGACTGCTCGCATCGTTATGCCTCGCGCTCGTGTCAGGCTTTCAGCCGGCCGTCTACAAATGTCTCATGCTGAGCAAGCACTCTGTTTTCTTGCCGGCGCAAGTTCAATTTTTACAGGGGAAAAATTGCTGACAACGGGCAATCCCGGGTATGACGAAGACAGGGAGATGTTTCAAATCCTTGGACTCAAGACTCTTTCGACACCTAAGGAGAGCACATGTTGTTGAGCGAAAAGCTGCTTCACCGACAAAGTTGGACTACTCTGACGTTTGCTGTCGTAACCGGCTTTGTGATCAGCAACGGACTGTGGGCTGTCTTCGCTGCGGATGCACCGGCAAAGGGCGGCGCTGCGGAAACCAAACCTGTAACTCCGCCAGCTCCCGTAGTAGAAGAGGAGGAGGAAGAAGAGGAGGAAACCACAACTCCGGTCAAAGCGGCTCCGTTACCGCCTGTTGAGCCTGAGCCACCTCCGCCGATAGCAAAACCGCTGACGCCGGAAGACGAGGCGAAAATCAAGGAGTTTCGTGGTGACTATCATTTCACCAAAGGCGACAAGTTATACAAGTCCGGAGACTGGCTCAGGGCTGCTGTCGAGTGTCGCGAAGCTTTGAAGTTTCAACCCAAGAACATCAAGTACGCAGAGAAATGGGTTGAAGCCGCCAACAAGTCGCGCAATTGGCCGCTGGCAGCGGAGGCCAACGAAGCACTACTCAAGCTGGACCCCACGCGCAAGGCGTTGTTGAAAGAGATAGGTGATTGCCTGTTTTACCAGAAGCAGTTTGATGCCGCTTGCGAAAAATACAAGCAAGCTGCCGCGTTTGTGCCGGAGAAGGGTGAACTCTGGCGCAAAATCGGTAAGACGAAGATGCAGCTTGGTAAGAATGAAGAAGCTGTCGCTGCGTACAGGCAGGCAACTAAGGTTGACCCGCGTGATGGACGCGCCTGGGTAACTCTGGCCACCATGCTTGCTTCGCAGGGACGCGCTGAAGAGGCCTTCGCCGTTTATCGCGATGGCGTTCGAAATGCGCCCAAAGACGGCGATTTGCAGGAAGGCTATGCTTACGCTTTGATGAGCCGCCAGGACTATCGCGGTGCGGTTGAAGCCTACAGGCAAGCCGCGCTCCTTAAGGGGTCCACTCCAGCAATCAATCAGGGCTTTCAATCGGCTCAGAAATACGTTCAATACGAAGAGCAGCAGGCTCAGCAAAGAGCCGCCCTTGAAGCCAGGAAGAAAAAGAAGAAGTAGTGCCGGGTGCTAATCCGGAACGTAAAAGTTCGGCGATTTCAATTCGCCCTGTTTCTTGCCGCAGACTGACCGCAGAATGTCTTTGCAGTCGCCCGGATCAACATGCTTGTATCTGAGTTTCAGTCCCTTGACGTAAACGCTGGGACCCTTCTCGCACATGCCTAGGCAGTCGGATTTCTTGATTGAGACGTCATCTTTCAGGCCCATGCATGCTCGCTGTTCTTTAAGCGCGCAGACGATGTCTTCCGCGCCGCGCTTTTTGCAGTGACTTTCCGTGCAGACCAGGATTTTGATTTTGTCGCTCATACTGAATAATTTACAACAGAATTGGCTCATTTTTGAGAACTATTCTCAAAACAATTCAAAGAATTCACCTTGAATTGCGAAACACGCAAGCTGAAAGATGGGCGAGTTTGGCTCTTTGTGCACTGGTGCGCCCTATTTTCGACGGTTTGGCGCTATCTCCCGAAACCCGTTCCGGGGACCTATTTCTCAATTACTGATGAGATAGTGCCAATTTGGCTTGTTGTTTGCCCTCCGGTCTCCTTGCACTACTACCTGCGATAAGGGACAATTAAGAATCGTGAATGGTGCTGAAGCCGAGTAGCAATGGGTGTTCCCGCCGACCTATTTATTGCTTCCGAGTGCGAGTTGACAATTCTCCATGAGATTGGCAGTCCCGTCTCAAAGCTGGACGGAATCGCAGATTCCGGTGTGGACCTGGTAATGCTCTGTACTCTTGAGGAAATTTTGACGGGAACGAGCTGGGAAACAGTGTTCGATGCTCACTATGTTTGTCCGCTCAAAGACGACGGACCTGAGGGGCCTTGGGTCTACGGTATTTCGCAGTCGCTTCAGGATGCATTGGTGCGGCTTCAATCGTCAGAGATGCCTGCCTGTGCGGCATCTTGGGCTGATACCGATGACTGGACCGTTCGAGAAGATTGCTCGCTTCCCGTTGTTTTGGAGACGCTGAAGCAGTTGTCCGCCTTGGCTTTGAGAGCTGAGGAACAGGGCAAGCGCGTGTTCTTGTGGACTGCCATGTAGACTTTATGAGCGGTTGTAAGGGGTTCGCCGAGAATCGTCGTGTTAGAATTCGCCCCCGTTAGACAAATTGAGACTTATTCATGTTGAACATCAAAATGGTTCTTGGTACTGCACTGTTGGTTCTTTGCCAGGCTGACGCCATTGCGAAGTCTCCATTGGAAGCGGCGCAAGATCTTGCGACGACAGGGGAGGGGGATCCCGGCGGATTCACTTTGATGATAGTGAGCATTTCGCTTCTGTTTGTATTCGCCATCTCTCTCATTGTTGCTGCATCGCTGCATGTTTTCAAAAAGAAGCCGACAAGAACTACAGCGTCTCCGTCTGCGAAAGAAACGACTCGAGCTTAAATAGTAGTTTGTTCGGCATTTCGAGCGGGTAAAATGAGAGTTGACTCGTTTATCCGGAGCACCGCCATGACCGAATTATGTGCCGCCACTGTTGCAGAAGCGGAAAGCGTAATTCCCGCGTTTCAGATGGTATCGCCAACGGTGCTTCGCGGCGGGCAGCCGGATCTGGAAGGCCTGGAATTGCTTCATAAGGCGGGTGTCAAGCTGATAGTCAATTTGAGATTTTCTAGTAAGTCCGGCACCGGTGGAAGCTCCTTCTTTCGACGTCGCGGCGACGATGATGAGATTGATGAAGAGAGAACCATCGCTGAGAAACTCGGCATGAAGTTTGTCAACATCTCTCTAGATGGCATTAATACCCCGTCGGTCGCCGACCTCAATAGTTTTGTCGAGCTGTTCGCGAATAAGGCGAACCTGCCTCTGTTTGTCCATTGTTTGTACGGCAAGGAGCGCACCAGTCTGATGGTTGCTTGCTATCGTGTCAAAATGGAGGGGTGGTCGGCTAATCAGGCCTACAAAGAAATGCTGCAGACCGGGCTTGATCCCTCGCGGACAGTATTGAGCGACGCGTTGTTTACTTTTGCCGGCTAACCGCTTCGTCTGTTCAAATGCCGATTGTTTTTTTGACTTCCTCCTAAATAGTTGGACTGCTCCGTAGGGGTTAAATTGCCATGGGTCCGGCTGTTTTGTGAGGCAACCGAGTGGACCGAAAGTTCGAAAACAGAGCAGCTAGCCCGTCAGAGAGCGGCGGATTTCAGGTGTCCGCTCATGGGCGTTCTGCGAGCATATATGGGAAGGATGCTCAGACAACTTCTCAGAGTTACCGAGTGGTGCGAGGCGAGCAGCTTTGTGGCACGCTTGAGCGCGATATTTGCATGGACTGGAAGGTTGTCGCCGCTATCGCGGCGGAGATCTGCAATCAGTTATCTTCGATTCATGCTCACGGACGAACTGCAGGGGACCTAACCCCCGCCAACGTGGTTGTTGAGTACAAAGGACCTTTACCGGGGGCCATCCGTCTCTTGTGCGATGGCGTTAGCAATAACGATGGCGCATTACTTTCATACAAAGAGACTGAATCACTGTTTCGCCCTGGAATGTTTGAAAGTCCCGAGTTCCGAAAGAAAGGCGTTGGCAGTCCGGCCGCTGACGTGTTCTCTGTCGGCGCAATAATGTACGCGTGCATCACTGGAACGCCATACGAAAGTGGTGTCGCCGGCTGGTTGTTTAGAGAAGCTGCCATTTGCAGAACGCTTCGCCGATTCGACGTACCTGAGCCGCTTTCGCGAGTCATAGCCTCCTGTTTGTCTCCCGATCCAAGAAAGCGATTCAAGAATGCGGCAGATCTGCGGTTGGCGCTTCTTCATCCGAAATCACCAGGGAGAAGCATTATTCGCGGAACTGTTCATTCCGACGTCCGTAGGAAAACTGTAATGCTGGCGCTAGGAATGGCATGTCTGAGCGTTGCCTCTTATTCCTTTGGTGCTTTACCGCCATTGATTGAAAAGGTGGAGAAAGGAAGGCTGACGCGCAATACTCACACTGCTCCTGAAGGAACTCGGACAGCTTCGGTTCTTCCGGCTCGTGCACCGGATCTCCGCTTTGATAAAGCTCGCCATGAATATCGAACAGGCGACACTCTTGCGTTGACTATTGGACCGCCGGCTGCAAGCTACAAGCTCTTTCTGTTCTACATTGACGACCACGACAACGCGATTGCTATCTATCCTTCGAGGTCGGAGCTTCGGTCGCATCGAGGAAGCTCAGATCCTAAGGCGATCTCTTCTGTCGGCGATAACAAAATGTATGTGAATGCGAAGGACGGTAAGTTTGTGCTCGTTTCTTTGAATGACAGCGAAGATGCTGCTACATCACCAGAACAAGTATTGTCCGAGTCGGACTGGTCATCAGCGTTTCCGGTGGGGCACGCGTTGAGGGTGTCCGGGCGAGAACTCCTTGCAAGAATTGAGCGATTGCAGCAAAACGATCCTCAGAGTATCGCGCAGAGAATTGAAGATGCGCCTAAGTGCGATGCTGATTCGCTCTTGAGTCACGGTGAATAACCACCGCTAGGCAAGGGGAAGCTTCGAAGCGGTGGAGGAATTCGGTACCGAGCGTGATCGCTGTAACAGCATTGAGATAACGAATCTGTCGAGTCGCGTGCGATACCTTGCGATTGTCTTGCAATGCTGCTGATGTGCCTGCCTCCTGTTGAGCGGGCTTTCGCAGTCAATGACACTAGCTGAAAGATCGGTGAATGAATTGAGTTGCTTGGGAATTGTTTCGTCAACCTTTCGCGGCTGCTCCCTAAGGGCGTAATGACTTGCTTTTGCGAGAATTGCTTTCGTGGAAGTTTCGAGTGGTGGCATAAAAAACTTCTGCACGATATTGGAAAATGTTTTTTGCGAATTCCTGAAAGTGCGATGTGACGGGCGAAGTCGGTGGCAGTGCGATCTGGTGTCGTGGTGCGGAGTATTGACAGTTTAAATGGTCAACTGTTAACGTGTTCCTTATGGTTGTGTTGAAGACAGACCAGCGTACATTGATTTGCTTCTCGCATTTCGTAGTGTGTTGAACTCTGTGACTTGACACTTAATATGTCCTGGCTGAGCTCCGGTAGATTCGGGGTGCAAGACGTGTTGTCTTTGTATTCCGTTTCGCTGGTGCTTGCGGACTGTTGCGTGCTGTTGCGCTGTTAAGGTGGCACAGCATTCGCCGGCTGCTTCCGGCCACCACTGCAAATGGTGGCTACCGCTATGAACGTTTCTTCGGGGGCAGATTATGCGCTCACATCTTGGTGCAGGTACTTCGGAACTCGTAACTGAGAGTGGATGCTCGCGTCGGCGCCGATCCAACTGTTCTTTTCTTCGTCAGCCTTCTCCGGGGATTTCGTCTCTGGTTGACCGGCTGGAACGTCGCTCTTGTACCAGTTGAACCGTTGAGATTGCGGCGATGAAGCAGCATTCGCAGATCGCGATCGACTCGTTCAGAAAATTCATTGATTTACGTTGTGCAGGAGATGCTGAGTGATGGATGGAACGCAAGCCGAGTCGACGTTGACTGGTAGGGAGCCCTCTACTGAGTGCAATCCACCGCTCATTGAGCAGGTTTGGCGTCGCTTCTTAGTATTCAACAAGGTCTTCGACACGCGATTTGAGGATCTCACTCGTGAGAAGTGGGGCGTCACGGTTTACCGTGACTTCAGCGCCGGTCTGATAGTCGCTCTCACCGCTATTCCAATGGCAATGGGGTTCGCCATGGCTATGGGGCTGCGTCCGGAGCAGGGCATCATAGCGGGGGCGCTGGCCTGTATTGTCGGGAGAACTTGGGGCGGTTCCAAGTATCAAGTTTACGGGCCGACAGCGGCGTTCATTCCTATCATTGCCGGCTTAATGATGAAGTACGGCCATCCCGTTACCGGCGGCAATTTTGAGCAAGCCCACGGGCTGTTGGTGTTGTGCAGTGCAATCGCCGGTGTAGTGCTTATGTTCATGGGTATCATGGGCTGGGGCAAAATCATCAAGCGAATTCCGAATTCCATTGTCGTGGGTTTTACTATTGGTATTTCGGTAGTAATTGCGTTGTCGAACATAGGAGAAGTATTCGGATTAAGGCATCCGATTCGTGGCGAGTTTTTCGAAAAGCTTGGCTTGATTGCTCAGCACATTGGTGAGTTCAACATCTTTGCGTTTACTCTTGCCATACTGACATTTGTCTTAATCAGGGTGCTGTTGAAGGTATCGATTTTCATTCCGGCACCGCTAGTGGCACTGGTTTTGGGAACGGTTCTGGCCGAAACGCTTTTCGCCAACAAGGGCGTTGCCGATGTGGCAGAGAAGTTTGGAAGTATTCCGTCCAATTTTCTCGTTTTTACTCCTCCTGTGTTGCCGGCATTCACGCCTCAGCTAGCGGTCGACGTTGTCTACTTTGCAGTTGCGATAGTTTTTGTCTCTGGAATTGAGAGCCTCTTGTGCTCGTCCATGGCAGACCGACTGGCCAACAACAAGAAGACTCCTTTCGACGCCGACAAGGAGCTTTGGGGGCAAGGGTTAGTTCAACTCTTAGTACCGGTAATGAATGGATTTCCTTGCACGGGGGCGTTGGCGCGCACCGCTACAAGTATCAAGGCCGGCGCTGTCTCGCCGCTGGCAGGATACTTCAAGGGTGGTCTCAAAATTGCTCTGGCAATGTTTCTGGCTCCGTGGCTCGAAATGGTACCGCTTGCGTGCATTGGCGGAATCCTTCTGTGGGTATCAACCAACATGGTTAAACCTGCCGAAGTGAAGGAAGTTTGGCGCGAGGGCAAGCTTGATGCATTCTTAATGGTGTTTACGGCAGTAATGGTTCCGCTGACCGATTTTCTCACTGGCGTTTGTTCTGCATTGCTGGTGCATTTCGTTGCGCGGTTTTTTGTCGGACGAAAAGCTGTCCAGGCGACTTGTTTGGCTTGTTCGAGCGCAATGAAGGAAGACGCGAACGCACTTATGGAGAGGCTTCGTGTTGCAACCCAACCCCGTGCCGAAGCTGTGTCGATGGAATGTGCTGCATGCGGCGGCAACGAGCTGCGCCGCTAGCGAATTCAGTGAGGTGTCCTTATCGAACGGCGAGAGACAAAGTCCTGAATCTTCGGGAGCCCCGTCAATCAATTCGTGCTTAGCCGTGCCAATTCAACAGTACAACGTCTACGCGGTCGTTGGTGGTGGCACCGGTGCTGCCGGTCGGAAGCATTATTAGTGCGTTTGCTGCGGCTAATCCGCCGAGCATGTGCGAATCTTGTCCCTCGCAAGGATACGCTATCATCTCTTCGCCCTTCATCGAAACAACTGCCCGCACGAACTCCATGCGGTCCGGATGCTTCTTCAGGTTGCTCATTAGCGTAGCTTTGAACTGCTCCGGTAATCGTCCGTTGAAGCTACTTTCCTCACCCATAATTTTCAAAATGGCCGGGCGCACCAGTTGGTGAAAGGTAACCAACGCCGATACAGGATTGCCTGGTAAACCAAAAACGTATTGCCTTTTGCCCTTTTTATTGACGGAGGATAAGCCGAAAAATACCGGCTTGCCGGGTTTCATGGCTACCTTGTAGAAGAGGGTCTTTACGCCAAGATCTTCGAGTACGGGTTTCACGTAATCATGATCGCCGACCGAGATACCACCGGCGGTGATAACCACGTCGGCAAAATCCAGCGCAAGTCCAAGAACTTTCTTCGTTTCGCTCGCATCTTCGCGGCAATGGAGGGGAAGGAATTCTTCGATGCCGAGCGCTTCTAGAGCGGCGATTAGCGCAAAGCTGTTTGAGTCGTAAACTTTCCCCGAGGTCAGGTTCTTACCTGGTTTGAGTAATTCGTTGCCTGTGCTTATAACTGCAACGGTGGGTTTGCGCCTGACCATGAATGATGCTTGTCCAAGCGATGCGAGTACGCCGACGACTGCCGGAGTGATCCGCATGCCCTCCGGCAGTATCTGCTTCCCGCGCAGAAACTCTTCCCCTCGTCGGCGAATATGGTCGCCGGCAGTAGGGCAGCTACCAATTTTGACCGTGTCGCCAAGATTTTCGCAAACTTCTTTCATCACGACCGCATCGGCTCCAAGAGGAACTGCCGCGCCGGTAAAAATTCGAAAGGCGGAACCCGAAGGCATCGAACTCGGTGCTTGTTCGCCGGGGCGAACTTCTCCGGCTACCGGAAGTTGGATCGGATTGGTAGAAGATGCTTCTCTCACATCAGCAAGACAAACTGCATATCCATCGACGGCGGAGTTGTCAAAGTGAGGCATGTCATAGTTGGCTATAACCGGTTCGCCGAGCACACTTCCTAGCAGCTTCTCTAGTTTGATCCGCGTCTTTGGTGCGGTCTGCACATTCTCGAGAATCGTCGCTCGGGCTTCCTCAAAAGAAATCATCAATTAACCACCTATTTCCACCATCGCCCGATTGGACATCTTGGCTAGCTCTTCCATCGGTGGATGAGCCTCGGGTTTCAACTCTAAAGCATAGAGGATCATGTTTCGTAAGTCTTCGTCGGAACAACCACTTCTCAACTTGTCGCGGAAACTAATTTCGGGTTCGTAGAACAAGCACGACTTGATGGAACCGTCGGCCGTGAGCCGCAAACGGTTGCAGGAAGCGCAGAAACTGTCTGTCATTGACGAGATGAAGCTAACGGTTCCGGTGTGCCCTTCAATGTGGAAGTCCTTTGCAACATCGCCGGTTTTTGGCATTATCGGTCTGAGTTTGTAGCGTTGTTCTATCCTGTCGCGCATTTCAGCAAACGACAAAACACCGGACAGATCCCAGTTGTTGTCTTTGAACGGCATGTACTCGATAAATCGGACGTTCATCTTTCTATCTTTGACGAACTCGACGAAGTCGAGCAGTTCATCTCCGTTGCGATTTTTGATCATAACGACGTTCAATTTCAGCGCTTCGAACTCGGCGTGTTCGGCTGCCAGTATGCCATCCATCACTGGTTGCCATTGATCGCGCAAAGTTAGTTCTAGAAAGCGGTCTTTTCGCAGTGTGTCGAGGCTGATGTTGATGCACTTGAGTCCTGCTTGCTTCAGTCTCTCAACTTGGCCAGGCAACAAAACACCATTTGTGGTGAGAGCTAAGGTTTGCAGACCGTCGAGTGGTTGAAGCATTGCCAACAATGAGTACAGGTCTTTTCGGACGAGGGGCTCACCGCCGGTGAGGCGGATTTTTGTAATACCCATTTCAACAAAAATTCGAGCTATACGAAAGATCTCTTCGAAGGACAGAATTTCATCCTTCTTGCGAACATTGATTCCTTCGGGCGGCATGCAATAAACACAGCGCAGGTTGCAGCGATCGGTTACTGAAATGCGCAGATATGAATGTGCGCGACCAAATTTGTCGATCAGTTTATTGGCGATCATCGAGCTTTCTCCTCGACGGAATTGCACTTGGACCGTGCTGATTCATGCTTGTGCGAAGTGCCCTTTGTGTAGGCTTTTGCCGGCTCTGGTGATCTTGTGTTGGCGCACGTGGCGCAGTTCACCCATTCTATTTTGCCGTCTGCATAGTGTTCGCGTTTCCATACGGGTAATCGATGTTTGATTTCGTCAATGATATAGCGACATCCGTCAAACGCTTCAGCTCTATGTGCAGAGACGACCCCGACCCAAACGGCAACGTCGCCAATCGCTAATGGACCCGTTCTGTGCACAGCTATGCAATTGAGTATGCCGAATTTCTCTTTGGCTTCTTTAATGACGCGTTCGCCTTCTTTCAGCGCGAGTTCTTCGTATGCTTCGTACTCTAACGCTGTTACTTGGCGCCCGTCATTGTGATTGCGCACTCGCCCCTCAAAGCATACAAATGCCCCTGCGCGCTCATCTTCCAGCTTGTTGCTGAGCTGTTGGCTATCTATTGTTGTGGTAGAGATCGAAAACATTAGCCACCCGCAACCGGAGGGATAAATACGATCGAATCGTTGTTGTGAATGGGGTGCTGCCAATCAACAAATTCGGCATTTATTGAAACGCGAAGATGCTCTATATTTGCCGTCAGTCCGTGTTTCGTCTGCAACTCTGAGTAAAGCTGAGCTACTGTTGTGGCTGAGGTTTCGCAATCTTCGGCGGACAATCCACGTTGGTCGCGCAAGATTGCAAAATAACGAATGGATACTCTCGTCGTAGTCGTGGAGGGGTTGTTGCAATGTGTGGGCATGGTTCCGGCTCCAACCCTAAAGCGGGGCGTCACGGGGCAATAACATGATCGTCGCACAGTTCTGGCCCGCCCGTGTTCTGCACGCATCATTATATTGAGCTAATTGAACGGTGGCTCTGACGATGGATACTCCGGACGCCCGGTGTAACAATTGTTTCGGACGGCGGTTTGTCAAATGCTGAGTTTGTCACTCCGGGGTTATACGAATGCTAAGAATGCTAAATCGAAACTTGTGGTGTTTCGTTGCCCGTAGATAAGTTGCTGGACACCTGGTTAAGCTTTCAGGTGCGGACCGGCTTTGGCGGGGTCGACCATTTTGTGTACGCTTCGCATGAGCGCGGCGGTTTTTCCGTCGTGCGTGGTTACTACCGTATCGACCAGGGTTAGTCCGCCTTCGCGGGAGACTGTGGATTCTGCGGTCAGTGGACCGATGGGATCGTTGGTCAGCAGGTTGACGCTCAGTTGGACTGAATAGGGAAACTTGAGGGGGCGATTGTGTTCGTCTTTGGGAATGGCGTTGTAGATTGCTCGTGATGCGACTTCGTCCGCAAGTGTGACGATTGCACCGGCATGAAAAACTCTTGTGGGTTGCATAACACCTTCGCTGAGCGGAAGAATGCCCTTGGCGTAACCTCGGCGTTCTTCGATGATACTACCGCCGATGGCGGCAAGCATTGTGCCTTGCGCTATTCCCATTTTGATGATTCCTCTTCTACTTTGTTTGAATTGTTCACTATCAAATTGGGCTTGCGGGCATGACCGCTTGCCAGTCCATCTGGTTGCTTGGAGTGGTTCTGAAAGAATCGCCAGCATTCGGCACTGGCGTCCAAATCGGCGTAAGGTTTGTCTCCGTAATGCAAGACACGCTTACCGCCCGGCCATGAGTGAAGTCCGCCTGAGATGGTCAGGATTTGCACTTCGCTGCCGTTATCGCCTTTAAACCATCGTTCATCGTGAATGTCGCGGCGCTGATCGCTCACTGTCTTCTTGCAGTGGTTTGCCGTCAGCCAGAACGTTTTGGCAAATTGAACAGACTGTCTATTGACCGGGTAGCCCCACTTCGCGAGCTTGCCGACGCCACCGGTGTAGGGGACATGTTTGTCTTTCGTGCCGTGAATAATAAGTACGCTGACAGGTGATTTAGGCTGCTGCTCGCGACCGGTCATCGAGCCACCAACACTAGCAATGGCTGCAACTTTGTCTGAATGTTCGCAGGCAAATTTGTAGGCGAGCATTGCTCCGTTGGAGAACCCCGCGACATACACTCGGGACGGGTCGAATCTGCCTGTGGATACCGCATCGTCAACAATGTCCGCAACGTAACCGGAATCGTCTATTTTGCGTCCGGTGGAATAACCGCAGCAATCGCCGCCATTCCACGTTAGCAGCACGCGTCTGTAGCGGCCGCGTCCATTGGGATAGAGAACGGCAAAGCCCTCTCTATCAGCCACGCGATTCATACCTGTTATGTGGCGAGCGATGCTTGCGTTTTGTCCGCCACCATGGAGCACAATTACCAGTGGTAGTGGCTTGCTGGTTAAATGTTTCGCAGGAAAGTGAAGGATGTACTTACGTCTGACGCCGTGCGCGTCCCTTAGCGTGCCTGTTGAGTCGGTGGCCGCGGCGCTGCCGGATAATCCGGCGCAGCACAGCCAGCAACAAGCCATAAGGGCTGTCAGCGTTTTCGCAGTTAGTCCGGGGAGTTGCCTCATATCGCTTCCTGATCCTTCTTGATTGGTCTGGAATTGATTCGCACCACTCCAATAGCAAGAGGTAGTAGCACCAACAATACGCCTATCGCGACGTCACTCATGTAAGGGCGCGCCGCATGGTGGTACAAGTTCATGACTTTGCTCGACAGTAACACCACATAGAAGAAAATGGCGTATCCAAGAACGTTTCCTCGAACTACGTATTTCACAATTCCGAAGAAAAGCAGCGAGGTAAAGGCAAATCCGAGCACGTCCAGCAAATAGCTTTGCCAATATCGATTGCTTGCGTAACTAATCATGGCCGCGAGAGTCATGCCGAATATAAAGCGCGGCCAGGTCCGACCGAATTTTGCGTATAAGCCGACGGCCACGGGAACGCAGAGGATACCGATTAAGGTGAGCGTTACGGTTTGATAGAAGAAATCCACTGTAGGGCTAAAGACCATGGACGATTCTGTAATACTTGTGAAGGATGCTATCGATGCTGACGGTGCAAAACCAGCTCTAAGAAAGTCCAGAATTTGATCTAGTCCCGCCACCAGAGCGCTGGCGCTGTATCCAAACACCAGCGCGTCAATCCATACTTGCTTTGCATAAATGCGTTCATCCTCGGTTGCAGGTTTGAAGCACTTGCGGAGAAATGCAAGAAGAGAATCTGCCGGTCGTAAGATGCGAAACGCTGCGTATGAAATTACGCCGAGGAAGGCAACCAGAGAGCCGCTCGTGCATAAGCCCCTTAGCTTGTCCATTGCGCTTTCTGTCCAAAAAGACGCCATGGGAATGTCTGTATCGTAGTTGCAGATCATGCCGGGAATGTCGTTCAAATACTCTGCTGCTTTCGCCAGAACATAGAGCAAGGCTACTATAAGTCCTGGACGCCAGTGGATGCTTTGGGAGCGCAAAAGCCCCACCAGCCAAACAATACTGGCGGCAATGATTGCAACCGACATGCCCCAGCTTCCGTATAGAGCGAGCTGATCTTTGATGGTCTTCTTCTGACGTTCATAGCGCCAGGCATCGGGGATGCTCCACGTCACCATCGGCCGATCCACGTCGGCTCCGACCGTGTCTACGCTGATCTTCAGGCGGGCATCGCCCATCTTGAATTTGGGTGACTCATAGCTGAAGCTGTGATCTTCGCGATTCGGGCGTTTAGTTTTGCTCGCAGTCAAGAACGTCAGCGGTGCGAATTCGGGGCGCTCATTCTGCAAAAAGTGTTCGATTCTTTTCCTTGCTTCCGCTTCCGAGATTATGGCGCCGGGCGCTTCTTCCGGTTTCGTGATGTCCAGCCCGATTGCTTTTCCCGCGGGACTGATCATTACTTCGTATTGTTCGCGAAGTCCTGGTTTGAAGAACCGTACGTACCAGATCAGAGGATAACGCGCCTTCGACATGATCTCGTCGACTCGCTTGAATCCCTCCTTTTCGTAGCCGTATTGAATCTCTTCATCGCTCAGGTTGTCGCCAAGGTAGACGGACGTGCGCCAGTCGTCGGGTGAGACTCCTCGGCTGTTAAGGTAGAGTGCTGCTGCATGAACTGCGTCTTCGCGCGTCACGGAGAGTTTTGCGTCCTGACCGATTTGTCGATAGGGCAGGAAGGTGAACGCGAATCCGACCAGACCGTAAAGGGCTATCAGCCATCTCGCCTTCGGGACAAGAGGCGTGTAGTGGTAGTCGGAACGTGAGTCCAGCGCTCCCTGCGTTACCGGTGCCTGAGGCGCTGTGTCTCTATTGAGCAGTCCGGTTTCAGCGACGTATCCTTTGGGATTGATCTGCGTCATGATCATTCCAAACCAGACAAAAGCCGGGGATACGGCAGCCAGGGCCGTCGCGAATAAGCCGGGGGTGTTCGGAGATAGGAGAGGCAGTGAACCGAGCAAACAGTTGTAGGTGTAGTGGGAAATGACCGATGGCAAAATTCCGAAGCGGCGCAGCAAGATCCCGAACGCGAACCCGACAACGCTAAGTTCAAGCCCCCGCACATAAGCGGGCTCTTGGGGATAGTCACTGTGCATGAAAGCCCAGGCGACGGCTTGCACAAGGTTTGCAATCCAAAAATTGCGCGTCAGTTTCTGCACCAATATCAAACACAGAATACGGCACAGCAGTTCTTCGAACACTGATGCTTCTATCGCCATGGTTAGACTGGAATAGGCCGGAACAACGCTGCTGAGGACCGCGACTTCGCGCATCTGCAGCGGAGACCAAACGCCCAGTTGTTTGCCGACCAAGTAGAAGAGTGTGATCCATCCGAGTTGAATTCCGAAAACAGAAACACCTGCCAAAACAGATTCGGTTAACTGCTTTGTTCGAAGTGCTGCACTGGTTAAGTAGCTCTCGATGGAGAGCTTGTCTGGAAAGGCCTTGCGATACAGCGTCTCTGTCGCTCCTATTAGCACGACGGTACTCAGTGAGGCCAGCAAAGCTTGTACGACGGCGGCGATTCCCTTGTCGATAACAAAGGCCTGCAATGTCTTCGCTGTTTCGTAGCCCTGCATTATTTGGGGCCAGCTGTTAGCCGTAGACAGGCAAGACTCAAAAAATGCCAAACCCGCGACTGTCAATGCGAGCCGCCATCGAACCTGGTTTGTCGAAAGAGCCCAGATGAACACGAAGAGAAGTGAGCCGGTTAGAACTGCGAATGAAACTTGAGCGATTGACGACAATAATGAATTGTAAGAGCGAATGTTTTTGTATTTGCTATCGAAGCTGTCCGGCACATGAAGAGTGTAGTGGAAGTCTGTTACCGCGTTTCCGGATACGTACACTATCGTACGCATGTGCCCGCCCTTGTAACTCTTGCCTGTGTCTTCCCATGTAAAATAATGATCCAAGCGCTTTTCTTGCTTTACGGTTCCGTCTTCGATCAGTTTGATCGCGGGGTCGACAGCCTCAGCCGTCGGCAGGGTGATATCACCTTGATCTTTGGCGAATGTGGTGGCAATCTTGAGGGCTTCTTCATGGCTGACTTCGGGAAGCTCCCTCTCAGCCTCGATTTGATGTGTCCATCCGCGCAGTTTTCCATCGGTGGTCAGAGTCACCCAAAACTCTTCTAGATTCTGTTCCTTGCAAAAGCGTGTGCTCCAGAGCCAGATTGGGATTTCTGAACGCATCAGCTCATTTGCCTCTCGCACGTCATATTCGTGTTCGAGGAAAATCTCCTGATAGTCACGTGAAGTGAAAGTGGTGGCTTCAATCAGGTCACTATCGCTGTTTCCAGTTGCATGCATGATGTCTTTTGCACGCTGAACAATCTTGTCTTTGCTCAGGCGAAGATCAATCGACGCGGCAGGAAAGACATCATCGAGTTTAAAGAAAAAGCATCCGAGCCCGATCAGACCGAGCACGAGGAGCAAGTAAAGGGATTTGCTAATCCGTTGTGTGGAGCCTGAATTCCCGTCTTCCACTCAGCAACCTGTTCCATATTCGGTAATCTCAGATCATAGCAACGGCGGCGGCTGTTTAGGGCGCCGCGGGAAGTTGATGAGGATAAACGATACACCGTCCGAATTGCCGTTCTCTATGGTGAAGATGCGGTGTATTGGTGGATGTACCTTGTGAAGTGCATTGCGTTCGCAGTTGATTTGGGGCCGGCGTGCTTTGGCGGGGTATGATCTACGGGAAGGGCCCGTGCGAGCACTTCGGTCTTGTCAACTGTTGCCGTATCCGACTTTTGGTTTGGCATAGCGGGTTAATCTAAACTGAATTGCCTGGCGAGGTGAGTAATGTCCAAGCGTCTTTTGTTTGTTGACGACGACCGCAGATTTCGCGAAGTAGTGATGACCTTCTTGCAAGGGCGTGGATTTGAAATAATTCAGGCGGGCAGCGGCACTGAAGCTGAAACGGAACTGGAAATCGGACGCTTCGACCTTCTGATAGTCGACGGGCAACTGCCGGATTTTGACGGTGCGACTTTGATACGCAAAATGCGCGAGCGGGGTGACCAAACAAAGGTCATATTTGTTTCCGGCGCTTGGAAGGACACGGAATCGTATCGTGCGCTGTCCGAGGAATTGAAAGTGGAGCGCATTCTTCACAAGCCGGTACCACCAGCGGTGCTAGCTGATCACATCGAGCGTCTAATGGGTGCAGCCCTGGTTTCGGCTAAGGAAGACAAAGTTCGCAGCGCGCTCGAGCAGATGAGCGCAAGGTTTGCCGCTGACATGCCTGAGATGATCCTGGACCTGACGCGAGATATTCGTTTTGCACTGGCCGGCAAGGAAAAGTCCGTGTTGCACGATGCAAGCCGTAAAGCGCACATGCTGAAGGGAAGCTCCGGGTCCTACGGCTTCATGAGCATGTCCCATTCAATGGAAAAGCTTGAAGAATTCATCGATCAGCTCTCTCAGGGAATAGACAAGTTTGAAGATCCGAAGCTTACTGAAGGTGTGGTCAAGCACCTCAGTGAGACCAAATCTCTGGCCGACCATATCGCACGCAGTCGCGGTAAGCTGACCGAGAAAAATGACGAAAATAGTGTTCCTGTTAACCAGATTCTCTTGATGGCTCGAGATCCTGGCATTCTTCAAATGTTCGAGTCATTCGTCTCAAAGAGAGACGATACTGCCGTTGTACTCTGCTCAGATCGCGATGATGCTCTGAAGAGCGCAACGATCTCAGTGTTTGATCTGGTGTTCTTAGAAGTCTCCGAGAAAGAGATGGGCGCGGCTGGCGAGATTTGCTTGTCGCTTCGCTCTTTGACCGGTTACAGCGACGTGCCGATTCTTTGTATAAGTGGTGAGGAAATTCCGGACGCTGAAGAGAAGTGCCACTATTACGGCGTCGTCGAAATTATTCGTAGACCGCTTAATCCCGAGAAGATCATGAACAGCATCAATGAGCTGGTCATTACAAGACGCGAATCCTTTCCCAAGATTGTTATGTTCGACGACGATCCTAATTTTGTCAGGCGGGTTGAAATCTCCCTGAACTGCGAAGGGCTGAATGTTGTCGGGTTTACTGATACCGCGCAGGTTGATTCGGTCCTGTCGCATGCTGAGCCCAGCTTGGTGTTGCTTGATGTGGATATGCCTGGCATGAGCGGATTTGATGTTTGCCGGCAAATTCGCGCCAATCGTGCGCTGCGCGATTTGCCGGTAGTAATGGTGACAGCAATGCAGAACTGGGAGACGCGATTGGCCGCCTATGAGTCGGGTGCAGATGACTATCTTTCCAAACCTGTCGTCAATGCCGAGTTGATTGTGAAATGCCGCGCGTGGATCGAGCGATATCGTCGTCGTACCGGACACGAAGACACCATTACGCAGTTACCGGTGCACTCGGTCTTTCAAAAACAAGTGCAAGCGTTGCTTGAGCGCGAGCCTTCCTGCGCTTTTGTGCTCTTCCGAATCGACAATCTTCATTCAATCAATGAGGCGCAAGGTTCGCGGGTGGGCGACAAGTTGCTCGCGTCTCTAGCATCATTGCTGCGCCGGCGTTTTAGAACCAACAGTGTGAAAGGCCGGTGGAGTGGCTCTGCTTTGGGAATGGCGGTCAAGTATTCCGACAAGAGATCTTTTGAGAAAGCCGTTCAGCGGTTTGTGGAAGACTTCAAGAAAAACAACGACGAAAATTCGCCGGATGTTTCTGCGCGAGTGTCTTACTCAGATGGAGGCAAGAACGTCTATTCTCTGGCGAAGGCTATGGGAACCGCTGCGTCCAGCAAGCTGTGAGTGTTGGAATTCTATGCTTATCAACAAGATAATGATCGTGGATGATGACGACAACATTCGCTTTATTGCCATTACCAGTTTGGAAGGACTTACCGAGTGGACCGTTCTTCCGGCCTCTTCGGGGAAGGAAGCGTTGGCAGTCTGTTTGTCTGAGCGACCGGAAGTGGTTTTGCTGGATATGATGATGCCTGAGATGGATGGAGTCACGACGCTTAAACACCTTCTTGAGCAGTGCGATCCGCCACCGGTTGTTATCTTTATGACGGCCAAAGTGCAGGCGCACGAGCTCGAGCAGTATTCGCAGCTCGGTATAAAAGGAATCATTAGCAAGCCGTTTGATCCGATGACCCTTCCGTCGCAAGTCATGAGCATCCTCACTGAATAAGTCACGGCCGGCAAAGGCGTTGTTTTGTGAAACGGAAGAGCTCCAGGCGGGTGTGTGGGGGCAGGCGCCGTTCTACCCGGGTATTAGGCGGAACCCAAGATTAAATCTTTTGGGAGCGGATCTTGAGTCAAGAGCCGGAAAAGGGTTGACTGCAAGAGTGTATGCCCCCCGCGAATGCGCTCCTTGACAACGGTTTCGGTCTCGAGAGTGGGACAAATACGGCTTCCAGTGCGTGGAATTCCCATGGACATGTCACAGAAATTCCACAAAGCCTCCACGTTTGATCCATGACAACGTCACGACATTGTCATATTATGTGAATATCCTCTAATCACAAGTCCACCAGAAACGGAGTCGTTAGAAATGTCAGGCAAGATGAGCGTTAGAGAAAGATTCTCCCTCGAATTTGTCACCGCCACCGGAGCAGCCGCTTATTCTGGCGCCGCTCGCGAAGCTGATAGTTTGGACGCGCTTCCCGACTTCGTTTTGTTCGAAGGGCTCGAAGATACACCTGCACAAACCGCCGCCGCACCTGAAGTATCCGCAGCCCTTGAGGCCGTGGAAGAGTTGAAAGCTCTGTTCGGTGCCGTCAGAAGCAGCCAATAAGCATCACATATCCAACATCACACACTGCGGGTCCGGGCGATATCGTCCGGACCTTTTGCATTTGCTACGAAAGTGCGAAAAAGCGAAAGTCGTTTTGGTCTTTCCCCGGACGGACCAGAATGATTCTGCCTTCGTGCTTCCGAGGTTTGCCGGCGCCGTGCAATGAGCGGTGCATGTTCTCGACGATGTCTTCAGGCACATTTCTGGCTCGCAGCCTGTTGCGCTCCAGGCAAACTTCTAAAGGCGTGTCGACCACCCAGATTTGAATGTCCGTGTAGCCGGCCGCCTTCGCTCTCTCGATGATTGGCTCCCGGTGCCTGCCGTTAATATTCGTGTTATCGATCACGATATCCCAACCGCGACGCAGCCCTTCTTCCAGGCGTTCGAAGAATACTTTAAAAACTGCTTCTTTGTTGCTCTGTTCGGCTGCGTCACCCCAGAGCTCTTCGCGGATTTGATCCGCGTTGATGGAGACAAACCCTTTGTCAATTAGGCGCTGCGAAAGTGTTGTCTTGCCTGAGCCGGGAACGCCGGCCAATAGAACGAGTTTGTTCACTCGGGACGCTCCTTCCGATCGAGGCGGTCAATTTCAGATAGCCCCCACCTGATCCACAGAAGTCCTACCAACAAGCCGGCTGCTGCGCAGCTGACGCTGAACAAAAATCTCGTTCCTTCCTGTTCCGCTAATTGCAATGAAATGCTGGTGTCCAGCCAGGGATTGCTATAGAGTACCGACGCGGAAGAGAGGACATAGACCCCGGCTGCAACCAGAGATGCTTTTCCAATTTTGGATAATCGCCGCCACGACCAAGCGGCCTGGATGAAGAACCCGATGCCCCACACGTAAAGGGCGATTCCCCAATGTTGGTACCGAGACAATGAGATGTGGTGTTGTAGCGGAAATGCCCGGATCGCTCCAGCCAAAAGCATCATTAACATTAGGAGTTCGAGATGCCGGACCTGTTTCATTTCTCTGTCGGGTCTGGAGGTGTAGCCTGACGTAGGCTGGCGATGTCTGCCAGTAGGCATGTGCGCAACCATTTTACTATTTTGACGCCTTTATCTCGTGAAGCCAATCGGGCATCGCCCCAAACGCCACTGGGCGAGAAAGACACTCCTGGTTGTTCGACCGGAGACAATCTGCCTGTAGCATTCTCATAAAATGCGCCGGTGGCGAGCGTCATATCGACTACTTCAGGCGCAATCGCCAACATCAACGACGTCTCAAGTTCGTCGGCGTGCGATCCACCTGCTTGCTGCTGTGAAACCCCGGGAAGGTTTGAGAACACCTCCTGCAGGTTGGTGAAAGTTAGCAAAATACCTTTGGTCGCCAGGACAGTCGCGGCATCGGCGAGCGGCTTTAGAGTGGAAATGCCATTGTTCCACACATAAAATCGCCTCGGACCGAACCGAGCAAGTGAGCAACAGATGTCGACTATCATCGCTGCGGCAGTTTCACGAGAGAGCGAAACGGAACCGGGGTAGTCGATGAAGGCCGGATAGAATGAATAGTTGATTACCGGGGCGATGACTACCTCAGCGTGTTGAAGCAATTCTTTGGTGAAGTGCTGAGCGGTAATCCAGTCGTTGTTTAGAGGCAGATGAAATCCGTGTTCTTTTGATTCGGCACCAAGCGGGATGACTACCACTGTGTCTGCCGTCAGTGCCGATGCTGCTTGCTTCCAAGTCAGCCGAGCCAACTCCACTCCTAAGCCTTTTTCCATAAGTGTTCGTAGCCCTTGTATTAGTGCTTTCTTCTTAGTGCCTATTCGTGCATTTGCGGACCGTCGGAATGTACATAGATCCGACAAGCCCCCCATTGTATGTTATTGGAGTAAGTCCGTCGGGGTTTCCACAGGAAGAAGTATGCCAGTGCTTCTTCCCGGAACCCGCGAATTATCGAAATTGTTGGCGCGGGAAACTGCAAGAGGAAAGAAACGCTGTTGCGATTCTTTCCTCTTTTTTGTTGACTGCTTTGCGTTGCGCAAACAAGTGAAGTGGCGCTGTGCAAATGCACACCTGATCAAAGTTGGTTCGCACATTTTGGCCGTTGACGTTCTAGTGCATTATCTACACACAAGCAAGAGCAAGGTCTCTGCTCAAGAGATACGGCACTATCTCTTCTAAAAGTAGAAAGAAGGAAGCGCGACTTCTTTGTACTTTTCAAACACCACACCACTGGGAGAGCACACTATGACGGACGAATTTGATTACCAACAACCGGAAATTGAAGAAGAGAATGAAGGCGATGAGGACGGCGAAGGCTCCATGTCGTCAGCCGCTGCCGCTGCTGTGCGCATGTCTGCCGACACGGAATTGCCGCCCGCACATCCACATTCATCGCAGGACGTTCCTTCAAGTGCTGGTGGAGCGCTAGAGCGTGCTGCCACAGCATCAACACCAGCGACCGGCGGTGGTTCGGATTCGCATGGTGAAGGCGGTAAGTTGAAGCCTGCCGAAAGCGAAAACCTCAAGGAATTGCAGAATCTTTTAGAAGGCGGCAAGGAAAAGAAGAGCGATGTTTTTCAAAAGCTTGCAACTGGCGATAGGTTAGTAAAGGATGGTAAGACACAGCATCTAATCATGCCCAATGGTGATAATCTGACTGTCAAACCAGACGGCAGTTACGAGCTGGACACAAAGCAAGCCGTGAAGGTCAAGAGCGACAAGGGTGTTACGACAATCACTTACGCAAACGGCGATTCTGTCGAGTTCGATAGCCAGGGCATTCGCGGCATACAGCGCACGAACGAGAATGGCAAGGTGGTTGGTGTTAGCTTCGCTCGCCCGAACGAAATGCAGCATCAACACGGCGAGCTGAAGCCGGTTAAGCCCGGTCAGAGCTCCGATACCGGCAACCCTTCTCCCAACATCATCCGTGAGCGTCCGAACATCTCACCTAACAGCGTTCCGGAATCTGGTTCAACTCAGCCACCACGTGAGGCTCGACCGTCCGGTTCGTTGAGCGGCACTCCCTCTGAACTGAGTCAGGAACAGCTCAAGAAGATACTGCGCGGAAAGAAATAGGTTTCGGTACTGTCTGACTGTGAAAACTAAGGATTTACCTCGGAGTTAAACTGCGGTGACTCGTTGTGAAGGAGCATGAAAATGCTCCTTTATGACTTTTGGGTTTACGCTTAGTGAGTGAGGGCTAGCCTCTTTTCTTTGAAAGCAAGATCTTCGTATACGCGGTTGCCCTTGTTCACCGTCATTACCACCTTGCCGGTGAACTTGCGATTCTTGTACGGGGAATTGCTGGATCGTGATGCACCGCGGGTGGGGTCGTAGACCCACTCTGCTTTGGGATCTATGACGGTGAATGTCGCAGGGCTGCTCGCTCGTATGGTCGACTCCGGTAGATCAAGAATGCGTGCAGGATTTATCGTGAACAGGCTGAAGAACTTCAGTCGTCCCAATGTTTCCAATAATTCGTGACCGCACACTGCAAATGCAGTCTCCAAGCCGATCATTCCGACTGGACACTCAGCGAACATACCCGACTTTTCCAGGCGAGTGTGCGGCGCATGATCGGTGGCGATGGCATCGATTGTGCCATCGATGAGTCCCTCGATCAGAGCTTTTCTGTCCAGCTCAAGTCTCAGCGGCGGGTTCATCTTTAAGTTCGTATCGTAATGGCAGATAGCATCTACCGAAAGTGAGATATGGTGGGGCGTTACGTCCGCTGTTACGGGCAGTCCTTCAGATTTTGCCTGCCTGATCAGTTCAACTGCTCTTGCGGTGGTCAGGTGGGTGAAGTGATAGGGTACGTTAATGAGCCTCACCAGCTCCAGCTCGCGAGCAACAGCTACTGCCTCTGCCGCTGCCGGGCGTCCTTGCAGACCCATTCGGGTCGATACGATGCCTTCTGTTATCACTCCGCCTTCCACCATGTCTTTGTCTTCAGCATGGCTGATGATTGTTTTTCCGGTCAGTTGGACATATTCCATTGCGCGCCGCAACACGGACATGTTCTGAATAGTGACACCATCATCTGAGAATGCTATCGCACCCATTTCTGCGAGCTCTACCATGTTGGTGAGTTCTTCGCCTTTCATGCCCTTGGTCACACAAGCAACAGGCAGAACGTCGATGACGGCATTGTCTTTGATTCTTTGAAGATACATCGAGAGGACCATGCCCGAATCCAGCGGTGGTTCAGTGTTCGCCATTGCCACCACTGTGGTGAATCCGCCTGCTGCTGCTGCGCGTGAGCCGGTGTGAAGATCTTCTTTGTCTTTCTGCCCGAGGTCGCGCATATGGGTATGCAGATCGATCATTCCCGGTACAACCCAGAGTCCCGTGCAATCAATGGTCTCTTCGCCCGGTGAGGCCGATAAATTTTTGCCGTGTTCAATGATTTCATCGCCGCTTATGCGGATGTCGCACTGACTCTCTAAATGTCGCGAAGGATCAATGGCCAGAGTATTTTTTAGAAGCATTCCTTGTATGAGCGTCATTATTCCCCCAACAACAAGCTTAGAATAGCCATTCGCACTGCTACACCGTTGGTAACCTGCGTTGAAATCAGCGACATTTCATTGCGTTCCGCCAACTCATCTGAAATTTCAACATCGCGATTCATTGGTCCGGGATGCATGACGCGGGCTCCCTGTTTTGCCAGTCGCATCCGCGATGAATCAATGCGATAGAGTTTGCGATACTCGCCAACGCTCGGGATCAGTCCTTGCTTCTGGCGTTCCAGCTGTAGTCGCAAAACCATAACAAAGTCGGCATCTTCTATTGCTGGTTCTACGCGGCTGTGAACGGTTACACCCATCTCGGAAAGTTGTACAGGCATCATTGTCGGAGGTCCGGCGATGTGCACGTGCACTCCGAATTTTGTTAGTAAGCGAATGTTAGAGCGGGCAACACGACTGTGTTTGATGTCTCCGACGATGGCAACTCTTGCTCCTGCCAGGTCCGGGCGAACCTCGCTCATTGAAAAGTAATCTAGTAATGCTTGTGTTGGATGCGCGTTCCATCCATCACCTGCGTTGATTATCTGTACATCATTCCCAACAACTTGCGCCATCTGATGCGCGCTGCCCGACGCGCTGTGGCGCTGCACAAGAGCATTCACACCCATGGACATCAGCGTTTTGCTGGTATCAATTATGGTTTCACCTTTTGCTACGGAAGACGAAGCAACATCCAAGTTGATTACGGATGCGCTCAGCTTTCGTGCGGCTAACTCAAAACTGCTTCTCGTGCGTGTCGAGTTTTCATAAAATACATTTGCAATAGTTCTGCTTTTTAGCAAGGGCTGCGGCGGTTCTCCGGCAGTCATCAACTGCTTGGCCTCTGCTGCCACATGCATCAACGCTTTTACTTCTTCCGGTGTTATGTCGTCGGTATCGAGAAGGTGTCTTCTCTGCTTCCACGATTTTCGTCCGCTGCTAACTGCTTCGGCAAAAGCACGACTCCTGGAAGTAGCTGCTGTTGCTGTGTGTTCCGACACTAACGTTCACCTCCGGTTCAGTGACGAGCAATATGACCTTGGTTAAAGATAACGGTAAGTATAGTGCTTGTATTCGGTTAATTGCGCTTCATTACGCCATTTTGCGGTTGCCAAGTCGACGCCTTTCCCCTACACTCCATGAGTGCGATGGCGGGTATATGAGCCCTGCTTGCGTTTGCGAGCCCCAATTCCGTTTGAAAACGGGAGGACTCCTTGTTATGTCAAATTCAGAAAACCTCGGAACCACAACTAGAAGCAATTTTGCGAGCAGGCTTCTCAACAGGGAGCTGACTGATCGCACCAAAAAGACCACTCTTCAACTCAGCAAAATCAACCCTGCTGACGCTGCCAAATACGCAGCAGCAGAGAAAGCTGAAGAAAAGAAAGAAGTCGTCGCGGCAGCCAAGTAGTTCGGTTTCCCGGATCAATGCAGTTAATGCAGGCACTTAGCTTAAGAAAGTGCCTGCTTTTGTGCGTCTGAAATTAATCGTAACTGATTGGTTTTCACCCGCCTGGACCCTATCAAATTTGATAAGTTTGTGGGACGAAAATCGGGGGGGAGGGTCATGCCTGCAGAGTTTACTTGTGAGGAAATCCTTGAAATATGCGATGGGCGCTTGCACGCGGGCATGATGCCTGATGAAGCGGGCAGCATTTGCAGTGATTCGCGAAAGGTGTCTGAAGGTCAATGGTATCTGGCGCTGGCCGGTGAGAAATTCGACGGTCACGATTTTCTCGGTGACGCTTTCGCCTCCGGGGCTCTCGGTGCGATAGTTGCTGAGCGAAGTCACTATTCGATTTCGAATCCGAACTTTCCTCTCATTGTTGTTTCCGACACCCTGGTGGCTTTGCACTCGTTGGCGCGTAACTGGCGCAAAAGAATCTCGCCGAAAGTTATAGGAGTGACCGGTTCCTCCGGAAAAACCACGACAAAAGAGATGTGCGCTGCTGTTTTTAGTCATTCGAAGCGATGCTTCTACTCTGCTCGCAACGAGAACAATGAATATGGTGTGCCTGCAACATTATTGGCCATGCCGGATGACACGCAAGTCGCGGTAATTGAAATGGCCATGCGCGGACTCAAACAGATAGATTTGCTAGCGCGCTGTGCGTTGCCGGATGTTGGAATAATTACCAACGCAGGTTCTGCGCATATCGAACTGTTGGGAAGTATTGAGAATATTGCTATCGCAAAGTGCGAGTTGTTGGAGCACCTAAACCCGGCTCGCGGCGTCGCGATAATCGGAAACGATGCACCGCATTTGCTGGATAGAGCAGGGGAGGTCTTTCAAGGCAAGACACTGGTGTTCAGCCAAGAGAGTCTTATTGTTCTCAATGCTAGCCAGGAAGGCACCACTTTCAGACTCGCAGATAGTGACCAGGACTTCTTTGTATGCGTCAGTGGTTTGCCCCTGTTGCAGGATGCGTGGTGCACGATCATGGCGGCTCGAGAGCTTGGATTGAATGACGAGGAAATCGCAGTAGGGCTTCGGCAATTCCGTCCGCTGGGCGGTCGAGGGAACAAGCTGGTAACTGGCAGTGGTGCCCTTGTTCTCGATGAATCTTACAATGCCAATCCTGATTCCGTTAAGGCTGCTGTCTGCGGAATGATTGAATCGGCAGGTCAGCTGAACAAAATAGTCGTGCTGGGTGATCTAGCCGAACTGGGTAATCATACTGAACCACTTTTGCGAGAGCTTGGCGTTTGGTTGAGAGATAAACCTATTTCCGCGTTGATCACTGTAGGAAGGCTTGCACGCTACATCGCCGATGGCGCGCAAGGTGCGCCCTATGATGTACTCGTTTGCAGTTCTGTGATTGATTCAGAACAGCAACTACGTGAGCGACTAAACTCAAACGCTTGCGTTTTGATCAAAGGCTCTCGGGCTGCGAAGCTCGATCAATTGGTCGCCGCCATCACGTCTTCGAACAACTACTAACTAATTCCCCTGACTACAGAGAGTAGTCTTGGTTTTGAATGCTTTTTGACTTGCTGGGCGGAAAAGTCTTTTCCTCTGCGGAGAGATTCGAACTCCCGACCTCACGGGCGCAAAAGCAACTCTTCCAACTCTTCCTTTTGGGACCAGCAGTTCACAAGTATCGCTTTTGGGAGCCCGTGCTGACTCATCAACTCGGCCACATTGCCTTTGTTCGAGTCGATATGAGAAACTTCAGCTTTGTACCATGTGTCCGGTCTGTCGTCTGAACCTTGTTCAATCATTCGGAGGGTTGCAATGCTTGCGCCTGGAGGTCGAGACCTCTGACCCTCTTCACGATAGGGAGGCGTCGATACCCAGCCTTTTTCAAGAAGATGAAAATCGAAAAACCATTTATTGATCGACATATATGATTACTTTGAAACCTCGAAGCCCTCTCATTGTATCGGGACCGAAGAGAAAATACTTCATCCGGTCCAGGTTTTCTATTTTTGTCCTGCCGTGCCTCGAATCGGAATCAATTGCAATTGGTAAGACCCTATAGCGCTCGCGTTGGGAGGTGACAGGTCGAAGGGGCCACTACCGAACTTCCTGCAAGCGGGAGCTGGTGTAGACAAACTGTATGTTGCCGCCGAACAGGGTTCGACCTCTCACTCTAGTGGTCACCGTGACGAGCGGTTCCGGCATGGAAGCGTAGTCCGCTACTTCACTGGTGTCTCCCGCTCTGGCGCCCGCCAGTCTTGCGAAGATGCCGCGCTCCCATTCTCTTTTGATTTGTCTGATTGCTTCCGGTGCATCGCTTTCTCGTCGATTGGCCAGTTCACGTACTTCCAGGTAGTTCAGATAAAGACCCGAGATGTATGCTGTGCCGACGGTAAGAAGACCTGTTATCCCTGCTGTTGCCAGAATCAAAATGAGTAGTGCGGGACCGAATTCTGCGATGGTGCTGCCGCGTTTCGTTCGAGTTGTTTTCATAGCTATTCCACCGTCTAATGGGTGATTTTCATAATTGTCAGGAGTGCGGATGCTGGTTACTGAGGTTGACTGAAGCGATAGGTGCCGGCGTCGCACCATTCGGCAAAGAACACAACTCCGAGGCAACCGTTTCGACCACTTGAAGCAATCCAGCGAACAGAGTTGTGTCCCCTGGGACCCTGGTCAGGGTTATCGCCGAACATTCTTCCGCGTAGCCCCTGGTCTCCGGGGACGTTGAGCGTTTGGCCCAGTAGACGAAAATCTGTTTGGAAGTTTTCTCCGTTGTGGTTCTTTTGGTATTCTTGCGTGCCTGTGTCTTCAGCGCCGCCCACTCCGTCCGGTGCGTTATTCGCGGCGATGAATGCCGGTCGGGGTCCGATTGCAAGCACGCCGGGCTCGACTTTGTCGCCTAGTTCTCCGCCAAGCACCACCGTACCGGCGGGCACATTCTTATTGATCGGATGGTAGATGAACAGTTCGGAGCCGATAGGCAGTCGGGCGCTGTTTAGCAGTCTTTTGACTCGCGCTACAATCTGCTTGCCGTCTGCATCGCCGAAGATTGATGTGGTCTCGGTGCAACGCTGAGCGATGTATTTGATCATCAGGTCTACTCTCGATTCATCATAACCGCAGGCTTGAAGCATGAGCTGATAGGGTGTGCCTGAGTTAGAGCCACTAGCGGTGAAGTGCAATTTGTCTGGTCTGGCGCCTGGAAATCTTCCAGAAAGTCCTGGCGCCGGGTACAATTCCATACCGGTTGTGAGCGGAGGAAGCACAACGTCTGCGTTGTAGTTGGTTCCGTCGAAACTCCACGACCGAGGATTGTTTCGCGCTGCCACCACTTGTGCCTTTGCGAATACCGTTGCTGGTACCGGATCTGAAATGGCAACAGGGGGCGTTTGGTTCGGTCCGAAACTCTGTGTCGGATCGCCGAAGTCGCGCTTGTAGGAAGCTTTGAGCAGGGCCAGCACTTCAGGACTCGGTGGATGCTGAACATCGAACTTTTGGGCGTTGACTACCGGAATCGTGATGTTGAGAGGGTTGCCGAAGATGTGCGTGTTGCCCATTGCCGGTGATGTATCGATGGGGTTCGGTGGTGCTGCTGCTCCCGGTGTTACGGGGCCGACGTTGTAGTTGTACCAGAAAGTCCACAGAGTAGGGTCTGTCGTGAAAACTGCGCCATTAGGAGATTGATAATAGTAGATTGCAGTGGTGAGCAATTCCTGATCAAAGATGTCGCGTGCATTCGTCCCTGCGTTGTTCGCCGGAGTAGTGGAGATGTTTCTGGTGACGCCGGCGATATCCGGTCCGGGGAAGTTAGTTAGCACAACGAATCCTCGCGATATCGCGATGGGAAAGATCAGCTCGGGGTGCTTAGCAGGATCGAGTACGCTGTTAATTGCACTTGCTGTGTGTTCCAGGGCATGGCCGCCGGTGCCGGCAGCGCTAACTACTGCTGTTGTTTGAACTGCGTTCGGAACCACCGCTCGCGAGCGGAATGACGGCGTTACATTCGCGTCGAAGTACTTGGAGGAAACAAGGTGTGGTAGTTCAAATGGTTGAAGCGGAGTTGCTATCAACTTGCGGTCGCTGTTAACGCATGGAATCTCTCTGTAGCCGGGAAGGAAGTGAACTTTCTGCGTGGTTGAATCTGCCGGTTTTGGGAAGCCCCGATAGCGCACCACTTGCGGAAGGTACTTGCTGGCGAGCACATTCTTGCCTGCGTTTATGAACTCTTGTTGTCCGTTGAAACCACCCAGTCCCTCCATGCTGATGTTGGTGGCGCCGGAGTCCTCCAGACCGCTTTCTCTCCAGGTGTTTGCTTCCATGAAGCCGACACGATAGTTATTGGATTTGATTGAAGTTTGTCTGTTTCCGGTGTTGTTGGTAAGTAGACTGACATCGTTTCTGCGAACCGTTTGGAGAAATTGTCTCTTGCCGAACTCGTTTTCAAGTTTGTTGCGCATCTTCAGAGCAATGTTGTTTGCTTCTCGGGCGATGATGTCTGCATTGGTAAAGGCTGGCGTTGTGCCTGCGAAGCTGCCTCCTTCTTCCGCCTCTGCATTAGCTTGAACAAGTGCGGCCTCTGCCATAACGCGGTTGAAGTTGAGAAGATTGATATTGGCTCCACCTGCTGGTAGTCCATTGGGAGGACCATCGGGATGGTCGCTGAACTCGCGAAACTGAATGTATTCCGCTGTATCCAGCGGTACCGAAACGGCTAGCATTTCCTTAGCAGTGTTCAGTGCACCTGCATCAACTGCATTGCCCAGTTGATGACTGCCTCCGATCACTTTGGAAATGAAGAATGTCGCGACGGCAATCAGCACGAGCAATACGCACAGGGCGCCGATGAGAAGGATTGAAGCACCGGTAGCTTTGCGATTAGTACGCATAATTTGTATCTCCTGCTCACTTAAAGTTGAGTAAAACCGTCAACGAAACTTTTATTGATTGCCTGGCTTGGCTATCCACGGTTGGATCGATTCGGAAGTGAAGCGCACGGTGTCGGGCAGGAATGGAACGGTGAACGGTATGCGCACATCTATCGATACTCGAACTGCAAGGTGGTCACTTTGTTCGTCGACTTCAACCGGTTTTGGCTCATCTTCAATTTTTGCGAAGGTGATAATGTTTGATTTGGGAAAGCGCTTAACAGCATCAATCGCTGCTTTCTTCGGCGTAATCTCGTCGCTTAGTTCATGGTCTGCAGCCACACGAGCGGCTTTGGTGGCGAGCCCGTCGCAGGCAAATTTGCAAATGATCAACGTCGCGACGTCTAGCAGCGCCAGCGTAAGGAAAACTAGCAGCACAATGCCTACGACTGCTTCGATAATCGATTGACCTGAAGCAGCGACTCTAACTTGCCGATTGAGTTTGTTAATTTGTTTTGTTGCCATACCGTCCGAACCTCGCGAGCCAGCAGTGGTTTTTCAACCATGCTCAGGATGATACTTGGCAAAGATCACAGAACTTTCCCATATCAAAACTATTGCCAGACAAGAGCTTAGGGGAGTTGACCCGCAGCTGTCGCCTTGTACCGGGCGTAACTTGTTGCGTACATTGCCATTCTGGCTTTGAAGCCCTGATAGTCTGGATCCTTGGCAAATCGGGGAAGGTTCTCCTCGTACTGTTTAAGGCACTCGTTAAAGTACTTGTAGGAGTCCTTCTTTCGACCATCTGCCGCTGCCGCCGACGCTAGAAGTCCCAGCGCGTCAGCTTTTGTCATGGCTGCCCTCGGCTCAGTCGCCAGATCTAGCGCCTTTTGCGCATACTCGATCATCCGCGCGCTCTTTCGCTGTGCTAAATATGCCCCCGCGATCATTCCGTACTGTCGGGCCAGCAGCGATCTTGTCACTGTGCTAACCGGTGAGGCTTTGATCATCACGAGTTCTTGTTGAAGCGGCGCAATAGCGAGCTCCGGCTTCCCTCCGATCATGTACTCTGCGGCTAAAGATTCCAGTGGATCGCGCAGTTTAGGACTAGTTGCTCCGTCTGCTCTTTCAATGGCTGCAATCACACGCTTGCGATAGGTTGTCGCTTCCAGATGTTTGCCGTCCATTTCTAATGCGCGAGCTAACTGGGTGAGCAGCGCTGATACGGGGCGGATGCCGTCATCTTTGTCGGAACGTTCCCGAAAGAATTGCAGGAAGAAAGGAATGCCTTTGGGAAGCATTTTCGCTGAATCCAAAGCATGCGAGATTTCGATCAGTTGTTGGGCTGCTAAAGGGTTTGATGAGCCGAAGCCGCCGTTCAAGGCTAGGAACTGTTCCAGTTCATACCATCCGTCGCTGGTGTTGCCGGCCTGCAAAAGAGACTGGGCCAGTTTTCGTTTGAGGTCGACGCTGCGCTTGGAGTCGGACTTGTCGACAAGCTGTTTGCGCGCATTCAGGACAAAGCGGTAGCGCTCAGATGCCTTGTTAAACCTCCCTGCATGATAGAGAAAGTCTGCACTTTGCTCTAGGCGTTCGAGTGTTGCCGGTGCGGTTGCACCCATGGTCAACGCGTTGAGGTCGCTCAGCTGTTTGGCTGAGCGCGCAGCTTGCTCCAGCTTCCCGTCTGAGTGATAGAGGTCTATCAGGTCGACCAGTATAGCCGCTCTTATCGCAAGGTTATCTTCGGAGAGCTTTAGATTGGAAGCTGCATTGTTCTTTGTTCTAAGTTTGAGTATTAGATTGGCTTTCTCGAGAATTGGTAGCGCTGCGTCTCTCAATCCATCCTTCAGCTTCCTGTGCCCGTCTGCGTAGAGGTTGGAGGCGTTATCGCCTTCAACCATGACATTCTTGTTTGAGCTTGGCTCAAATGCCTTCAGCGCTGTCTGCGCTGTTTCGTAAGCGCTGTTCATGGTAGCGCTTCTGATTGCCGGCCATGCCTCTATTCGCTTTATGTTTAGCCTGTAAGTGGTTATTGCCTCGCTTTGCTGATTTGCTTCCTGGTAGATCTGCGCAAGCAAGTTTGTTGCATTGATGAGTTGCAGGGCTAATGTTGAGTTCTCGGGGTGTGCGTTGCAACTCATTTCCATAAGCGGAAGAATAGATTTGAGTTCGCTAATTGCTTCGCTACGATGACCGCGCATCTTCATGGCAAGGGCGATTCGTGCTGACGTGAGAGTCAGTGCAGGCAAAGCCGCGCGGCAATGCAGGACTTCTGCTTTAGCAGCGCGCAAAGTTAGTTCGGCCGACCGGAATAGCCCTTTGCCAAGTAAGCTGCTTCCGTCTTGAAATTGTGTCTCCCAAAGGCGCATGTGAACAGCATCGTCGTTCCATGCTGCAATGCTTAGCCATCCTGCACACACGGCGGCGAAGATAACTATTGCGAAAAAGACAACTGTTGTTCTTGTTCCGACCGGCATAATTACCTCGGAATCTTGAACCAGAAAAGGCAGCCCTTCCCTGGCTCGCTCTGAACGCCAATCTTGCCTTGATGACCTTCAACTATTGATTTGCAGATGTACAGACCTAAACCGCTGCTGTTTTGATCGTAGTTTGTGCCGACCTGCTGGAACTTGCCGAAAAGATCCCCTTGGGTTTCCAGCGGGATTCCCGGTCCGTTGTCCTGCACTCCGAACTCTATGAATTCGTCCTGCTTCTCGACTAGGACATTGATGGTTGTGCCTTCAGGCGAGTACTTTATGGCATTAGCGATGAGATTGATCAACACTTGTTCGATGCGTAGCGGGTCCGCGAAGATTTCGCCTGATACTTCCTGGTGTAGCACTTTGATGTTCTTGCGCTCTGCAAGCGTAAACACTGTTCTCGTTGCATGTTCGATGACAGGCTTGATCAAGCAACTCTTGATGTTAAGTTCCATTAGCCCCTGGTCGTATTTTTGAATTTCGAGTAAGCTGTTTATCAAATCAATGACGCGCTTTGCGCTATGCTCCGCGCCCTTTACGCGCTGTTGCTCCCATTCGTTCAGTGTTCCGAAGCTACCGGCAGTCATCATTTCCAAAAGCATGGTAATTGATGAAACAGGAGAGCGAATCTCATGACTTATGACGGCAAGGAATTCTTCCTTCAACCTGGCTGTTTCTTCCAACCCGTCTGCCATTTCATGAAACACGCGGTCCAGGTGAGCAATTTCGTCTGTGCCAGGAAGTGCGGGATTGAGCGGTTCTCTGGTTTTCAACCTGTGGGTGTTTGAGACGATGTTATCGAGACGCTTGCTTATTGTTTGCATCAACCATGCTACTGCAACAATGGCAAGAAGTACGTTCATGCCAGCTGTGACAGCGATGGATTGCTTCACGCGCAATCGTGTTTGAGCGACTCTTCCGCTAAGTTCCTTCTTGCGTTTTCTCTGCGTGTCTGCGAATTCACCCAGCGCTGTGACCAGCTGCGCGAGCTGTTCCTTAACTTCCCTCCGTCCTTCATCGGGAACAAGAAATTCCACCTTGCTCGACTGTTCTACTACTTTGTTGGTGCGATTGAGAAGTGCGACCGATTTTTCCGCCATCTCCTCTATTTTTGTGATCGCGGGATCGGGATGGCGACCAACCAGGTTGAGAGTATGTAGCGTTTCAACTTGCGCTGGAATTGTCTCTACTGTGTGCCGGAATCGAGCCGCTGCAAGTTCATCGCGAGTGGCGGCGAACGCCACGAGTGAAGAACCGGCGTCATAGAACAATCGGATCAAGTCATCGCATTCAGACAGCAGAGCATTGGCGTGCGATTCCTTCCACAGTTCTTCTTCCGATTGTGCCAATAGAACGGATAGGCTACCCAGCAACAGTAGTTCGACCATCAGCATCACAAAAACAAACAATACTCCCTTCCGCGCTAGCGTGAACCTGACGCCCTTAGGAGTGTTACTCATCAATGGTGTATCCGACGCTATAGACGGTACGAATAACGGAGGGCTGCCCTGCCGTGTCTAGCTTGTCTCTGATTCGGTTGATGCAGCTGCGCACTGTATGTGGTGAGGCTTCGCTGTCCGACGACCAAACTGCATCGAGCAACTGTTCGGAGCTGAACACCACGCTCTTGTGTTTCAGCAAGTATTCGAACAGTGCAAACTCACGGGGCATTAGTGCCACTGGCTTGTCTTTGCGTTTGACTTCTCGAGTGCGGCAGTCGAGGGTGATGTTGCCGGTTGCAAGTGTTGTGCTGCGAAAGACTGGTGCGCGGCGCAGAAGTGCACCGACTCTCATGCCCAATTCTCGCAGGTCGACGGGCTTGGTCAAGTAGTCGTCGGCGCCGGCGTCGAAACCTTGTCCTTTGTCGTCAACGGTGGTTTTACCGGTCAGCATTAGCACCGGTGTCATGTTTGCATTCTGACGCAGCTTTCGACAAATCTCGACCCCGGTGGTTCCTGGTAAGTCCCAGTCCAGCACAAAAAGGTCGAACGTATAGGTTCCGATAAATTCTTCTGCTTCTGTGCCGGTGTGGGCTATATCGACAGTGTGATTCTGTTTGCCGAGCCACTGTTTTACCAGCGCAGCGAACTCGTGATCGTCTTCTGCAATGAGAATCTTCGCCATGGTACTAGTGTCTGCCAGGAGCCTTTCTCTGTTATGCCTCTGTCATCACCCCGTCTAAACGGCATACCTAACCTCGTCCGGACCTGCCGTCCGATCTATAACGCTTCCCCTGGTTTCGGAATTTAGTTGCAAGCGCGCCGGAACCCGAATCAGCGTGTTTTAGCCGAGGATTCCGATCTGACCCGTGGCTGTCGCGATTACTTCACGTCGCGGCGTTCAAGCAGTTTGATTCGAATCGGTTTGTTGCCGATTTTGCGTGCTGTTTTTCGCGTTGCTCTCATCACGCGTTCCGGTACGCTGTCGCATGAATGCTTGGAGTTTTGCAGTGCGATAAAGCGCGGGTCCGGCATTCGTTCTGTCATCATCGATTGTGCGATGTTAGCTGCGGCTAGCGGTCTGGCTAACCGCAGCGCGTTCTGTTTCATTTCCTGCATCTTCGCTGGGCTGGAAAGCAATTTATCGATTTTGTAGGCCAGCGTTGGCAGGTTGTTACAACGAATGCCTGCGCCTTCTTCAAGCAGGTGGTCTGCGTTGCGTTCCTCTTGCCCCGGGATCGGATTGACGATGGCGAACACCAGCCCTTTGGTTAAGGCTTCCGATGTAGTGAGACCGCCCGGTTTTCCGAGGACAATGTCCGATGCGGCCATGTACTCATCCATCTGCGTTGTGTAGCCAACTGCCTTAACCAACACGTTGCTCTCGATAGATCCATTGAGCGCGTTGAGGCGCACGGCAAGTTCATCGTTTTTGCCGCACATGGCTAATATTTGCGCGGGGTGTTTTATCGCCATCACCGATTTGACGATGTGCTCAATCGGCCCGACTCCGAAGCCACCGGCCGAAAGTAGAATCGTCGGTCGGTCGGGTTGCACTCCAAGTTTCAGGCGCATCTCCTTTTTATCTTTATCTAACGCGAAGGCGGGATCAACGGGAATGCCGGATACGGAAATCCTTTCGGGATTGAAGCCCAGTTGTTCCAGGTGTACTTTGGTTTCATCCATCGCGACAAAGTAGCGAGAAACATGGCGGCAAAGCCACATTGCGTGTACGTCAAAGTCGGTAACTACGACCGCGTGTTTGGCTTGAATTGCGCGCCGACAGATTAGCCATGACATGATTTCCGAAGGAAGAAAGTGGGTGCAAACGACAGTATCGGGGCGGTACTTACGCAGCGCATTTATCAGAGGAATTGCGTTCAAGCGGTCGATCATCAAGCGACGGCTTTCGTCTTTCCAGGGCTTGTCTGCGTAGTCATAGAGCCAGCCCAGAACCCCGGGAGCTCGGTTGACCATGTCGATGTACGCTCGGGAATAGAAGCTGCGAAATGCAGGCGAGGTGTATTGCAGCGCGTCTTCGTGGCGAACATCCTGAACGTCGTCTCTGTCTTGAAACGCCTTTTCCAACGCTTGTGCTGCGCGGGTATGGCCTGCTCCTGAAGATGCTGAAAGGATCAAAACACGCTTGGACATTGTTCCCCCGGTGCGCGGAGTTTTAGCCGCTTCTACACTAACAGTGTGCCACTAAATCCTGTCAAAGTAACCCGCCGCAGACAGTTAAGCAATAGTTCGGTTAAGAGGTCAATGCGTTTGCAGGGAGTTTGCGAGCGTAGGGAACTCGGCGCGGGGGTATAAGGTATCGGGAACGATGGTATCCGCGGCTAGGCGAGACGTCTCGGAGACCCGGAATTTTGGACAAGGTCCGAGGACCGTGTTAAGGTTGTTACCGAGGGAATCTCAGGCGATCACCCATGTAGGGCATTGGTATGAGTAATTCAGGTTCTGGCGCTGTAGATGAGCAAGAGACCGACCCCAACAAGGTAGGAAACGAATCGACCGATACGGGCGTTCAGTTTGTCGAGGGTAGCGAAAGTAAGCCTGTTGCCGAGACGGGCGATAACGGTCTGTTATCGGAAACTGCCATATCAGGCAAAGTCACCGCAAGCAGCGACAGTGAGACGCACGCTGTGGCCGACGAAGTAAAGTCGGTGGCGGTGGAGCCGGCATCCGATGCTCGAGCGACGACTCCCGCTGACGGAGAAGCGGCCCCGCCCGCAGGAGAACCGGCGGATGGGCGTCGGACATTTTCGAAGATTCACGTTTCGCACATTCTGGACGAGGTGCTTGAGGAGTCGGCGGAAACCGCAGCACTGCCCGAAGAAGCGAAAAAGCGCCTTCGTTATCCCATGGTCATTGATTTAGTCTTGGGCTTGGGCTTGTTGGTTGCTATGGGCGGGTTCACCCTCGGACTGTTCAACATGTATCTGGTGCATGCCGCTACGGACAGTATCAACAAGGCTAACTATGAGGCCGCTGTTCACCTCCTGCGGGGAGCACCGATGCCGCAAATATTTGCGGTTCCAGGCTCTGATACTGAGGAGCTGATGAGTCAAGCGATTTATTTGGATTCTTTTGAGAAGACCAAACAGGGTAGAATCGACGATGCGATACAGCAACTGCGCCTTATTAAGCCCGGGTCAAAGTATTTTTCCGGTGCTCAGCACTTGATCGGTGAGAACACCGAGCGAGCAGAAGTTCTCCTGGAGGGGGGCACTGAAACGCTGGAGACCTCTCCACCGCCGGTGGCTAAGAAAACAGCAACCGAGCACGCTCTTCAAAGCGAAGACTAATTGACACCACATATGATGCTGCGTCCCCGGGATGCTAGCGCCCGGAGTTAACGCGTCTCAACGCGGTTTGAGGCTACCTGCCCAATGCTGGTAGCCTCAGTGTATCCAGAAGGTGATTGTTGTTTCCGGTGACTATGAGCACTGTAAGCACGGCCAGGAAAGACACCTTGACAAACAGAAAAGACCTGCTTTCAAGATACATAGATGAACCTCTGCTCTTTCTAGTAGTAAGGTTAGTGGATCAGACGTTCGCCCAAAGCTTTGCACCGCAGAGCAAAGCTATTCTAAGTCCTGTTTGCAAAATGTGTGCGAACTTTAATATTAGTCCGTAGCGAGCTTCTTGTAGTCGGCTGCTGACAGCAGCGCGCCGAGTTCGCTCGGATTCGTCAATTTCACTTTGACCATCCAACCTTCGGTGTAACAGTCAAGGTTCACCAGTTCCGGTTCTGAAGACAAGCGATCGTTGGTGGCCACGACTTCGCCGCTCACCGGCATGTACAAATCGGACACTGATTTGACCGATTCAATGACGCCGAACTTTGCATCAGCTTTGTATGTAGTGCCTACCTTCGGCAGTTCTACATAAGTTACATCGCCTAACTGGTCTGCAGCGAAAGCTGTGACGCCGATTACCACATGGTTGTCCGCTTCCACGCGAATAAACTCGTGGGTCTTGACATACTTGAGATCCTCGGGATACAGGAGCGTTTTGCCTGCCGTGTCAGCCATTGCAGAATTCCTCTCTTTAGCTAATTTAGAAGTGTTGTAGTTATACCAGATGTTTTTGTCGCTAAGTTGCTGATATCTTCAGCCCGTAACTAGTTTGAATTCCTTCGTTCGTTTTTTGACGTAGCCGGTCTGTCAAATGTGACTGAATGACAATGGGTGAGCCATTGTCATTTGAAAACTCGTTAGAATTGCAGGTCTTACGTTACTCCTTTAGCTGGTGGCGCCCCGGGGAGAATTACGCCGGTTGTAAAGCGCTCTTCTCCGAAAGCCGACTACCCGACCTCCGGGTTGGATTAGAGCAACAATGGGGCGAATTGTTGTGCAGAATTACTTTCTCTTGTAGAAAGGACGTTTGACTACTTCGGCTGCGACTTTCGTATCGCGGATGGCGACTGACAACTTCGTTCCGACTTTGGCGCATGACGAAGGAACGTAGGCGCATGCAATCGGGTGTCCAACAAAGATTCCTTGAGAACCACTAGTGACGGTTCCCACCTGCTTGTCACCGTCGAACACGCCGTAGCCTTGACGTGGCAGCGCTTTACCCTCGCTACGCAGGCAAATCATCTGCTTGGGCAGTCCGCTTTCCTTTTGCTTGTTGAGTACTTTAGAGCCTACAAACTCGCCCTTCTCCAGCTTCACGCTCCATCCGAGCCCTGCTTCCAAAGGTCCGGTCTCATCGTCCAGCTCGTGTCCATACAGCGGCAGAGTGGCTTCCAGTCTCAGTGTGTCGCGCGCGCCCAAACCGCAGGGCTCGATGCCGAAGCTTTGTCCTTTCTCCAGCAGCGCATTCCATAGAGATTCGACTTTGTCGACGTCTACAAAAATCTCGACGCCATCTTCACCCGTATAGCCCGTGCGACCCCACGCCGCCTTGATTCCGTTGACAATCCCCTCCTCATAACAGAAAGAAGGGAGCTTCTTCACTTGGTCACCGGCAAGACTGGCAAGCAAATCCATTGCCATGGGACCTTGAAGCGCCAACAGACCCGTTTGTTCGGAAATGTTGGTCATTTTTACCGAGGGGAACTTCTTGGCGTAACTTGAGAGCCACTCCCAGTCTTTGTCTATGTTGGACGCATTTACAACCAAAAGATAACCGTCGTTCAGGCGATAGACAATCAAATCGTCTACGGTGCCGCCGTTTTCATTGCACATCTGTGTGTAAAGTGCCATGTTGGGCGAGGTCAGCTTGCGAACGTCATTTGCAACCATGTGCTGCACGAAGGCATCCGCATCTGCCCCTTGTACGCGGAATTCGCCCATGTGCGACACATCGAAAATGCCAACTTTGTTGCGCACTGCTAGATGTTCGGTGACGATGGACTTGTACTGAACAGGCATGAACCAACCTGCAAAGTCCACCATTCTGGCGCCAAGCTCTTTATGCGCAGATGCCAGCGGAGTTTGTTTAAGTTGGGCTGTGGTCATTTCAGTCTTCTCCTCAGGCGTCGGAGCGGCGCCTTATGCTCAATTCTTATTGCGGTCGATTTGAGAGATCCTATCATGGGGGCAAGTGTTCGTTCCCTTGCGGTTACTCATGTTGCGGCATCGCTGCACGGGCTGCGTGGTATCCTTGGCAGTTGCAAAATGCTGAGATTTCGCCTTGGAATCCAGCACTGTTTCCATGCAGTTGTGACGCAGAGGTCAATACTTTGAAGCCGGAAGAAGATGGATTAGCAGCCTGGTTGTATCAAGGTACAGGCGACCACCATGCTGAAGTGAAAAAACAACCCTGGTGGAAAGTGATGTGCTTGACCGGGGTTGACTACTTCTCTTCAATGGGATTTCAACCCGGTATTTCCTATCTGGCCGCTGGACTGCTTGCGCCGTTCGCCACTCTCAATTTGGTGATTCTGACGCTGTGTGGTGCTCTACCTGCATACTGGTTCGTGTCGCGCGAAAGCCCGCATGGACAGGGGAGTTTTCACATTCTTGAACACTTGTTGTCTGGTTGGAAAGGCAAACTGCTGGTCTTGATCTTGCTGGGATTTGCGGCTACCGACTTTATCTTCACCATCACAATGTGCGCCGCGGACGCTACTGCGCACATTGTTGAGAATCCCATGATGGTGCGGTTTCCCTACGATCGCATGGTTATTACTAGTGGATTGATTGCCAGCCTTGGTGCGATTTTTGTTTTCGGATTTGGGGAAGCAATAAATGTGTCGCTCGTGTTGGTGATTGCATATCTAGGAGTTAATGCTGTTGCACTAACGGTAATAATTCGAGATCTTTTTGCAACGCCCAAGTTGATGAATGACTGGATTGCTGGATTGGGACTGTACAAATCGAATTGGGATATTTTTTCTCGTTCGTTTCTGGCGTTTCCGCAATTGGCCTTAGGCCTTTCCGGTTTTGAAACTGGTGTTGCAGTAATGACGCACATAAAAACTGCGGACGCTGATAGCCTCGAACTCCGTATTAAGAACACACGAAAATTGCTCATAACAGTGGCAATTATCATGAGTATTTTTTTGCTGGTTGGAAACATGGTTGCTACATTGATGATTCCCAAAGAACTGTTTGCGGATGGCGGCGAGGCCAACGGACGGGCTTTGGCGTATCTTACACACAAGCACGTGGGGGAGGCTTTTGGCACTGTATATGATCTTTCTACCGTCGTCATATTATGGTTTGCAGGCGCATCCGGAATGGCTGCTTTGCTTAGCCTTGTTCCTCAGTACTTGCCTCGTTACGGCATGGCGCCGGATTGGGCGAGAGCCCGTCGCCCTCTAGTAATCTTCTTTACGCTTGTATCGCTTTTTATCACGATTGTTTTCAAGGCCGAGGTTGATTCACAAGCCGGTGCATTTGCAACAGGTCTGTTGGTGCTTATTACCTCGGCCGTTACCGCTGTTACTTGTTCGATGTGGAAGACCCGACCGTTCCTGCGCTGGTATTTTGTAGTAATCGCTTTGATCTTTGTTTACGCATCAATTGCGATCATGATTCAGCGACCGGATGGTCTTCAAATATCTCTAGCGTTCACCTGCGCCATTGTCTTGAGTTCGTTTGCTTCTCGTGCCGTTCGTTCCACCGAACTGAGAGTAAAGAACGTCGAGATGGACGCCACTGCCGTCAAATTCTTGAAAAGTGCTTGCGAGAAAGACTGGGGAGAGGTTCGCATTCTGGCGCACAGACCGGACGACAAGGACTACGTTACCAAAGAAGCTGAGGCCCGGCGCGATCATAGTATTCAAACAGCAGAAGGAAACTTTGTGTTTCTCGAAGTGACTCCTAGCGACGTATCAGAATTTGTAAGCGATACGTTGGTTGTGAGCGGACATATAGAAGGTGAGTACGCGGTGCTGCGCTGCTCCAGTCCCAGCGTTCCCAATGCGATGGCTGCTCTGTTGCTGCACATTCGTGATACCACTAACAAGATTCCTCACGCATATCTGGGCTGGACTGAAGGAAATCCGTTTGAGAAATTGGCGAAGTACATACTGTTCGGCGAAGGTGAAACCGCTCCGCTCACAAGAGAAATTTTGCGTTGTGCCGAGGCTGATCCTGATAAACGTCCGAAAGTCCACGTTGCATAGCGATGCGGAGAAGATGTTTTTGGATCGTGTTTTGCCGGAATCGTTTGGGATTCGAGACTCTGCGTCCGAATCTTGAGGCTTCTTGCGATTTCATTTGGCTTAGCCCCGGGAGCCGCAGACAGTCGTTCTGTCTTGTGTCGGGTAAGCTCGGCCGAAAAACTCATAAACGGACAAGCCCGACCGATTGGCCGAGCTTGTCTTGACGGAGAGACTGCCGAGGGATAGTTAGGCTGCGCCTTCCGAGGCACTTTCTTCTGATGAGGATGGTGTACCTGCGTCTTGCACCATTTCTTTCAGGGTTTCTTCCGCAGATTTTTCTTCAATCTGTGCAGCTATCTGATCTCCTATGCTGGGCGATGTTGGTTCTTCAGCGGCTGGAGCCTCTTGCTCTTCTTCAGCAGTAGGAGCTTCAACAGCAGGTTCTTCAGCGGCTGGAGCCTCTTGCTCTTCTTCAGCAGCAGGAGCTTCAACAGCAGGTTCTTCAGCGGCTGGAGCCTCTTGCTCTTCTTCAGCAGCAGGAGCTTCAACAGCAGGTTCTTCAGCGGCTGGAGCCTCTTGCTCTTCTTCAGCAGCAGGAGCTTCAACAGCAGGTTCTTCAGCGGCTGGAGCCTCTTGCTCTTCTTCAGCAGCAGGAGCTTCAACAGCAGGTTCTTCAGCGGCTGGAGCCTCTTGCTCTTCTTCAGCAGCAGGAGCTTCAACAGCAGGTTCTTCAGCGGCTGGAGCCTCTTGCTCTTCTTCAGCAGCAGGAGCTTCAACAGCAGGTTCTTCAGCGGCTGGAGCCTCTTGCTCTTCTTCAGCAGCAGGAGCTTCAACAGCAGGTTCTTCAGCGGCTGGAGCCTCTTGCTCTTCTTCA
>JAIELX010000028.1 GCA_019752635.1 Candidatus Obscuribacterales bacterium | reverse complement strand
TTGCCATTATCTAATGTTGGAACTGTGCCGATGGTTTTACTGCGTCCCACCTATGTCATTAATGGCGACGTAACGGACATTGACCTGAAACAGCTGCAAGCGGACGGGGTGAAAGGGTTGATCTTCGATCTCGACAGCACCTTGCTGGCTCCGCACTCAGGCAAGTTGACCGTTGAAGTGGGTAGCTGGCTGGAATTTGCCCGCGCTCATTTTAAGGTGGCTATTGTCAGCAATAACAAGCGAATGCAGTACATGGAAGAAGTAAAAGTGTTGCTTGACATGCCTATCACTATCGGTCACGCTGCCAAACCGAGAAGAAAGGCGTTCATGGACGTTTTAAAAGTATTTGAACTTGAGCCGCACGAAGTTGCCGTCATCGGCGATCGTCCTCTCACCGATGTTCTAGGTGGTCAGCGAGCAGGGATGAAGACTGTTCTGGTTTGGCCCTTGAAATCCCAGGTGGAGCCTCAGTGGGTCAAGATGATGAGAAAGTTGGAGCGTTACGTAATCAAGCCATAGAGTAATATATTCTGACATCTGCGGCACCCGCGGATCGGGAGAGTTATGGCGAAACGTATCCTAATCGAGACATCGATTCTGGCTTTGTTTTGTGTTTCCTGTTTGCCTGGCCAGGCTCAAGACACTGCTGGCAAGAAGAAAGTGGCCCTGGGTCCGACTGGAATGGCGGCACCGCGGGTGGTGCGTTCCGGTAGCGTTCCCGTAGGGTTCGCTGCTCGCTCCGTTTTGCCCGCGACAGTTAGAAAGTCCTACCCCGCTTCTCACTTGGAGCGTGGTTTGCTCTTCAAGCAGCAGGGACGAGTCGATGATGCTTTGCTTGAGTTTCTTTTATCCGTGCAGGAAAATCCCGCGCAGGTGCGCGCTTTTTATGAGCAAGCTGAAATTTTCAAGCAGAAGGGGAAGCCGGTTTTGGCTCAATCCGCGCTTGAACAGGCTTTGGCAATTGCACCGGGTTATACCGATGCGCGCACATCCTTGATGCATCTGCACGTTCAGGCGGGCAATCTCTTCGGCGCGGCTTCCGAAATGGGCCGTATGCTTGGCATAACTAACGAAGCGAAACCCGTTCCCAAACCTGCTGTCGTTTCGTCAGCGGTGGGCGCTTCGCAAAATGCTTCGGCCAAGACCGGGCCGGGCGTTCCCGGGGCAGTAAAAACTGAGCGCAAACCTGCTGCCAAAGCAGAACAGATCGTTAGCAGAATTGTCTCTACTCCTACGGCTGAATTGCACGCGGAGCAACCTGCACAAGAGATTCAAGATCCGGCGCAGGCGATTGCAAGCTGGCTTGCTCCGGAACAAAGCAGGAAGGCTCAAGAAGATCAAGGTGAGTCAAAGCCGGCGCCAAGTGCCGTGTCGCACGAAGCCCTGCCTGGAGCGACACCGTCGTTTGACGCTGTCGCGGCTAGTCTGGGATTGCTGCCGCAGCAAAAAGATTCGTCGACGACAACGCCGGAACTTAGGCCTGTCAGTCCTGCTACTGACCCGAGTGCGCGCAGTGCTAGTGCTTCTAGTGTCGGCACCGTCAACGGTGCGGCAGTACCGGCGCTTACATCGAACCACCCCGGTGCGCTTCCGGGAAGCAACGCCGGAGAGAAAGGCAGTATTTTCGGACGGACAATGACGGCGCTTATGCATCCTCCGGTGCCCCGGGTGCCGCACTTGTTCGGTGGGCGAAACGACTCGGGGGCTGCTCCCCCCTCGGCGGCACCGTTAATGGTGCCGAAGCGACCGCGACCAGGCCTGTCCGGTGTACCGGTTGCTGGTTGGATGAAAAACTTATCGAATCCGCTGCGCTCGTCCGGCGGATCAAAACCGCAAAGAAATGCGGCGCCGAACCCGTCGAACTTGTTGTCAGCTAATGCGGCCACACCGTCGGCTGTCACCATTACAAGAATTGCTACGCCTGCGGAGGATGTGGCGAATCAGCGAGATCAGCCATCGTCGCCTGAGGCGCTAAGCCCGCAATTGCAAAAAATGCTGGCCGCGATTATGCCACCACAGCCGGCGGCACCACCGGCTGCGCAAACACAAACTTCGGGGACGGCAGCGAGCGCTGTTTCGCAGAGCTCCGGCTCCTCAGTTGCGAATCCTCTATCTAAAGCCATTGAAGCGGCCTCACCGTCAACTATTGCCGACGCCGCAAAGGACCCTTTGGCGTCGGTTTCAGTGGTGCCGTTGGATAACAGACCGAAGCAGCCCTACGGACTGCTGCAAAGTAACGCCGCATCGCGCACGCCCGACCTGATGGGAGAGACTGTCATCGCGCGAAACGCCGCCATGGCTGCTCAACCTCCCCAAGAAAGTTGGATGGGCAATATGATGAAGAAGGCTTCGGCGCTGATGCCCAAGATGCCTAATTTGCCAAAACTGCCGGAGATGCCTCACTTCTCGATGCCTGTATTCCTTGGCGGACAGAAGGATCAGCAAACAGCGCAAGCTGTAGCGAGTTCAGTGGTGCCGGTTGCGCCGGCATCCCCAGTGCCAGTCGCCGCGCCGGCCGACCTGCGGGTGATTCCTGCGGATGTACGCAACATTCTCAGTAAAGTTGAAGGCGCCCGAGCCATAGACATGACTCCGAGCGCGGCGGAAGTCCCTGTTTCTGCAGGTTCGGCGGATGCCGTAACTGCTGCTTCCCTGTCACCGCCTGCCACTTCGCGGCCAGCGAGCACGGACGGTACTGCGGACGTTGTGAAGAATAGAGCCGGTGGATTTACACCGCCGGAGAAGGAAGTAGAGCCTGCGTCACCACATGAAGCACCGGCGCCGACGACCGGCTCAGCTGATGCGGCACCGGTGGTTGTAGGTGTTGTACCTCCCTCTGCAGTGGCGGCTCCCCGGCCCGGAATAATGGATGGGTTGCCGGACGTCGTGAAAAATATACTGGGCGGATTTACACCGCCAGAAAAGCAACCAGAGCCTGCTCCATTACCGGCGGCACCGCAGCCAGCTGATGCGGCACCGCTGGTTGTCGGTGCTGTCCCGCCCGCTGCAGTTGTGGCTCCCCGGCCCGGAATCATGGATGGGTTGCCGGACGTCGTCAAGAATATATTGGGCGGATTTACGCCGCCCGAAAAGCAACCGGAGCCTGAGTCACAACCAGCGACGCCGCAGTCTGCGACCGGTTCAGCTGATGCGGCACCGGTGGTTGTCGATGTTGTCCCGCCCTCTGCAGTTGCGGCTCCCCGGCCCGGAATCATGGATGGGTTGCCGGACGTTGTGAAGAATATAGTGGACGGATTTACGCCGCCCGAAAAGCAACCGGAGCCTGAGTCACAACCAGCGACGCTGCAGCCGGCGACCGGTTCAGCTGAGGCGGCACCGGTCGTTGTTGCCGTCGCACCTCCTGCCTTGATAACGCCGGCTACATCATCGGCACCATCGACTGCTCCGGACCTCCCGCCAGTCGTGCAAAGCGCCGTGAACGCAGCGGGTCGCCCTGCGGCAGAACCGGTTTCGGCGGTGCCAGCATCGTCATACTCGCCTCCGAAGGCACCAGGTCCGACGCCAGTAGATATGCAAGGTATTCTGTCGAAGTTGTCTATGGCAATTCCGCAACAGGCCGCTTCATTCTTCCATCTGAAGAAAAATGGACCAGCGGCGCCAGTCCCTAAGGCCCCTGGCGGAATCAACGTGTCTTCGGGCATGATTCAGCCGGTTCCCGGCAGCGCCGTGAAACACGCCCCGCTTCCACCCTCCGCCAAGAACACACACAGTCGAGCGGAAGTAATTGCGATTCCGCCCCGGCCGATAGGTCTCCCGCACAAAGATGTTCCGGAGGCTCTACCTTCAGTAGTTAAAGATGTGTTGAACAAAGTAGATGTCCATTTTGTGCCGACAGTGGTAGCAGCAGCGGTGCCCGGGCAGTATGTGCCGACACCGGTGCAATTGGAAAAAGGTACCGGCGAAGGTCCGCAGCCGATTGCCTCTGCTGTTGTGGGCGTGGCGCCGACGGTTCCAGCTCCGGCATTGCCTGCAAGCGTTTGCGATATGTTCGCGAACGTGCCCGTTCCCGAGATGCGTCCGAAGGCACCGACTCCAGTGCCTGTTAATGTTCAGGCGATTTTAGGAAAGATTCCGACGGCGGATCCCGGCAGCGCTAAACTCAGTTTGAAACAGGGCGCTGCGGCGCTGCTGCCGCACCCGACTGCGGTCAAGCTGCCCAACGGTGAGCCCGTTGTTGCTGCTGCGCCCTCCGCGCAAGTCGATGTCCAGTCGGCTGATGTGCAAGCTTTGCATCCCAAACACACATCAATGAACGTGATGCCGGGGCAGGTTGCTCCTGTTCAGCCGTCACAGTCTCTGCCCGTGCTTGTTCGCGATGTGCTGCGCGTTGCCGAAAAATACTTGCCTCCTTCCGTCAGCGCTCCGGCTGCTGCAACGCGGGCTTTTGTCGTTGAGCCTATGGTGATAACGCGCGAAGAGGTTCAAGGTCCGACGCCGATCGCTTCTTCGGCTGCACCGTTTTCACCAGCCGCTGCACCGGCGCCAGTCGGTGCCGACTTGAGCAAACATTTCTCCGGTGTTGTGCCGGAGGTCAGGCCGCAGGTTCAACCTCCGGTCGCGCCCGCGGCTGAGGGCGCGTCTCCTGTAGTGGCTCAAAATGCGCTGCCACAAACAGAGCCGGCTGCAATTCCAGCTTCGGCTGCTGCAAAGGCCCCGCAGCCGTACTCGGGGCCTAAGCTCACCAATGCTCAGCGAACTCGATCAGGCGCTTTTACTTATATGCATCCGGTGCTTGATACCGACCGCTTGTTCGGCACGGGACAACTGCGAACGATTCCAGCAGCCGCAGCCAAGACGGAAAAGCCTAAAGCGCCACCACCTCCGCCGGAAGATGCCATCACGAAGCGCATGCGTTACTTGCTGGCGAATGGAACCCAGAATCTGAAGCCGGGCGAGGCATTCATGTTTTCCGAGGAAACGGGCGAGGGCATTCTCTTTATGCCGGGGGGCGGTAGCGAGCGCCGCAAGCTGACTTCGCCTCAAGACCACGAGCAAGTCCTTCAGACTCGCCGACCGGACATCCTTGAGCCGAAGGATTTGCAGTACAGCCTCTCCTTGCTTGGCAAGCTGCTTCCTCCCCAGCAGGAGCAGCGTCGCAGCGGACGGGAGCTACCAATCGAAAGCGGGCCGACTTTGGATCAGATTATGGACCAGACTGGCAAGGGCTTCTTCGGTTGGGTCAAAGGTACGTTCAAATTCGGCGGCAAGTAAACATCGCCAGCGCCGCAGTTGTAGCGCGGCGGCCAGGAGGCTTGCCGACGAGCCGGAGCGCTTGATATTGATGCTAAGATTTGGATATGGGGTATGTTCTTGATGAGGGGTAGGGCAACCTCACCAAAGGAGTCTCCGGTGTGCGTTTAGCTGTCAAAGTTCATGGCGACAAGGGCGGCGCCGGCGACGTAGTCCTGATTCACGGGACCGGCGCCCGTGCGGAAATGTGGACGCCGCAAATAAAACTGCTGGAGGATCTTGGCTATCGCTGCATTGTTCCTGACTTGCGGGGGCACGGCGAAAGCGAGGACTCGACCGATAGAATGGACATTAATGCCCATTTGAACGACATTGTAGATACGCTGGAGCATTGTGATTTGCAGTACCCGGCTGTCTTCGCCGGACACTCGCTCGGGTCCATTATCTCGCTTGAGCTGGCGGCTCAGCGCCCGGAACTGATCAGCAAAATTTTGGCGGCTGCGATGCCGGGACGAGTACCTGCTATTACGGTGCTTACGTTTCGAGCCTTTCTCGGAGCACCATTTCATGCCATTAAGGGCAGTATCATTCATAAGAATTTGGCCTGGCGTGAACGCGTGCTTTTGGACACCAGCCACAACAGCTTGAAGCAAATTGTTGATAATTTTGCCGATCTAAATTATGTGGAGAATTTGCCTGCGGTTCAGTGTCCTGTGCACTTTGTCGTGGGGCGATTAGACCCCATCGCGCCGGCCAGGCATGTTGAGCTGATGCACAAACAGTTGCCCAACTCTTCGTTGCAAATTATTGAATGGGCCGGACACAACTGTATGGATAGCCAGCCGGAACCATTCAATCGCTGGTTCCTGCAAAAGCTCGCGGAAAAATAATGCCACCGCTAAGGGTGGCACTATATTTTCATATATTCTAGCGATCGACATTTTGAATGTTCTAGTTATTCCGGACTGCGTGGATTGCGTTTTTCCATCGTTTGCCGGTTTTCTCGCGAACGGGTGTTCTCTCGTCCTGCGCTTTCGCCACCGTTTTCCAGAATCAATCTTGCGATATCGATCGCAGCATCGGGTTTGTCCAAACAGTAAGCTGAAGGCAAAGCTCGCTTTAGTCTGTTCGGCTCAATCTGCAAGCCTTGCGTGAGTTTGACCAGGTCGCTCGGTCGGCTTAGCGTTGTCGCCAAACCCTGTTCTACTAGTATGTCGATAGTGCCGCGCTCTTGCGGCATCGGTTCGGTGATGGTGTCAATGATCATCGGCAAACGCCGCGCGACACATTCAAAAGTTGTCAAACCGCCGGCCTTTGTAACCATCGCATCGACTGCGGCCATCAGGTCCGGCATCGAGTCATGAAACGGAAGAACGGCTGTCGGAATCGGAGAATCTTTCGCGAGTGCGCGTGCGTCTTCGTACAGTTTGGTGTTGTGTCCGCATAGGAACACTACCTGGAAAGGCGCGTTGGATTCACGCAATGCTGCGTAGGCGCTCAGCATGTTGCCCCCACCGGCCCAACCCGCATTGATGCACAGTGTCGGGATATTCGGGGAGAGTCCCAGGTGAGATAAAAACTCGGTGCGTGGTACTGCCGGTGGTTTAGTGAATGCATGGTGAACCGGCATACCGATTACGCGGATCTGTGATGCGGATACGCCCCACTCCAACAGCTGATTCTTCACCAGTTCGTTTGGCGCCACAATGATATCTGCTTCCGAACAAGCCCAGCCGCGCCACAAATCTTTGTTGGGGTCGGTGACCACCACCATCAAGCGCACGTCGCCCTTGAGACCGACGTCTTTCATTGCCCGAGCAACATAATGATTGGTCATCGGGTGCATTGAGACCACGACCGATGGCTTAAAAGTAACCATCTGTTTTTGCAGATAGCGCTTCACTAGGGAATAGCCGAGCTCAGTTTCATTAGGTTTGGTAAGTTGTAGAAAGTCGTAGTAATACTTCATCAGGTTCTGATGATTGCGCAGAAAGTAGTTGTAAAGCTCTACAAACCTGCGATTCAGCGGATGGGAATTTTCCGCGACCGGCTCCGCGATCACTCTGATTGGTCGATCGTTGAATTCCGTCGTTGCGACAACTTGCAATGCCTCGTCCACCGCTTCGGTTGCGCTGCGGTGTCCTCGACCGGTATCGGAGAAGTAAAGAAGAATGTTTTCAGCCATAGGGAATCTCAATCTGGGGATTCTGGTTAGCTTTTACCCGGGGTCTGCTACTCTTAGTAATTTAGGAAACCCTATTTTGCGAAATGCTTCGCAGGCGGTCCCGAACATAATGTACCCGAAAAAACAAATTGTCACGGCTGTTCTCGCGATTCTTCCGGCAATTCTCTGTAATTTGAGTGCCGACGGCGCAGAATGCATCGCTTTGTCGCCGGAGTCCCCATCGTCAGCTACGGCTGTAACGCCGGTACCTGCCCCGGTTCCTGAACCGGACAAAGCGCCGGGCGCGCCCTTGAAGCAAGAGGTTACTCTCTCGGTAACACCGTTACCGTTGCCACCCGACGCGAAGAAGCTCAAAGTAAGACCGACGACCGTCGAGTTATTCCAACATGACGAAGAACCAATCGGTAATCGTCGCCCTTTGCTACTTTTGCACGGGTTGAACGGCGAGTATAAGCAGGGCTTCCGCTGGGAGCGTGTAGTAGAAGAGTTTCAGAAAGATGCCCAGTTTCGCGATAGTTATAAGATCTACTATGCCCGCTTCGACACCTACAGCCTGCTTGCATCGACCAAGCCCGAATTCAAAAAGGCGATTCGCGAACTTTATAACTACGCCGGCGGCAATCGACCAATCACCATCGTTGCTCTAAGCCTGGGCGGAAACCTCGTCCAAGAGGCGATGGAAGACATTGATGTTCAGCATTCAATAGATAAAGTGATTACTTTGGGGACCCCGTTTCATGGTTCTCCTTTGTTCTGCTATGACTGGATGCGATATAGCCTGATCAAGACGCATGAGCTGCCCTGGGTGCGGGCCGACCTGGGCGTGTCTTACAAACTCTATTTTAAACAACATCCAAATCTTCTGGCTGATCTGAGATGGGACAACAGCGACAATGGCATTCCGAATGTCGGGAAATTCAAAACCCATATTCCGTTTTCGATCGGCGGCAATCTCACTCCGGCCAGAATGGACAATCCTCGGATCTTGAAGGTCAACGACGAGATTCGGATCGACAAAAGCAAATTTATTTGCTACGGCGGTTATCTGCTGACACCATATGTGACACCGCACAAAACGCGGGCGTGGCGCAAAGCGGTAGGCTGGCCCTGGTGGTTTGTCACCTGTACCGTTCCGTATCACATGGCGTTCGAGCACCCCGTGCTGAGAGCTCTCAACTACGAAATGGGTAATATGGTAATTGGCGAGGCTGGCTCGGCTAAGCCGGTATTGCATTCATCGCGATACAGTCTCAATGATGGCATCACTCCGCTTGTCAGCGCGCTTTTCTTGCCCACAAAGGCTCTGGCAACGCACCCGATCAATCGCGAGCCCGATATTAAGAACATTCGCAGCTCAATCGACGTTCGACGCGCTCGCGCCTTCAGACAAATAGACCATATCACCTTTATCGATAACTATCGCCCCGATGGACTCAGTAAGTCCCTTCGCGACGAGCTGTCACCGGAGCTGCCGTCAAGAACCGTGTTCGATTGGATGCTAACCGACTTGCTTGACCGGGGCGAGTCTGTCGCGGCCGGCGGAGAAAGCAGCCTGGAAGCAAGCAAGACCCCGAATCCCTCGCTGGAATAGGCGCAAGTCCAAAGATCCGCGCAAGTGATACGGACAGCAGTGCCTGGCTGCCGCACGAAATTTTCAGTTTATGTTCGTTTCTACGTGATCTCCCCATGTCAAGCGCGGTGCGGGGCGAGTTAATCTGTTTGCGGGGAAACGGAAGATTCAAGGGAGGAGCGTTGGGAAAAACCGACGAGGCCTCGTAATGTCAGATTTAAGAAGAACTGAAAAGAGCGAACTAAACCAGGACTTAACCGTAAGCGAGTCTCTCCTTGCCGAGAGTTTCTCGAAGGCGCCATCAATAGTAACGAGGCAAATCGTCTCGGATATCGGTGGATCGTTGGGGTCGGGGATTGTAGGCACCGCTGCCTGGTCCCTGGCATCTAAGAGTAAGTACGGGCTAGCGGCCAGGGTTGTCTGCACGGCGCTTGCTGCCGGCACGACTAAAGTGGCTGTGAAATCCGGCTTTGAGCACGTGTTGTTGCCCTCCGAGTACCACAAGACTTCAGCCGCTGACTTTGGTTGGGGGATAGTTGATGGTTTTGCCGGGGTAGTCGGTTCTAAGGCGGACAAACTCGCTACCGACGCATACACTCGCAGGCTTGGCTACGGTTATGCCGGACGCACCATCACCGCCGAAATGGCTGCAACTGTAGGCGAGAAGGCATTAACAAACTCAATTCGCGATCGCATCACTTTGGGTGCTGTCAGAGGCTCTGCAGGCGGCTTTGCCGGCAGCTTTGTCTGGAGCGTTCCTCATGCGCTGCACAATAATTCCGACAAATTGCACACCACCGAGGGCTTGAAGAACACGGCGCTGGAGATTGGCTTCAACACAACCGTGGGCACGGTTTTTGGCGGAGTCTTATCGAGCGGTATCACAACGATCGCCAACTCCGGTGATATTTATCGCTACGCCCGCGGCGCGATGCAAGGCGATAAGGGCGTGACCAGAATTGACGTGTTGCACTTTAACGACGTCCATAGCGCGATTATCGGCGAGCAGGCCAGCCTTCCTCAGTTGGCAACTGAAGCGGCGCGGTTACGATCGCAATCAGCGGCTCAAGGGCGCAACTCTTTGCTCTTTGAGCTTGGAGACAACTATTCCGGCAATGTAGTTGCCGGCTCTACTAAAACCGGACTGGTTGAGACCAGGGCGGTTCAGATGATGAAGCCTGACGGCTTCATTCCCGGAAATCACGTCGCTGACATTGGAATGGGCAGAACGGACGTGGGCGCCTGGAACAATAACATGCGGGCGCTTCAGAGCGAGTTGGGCGAGTTGCCTGCGATTGCCTCCAACCTGGATGTGCCCGGATTTCCCGGACTGATTGGTTCGGACGGAATCTACAAGCCGTTCCGGATCCTTGAAGTGGCAGGCAAAGGCGGGTCCAGGGAAAAAATCGGTGTCATCGGTTTGGTGACTGAGGAATTGGATGCGATGGCCGACCATGCCATCCGGTACCGTCCGCACCTGCAAGCCGCAGAAGATACAATTTCCGCCCTCAACGCGCAAGGCGTCAATAAGATTATCGTTTTGTCGCATCTTGGTCGCGGCAAAGATGTTGAGCTGGCCACTCAATTGAGAGGCAAAGTCAGCGCAATTGTCGGCGCGCACACTCACGATATAGAACCGGTTCCACTTTGGATTCGCAATGCCCACAACGGCTCCGACATTCCTGTCGTGCAAGCCGGCGCGAAGGCTGGCTGGTTGGGAGAGTTGAAGCTTGCGATCAAGTCCGACGGCACGGCGGACAAGTACCGAACGTTCGGCCAATTGCACGAGATTCATGCCGGCATCAAACCTCATCCGGAGATGACCGCCTATATTGAATCTCAAATAGGCGATATAGCGGCTCTTGCGAAGAAGACCTACCCGGCAACAGTGGCGGAATCTTTCCCGCTGCAAGGCGTACGGGGTGAAGAAGGGCGGCAGACCGCACTGGGTTCGCTCATCAGCAAGGGCTTGCTGAGCGAGGTGAACGAGCAGCTTCCCGTTTTGAATGCACAGCGTGCCGCAATCGATTTGCGACCGCTCCAGCCGATGCAAATCATGCTGAAGCATACCGGTGATATTCGCGAAAGTGTCACCCCTGGAACCGTTGATCACCTCAAGCTGTCCAACATCTTTGTAAATACTGGCAGTCCCGAACGAGAATTGAGCGAGCTTTGCACCATTCGAGTCACCGGCGATCAGCTTAAAAGGATTCTGCAGTTCAGCACGCACGATCTCGCTCCGGCGGCGCCGGTCCGCACCGGTTTCCTTCAAGACTTGCGCGCTTTATTCGGCCGTCAAAAGAGCCCTGTCGACTTACATGATTATTCAGGGAATTTTCTTCAGACCGAAGGTCTTCGTTACTCCTTCGATCGATCGCTGCCGGGCAATCGCCGGGTAGTGAATGTAGAAGTTTTCGATCAGGCGGCAGGTAAATTCGTTCCGGTTGAGGCCGGCAAGACCTATGAAGCTCTAACCCTCTTTCACCCGGTCGATAAGTGGGGCAAAGTTGGTTTGCTCACTCGAGACACTCACGCCGTGAACTTCAATTCGCCCGACAACTGGGTTTTCGGCCGAAAATTGATGTCGGCCGATGCGCGCATTGCCGCGAATGCGGAGCCGGTACAGCTTTCACAAGTCGATTTGATGGCTTCTTATCTTCAGCGCCAGGGCACCGTTCGGCCCCGGAGCTATCTGTCGCCCGAAGCTATACGCGATCTGACCCCGAAACCCTGGGTTCCTCCGGTTAGACCATCCTTCAGTGCCGTTCTTTCCGCTCCGGTGGGTGATGTGTTGTCCGGAAACGCCGCGCAACGTCGGTAAGCCAGATCGCGCTGCTCAAACCGGCTTCGCTACTATGAGCGGTATCGGAGCGAAGGCAAGTCGAAGCCCGGACCGCAAGGTCAAGGCACCATCGCTAAAGCTGCCCGTGTCACAATGTCGGGCTCCAAATCATTCAGACATGCGGTGGTGCCCAGAGGGCAAACTTTTTTGAAGCAAGGTTGGCAATCCAGACTTAGCGAAACTGTCCGACACTTACTTCCGTATGGTCCATTGCGTTTGGTCGGGGTACTGCCGTGCACCGCCAGCACCGGTGCCTGATCGATGGCCGCGGCCAGATGAAGCGGTCCGGTGTCGGCACCGACCACTAGCTGCACACGCTCGAAAAGCACCAGTAGATCTGTGAGAGATGTTTGACCTGTGAGATTGAGGACGCCGCCGCCTGTGGTGCTCGCCGTTAACATTTTTTCCAATTCTTTATTGGCGCTAATCTCCGATGGACCACCCACTAGAATAATGTCGCACTTTTTTCGATCGCGTATTGCATTGGCAAACGCCGCCCAGTTGCGGGTTGGCCAGATTTTGGACTCCCAGGTTGTTCCGGGGATCAAGACGACTTTGAGACCCGAAGAAAGTGAACTCGCCTTAAGCAAATTCTCGATTTTGGCTACTGCCTCTGCCGATGGTGCCGGCAAGGGGAACAGCGATTTTGATTCATATATATAGGAATGCTTTCGGGTTGAGGCACCGTCGGTTGCCGTTGGGTTCAAAAGGCTCGACAGTGCTCGGCTTGCGGGCGCAGGGCTGACGGAAGCACCATCAGGAGGAGAACCATCCCCGGTTTCGCCGGTGGCACTGTCCAATAAACCGCCAGTGATACCGTTCGGGTTTGAGGTAGAACCAGCGGTGGTGTCCCCACCATCGGCGGTATCCGAACCGGGGGTGGTGCTGGTGGGCAGGACGTTGGCGGCGGTGGCTGAAACATCTGTATCTATTAGCTTTCGGGAATCTTTCCCGCCTGCGCTGGTGCCCTTCTCGGTGGCTAATCCGGGGGGCCCCGGGGAAGGGGTGGTGCCAATTGATAACTTATCGGACAGCCCTAACCTTTTCAGAACGAAGTCGGCCATTTGCAGGTTGAGGTCCACCACCGGGGTGTTTTCGGCGAAGTAATCGCCAACATCCAGCTTGTCCGTGAGAAAGAGATCGGCGCCTTCCCTTCCTGTTTTGAAACCGAAGCGGCGCGGAGCACCGGATGCCACTGCCAGTAGAGCACTCTTAAGCAACCCCTGAAGGTCTATAACCACATCAAAATTGTGGCTCTTCAGCTCTTTGCCATAGCGGCTAATCAGTGCCGGCAAGCTGGCCAAACCTGCCGGACTTTTTAGGCAAGCCTTCCACTCTTTCTTCGGAAACAGAATGACGCGATCAACAGCGGGATTGTCTATTAACACGTCCTTAGCAGCATTTTCTACCAACCAGCTTAGCTCCACGCCTGGTATCGCCTGCTTCAAACGAGCGGCAACGGGGAGACCATGAATAACGTCTCCTAGTGCGCTTAAACGGACGATCAGGATTCTCAAAATAACCTCATTGGAAAAGTTCTGCGAATTTAATCTTAAGTGGCGCCTGTGGTACCAGCCATTAATTGCGGTGCGCACCGGCCGTGGCGACGTTTACACGATTCGGACTGTTCTTGGCGGCTGAATTGCGCGGTGATATATGCGCTAGATCTCCAGGGTATAACTTCTGGTAGAATGATTATGCCACTTAAGGTGGTACTAGGTGGCATGATCGCATAAGGCCTCGACGGACTGTTAACACGTCCGAAGAATCCCATTGTCCGCGATGTAAGCCACGGGGGCAAGTTCATCAGTCTGCCACCGGATCGCTCGCCAGACTCGTGAGAACCGGGACGGCAGGCACCGTACTAAAACTACAAATTCCGTAACCAAAAAGGGGTAAGGAGAACATTATGGCCACTAAGACTAAAGCCAAGGCAAAACCGGCCCGCAAGACAGCAAGCATCAAGAGCCTTGCTAAAAAAGCGGTTCCAGCTCGCAAACCGGCGACCAAGCCAGCCGGAAAGGCAACCCGCTCCAGCGCCTCCAAATCGGATGCTGAATTCATGAACTACAGCGGCAAGTTCACCGTCCGTTTGCCTAAGTCGCTTCACCAAGCGCTTGTTGACCGTGCCGAGAAGGAAGGCGTCAGCCTCAATCTTTTCGTAACCAACGCACTTTCTAGAACTGTCGCCGTACCCGGCGGACGCGGCAGAAAGTAAACGGTTAATTTCGATTTTCAGAGGGCTCTCGCAAGGGAGCCCTTTTTCTTTGTCCAAGCATAGACCAAGGACTAGCGGCGGGGTCGATAGGCACCAAATGCGGTAGCAGCTAGCGGCAAGCGATAATCTCAGTGCCAAAGTCGGTTAATCGGAATACCGGAGCGAAACAACCGTCAAGAGCCAGGCGTGAGGCGCCGGCGTCGTTATCCGGTAAGTCGTGCCCGTGCTGAGCCGCCTGGTGTTGGACCGGACTATCTGTCTGTTTCGAGAATCCAGTCGCCTCGTCACGGCATCGTGACAAAGCGATGGTAAGAACCTCTTATTGAGACCGGCGGTAGCTCGGTGTGATTAATTTTATGAAGTTAAATCCAGTGACCTTAGACGAAGCTTAGGCTGGACGGCGAGCTTGCCTTCGTTGGCCGTACGCTCGACAACGGAATCGATTAGTTCGCGTTAATTATTCTGCGGCTCTGGTGCGAATCAACCTTATATTGTCTTCCTTGGACAGACTGGCTCTGCAAGATAGACTGTCGGGCGAAAGCCGCTTTTCATCGGTAAATCGCCGCAGCGGTAATGTCGTCGGAGTGAGGCAGGAGTCCACGAAATTGACTACGAATCCCAGCATCCCAATTCTCGACCTGAAAGAACAGTACAAGCAGGTTGGGAATTCGATCGAAAGCAAAGTAATCGAGATACTGCGTAGCGGACACTACATACTCGGCAAGTACGGGGCCGAACTCGAAGAAGAAGTCGCAGCCTTTTGCGGAGTGCGCTTCGGTGTGGCGGTGGCCAACGGAACCGATGCTCTGATTCTGGCGCTTTGGTCCTTGGATATTGGACCTGGAGACGAGGTTATCACGCCTCCCTTCACCTTTGCCGCCACAGCCGAAGCAATCGCGCTTCGCGGGGCGAAGCCGGTCTTTGTAGACGTTGATCCAATCACATTCAATATTCGCCCGGACCTGATCGAGGCTGCTATTACCGAACGAACCAAGGCCATTTTGCCTGTTCACCTTTATGGTCAACCGGCCAACATGGAGGCAATCTGCGCCATTGCTGAGAAGCACGGTCTGCGAATCGTCGAGGACAATGCGCAGGGAATCGGGGCCTCACGGAAAGGGCATCCGACGGGAAGCTGGGGCGACCTGGCCTGTATCAGTTTTTATCCGACCAAGAATCTCGGCGCCGCTGGCGATGCAGGCATGATTGTTACCGACAACGAGGACCTGGCCCGCCGTCTGAAAGTATTGCGCGCTCACGGGTCGGCTGTCCGGTATTTTCATGACGAACTGGGCGTCAATAGCCGTCTCGATGAAATTCAAGCTGCTGTACTGCTCACGAAGTTGCCGTTCTTACGTCAATGGAATTCGCAACGGAATACCGTGGCTCGCTGGTACGAGGAGTGCTTGCGCAATACGCCGGGAATTATTTTGCCTGTAATCAACGCGGACAATGTTCATGCCTGGCATCAATACACCGTTCGCGTAACCACCGGTGGTACCATCGAAGCGGATAAGCAATTGCGAGACGAGTTGGCGAAGGAACTCAACGCTAGAGGCATTGGCTCTATGTGTTATTACCCGGTACCGCTGCACCTGCAACAGGCTTTTGCCGATGAGCGTTATACCGTCGGCGCCTTCCCGGTTTCGGAACAATTGGCGGCGCAAGTCTTGTCGTTGCCGATGTATCCGGAGTTGGCGTACGGTCAGGTCATGCGCATCTCCAAAGAAATTAAAGCGATATTGGCCAACAAGATATCGGCAAGCGCCTATGTTTCTCCTTCCGTTATGACCGGCGTTGTGCCATAAGAGACCATTGCGAGGATGTAATGCCGGGAACCGAAACAGCAAAGAGAATTAGTGCTAAAGCAACCATTGGCAAAGGCACTCGTATTGCCGATGACGTCCTGATAATGGATGGAGCCGTCATCGGCGATAACTGCGTTATTGAACCGAGCGTAATTATCTATGAGAACGTCAAGCTCGGTGCAAATTCTTGGGTCGGTGCGCAGTGCATTCTTGGTGAAAGGTTGATCGGGTATCAGCGAGACCCGGTGAATTACGTCAATCCCGACTTAGTGATAGGTGAGAACAGCACGATCCGATCAGGCACCATTATTTATGCAAGTTGTACTTTCGGCAAGTCATTTCAAACCGGGCACCGCGCGGTGATTCGCGAAAGTAGTGTCTTCGGTGAGAATTGCAGTTTCGGTACCTTGGCTCAGTGCGATGGACAGGTCAAGATTGGCGATAATTGCCGATTCCACAACAACGTTTTCATAGCAACGTTCACCACTATTGAAGACAATGTTCATTTCTACCCGATGTCTTGTACCGTTGATAGTTTGCACCCGCCGTGCCAGAAAGGTAGAGAAGGTCCGTACCTGGAATCGGGCGTGATTGTCGGCGCAAAGGTGCTCATCTTGCCGCGTGTGCGGGTAAAGACCGGTGCCATTGTCGCTGGTGCTTCCGTAGTGACGCATGATGTGGAACCAAATATGGTTGTGGCTGGTGCGCCTGCTCGTGCGGTTAAGACCAAGACCGAAGTGCGATGCCATCTTGAAGACCGTCCGGCTTACGAAGTGGCTCTGGAGTCTCTTAAATGCTCGGGATCAGGAACGTAGGCACACAGAAAGCCGATAACCAAACAGTGTCCTCTTGCCAAGGGACGCGGTGGTCGTCCGGCACTATTGCCGGATTGTTCGCTGTCATCGCTGTGACGATAACGGCCTATTGGCCTGTTTTATTCGACTTCTTTGCCGGTGACGATTTCGTTCACCTCAGTTGGCTCAGTCAAGCAATAAACAATACCGAGTTGTTATGGCGTAACTTCCATTCATCATGGCTGGACGGCACCACGACCAAGTTCTACAGACCGCTCATTTCGGTGTTCATGTACACCGACTACCTGATTGGTGGAGCCAACGGTCTGGTCTTCCACATAACAAACCTGGTTTTCCATCTTTTATCCACTGCGTTTTTGTTTCTGGCAGTGCGCCAAATGGGACAAGATTTTTGCAAGGGCGAAGATGCCGGAGCCGGCAACAAAGAATCAGTTGCGCGGTGCGACCTTCGTGCACTGCTCGCTGCTGCAATCTTCGGATTGTATCCCCTGCATCCGGAGGCGGTCTCCTGGATCACGGGAAGAGTTGATTCTGTAGTTACCACGTTCTGTCTGGCCGCAGTATGGTGCTACATGCGGTGGCGCTCCGGTGGCGGACTCGGCTGGCTTGGAGCAACGCTTTTTGCGTCGACACTGGGTTTGTTGTCCAAGGAAATGGCGATTACTTTGCCTGCGGTGTTTCTTTGTCGCGAAGTTTTCTTGGGAGGCGCCGCACCGCCGTCGCAGACGCAGACGTTGAATGACGCTGCTTCCGGTCCGTCTGCAACGAAGTCTCCCCGGGGTTTGAACGCTATCAGCACCGTTGTTTGGTGGACTCTTCCTACCCTGCCATTCTGGGCCCTGATTGGTGCATATTTTGTCGTGCGGTATTTCGCTCTCGGCACTTTTGTCGGCGGGTACGACAACTCCTTGTTCTTCGTCGCTAATGTCCGCGACTTTGTTTTGTCCTGGGTTCATGCGCTACGAATGTTTGTCGAACCGATCAACAGATCACTCATTGGTACCCGCGAACCGATAACACGTGCGTGGGAAGTGTGTCTGGTTGTCAGCGCCATTTCAGCGGCTATTGCGCTGTTCAAGGGAAGCGCCTATCGCAAACAGATTTTGTTTGTTTTGTCTTGGCTGGCATTGAGTTTGTTGCCGGTCTACAAGATCTTTGCCATAGCTGATGATTTACAAGGCAGCCGCCTGGCATACCTGGCGACTGCACCATTGGCGGTGCTGATGGCATTCGCTTGTGTGTCCTGGCAAAGACGTTTCTTTGTTCGTGCAGTCGGTGTTGCGCTCGGTGTTGCTATTTCCGGGCTCTGTTTTGTCCTGCTGACCATCAACAATCAACCGTGGATAGCCTCCGGAAAGGAAGCTAACGCAATACGCACGGGGCTTGCCCGTCTTTACGGGGACGAGATCAAAGGCGATCCGCAGGTGTTGTTCATCGGCCTGCCGGACCAAATCGACGGGGCGTACACGTGCCGAAACTCCTTAGATGGTATGACTAAGAAGCCTCAACTTGCTCGCGATATTCGCAACTGTCTCATGATCAATCCCTTCGAGCCGATATTTCCATTTGGCTATTTGAAGGATTCGATTGCCGCTGAGCGCGGGCAGATTTTGGTCTATCGCTGGAATACGGATGAGAAGCGTTTCTTTGCCGTTCCGATTCCCGATCCCTCTGCCTTGTCACTCTGGCAATTGAGTAATCTGGCGTCCGTTACCCGGGCGTCCGCCGATCGTCCAGCTACTGTAACTCCCAACGCCGACGGTACTGTAGATCTGAAGACCGGTCGCCAATCAGGGCAAGTCGATTTGGCTACAGGAACGCACAATTGCTGGAGCACTAATTTTGTTCAGAGCGAAATTGAGCTGTTGAGCTTGGGGAGCAATGCTTCGCGAGCCGGTCTTGAACTGTTGTACTGCAATGATCTTGTGCCGGGATTTGAACTTAAGAGGCGCGTGCACGCAGACTTCAAGAGTCCGCAAGGGAAACAGCTCCTTACGTTCGCGTTGCGCGGGCTGCCGGAGTGGTCCTTCGGGGGCGACTTCAGCAAGTTGCGGTTGCTAGTGCCGCCGAATACGCATTTGCGATTGAGAAAAGTTTTTTGTGCGCCTGATGCCCAATTGCTGCCGCGAATTTCCTTTGCTAACTCCGGCTACCTCGGTAGCAAAGGCTTCTTACATTTGGGTCCTTCGGCGCGCTTGCAAATTTTGCATGTGGATTGCGCCTCCCTGCCTGAAGCATCCAGTTGTGAGCTGGAGATTACAAGGGCGAATCTCTTGTTTGAGGAGCAGAATGCGCGTCTGGAAAGTGCGGTTCAGTGGAAAAAGATTCCGCTGGAATCTACCGCAGGAGATATCCAACTACGATATGATCAGTTCCCGTCGCCGGGCATTTATGAAGTGCGTGTGCGAGCGCTCGGGAAGGACAATAAGCTGGTTGGCGTTACATCGGACCACGTCGTGATTTCGGTAGACACCTGGTAGTCCTTTTCTCCCGAATCGTAACGTGAGTACCCGTCTTGCAGTGCGGTACCAGAACGGGGGTGTTGCGTGGAGTTTTGTCGGGAGGTTGAAGCACAATGAGTTCTGTGATTGCAGTTGAGCAGGGCTATGGTTCCTGGAAGTCGCCGTGGCAATCAGATCTCATCGGTTCTGCCGTTTTGCGACTCAGTCAGCCCTCCATGGACTCCGGGAATGTATACTGGTTGGAAGGCCGACCGTCTGAGGGCGGTCGAATCGTGCTGGTTTGTCGGAAGCCGGATGGTACCGTATCTGATGTTACGCCGGAAGGATTCAATGTACGGTCTCGGGTCCATGAATATGGTGGCGGTGCGTACATTGTTCGCGACTCGGTGGTCTACTTCAGTAACTTTTCCGACAACGCCATCTGGAGGCAAGTAGTCGGGAAAGCGCCCGAGAAAATCCTAGAGCTGGCCGATTCGCGTTTCGCCGACTTCGACTTGGACACCAAACACAATCGCCTGATAGTGGTGAAGGAACAGCATGCCGACGGCGGTGAGCCGATTAACTCGCTCGATTACGTTATGTTGGACGGGTCCGGTCGAACGGAATCACTGCTCATGGGCAGCGACTTTTTCTCGTCTCCGCGAATCAGTCCGGATGGCCGCTTGCTATCGTGGATGAGTTGGAATCACCCCAACATGCCCTGGGACGAGTCCAGTTTGTGGACTGCCAATATTGGTGCCTCTGATGGCTTCCTCACCAACATTCAGAAGGTTGCCGGCGGTAGAGGCGAGTCTGTTAGTCAGCCGTCCTGGGCCAAAGACGGCACGTTGTTCTTCGTATCCGATCAAGCCAATGGCTGGTGGAACCTTCATGCCAGCTACAGTGGATTGGTCGAATGTGTTCTCGAAATGGAGGCGGAGTTTGACTATCCTCATTGGAATTTTGGTATGTCCACCTTCGCCCATCTCGAACCGGAAAAGCTCTTATGCGTCTTGAATCAGAGGGGCGTTTGGAAACTGGCCGAACTTAACAGCCAAACCAAAGAGATTCGATGGATCGAGACCGGGCTTACCGATTTGAGTTACTTGTGCACCGACGGCAAGCAAGCGGTTTTTCAGGGCGGCTCGCCGACACAAAGTTCGTCTATCTGGTTAATGGATTTGAAGGATGAGAAGCTCGTCAAGTTAAAGCACTCATTTGATTTTCAGATTGCGCCGGAGTACATTTCGCTTCCGCAGGTTATCGAGTTCGATACTACTGGCGGTGACAAGGCTTACGGCTTTTTTTATGCGCCAACGAACAGGGATTTCGCCGGACCGAGAAATTCCGCGCCACCGCTCATTGTTAAAAGCCATGGCGGTCCCACGGCTTGCGCCGGTACAACGTTGAGTCCGTCTATCCAGTTTTGGACAAGCAGAGGTTTCGCCATAGTTGACGTCAACTACCGTGGAAGCACGGGGTATGGGCGCGTCTATCGCGAAAAGCTAAATGGCAGCTGGGGCATTGTCGACGTCGACGATTGCGAGAATGCTGCTCGCTTCCTGACCGCTCAGGGCAAGGTCGATGGGACAAAGTTATGCATTAGCGGTGGTAGCGCCGGTGGTTACACCACTCTCTGCGCTTTAACCTTCAGAGATACTTTTAAAGCGGGCGCCAGTTATTACGGTATTGGTGATTTGGAGGCGCTGGCGAAAGATACGCACAAGTTCGAATCTCGCTACGAAGAGCGTCTCGTTGGTCCCTATCCTGAAGCAAAGGAGATCTATGTGGCTCGATCTCCGCTTTATTTCGCCACCGGCATCAAATGCCCGGTAGCCTTTTTTCAGGGGCTGGAAGACAAAGTCGTCCCGCCATCTCAATCGGAAGGAATGGTTAACGCCTTGCGCTCAAACAACATTCCTGTCCTCTATATGACCTTTGAGGGAGAACAACACGGCTTCCGAAAGAGCGAAAGTATCAAACGCTGTCTGGAAGCCGAGTTGCAATTCTACTGTCGTATCTTCGGTATTGATCGCGACGACTTCGCCGAGCGCCTCCAAATCGAAAACTTCACCGAACCCGGTTAACGGTTAGTACCATCTGCCCGGTCTGCCCGCAAACTGACGGTCGTTAAGATCGCGTTGAAGCTGATTCTCCAACATGTTGAGGCGTGCCGTGAGCCGTTGGCGCTCGCGGAAGTTTAGTCCGCCCATACGCAGCTGATTTTCCAGGACGTTGAGTTGATTGTAGCGAGCCAACAGCCTGTTGTATTCGAACTGCGTCAGTCGACCGCTGTTGAGACCGCGTGTCAGCGAACTGTATATTCTTGTTTGACGATTGTCGATGTTACCGAAGCGGTCGAATCGGCCCGAACCGTAGCCATATCCGTACCCGTACCCGTTATCCCAGCGTTGAGCCTCTGCCGGTAGGGAGAATGCCGCGAAACTCATCAAGGCAGCGGCCATAACGTATGGTAGTTTCCTGTTTAACATTGGTACTACTCCTTGTTTCTGGAGGGGAATGCTGAATTGAGAGAAGCCCGAGACGCACCAAAGTTCCCGTTTACGTACAGTTAAATTGATCTCTACCTTGACCGAGGGACGCGTGTACTGACTGCTGGATACAGGCTCGTTGTGCGGTTCCTGGCGGTACCTCGATGCGACTCAAGAGTCGCATCGGATGCTTATCTGTTAGGACCCTTTAACAACACGCGTCCGGAATCAAGGCGCCTGGTGATTTTTTGATCGTCGAAATACTGGAGCAGCGCCATTGCGTATTTACGCGTAGTGCCTAATTTTTCGCGAAAATCGGTCGGCGCAATAGAACGCTTAGCCGTCCAGATCTCGGACAAGATCTGGTGCGCCTCTTTCACTTTTTTGCTGCTGGCGATGAAATCGTAGCTAGCTACAATTGTTTCGCCCGACTTTGACATCGAGTTGACCACCGCCTTAATATTTTTGAGTTCGCCGCCCGTCAGCGCCGCTAACTCATCACACTCAAGGCACCAGTGGGCCTGCAGTTGTACTCTGACCTTCTCCTCCAGCTCAGCCAGAGTTGGATCGATGCTCTTCGTTGCCGCTCTGCCCGGCAGCGAGACCTTGTCGCCTTTGCGCACTATTCGCTGCTGTGCGCTCTCTTCTTCAATAAGATGCTGAAACGCGGTACGTTCCAACTTGGTGCGCATCAATGTTCGCAGCGATTCCAGAGCAATTCCGTCTTCGTTCTCCGGGTTCTTTTCCAATGAAGCGCGAACCCTTTGCGCCAAATCTTCTGAAAGTTCTGTTCGCGATTCTGCCGCAAGCAGGTACTCTCCGAGTGAAACAACTCTGCCGGACGCTTTCAGTGATTCAATGACGGGAATGCGTTGAGTCGGAGACACGATTGATGAAAGCGCGGCTTCGCGCACCATTAATTGAGGAGAGCCTTTGAGAAACGCGAGGATTGCCTCATCGAACTTACCCTCCCTCAGCAAGTCGGCTACCGATAGAAGCTCTTTTTTCGTTAACCAACGCGGCCGTTCGCGCATTAGAATCGTCCCGCCATATATGGTGTCATCGGTCAGGCGAACTACAAATTTGTCCTGCGATGAAATGACGGCTGGATCTTGAAGAGCTAAAAAGGCGACGGCTTCCGATTCGTTAGCATCACTAGCTGCTAAATCTTCCACCCAGCGCAAGTATCCGTGGTATTCCGCCGTGCCGTGGTAAAGGCGAACGGGCTGGTCTGAGAGGCGCTCGCTCATCGGTTCTTCAAGAGAACGCGGGCGGTCGAAGAGACTGACCAGCAAAGACTTCGACGGGTTGGTCGGATTACTGCTCAGTACGTGTCCGCGGGCAATCTTTTCCTGGTCCTTTATTACAAGATTGCAGGCAACACGTTGCCCGGGTAAAGCCACTGCTACTGTTTGCCCATGCGTTTCCAGTCTGCGCACTCGAGCCGCAATCTCGCCAGGCTCGACCAATACTTGATCGCCAGCGGCCAGTTTTCCGTGCACCAAGGTCCCTGTAATTACAGTTCCGAAGCCCGACTTGGTAAAAACGCGGTCGACCGGCAGAAATAGTGAACCGCTTCCGTCTCGAACAGGAAAAGTTTTCAGCAGTTTTTGAAAGGTAGCTTTCAAATCATCGAAGCCGGTGCCTTGAGTCGAAGAAACCGCGCAGGTGTCAAGAAGTTCAATAGAATGCAAGTTGAGCAGTTGCTCTACTTCATCTCTAACAATTTCGACTTGTTCTTCATCAACCATGTCGATCTTCGTTATGGCGACAATGGCGCGCGTGATACCGAGCAAGCTGAGGATTCGAACATGTTGTCTGGTTTGGGGCATTGGACCTTCATCGGCCGCCACTACCAGTAGCGCGAGGTCGATGCCCCCGACGCCGGCCAGCATGTTCTTCAGGAATTTGCCGTGTCCGGGCACATCAACGAATCCGACCACCATGCTCTCGTTCAAATCGAGGTAGGCAAAGCCGATATCGGTGGTCATTTGCCGTTCTTTCTCTTCCTTCAGCCGATCCGGGTCAATTCCGGTCAGGCGTCGCAAAAGGCTGGTTTTGCCGTGGTCCACGTGACCGGCCGTTGCGATGGTGAAAAACCTGGTGCCTGGATGGAACGGTGCGATTGTCAAGGTTAGTCAATCCTTATAATGGTCGAACTTGGCGGGCAGCTTATGTTGTAGCAGCTCGAGTGCTACTTGGGAACTGCTGTCTGAGTTCGTGCTTCGTTAATAGACCCCTGAATTCAGTAAAATCATTCGTCTACCAGTCGGAGCCCGAATCAGTGTTACATCAGTTAATCGACCCGATTCTTCAAATGATACGAGATGCGGTGGCTGCATGGGGCTACCCGGGCATCGCCATAATGATGGCGATTGAATCCGCCAACATTCCGCTTCCCAGTGAGGCGATTATGCCTACCGCCGGCATTTTAGTGCAGCAGGGCAAAATGAATATCCACTTGGCCGCGTTGGCTGGAGCCGTGGGTTGTGTCATTGGTTCGATTCCATCCTATTTTCTCGGTATGTACGGCGGCCGTCCGTTCGTCGAGAAATACGGAAAGTGGATTCTTGTGAGCCACAAAGATCTGGAAGATGCGGACAAATGGGTTAATCGTTGGGGCGACTGGGCATTTTTTGTTTGCCGAATGCTGCCCGTGGTTCGAACATTCATCTCATTTCCGGCCGGTGTTCTGAAAGCTCATTTCGGAATGTTCACGCTGTTCACTTTTGTGGGTTCGCTGATTTGGTGTTACTTCCTGACTTGGGTTGGTATCAAATTCGGTGAGAACATGGAGGTGTTTACCGACCTGTGGCACAAGTTCGATATTGCCATTGTTGCCGTCGGCGCCGCCGGTTTGGGCTGGTATATCTACCGGCACCTCAAAAGACATTAGCGACTCGCTCTAGATCTCAGTAGTGGTGCTCAAGCTTTGCCCCGGACGTCGAGGTAGACGGGCACGAATCCCTAAATCAGCAAGTCGAACATGGTCCGCGCTCCACTTGCGGTGACCACGCCGGGCCAGTGCGCGGTCTCACCGGCGGTTCGAAATTCGCAGCTGCTTAGTCTTTCTTGTATTGTCGCTTGCGGGTCTGCTCGCGAATCTGCAGTAGTTGGCGCAGCATTTGTTGTTTCTCCGGCCCGTCCCACTGCTTGAGCCACTCAGTAATTGCCAGCTGAATGATGCCGCTTTTGTCCGGTGAGTGAGCCCCGTACATCTTTTTCAATTCAAGCCAGATCATCTGCAGTGCCGCTAGTTGTTCCGACGGCAGCTTCACCGTGTAGGCAACGTATTTGCGACTTGACGCCAGGGCGCGTTCTGCCGCTATGGATGGTGGCAGATCGTCGAACTGATCCAGAGCCGAAAGCTCTTCTTCGTCTTGCGCTTGTTCTTCTTCTTTATCTGGGATGGACATGAATTAGGGCGACCCGCAAAATTGATACTGCGTAATGAAGCAGCGCTCCCCGCACGCCCCAATTTTACAGGGTAGTTGTCGGCTTGGTACCGGTTTCGGGAGCTTCCGGGTAAAAGCTTTAATCCTCCCTCATGGGAACTCCACGATTGATTTTTGGAGCTTTTCAGCAGAATATCTTGTACATATAGGCAAAGCAAGCCGTTGCAGGCACGAGTCCGTCTGGCGGACTCATCGGCGGGGCTCCTTGTTATGGCGGTAGGACCATGGTTTACGAATTAGCGCGATCGTTGGTGCAACGTATCTTCCAGGACAAGATCCTGATGGGATTAGTGATTGTGCTTGTGCTGGCTATAGTAGTCGGCGGGTTTGGCAGTGGTGGGTCCGACCGTGCACCGACCGGACCGAAAGACGCCCCCGCTCCGGCAGCCGAGGCCGGCACTGCGCCGGCAGCCAAGCCACCGGTCGGGTCGAACAGCGTTGACCCCAAGCTGGCCGGCGATTTCATCAAGTGGTGGCTAGCCGGGGCGATGGATTTGAACGCCGCTACTGCGCAGAAGAGCCATTCTGATGCTATAGCCTGGATGACGGCTGATACAGTTCCGGCTTTTCAGGCAAACTTCTGGCCTCCTGAATTGGCCGAAGGTATAACTTCCGGGCGGATAACCGCCAGTTTTACCCCGACTCAGGTTCAGGCCGTAGCTGTCAATCCTGATGGTTCAGTGGTTGTGAGTGTCGCGGGCAGTTTGATGATGCAACAAGGCCCGAGACCGGCGGTCCATCAATTTGTTGCCGACTTTTTGGTCCGCAAGGATCAAGATGGATTACGCGTGGCGGGGGTCTACAACCGCACCGTCGCCTCAGTAAGCAGTAGCGTATATTAGTGACGTTCGACCGATAACGGGCCGCGGTCTTGTCGCCCCCGCAATATCCGTTTATATTAATGTTGAGGGCTTTTGATTCGTGGCATACCAACATTGCTGCGGTCGGCCACATTGCTCATCGCGGCGGTTTGTCGGCAGTTCATTTGCTGGCTATAATTGGTGGGGCTTTCCTGCTCATCCCTTGTAAACACTAGATTTGCGCTAGTTTGAACAACTTCTACGTACGATTTTTACTTCTGTCAGTTGTCGGCTTCATCTCTGTCGCCGGCATTTGCAACAGCATTGTGCCGGATATGCGCGAGTCGGCCTGCGATAGACTGGCTGATAAACTGGCCGTTGAAATGCGTAGTCAAAAGGCTGCGCCGTCCGCGTTCATTTTGGAGCGCATCAACGATAATCGCCTTGCCTGGTTTTACATGACCAATGGCAAAGAAACGCCTCTTCCGGTGACGAAGCCGTTCATGCCGAACGGACTACAGTTGGAAGAGCAGCCTCGCCAGATTGAATTTCGCGGGCAGCAGTATTACGAGGCGGTTTCAGCGGTAGACAAGAATCGCAATCTGCATGTGGGTTTCTATGCAGGGCCGGTGTTCGACTTATCGGAGGATATGACGACTTCTCAAGTGCCGTTTTTTGCCGCGATCGCATTGGTGTTAACGTCCATGCTGGTGACCGTCGGCTTGTACATAATCAGCGTCGGTCGCCCTTGTGAGAATTTGATTTCCTTCTTCAAGAAAAAAGATTCCGGTATCTCCGGTTTGAAGTTGCCACCACTAAATGGTGCTGTTTCCGAGATTCTTACGCTTAAGAAGTTGCTTGACGTCAAGGATCGTACCGTTGAGGACAACGCCGCTTCACTTAGAGAGAAGGAATCGCGTCTTCGTAACTTGAACATCCAGTATGAAAAGGACATGCAAGAAGCGAAAAAGGAGAAGACCGTTCTCTTCTTGAAAGAGGCTGAGAATCAGTTCCTGGACAAGTTGACGGCCGAGACGGACTCGAAGACTACTGCGCGGGAGTTAGCCGAGACCCTGTTGCGCGGTTTGAATGCTGAGTTTCCTAACTCGGTGGAGTTCGCATTGTTCTTTAGCCGTGTCGATGTTGATGAGAATGTGCTGCTTGCGCATATCGGCTTCAACAGCAATCCTGCCGAAGTATACAAAGGCCTTTCGGTGATGCGTCGATTGCCTGAAATGGAAAGCGAAGTCGAGTGCACCATTGTCGATGCATCGAGCATTCAGGAATCGCAGTTTCGAGAAATTAGCGAAATCACGACGGCCCGCCAAGTTATTCTTTGCCCGTTGACACACTTGCAGAGAAGGTTGGCGACACTGGTAATCTTTTTCCGCGGACAGCCTCAATCGCTGGAACACATTATTCGCGTGCTCAACAAATCCGCTGCTATTACTGCCAAGACTTTGTTTCACATTGCCGTGTATGAAGAGCACATCGAATCGGCGCGCACAGACCAGCTTACAGGCTATCGCAACAAGACATACCTGTCGCATTTGTTGCCGCAACTGCTTGAGCATACTGCGGACTTGCCGGATGAGGAGAGAGTTTTTTCGTTCTTCTTGATCGAGGGGCATGACGTCATGTCGATCAACGAGAAGTATGGACGCCCCGCCGGTGACGTCATGATTCAAGAGTTGGGAAGACGAATTGAAAAGTTGCTTCAACAGAGACGCAATGAGACTCTCGGTGGCTGGGGCGACTATTTGATTCGCTACCAGGGAGCGCAGTTCCTTATCATCTTGCATTCGGTGGATTCTAAGAAGGCCACAATTTTTGCCCAACGTTTGCGTCAGGTTCTTGATGTTCACGAATGGCCCTGCGGTATCGCAAAATGGAGCACCTCGATTGGTATCAGTTCGTTCCCTGAAGATACGAAGAACCCGGAAGAAATACTGGTAAATGTCGAGACGGCTCTGTCGTATGCGCGAGGCCAATCGGATCGCAATAAGATTGCCCATGTTTCGCAGGTTCCGAAAGCATTTCGTTCGGCGAAGCTCGCTGCAAATTTGGGTGGTTCTCTTGATGTTTTCGATCCGGCGGCGCTGTTACAGTCACTATCCATCAGTCGCAAGAGCGGTGTCCTGACTGTAACGCACCCGGACGGCAAACAGTTCTGGTGCTTCTTGGACAATGGTCGTCCTACAAAGGCTCGCCTTGGCAAGTTTGGTGGCAACGTTGCTATCGTTGAATTCCTCGTGTTGTTTGAGTCCGGTGATTTTAGCTTCACCGATCTTCAGAGCGTCGACAAGCAGACCATTGATGATATTCGCAAACTTGAGAAATCTTTCGATGTGAATGGTTCATTGGAGCGGACTTTGATGGACGGAGCCTTAGCTCACGATCACTTCGCCTGGGCCAAGGGTATCGTAAAGCAGCTCGATCTATTTGTTTGGCCGCACCCGGCAACTAAGTCTGATGAATATCTCAATTTCTTCCGTGCAAAAGACGACGCACCATCGCCGGAAGAGGAAAAGGCGATGAAAGATATTGTCAAATTGGCGAATGGCCGCATTCAGCTAAAGGTGATCTTCGATCGGTTGGACGGCTATCCGACTCACACTTTGTGGCGTGCTGCCGCTTTGTTGGTGTCCAATGATTTCATCAATTTAAAGAAGCTGGCAACAAGCATCGGCGTTTAAGTGGTGCTAATCGAGTGCAAGTGGTGCACCGTTAGTGACATGCGAGAACACAGCGGGCGATCCTGCTGGAAGCCCTGCTCGACGCTAATTGGTTGAGTTTGCCGTTATGCCGAGAGGCGGATTTGAACCGCCGACACAAGGATTTTCAGTCCTCTGCTCTACCGACTGAGCTATCTCGGCGCATAGGAGGACAATATACCACATTCATCGCGCAACCCGCCCCCGTGTGTCAACAAGCATTGCGGGATGGCGTCAAGCCTCATATCTAGGCACAAATTCGGGGTTGTCATCGCCAAAAACTTCAGTTGGCAAGTCGATCTTTTTGTTTGACGAAGAGGCTACATATTCACCGCAGGTGAAACAAAAGCTCGCCCGGGTTGGCAGTATGGTTTTGCAGGCTAGACAGACTTTTGTGTCTCTGGTTGTTTTGGTGGAGAGTTTTTCGCCGCATGCCATGCAGAATTTGTCCGCATGCCTTACTCGGCGCGTGCAGCACGGGCAGTGTACCGCCGCCGCATCGAGCAGCGGCTCGAGTTTGTCTTGCCGTTGTGCGCCGCATTCTCTGCAAAAATTTGCGTTCTCTCGATTTTCGGCCGCGCATGCAGGGCAGATGTACATCGTTACCTCAAAGATTTCTCGCTGCAAGACCTATCTGGTCGTGTTCAACTCGACGGATCGTTCGGTAAGCCCGTGTTTAATCCGATACTTCCTTGTTGATCCTTCGCACCCGTCTTTGCGACACTCTGAGTGGAGGTTGCCGTTTTGCCACGTAAGTTGCCACAGATTATAGGAGCCGCGCAGGCATGCAAATGAAGAGCCATCGTCTTCGTAGAAAGCACCGTCAGCGGTGTCGCCGAAAATGTAGAATGTAATTCCGTTGTCTCGGTATTCCGCTGTTGATTGCATCACTTCAGCCAAAGGCACTATTGCTCCTTCTCGAACAAATGCAGGCACTTTGCCAAGTTCAAGCTTAACGGCGTGAAAGGATGGTCCGGTGAATACTTGATCGCTATCAATTGAGTGCCATCTGCCCTCCGGAAAATACACCGGTCGAATAACAGTGGCTCGTTCCACCACTGGCGCCACCAGGATATCGCGTCCGAACAAGAACTGATCGCTGACTCTTGCTGCTACGGTATCGTCGGGATAATGCCATAGTAAGGGTCTCATTAAGGGGGCGCCGGTTGTTCGGTGTTCAAAGAAAAGAGTTTCAATGTAGGGCAGCAACTTATATCGAGTTTCGATCAAGTGACGTATCTTCGATTCGACATCTTCGCCGAACATCCAGGGTTCCTGCGCGCGGCTTTCCATCATGCTATGGTTGCGAAAGAACGGATAGAAGATTCCCTGCTCGTACCAGCGGACTAACAATTCCGCTGATCCGTGTCCTCCGAAACCGCCGATGTCCACGCCGCAAAACGCCATGCCGGAAAGCCCTACGTTCAGCAGCATCGGCACTGCTTTGCGCAGATGTTCCCACCAGGACATGTTGTCGCCTAACCAGACGGCCGCGTGTCGTTGAATGCCGGCGTAGGCTGAGCGGGTTAGTACGAACGGTCTTTCATCCGGGCGCTGCTTCAGGAGCCCTTCGCGAGTCGCTCTGCACATCTCAAAGCCGTAGAGATTGCGAACTTCAAGGTGGCCAACCGGGCCGCTTTCCGTTTCTTGCATGAACAATTGGCGCTCTGGTTCCGGCAACTCCAGCGCGTCTGGATCAAGCACCACTTTCTTCCCAAAGAAAGCTGGTTCGTTCATATCGTTCCAAATTCCAGAAATGCCCTGGTCGGTGTAAAAGCGCAATTTCTCGGACCACCATGAGCGCGTTTCCTGCTTCATGAAGTCCGGAAATGCTGAGACACCCGGCCAAACCTCATCAAGAAAGAGGGTGCCGTCGGCCTTCTTGCAAAACAAGTCGAGGCGCGAGCCCTCAGTGAAGGTGGCGTAGTCGAAATCGTACTTGACTCCGGGGTCGACAATGGTGACTAGTCTAAAGTTAATGGCCGATAGATCCGACACCATGGAATTGAAGCGCGGGAACCGTTCACCGGAAACGGTAAAGACTCGATACTCGTCCATGTAATCGATATCCAGTACTATCGTGTCGCAGGGGATTTGTCGGCTGCGAAACTCGACTGCTAGATCTCGTACGGTTTGATCGTCCGGATAACTCCACCGACATTGAAAGTGACCGAGGCTCCATCGCGGCGGCTGATCGCATCGCCCGGTCAGCTGTGTGTAAGCCGCCACCAAATCTGGTACCGGCGCGGGTCCGAACACGTACAGCTGCCATCCTCTGCGCGTGAGCAAAGAAATCTTCGCTCGTTCGTTCAGCGCCGAGTCGAGATCCCATTTCTGCGGCGCAGCAGAATCCAGAAATAGAGCGATTGATTGGTTGCCGGAATAGAGAATCAAAAAGGGTATGGATTTGTAGAGTGGATCTGCCGCTTCGTTATGGTCTGAGTTGTCCGTCGCCAGCAAAGTATGAACCGTTCCACGCAGATCCAGGGCGGAAAACCTCTCGCCTAATCCCAGGCATGGCACTGCTGCGGGCAAGTCGAAGGAAAATTCGAAGCGTGCGGATGCGGCCTGTTTCCAGTCGAGATTAAGCGGGAGGTCCGGTCTTTGTGTTGGAGTCCAGTCCGGTTCCAGGCAAACCGCCGGTGTCCTAGGCACGGCGGTCTCATCATTCATGACTGCGCCTATTCGCAGGATCGATACATTGGATAGTAACCCTTGCTCATAGACGATGCGGCCCGAAAACTTATCGGTGCGGCTGTCGTCTTGTGTGGCTGAGGACTTGACCGGCTTGCGCCGCGCTTTGGTCCAATCATTTGCGGAGGTATCTACTGTCATGAGTCGTGCTCTTAGCTCTGGTGATGATAGGGAACGAATCAGGGCGTTCGTTGCGCAATTTTTTCGTGCAGTTTAAGGAGGCGCTCTCTCGCTGCCATCAATGTTTCGTGTTTCTTGGCGAAGCAGAAGCGAATGTAGTTGCTGCCTCTGTCACCGGGGCGGAAGAAGCTGGAGCCGGGAACTACTGCGACCCCGACTTCTTTGACCAGAAACTCAGTGAATTTCACATCGTTCTCAAAGCCGAATTTACTGATGTCGCAAAACACATAGTAGGCGCCGGCAGGCTTGAAGTATGGAATGCCGCACTCATCGAGAATTTGTAACATGGTGTCGCGCCTGGTGGCATATTCATTCGCCAGCTTTTGATAGTAGCTCTCCGGCAAACTCATTGCGAAGGCGCCTGCTCGCTGGAGCGGCGCTGCTGCGCCCACTGTCAGGAAGTCGTGCACTTTTCTGATGGCGCTGGTGAGTTCCGGTGGTGCTAAAACTGTTCCGAGACGCCAGCCTGTCACACTGTAAGTCTTCGAGAGACTATTCACCGTGACGGTTAAGTCTCGCATTTCCGGCAGCGAGGCCATGGAAACGTGCTTCGTGCCATCGAAGGTAATATGCTCATAAGGTTCGTCGGTGAATACATAAACACCATGCTTGCGACAAAGTCTGCCGATAACCTCAAGTTCCGCTTTGCTGAATATTTTGCCGGTCGGATTGTGGGGAGTATTTAGCACCAGCGCGCGGGTGCGACTGGTGAATGCCGCCTCAAGTTCTTTCTCGTCGAATTCCCAATTCGGCGGCGCAAGCGAAACGTAACGAGGCCGTGCTCCGGCAAGAATTGCATCCGGTCCGTAGTTTTCATAGTAAGGCTCAAAAACAATGACTTCATCTTCAGGATCAACCAATGCCAACATTGTTGAAATCATGCCTTCGGTGGCACCACACGTCACCGTAATTTCGGTTTCGGGATCGTACTCAACTGCGATCCAATTTTTGTACTTCGCGGCGATCGCATCACGAAAAGGCTTGTCACCCCAAGTGATAGCGTACTGGTTGATGTCATCATCTATGGCTTGGTGCGCTGCTTTCTTTAGCTCCTCGGGACAGGCGAAATCCGGCATACCCTGGGCCAGATTAACGCATTTGTGTTTCACGGCCAGGCGGGTCATTTCGCGAATGACGGACTCCGTGAAAGTGCCGGCTTTTTGAGAGATTCTTTTGCGAAGCTCCGGCGAAATACTCATGATAACTCCCCCGTTGACGCGCTAACGGCGCGCGACGACATCACCTCTGACCCGCCAGATCATACCGGGTTTTGTATTGTGTTGATCCGGCGGAAACTGCGCACCTTGAAAACTTTTCAATCTTTGACAAAGGGTCTAGTCTTTCGGGCGTCTGATCTCATCCAGCACGCCGGGTACGAAGTACAAAACAAACCAGAGCAGCAGACCTGTCGATAAGGCGACCAGGCTGAGCAAAAAAACAAATTCAAATGACGTTGACAATAATTGAATTTCGCGAATGTGTCGATAAGACCAGCATATCCTATTTGGCCTCTACGGTGCTGCCGGGGAAGTAATACCTGAGTATGGCGCGATAGTTAAGCCCCTCGTCGGCAAGCCCGCGTGCGCCCCACTGACAGAGTCCGATGCCATGCCCCGCTCCCGTGGAGCTCAACTCGATTACGGCTCCCCGGTCCCGTATCTCGAATCTAGTGCCGGGGAGTTTGTCCCAGCCCAGTTTCTGTCCAATCCTCAGCCAATAGCCGTAGCCCGATTCCTTATGTCCGTTTGAGTATCGAACCGTCAGTGGTCTGCCGGCGTCATCGCGCGATTCGATAGAGGGGGCTCCGTCTGGAAAGTCTCTCAAATAAAGCCTTCTGGGGATTTTTACTGCTTTCTTCCGCCAAAACGGCGAATTTTTGCAGTAAGAACATTCCACACTTGTATCGCAAGGCATCGTCGGTTTTTTGCCTGCGAAAAGGCGGCTGGAGCTGGTACGCCCTGAGCAGGCCGAATGAAAGTAAATGTTGACCGGCCTACCGTTGCACATCAACTTTTGCGCCCGTGTTGCCGCATATGCTCTGCGAGCCTCCGGGCGTTCATAATCGGCTCCGGAGTATGCTTGCGTCTGAGTCGTGTCTTGTAATATATCGCCCTGGTGATAGCGAAGCATTAGAGTTTGCACCAACACCGATTGCGCTTTAAGTGCCTCTTCCGGTGTTCCCGGCAATGATTCGCTGCCGATGACGGATGCAATGTAGGCATCGTAGTGGACTTTGTTTTTCACGGATAATACAGCCGTGCCTTTCGGCGCTACTAACAAATTGCCGCGATAGTGCCTTGTCGTTCCGTCGGGAAGTTCAATGCAAATGCCCCGGGGCGAGCTTGTGGCGATGACCGCACGTTGACCGATCGGCATTGATTTTCGGTTGTTCGCAGCAGCCGTCTGCGTTCTGCTGACCGACCGCAGGAAGAGTTGCCCATCTTCGCACTGCAAAACAAATCGCTGCTCAGGCGGCGCGGCGAATTTCGAAGCAATGGTGAACGGACCGCGCAGCACCAGCGATTGCAATGGTCCTCGGGCGGCGAACAATTCCACCGTCACTTCGTTCTCTGCTCGCGCATCCGGCTGAGTTGCGATGAGCAAGGCAATGCAGAATAATAGGCGGGAAAGCTTTTGAACCATTTTGTCAGCGTAACATACCGGTGCTCGGTATGTTGATTGCTTGATCCGTTCGCTGTCGGCCGAGCATGCAGTGTATAATTCGGGCTCCATTTGCATCCTGGCATAGATGAAGGCACTTAGGGAACTAGCCCAGAAAATAGCCGGACATGATTCCCGTCGTGTGCAGGTGATTCAGGCGTGCATTATTGGATTGGCTGCCGGACTCAGCGCCTTAGCTCTTGAAAATGGTGTCTTCTGGTTAGGGCAATTGCGTACTTATCTTTGTACTCTTGCCAATCCTATGGTTGTGTTGCCTGCCGTAGGGTTGACAGGCGGACTGGTAAGCGGCTTTCTAGTGCAGCGATTTTCACCGACTGCGTATGGCAGTGGCATTCCGCAAGTGCGCGCCTTTATTCTCGGGGCGAAACTGCCTCTGGACATCGGGGTTGCAGCGGTCAAGCTTCTTGCAGGAAGTATTGCTTTGGGCTCAGGATTGTTCTTGGGAAGGGAAGGTCCTACTGTTCACATGGGGGCTGCCATTGCCGCTCACCTGAATCGATTTTTTCCGACCCCTCCATCGAGGACACGTCAACTTGTCGCCGCCGGAGCGGGGGCTGGGTTGGCCGCTGCGTTCAACGCGCCACTGGCGGGAGTATTTTTTGTAATTGAAGAATTGCTGAAAGACGTTTCAACCGAAACTGTTGGCACCGCTTTGGCGGCTTGTTTTGTGGCGTCGGTCGCCACCAGGCTTGCTAACGCACCGCACGTGGAAACGTCGCGTCAAATCGCTGAGCTTCAGATCTCATTTGCGCCGCATGACCTCCTCTTTTGGGTTTTGCTTGGTGCCGCGGCCGGTGTCATCGGCGTGGTTTTTAATCGGGGCATTTTGCTTTCACTTAAGTTCTACCGCGAAGTATTGGCCAAGTTGCCTCTGACTCTGCGAGTGGGCTTAGCCGGGCTGATCTCCGGCTTGATTATTGCTTCGATTCCCGATCCTCATCTGCGAAACTTCGCAACATTACGCGATTGGATTGTTGCCGGACACTCCGAGTGGTACATGATGCCGTTTGTTTTTGTCGGCTTTTTCTTTCTAACGCTGGTGGGGTATGGTTCCGGCGCTCCCGGGGGGCTGTTTGCGCCGGCAATTGTACTTGGCTCCTCTTTGGGCGCGATGGTCGCTTATCTGGAGGTCTACACCTTCGGCGTCGGTTCGCCGCAGACAATGGCTCTTGTTGGAATGGGCGCATTTTTCGCATCAGTTGCTCGTGTGCCGGGAACCGCTGTTGTGATCATTTTTGAGATAACCGGTCATTACCAATTGGTATTACCTTTGATGCTGGCCAATTCAATTGCCGTCTTTGTGGGGTCTCGTCTGGATAAGGGATCTGTTTACGATTTGCTGCGTGAATACAGCGGCCTCACTGCGCCGGAGAAGCCCAAGATCGCGTCGGCCTTTATGACGACGGATTACATGGCTGTGGATGGTAGCCGTCCTGCTTCGGAACTAGAGGAGGTCTTTTCCGACCCCGAACGCGAACGCGTCATAGTGATGCGTGACGATGTGCTGATAGGCATTCTACATGAAACCGAGCTGCGCCGCTTTCGACGTTATGAGTTTCCCGCCGAGGCGACTATTGGCAATTTTGTCGATCAGCGAGCAGTCTCCGTGACCCCGGAAACAAGCATGGACGAAGTTGTTCAATTGTTTAGTCTTGAAGAAACGCGGGAAGTGCCGGTGGTGAAAGAGGGAAAGCTTGTTGGTATCATTCGGCGATCGGATGCGATGCGCTCAATTGCCGTCGACGTCACTCCTGTCGGCGGATTGATAGGCCACGGGCAGCCGGAGAAGCAGCAGTAGCATGAAACTTCCTACGCCGAAATCTCCGTGGCTTGGAGAGACAATCAGTGCTGCGGCACCGGAGCCGGTGTTGGTCACCGAATTTGGTGCGTTGTATCAAGCCGACTGTAATGAGATCTTACCCCTGGTAAAAAGTGAGTCGATTGATACTGTCTTTGCCGATCCGCCTTTCAATTTGGACAAAATCTACGGAGACAAGGTCAACGATGCACTTTCGGAAGAAGTTTATGTACAGTGGTGCGTTGAATGGATGACGCAATGTGCTCGTGTTCTGCGTCCCGGTGGAGCGTTCTTTTTATATAATTTGCCGAAATGGAACATATTGCTCGGCGCCGAATTGAGTAAGTTAGGTTTGGACTTTCGCCATTGGATTGCGGTGAACATCAAGTTCGGTTTCCCGATCAGTGGTCGTCTTTATCCCAGTCACTATAGTTTGCTTTATTACACCAAAGGCAAGCCTAAAACTTTTCGCAAAATTCGCACCCCGATTGAAGTTTGCCGGCATTGTTCCGGCGAGATCAAGGATTATGGCGGCCATCGTCAAGCAATGAATGCGCAAGGCGTGAATCTTACAGACGTTTGGACCGATGTGCCGCCGGTTCGTCACCGCAAGTTCAAATCCTCTGCTCGTGCAGCAAACCAGCTTTCGACTAAGATTCTCGATCGAGTAGTTGAGCTCTCCACCGAGCCGGGAGATATTGTTCTTGATCCTTTCGGCGGCAGCGGGACAACCTTTGCCGTGTGCCAGAGCAAGAATAGAAAATGGCTCGGAATTGAAATAGAAGATGTTACCGCGATCAAGGAACGCCTGCTTAGCGGCTCAGTTGAACATCATCATAACGATGATATTGTAGACTCCTACTCGTAGTTGGCCTTCTGAATCAGCTTTATGATCTTCTCGCTGGCGCTTCGCCCTTGGGCAATTGTTTTGCCGCTTGCGTTCATAATTATGAAGTGAGGCAAACTGTGAATGTTATATTGGGAGCATAAAGGAGACTCCCAATCAATGCCCTGAGTCCCCGGGCGATCCACATCTAAGCTGCGCACGGCAATGTCGGGGCGCTGCTTCGTCAGCTCCACCAACTCCGGAGCTATTCGCATACACGGACCGCAGTGTTCGGAATAAAAGTCGAAAATGGTAAAGTGTCCGCTGACTTTATGGTCGGCGATGTTTAGTTCTTCACCGGGTTTATCTTCATTGATTTGTCGGGAGTTTCCTTCCTTCAATTCGGTGATGGATGGCTTCACTTTTGTTGGTTCTGTCATATCGCCTTGATGTGCCAAGGGCGATTGGAAAAACAGAAAAGCCAGACCGGCAAGTCCTACTATCACCAGAACGGCGCCGATTACTTTTGTCTGTTCGTTTTGCTTGGTTGCCATTACTCAAGCCTATCACTCTCGTCGCTTCAGGGCAACGCACAGTCTGGTAGCAAAGCATTAGTCCACGAGGTCTCGGGTAACCTCTCGGGGGGATGCGCAGCCGGAAAGCACCATTGCCAAATCCAACTCCTGACGCAAGAGCGACAGGACCAGCTCAACACCTGCTTGCCCGCTGTGTCCGAGTCCCCATAGAATCGGCCTTCCGAGTAAAACTGCTTTTGCTCCCAGGGCTAGTGCTTTGAGGATGTCTGTTCCGCGACGAACACCGCCGTCGACATACAATTCCGCTTTGCCGTGAATCTGATTTGCGATTTTTTCCAGAACGGAAATGGTGGCAGGAACGGTATCAAGTTGCCTGCCGCCGTGATTGGAAACGACAACGCCCGCTGCACCGTGTATCACGGCAAGCTCCGCGTCATCCGGTCGCAGTACTCCCTTTACAAGGATGGGCATGTTGGTGATTGAGCGCAGCCACTCAACGTCTTTCCACGTCAAAGACTGATCGTACAGGGTGTGGATGTATGCGGCTAATCCTGAGTCATCAGACATCTTCGGCAATGCGTGCAAGTTGGCGCCGAGTAAATTACTGGCAGTAATTCCTTCCGGCAGAGAAAATGCATTGCGGACATCGGGCTCTCTGCGTCCGAGCATTGGTGAATCGACGGTGAGCACCAGTGCCTTGCATCCCGCCGCTTCCGCTCTTTCCACCAGCGATCTTGTAATGCCTCGGTCGCGATAAACATATAATTGAAACCAGAGGTTGCCGGAAGAGCGCGAGGCCACTTCTTCGATTGAGCACGTAGAAAGTGTGCTCAAACACATAATGGTGCCGGCATTGGTTGCTGCGGAGATGGTGGCTAACTCGCCGTCGGGATGCGCCATTCTCTGAAATGCCATCGGAGCGATTATGACCGGCATTGATATTTTCTGACCGGTTAGCAGCGACACTTCCATCGTTCGATTATCGACATCGCGCAGCATTCGAGGATATAGTCGTAGACGCTCATACGCCTGTCGGTTCTCTCTCAACGTTATTTCGTCGTTTGCTCCGCTGGCGAAGTAATCGAATGCTAGCTTGTGAATTCTCTGTGCTGCAATTTTTTCGAAATCGAAGAGATTAACCGGCGGTGTTTCAACGTTTGTGCCGAGCATAGTGACCTTCCGTCCGAGTTGCGACAATGGACGAATAATATCACAAGGGGGTAGGACTGCACGCCGAGGTCGGAGGGAACTATCGTTCTACATCTTGCGGCGGATCTGATTGACTATAGAACTGTCCGTAATCTTTGTATCTTCGGCAAGCAAGAATGCTTTGCTCAATATAACGGCAATCAGGTGGTCGCCTTCGAATGGCAAGAATACCTTATCCTTCGGTTCTAGTTTGCCGCGCGAGGCAACTATGCACAGGTATTCATCGTTGGGTTCCATCATGATGTTGCCTGTGCCCAGGTGGATCTTATAGTTGCGAATGTCGCCTTGGACATGGAGAAACTTCCCTTCTATGTGGCAACGGGGGGCAATTTTAAGTACTGGAATTAGTTCTGCAAGAACGTCTCGTCTGGTCTCAGCGCTTTTTGTCAATTCCCCGAAGGCAGCGTCATGCCAAACATGACCGTAGCTGCCGGCAGCAGGATCGGCGCCGATACTGCAAACACTGACAAACAAATCGACATCGCGCATTACTTCGGAAAACACTACGGGCATAATCTCGGTCAATGGAACCGCCTCGTATTGCACAAATTGTGTTCCCTTCTGCTTCTTGAACCTGGCTGATCTGGTTGCCAGACCGTTTATCAATTCAGCCATCGCTTGCCACTGTGTTGTGATCTCGGCAGTGAGTTCGACAGGAGTCGAAGATTCTCGAACGAATTTGACTTGATCGCTTGCAACATACCGATAAATTCCGCCGACGGTTTCTTCATCACCATTGTCGCTAGTTTCTATGTAATACTCCACCGACATGTTCCACCGCGGTAACTGCAGTGTCGGCATGCTTTGGAAATCGAAGCTACCCATTAGTTGATAAGTCCAGCCTCTGCTCATGCATACGTGTTGCAGCTGGTGCTGGCGAATGAGGTGACCGGCAAATCTGTTCGAATAGGTGGCGGTTTCTCGCTCTGCGTCAGTCAGAACATAGATTTCGCGGTGACATTGTTTAAAGGGTTGGACGATTGCTTGTTCTGCGAGCTTCCGGCGCCAGCGAAGCACTGTGGCGGGATCTGCTGCTATGGGATGCCACAATTCTACAATCGCAGTATCTTCAGGCTCGATCGCGATGCCGTCTATATCAGCAATCTTTTCACCATTCCAAATACCGGCCCGGCCGTTGATACTCCACACCAACTTCCGTGAGAAAACGCTGCAGACGGGATGGTTGAGGTAGCGATCGCGCCATGCGGCGAATTGCCAGTGGCGTTGATCAATGTAGCTTCGCTCTATTCTGCTTCCGATTGTCGGCAACAACTTCTCGAGTTCTGATTCTAACTTCTTCAGTGATTTGACGTCGTCGGCAAAGTCTTTCTTCACGACCGAGGGGAGTCCTTGTTGCTGTTTGCCGCTTGTGTGAATCCAAGTAGTTTCCGCACCGTCGCGATTCAGCACAAGCCTGGCTGACCATTCTCCGAAGGGCTTAGTAATTACTCCTTGTTCGGTCATGCCGAAATCCGGGACTCCCAGATCTTGAAGGTCGTCTACCGACATCCCCGCTTGTTCTGCGGCATTACCTATTGCCTTCTCGATCTGTGTCCTGGAAGAAGCGTGTTTCGCGCGAGATTGCACTCGACTGATCTGGGCGATAGCTTCCTTTGTGTTCATTTCGGAAAGAGTGTGAATGCACGCATTTCCTAATTTTGGACAACGCGGACCAAGGTTCTTTACTTTCTTGAAAGACGCTTCAGCTGCGTCTCCGAGTGCAGTTGTTAATGCTGGATCTTTGTGTGAGACACAACTCCATGCCAATCCCTTAAGTAGCTCCGTATTGGTCGCGCAGATAATCTCGGTCGGATCCGGTTCAAAGCCGTAGTTCAATCTGATTTCTGTACGGGTTCCTTTCTGCGGCATTAAGCCGAGCCAGCTCGTGGCGTACTTCACGAACGTAGCCTCACCTAGCGGGGCGATAAGGGCATTGGCTTGCTTCAGCCATTTGCCCGATGGCTTGGTACCGGATGCGCCTAGTGAGTAGAACTCCAGTAATCGGCACCATGCAATTCGCTCCGCCGGTGGTGCTACTTGGATGTCTTTAATGGCCTGATCGCCCCATGCTTCACCGGGCTCGATCACCAATTTTGTATTTTCGTCATCAGCGGAAAGAAGGATTTCGATTCTTCGAACCAGTTTCTTCGCTTCGCTTTCAGATGTATATTCTGCGGAATGTCTTTCTCGTTTCAGCGTTTTCTTGTATCCGGTCAGGGCCGCCTTCAGTGACTCGTTCGGTTCTTGCGGGCCTAATGCTTTCTCAACCAGCGACAGGATCCCGGTACCCGGGAGCTCGTAAGTGCTCCCGCACAGGCGCCCGGCCGATTCGATCATGAAAGCGAGCTCGTTCGCGGATAACGGCAGTGGTTTCTTGGACAGTTTTATTACCAGCTGGCGCAAGACATCTTGTCTTCTTGAGTTCATGGCCCATTGTGGTGAACCATCGCGGCGATATTCGACGAGTATGCGCAAGGAACTTATCAAAATGAGTGATTGCAAATCCGGCGCACCTTTCAAAATTTGCTTCGCCGGCTCAAACGCTGCCAGGTCTATATCGGCCAGATTGTTTAGCCAAGCCGAGTTTCGCGGGGTGGACTGATAGGCGTTCATCAGTGCTTCAATCAGCTGTTTTGATTCTTCTACAATTCTGATCGATATCACGTTAGTGGACTCGGTCATTTCCTAGCCTCCTACCAGCGGAACCAACTTCAGGAACGTAACCTTGCTGGACGAAGTTAGATCTAATTCTTCCGACAACTCCGAAGCCTGTTTTCCATCGATCAGCAGAAAGATTTTGTTAGCCTGAAAGGCAACCAGCGCTCTCTCGACTTCGCTCTCGCACCGGGCCGGTTTGAAGCGTTTATCTTCTTTCGCCGGATTGAGCAACAGCTCTTCCTTCGACGTATAGTTCTCACCGCAGGCGGTGGAAACTCTTGTGGTGTTGTAATTTTCGACTTGTGTTTCCACATAGATGCGAATCAGTTGCGCAACTGTGATTCGATCCGCCGGTAGTGTCACAGGGTAGCCCTTGGACGGTGGTTGACCCGGGACTTTCTCTTCGACAAGAATAGCGGTAGGCACGGTGAGGCTTCCTCTGCGAACCCGACGCAAGCAATATACCCGTTACGCGAAGGTTGTTACGTCTGGACTGCTGAATCCGTCAGCGTATTAGGACTGTCAGCAGTCGGGGTTTGCGATTGAAGTCGCTTGCGCTCAATAACCGGGGCGCGTTGAGCCTTCCCCAATCTTTCTACCTTGCCATCTTAGATTGTACTTATGGGTGGTCTAGTTCTGAGGTTGCAACGCCGGGTACACCCAGGGGGCGTTATAGTTAGAAGCCTTTTGATTTGCTGGATTTAACCAATCAGGAGCGGTCACGGCCAATATTGCCAACATGACCAAAAGCCCCGCTCTCTTAAAGTCTTTGGCGTCCATACCTCTCTCCGTTCTCAGCTTAGAAAAAAAATTTGTCTCTGAAGTCAGTGTTCCCTTAGCTTTTCCACTTCAAACTTAGTGCGTCGCGGTCTACAATAAGTTCCTCGCTGTCAATAGAACGTGAGCGCAAGCAAGCGTTCCGCGCAACAACGTGTTCGGAAAAAGCGGGAGAGCAAAATACAGGCGGCTGTCAAGTGGGTAGCTTAAACGAAGTGCGTGACGCAGAGCAAGCATTACCGAATCCCGAACCTCTTTCTCACGTTCACAGAGCGCCAGGGAATTCCAACTACCGCTGGGTCGTGATCGCCCTTAGTTTCATCATCATTGTGATCAATTACATGGATCGTTCAGCGATTTCCTATGCGATCGGACCGCTGAAGGAAGAGTTCCACCTGACCAACATGGACTTTGGTACCATCTCGGCGGCTTTTGGCATTGGCTACACGATAATGACCCTGGGCGGGGGAATCATTGTCGATCTGTGGGGGGCACGCAAAGTGTGGGCGGGCTCGGCCATCGCCTGGTCAATTTGCACCGCGTTGCTTGCCACGTGCAGCGGGTTTGGATCACTGTTCTTCTTGCGCGTGATGCTGGGCATAACTGAAGGTCCGTGTTTTCCTGCGATGACACGCGCTGTCACGGACTGGTTGCCGATGTCCGAGCGTGCGCGTTCCACCGCAATCAGTCTAGCTGCCGTGCCCATAGCTTCGGCAATTGGCGCGCCGCTGATTTCTAACCTCATTCACTACCTCGGTTGGAAAACCATGTTTGTGGTTCTGGGGTCGTTGGGCATTGTCTGGTCGGTTTTCTGGTGGTTCTTGTTCCGCGACTATCCGCAAAATAGTAAGCATGTTTCGCAGTCGGAACTTGATCTTATTCACGAAGGTCGCCCGCCGTCCAAGCATGGCTCCGACGATGAGTTGCGCAAGCATCACCTTGCTGCGGGCACCACTACCTGGAAGTTTATTCTTTTCAATCCTTCGCTGATGGCCAACAATTTCGCGTTCTTCTCCTTCGGTTATCTTCTATTCTTCGCCGTTTCATGGCTGCCCGGGTTCTTTGAACAGACTTATCATTTGAAGATCAAAGAAGTGGGAGTCTATCTGGTGGCTCCGTGGTTAACTGCGGCCGTCATGCTATTGGCTGCTGGATTCATCTGCGATTATCTCTGGAAGAAAACCGGTAGCATTAGGAAATCGCGCACGCACCTGATTTGGGTAACGCAAATGCTTTCGGCGATCTGCTTCATTCCCGTGACGATGACGAGCGACATCAATACGGTGATTGTTCTGGTGTCATTGGGCATCGGATTCGGACTCATGCCGAACGCGGCGTTCTACGCACTTAACTCCGACCTGGCAAAGGATCGTGCCGGCACCAGTTTGGGTCTGATGGATTGCTTCCTGGCTGCAGCCGGTGTGTTGGCTCCGTATTTGACCGGATGGCTTTCGACTGCAACTGGAAACTTCAACTCTGCAATTCTGCTTATGGCAGCACTGATTTTCAGTTCCTCGATTGGTGTTCTACTTTTCCAGCATCCGGATCGCGACATGGCAAAGGCTCAGGTTTGATGATTCATGGTTCTATACGACGGTAGCGATTATTAGTTTTGACAGCAGTTCAGTACAAGTGCAGAAGTTAAAAAGACAGGAGAGCGCAGCAGTGTCTAACAAATCTGATAAGAGATCAGCGGGAGCATTCTTGCGAAATTCGGCAACGGCAGTGGCGCTAATGGCGACTTTCGGTGCACTATCCGGACCTTCGGTTTCGGCCGAGAATGTATCTCCGGAATTGAAAGCGAGGATGAAGCAACCTAAGGAGATTGCCTCCGCGGATGATCTCGGTAGATGGATGACCTACTATTATCTGCATCCACAACCGGACCTGTTGGTTCCTGCTGTCCTCTACGCCGACCGCAATAACCTGCTCACCGGTGATTACGTGGCACCGTTTCAAGCATTTCTTAGTCGGGTGTTCGCTCAAAACCCGGATAAGATTGCTGTTTGGTTTAATGCCCTTGCACCGATGAAGGAAAGCAATCGTACGTTGCTTTTGACCTCTATTTGGTGGTCGAATACGTCTCAAGGCAAGCAAATGTTGCAGCAATTGTGTAAAGCACTGCCGGAGAAACCTCAAGCCGAGTTCAAAAAGCAAATTGAAAGTGATCCTCCATTGATAAATGAAATGCCGATGGACAGTACAGCCTTGCTCGATATGTTGTGGGGCGCCTATTGCGGTTCGGGAGACGAAAAGTACGTCAAACGATTGCTGACCAGTTTGCCCTGGGCAGATGGCGACCAGAAAAATCTGAACAAGCTTATGCTAGCCAGTGCTGCAAAATGGTCGCTTACAAGCAATTGTGAGCAGCATCCCAAAGTTATGGAGATCTGCGAGAAGGTGGCTGCTTCCGACCAGTCTCTCAAGAAATACATTGATCCGGTGTTGGCTGATGCGCGGAAGCGCTCCACCGCATCAAGGGGAAGTGCGCAATAAGCTCGTGACAAAAAACTTCCGCTTTCTCCGCTATCGAGCAGCGCTAGCATCCGGGCTGGTAACTCTAACTCTGTTCGCGTGTCTGATCTTGTGTTTTCGATCAGCCCTGGCAGAGATCACGCCAGCATCGTTTCTGGTCTCTCCGTACTTGCAGGCGGGCAGTGAGCCTGGCGCGGATCGCGTAAAGGTTATCTGGGCTACTCCAGCTGACGGGCGTGAAGGATACCGTATGCAGTGGCGTCCGGCCGGCAAGGCCGATTGGTCGGATTGCTCGAAAGTAAATTGCATGCCTGTGCGCCATTCGCCGGAAGTGTTCTTGCTTTCGTCGGTCACTTTAGAGAACCTGCCCGCCGGTAAAACCTTTGAGTATCGAATTCAGGATGGCAACAGGACCATCTTTCAAAGCTCCGCGGTCGCACCGCTGGTCAACAGTGATAACTGTAAGTTTGCGGTTTTCGGCGATTGCGGATGGGGCAGCCCCGCGCAGAAACAACTGGCTTACAAAATGTACAAAGACGGCATCGATTTTGCCGTTCTAACGGGCGACCTGGTCTATCAACATGGACGAACCGGTGAGTACCTGGAGAAATTTTTTCCGATTTACAACTGTGATTCGGCCTCGCCTGAGACCGGCGCACCGCTTTTGAGATCAACCATGTTCTATGCGGCGCCCGGCAATCATGATCTCTACAACGGTTCCTTCGGTGTGTCGGGCAACTTCAAGTTGTTTGCGGACGGACTTGCTTACTACTTGTTTTGGGACCAGCCGTTGAATGGTCCGGCACTGTTATTCGGCGAGCCGAATGCAACTCCGATTGCGGCACACGAAATTGCGCTGGCGGAGTTTCGTTCGGAAGCCGGCACGCATTTTCCACGCATGGCGAACTTCTCGTTCGACTACGGCAATACTCATTGGACCGTGCTTGATGCCAATCCTTATGTGGACTGGAGTTCGCAAAAGATGGCTACATGGCTGGAGGAGGATTTGAAGAAGGCGGCAAAGTGCAAGTGGCGATTTGTCGCGATGCATCAACCGGCCTTTCATTCAGGCAACAGCCACGCGCATGAGCAGCAGATGAGAGCCGTTGCTCCGTTGATGGAAAAGTATGGAGTGGACATTGTCTTCGCCGGACACGTTCACAACTATCAACGAAGCTATCCGTTGAAGTTCAAAGCCAACCAGTGGCAGGCTCCTAATTTCCTGGGGCACAAGATAGTCGGCGAATTTACCCTGGACAAAACTTTTGACGGCAAGACCAATACCAAACCGAATGCGCCGATCTACATCGTAACCGGTTGTGGTGGCGCCCCTGCTACAGCAGAAAGAGAACTCGACATTCCGGAGAAGCGCGAATCGTTCACAGCGACGTATGCCGCAGTTTACTCCTACACGCGCTGTGAGATAAACAAGGGAGTGTTGCTCTTGCGTCAGCTTGCCGCGGATGGCAGAGAACTTGATCGCATTCAGATCACCAAGTAGCGCAGTTACTCCGTTGAGTGGGTCCGTTCTGAAATTTCTTCATTGAGCTTGTCCAGCTCGACTCGCAGCCAGTCTTCCTGCCTCTTTGAAAGCTTTCCGGTCTTAGCTGCCATCTTCTTGGTGTTGAGCTTCAGCTTCAGGACGCGTTCGCTGAAGATATCGATATCGAAAGTACCCAGTTGTTCCGCTTCGTGCAAATTGAGCAATCGATTTTCGGTTTTGTCGAAAACTGCAGCCAGAGAAGGTGTCGGGGGTAACGGTTGTCTTGTGGGTGTCGGCTCCAATCTATAGCTGCTTAACCCGCCTGAGTGAACAGGAGAACTTGCCTCTTTCTGAGGGGGAGCTTTTTCTGCCTTTGCGTTTGTTTGGGCCTCGGCATCGTTGTTACTGTCCTGCGGCTCCGGTCGGTGAAGGAGACTTTTACCGATGATGGCCGACTCGATCTTGCGCGCTTCGTCGGCGAAATCGGCAGAGTCGTTATTGCTGCCGACGCCGTTGGTGACCAGTGTCTCTCTTGTCGACCGATCACGCAGTCGACGAATTCGGTTTTCCAGTTCTTCGTAGTCGGAGTCCGGCATTTTGTTTCTGTGGGCGGAAAAGAGTTGCTCCACCCGGCTCAGCGTATCATGCAAGTGTTGCTCGACCGAGCTGATATTGGCCAGTGAGTCGCTTACTTTGCGGCTGATCTCAGCTTCCAGAGAGGAGACGTCGTCCTGAAACTGGTGAGTCTGGAAGCCCTGAGCCACGCTCGATGCGATGCGTTGTTTCAGACCGTAAATGCGCGAAGAAACGTCGTTGATTTCGTAGTCCGTGAAATGCTGGCGATTTTGTGCCAGCATTCCGTCGATTCGTTCGAAAGCCGGTCCGAAGTGACCGTATTGATTGTATCCACTGGTATTCTGCTGCTTACGCGCATAGCGATAGTAGTCCGCAGCCTGCTGCGCTTGGACCGAGCGCCAGTAATCCGTAGGCGATTGACTTGTTCTTGTTTTCTGTCCCTGCGCGTGCGGGCAGGCAAGCAAGCACGTGAACAGTGCTCCGCTAACTGCCAGCCTGGCTACGGTGAGAGAAATAGTCACAAAATGATGTACTCCCGGTGTCCGGAGTTCATTGTAACCCGGGAGCGGGAGCCGGAGCCGTGCTTTCTCTAACGCAGATACTTTGTTGGATCGAGCGGCGGTCTGTCAGTGCCATCTGTTCTTGTGGTTTCAACCAGGGTCCATCGATTTTGAATGAATTCGGTGGCGACCCGGCCCGTGGCACCTGCGGCCATCAGGGCTAATCCATAAGGACGTGCTCGCGGCACCATCGACAATAACGCACCGCCTGCAGTGCTGGTGTCTGCTAGTGATGCTAATCCGTGTTTCCATTTGTCGGCAGAATCAGTGCTGTCGAGAAAGGCGGACCCGTCGCCGCCGAGCATTGAGAGGGACGCGACTGTTATGCCGACGCCTCCCAGTTTTGGAGCGTAGCGAACGAAAGCGCAGCTTCCGGCCGCTCCAGCCGCACCCAGAGCGGTGTAGCCAACCGCGGCAATCTGGTTGTGTCGCCAGTCTGATTTGTATTGTTCCGCCCACGGTGCAGCTGTTGTTTCATACTTGAAGTTGAACTTTGCCTTGCCGTTGGCCAGAAGGAGACCCGCATACTCGGGCGGAGTGGCGTAGCCCTGTTCGGATGACACGTCTACTAGGCTGGTGACTCCGATTACCTTGCCGTCTTCGCTCAATACCGGACCTCCGGCAAATCCGGAGCGTAAATTACTGCGGCTCTGAACGACCGGTCTCTTCAGAAAGTTGAGCATGTCGGTTTGTTCTTCCACACTCGACGCGGCAATGTTATCGATCAGTCTTTGACCGCCATCCGCTTGAGCCCTGAAGACCGCACTTTGCGGCGTGGTCAGATGCCGAATATAGCCGGGGGAAACGTACGCCGAGCGATAAGGATTGGGATATCCGAAGGTGTAGGTTTTTTGATCCTGCGTTAGACCGGTTGTCGTTCCGAGTTCTAGTGTTTTGTGATCCGGTCGCGGCGAACCGTCTTTGATCTTCAATATGGCGATATCGTTAACGTCATCAATTGCTTTGATTTCGGCCTTGTATTGCCGTCCATCAGCTCCGACAATGTGCTGTTCGCGGCTGCCGATCACTGTGTGCGCCGACGCTATGATCTCGCCGTTTCGGCCTGCAAAGAAACCGCTTCCGGAGCCTGTGTCCGTTTTGACTTGCACCATGGCCGGTTGCGCAGCTTCGTACAGCTTTCTGGCGATGTCGTCCGGGCGTGGCTGGACCTCGTGCGGAACAATCAAATCTTGTCCGGACTTCAGTACCGGTATGTTGCGATCACCTGCGCCCATTATTTCGTTTCCTGTGTCGGTGGTGGTTGTTGTCGGGAATATCAGTGCTCGGTGGCAGTGCCTAGAAATCCAGGTCGTATGGAGCTCTTGTTTCTCCGTTGGTGCGACTTGTGTCTGTTAGGACCAGACGATTTCGGATGAAGTCTGTCGAAGTCCTTCCTGCCACGCCCAGTCCGATGGCCGCAATTCCGTACGGTCGGGTTTTGGGAAACATCATCGCTAGGGCACCGGCGGACACCGTGAGATCTGCGGCGCTGGAAAGTCCATACTTCCATCGATCCATGGGGTCGGTTGCGTTCAACAAATCGGAGAAATCCTGACCGAATGACACAACTCCATAAGCGCCGAAGCCGGTACCCGCCACCAGTGGTGCCCGGCGAAGAGCCTCAAATCCAGCATAGCCGCAAGCACCAACCATGCTCGTTTGGAACATTGCCAGTCCGGGGCGTGCCTGCCAGTTGGAAAGATAGTTCTGGGTCCACTGCTCCGGCATTCTGGAGTAGGTGAACGAAAACTTTTTGTTTCGGGGATCCATCAAATCGTGGATCTTCTCGACCGGTACAAAATAGGACTCCGATGGATTCGATGGATTGATCATGTCGGATACACCCACCACTTTTTGATTGGCGTCCACTAGCGGCCCGCCCGAATTGCCGTGACGTATGTGTAAGTCCGAATTGACCAGCGGACGCTCCAGTGAGTCCTTTAGATCAAAAAGCTCCTTGGGCGTGTAAGTGTGAAGTCTCTTTCCCAGGTTTCCCACATCAGCGGGTGCAATCTTGGCCAGCAGGTTCAGTGTTGTCGACGGAGCTCGGTAGGTGCCGGGCGATATGTAGGCAGGTCTGAGACCTTCCGGATGACCCAGCGCAAACAATTCTTGCTTGGCTTTCAGGTTTGAGTCCGGAGCTAGTGCCAGAAACGGGCGATTTGCAGGCATGTTGAGCGGCCGCATCACTGCAAGGTCGTTAATGTCGTCGATCTTTTCGATTTGCAGTCTGTAGCGGGTACCGTCTTTGGTGACGGCAAAATGTTCGTTCGTGCCCAGTACCACGTGTGCTGCGGTGACGATTGTGCCATCCTTATCGACGAAAAACCCTGTTCCGCGCCCTCTGTTCGTATCGATTTGAACCACCGCCGGGGTTGCGTCCTCATACAGTTTTAGAGCCGCTGCGTCAGCTGCGGGTTGCGTGCCCGACGGAGGCACTAAATCTATTCCTGGTTTTAGCACAGGAATATTTGGACTTTCCAACGGCATACTGTTCCCACCTGTCACACGGCTCCATGCAATGGTAGGGGCGTGCCCCCGGGGGCGTGAATGTGGGAACCCCCCATTCACGCGTTACATTGGGGAGCGCTAATCTGCGGCATCGCAAGGGTTGTAAAGAGTTGTTAAAGTGCCTGTCCAATCCTTGAACTTTTTGCGGTCATCTTCGTATTAGAGATGTTGGCGCGGAGGGGGAGGCAATGTTCTTGAGATTCTTTGGACTTGGTCGAAAGACCGAGAATGCGCAAGAAGAGAAGCAGCGGAAGGCAGGGGCGCCGGAGACGACAGAACGGAATTTCTCATCGGAAGACTCGATGGTAAGAATGACAAGTCCGAGTGGACGCGACTCTTTATCTCAGTTGAGGTCTGTAGCGCGAGGCGGACAGACTCCCGGACAGGGCCGCGGTCGCTGGTTCGGCAGACCGGAGGACAGCTCTCGTGGCATTGTGCCCGTAAAGAAGCAGGAAGTGCAAGAGGATAGCAGTTGCCCCGTCATACCGGAATCGGACCGGCGTAAGGCGATAGAGGCGCTGCTAGGCATCGGAATTGATCACTTCACAGTCAAATCAGACGACTGATTCGTTGCGAGCAAAGAGCTTGGTAAGCAGAGTCCGGTCAAGGCCCCGACCGGCCTCTGCTGATCAAGAGAAAGGCAAGGCGCAAGTCAAAGGACTTGGTAAGCAGAGTCCGGTCAAGGCCCCGACCGGACCCTGCTGATCAAGAGAAAGGCAAGGCGCAAGTCAAAGGACTTGGTAAGCAGAGTCCGGTCAAGGCCCCGACCGGACCCTGCTTGCCAAGTGTAGTAAGAGCAACGATGGTCAGATTGGCGCTGATATCGTTGCCGGTGTCGACAATTGAATCGGGGGGCGATTCGTTCATCGATGGTTTTCCTACGAAGCCGATCGCACATTTAGAGGGGGGATGTTAGAAAAATCTCAGCGCTGCGAAGCAAAAATCCCCCCTCCTTACTCGGTGACTGAACACCGGTATTCAGTCAGATGGCTGTCCTGGACAAAGATGCTCGACTAAGATGATTGTAGACCTGTACTCCAACATTAAGAGCTTACAAACCTTGGAAAAAGTTCAGTGCTCTCAGAACTCGTACAGGACGATTCAATCGAGAAAGATAGAGGCCCCGACTTGCGTCGGAGCCTCTTTTGCATTCGATTGATTCTGTTCTTACTTGGACGAAGTGCCTGATTTGCTATCAGTCGCGTTGTCCTTGCTATCTTTATCCGTCTTTGTCTTGACCTGTTTCTCTTTCTTCGCTTTCACAGGCTTCTCTTTCTTCTCTTTGACTTTCTTTTCTTTTACCGGCTTATCGGCCTTCTTGTCTGTTGATGGCGACGCTGGAGTTTCCGTTGCGCTCCCGGCTGGAGTTTCCTTCTTTACCAACTCAACTTCAATGGTGACTTGCACGTCTTCGCCAAGCGCGACGCCGCCATTATCGAGAGTGCTGTTGTAGGTCAGTCCCCAGTCTTTCCGCTTAATGGTGGTCGTAGCCGCCGCGCCAACTCTGGTGACTCCCTTCGAGTCTTTTATTGACTCGGTAGGACCGTCAACTGTTAACTCGACGGGACGTGTGACACCATGCATGGTGAGCTTGCCACCGAGCTTGAATCCGCCTCGTAACACCGGAACTACGCCCGTTGATTCGAACGTCATTGAGGGGAATTTAGTCACATCAAAGAAGTCTGCGTTCTTAAGGTGTGCGTCCCGGTTCGCGTCGCCTGTATTGATTGTTGCCGGGTCGAGCTGCGCGGTGACCTTTATATCATCCACGTTTTTTCCGTCAAAGTTGACCGTGCCCTTTATGCCGCCGATTTGGCCACGCACATCGGAGATCATCATGTGACGGATCTTGAAATTGGCGCTGGAATGTTTCCCGTCAATCTCCCAGTCAGCTGCGTGTGCGGCTGATGCGGTAAGACAAAGAGCGAGCAGCGTCGATAGTGAAAGCCTGAGTTCCATTAATCCTCCGGAATGTTCGATTCGTTTCAATTCTACTTGGCGTATTTTACTGAGCAGCCGTACGCTTGCGTCGTCGGGGTGCTAACTGGCTTCTTAGCCATCGCTTCCGTCAACGCCTTTTGAACATAATTTGTTGCTTGCTTCACGTCTGAGATATCGGTGCTGTTGTTGTCGTCGATCGCACCGGCATAAATGAGGACGCCTTTGGGGTCGATCACAAACATATGCGGAGTGGATGTCGCACCATACGAGCGGCCTACTTTGCCGTCCGGATCTGCCAGGTATGCGGTCGGCGCCGCACCGTTGCTTTTCATCAGTTCGTTGAGTTTTTCGGAAGTGTAGTTTCCTTGCCTGTTAGGAGCTGACGAGCAAATTGAGTACCAGACCACACCTTTGCCGGTGAAAGTTTTTTGCAGGTTTTGCATGTTTTTGCTTTCGTAATGCTTCCTTACAAAAGGGCAGTCGAAGTTGACCCACTCAAGAACCAGAAACTTGCCATTGGCATCTGCCAGCGAGCGTTTCTTTCCATTGGTGTCAGTCAGATTGAACTCGGGTGCCTGCTTGCCAACCGCTGCCGCAGCTGTTACCGTTTCCGCTGCGAAAGCTGGCGGAGCGGATGCGGGAATGGCGAAGAATGATGCGGTGAGAAGCAATGCGGTTGCAAAGCTAGTCGGAACTATTCGATTCATTGACTGTCCTCTTCAAAGCCGGCAGGTATAAGTCTATAATGGAATTCTTGTTCCAGCTTTATTTAGATGATCGCGGGGATATAGCTCAGTTGGTAGAGCGCACGGTTCGCAATCGTGAGGCCAGGGGTTCGAACCCCCTTATCTCCAATAACGCTACGAGAATTGAGACGGCGCGTGCCTGGACCGTTCCGGGTGCGTGGTGCTCACTCCCGGTCGCCTTTTCGCCCTGAGGTTTTTGCTCGACTAATCCGGCGCCCAATCCAGTTTGTAGATTGTCTTGCCGGTGGTCTTCTCCACGAGATCATACCCGCGAGCAGTTGCATCCTTTATGCGAGGGGAGCGCTCTTCGAGCTTGTAACCGGCACGATCGAGTTCTATTCGAACCTCATTTATTACTCTATCGACTGCTTTGAGCCCCTCTGCTTTTGTGCCCTTCGATTCAAATATCTTTTGCAAAGTAGAATCCATTGCCTCGGATTCGTCCTTACTAATGCGACCATCTTGCAACCAGTTCAGGATTGCACCTGCCGATCGCTTCTCAAGGTTGCTCTGCTCGGTATCATTTTTGCGGCCAGGCTGGTTGAGTTTGTTGTGCCGGCTATCATTCGCTCCTTCAGAGTTCTCATCTGTTGTTTTTTTTGAGTTGTCGTCGGTGAATTCTATGCTGCCGAACAGGCTGGAGTTGAGGTCTTGCATCTTTTCATTGTTGATTTTTGTCCAGGTGCGATTGGTTTGTTCGAATGGATCACTAAAGGCGGCGGCAGGTGCTAGCTCCCCTGTGCTGGAGCACTCATCAAACTCGTGATTTTGATCCGACATCGTGTATTTCTCCTTGATGCTTACGTTGAGCGATCCGGGCTGAGGGTACTGCAAATACTGGAAATACGAAGCGTGCTTAGCGCAGCTCGGTTCTGGCGATGTCCAAATATTGTTGTTTAAGTCATGACAAAGTACGGTCTAGGAATCCTTTGGTTCGTACCGGTGCTTCTCCGTGTCAACAAACCTCTGACCGGACTTTGTCCTTCGGGACGGCATAACCTCATGCAGAAGATTCGAACGGATGAGGAGGAGCACGCAGTGGCAGATCTTAGGCATGAAAGGAACGCGCCTGCTGAAAACGACCAGGCAAGTGTTGCTGTCTTACTCTATGAAGATCCGGTGCCCGCTTCTGCGCGTTCTGCAGCAGTGCCTTCCGAGACCGCTGAAGCCGTTTTCCTTCCGGACCTGATGCTCTTCGATGCTGAAGATCCTGAAGCACCAATTGTACCGATGTCGCAGCGTGACGCTTTAGACCTGGTTGGTGCTACCGGACCTTCACCCGAAATCACAAATGCAGAGCTGGTTGAGCGGCTGGGCGCTAGAAGTTTCAGAGAGAGAGAGCAAGCCATGCAGGCCTTAATGCAGCGAGGCGTCGCGTCCTTCGATGCTTTGGCTGATGGATTGTGCAGTGAACATGCAGAGATAAGAAGTCGTAGCAGGCGTGTTTTAGAAACTGTGGCGGGAAAGGCGACGGTTCCCGGGGTGAACGAAAAACAAGGCGTCCACCGGGGTGAGATTCCCGCTGAACATATTGAGCAAGACTTACACAAACTACTGGGAGAAACGCCGGCTGCAAGACAAGTGCGAGTCGCTATCCTGGAAAAGTATTTGGAAATAGCAAAGAAGCATTCGGCGCTGTCCCAATTCGGCGAACGCGTTTCTGAGAGCCTTGGCGACCTTGGGGGAATTGATCAATACACTTCCACTGTCTACTTAGCTTTGGCCGGTAGCAACCGCTGGCCTATATGGCACGATATGTCAGGGCTGCCTGTTCCTGCAGAAAAAGTTGATGCTTCGAAGAAAGCCGGGGTCGATTACTTAGTGAAGGCGATGGCTCTAAACCCGGAGATATACAAGACTACCGCGTTCGCCAAGACCGCCCCTGTTTTTGATGCAGCCGGTGATCCAAAGTTTCAAGCAGCGATAAAGCTTGCTCATGAGAAAACAGGAGAACCGATTACCGACGCTGAGATCTCTCGAATTTATTCGGAGAACGCAGCAGTAAGGCAATTTGGAATACTCGTCCGAACGAAATGATGCGGAGAATTCGATAATTTCTGTGTTGCGGCTCTCTCTGCTGCAACTTCGCTAGACCGTACTTTGTCATCACCTGCTCGCTACTGTGTTAACTGAAACGGCGGGGGGAGCAAGATGGCAGACGCACGGTTCATTGAAGATAGCGCGAGTTCGAGACCGGACAATATTGACTATGACATTGATTTGACCGAGCAGTGCGCGGCGCAGCCCCTGGAAGATAATTCTGATTACAAAGTTGCTTTGCGGTCATTGCGTAAGCCTATGGAAGCGGCTATGACTATGCCTTCGCTCTCGCTTAGTGATACCGAATGCGATGCCGGAGCGGTCCGGACCATGACTATTAAGCGAGACGATGGCGTCACCGCAACACTCGATTCTTCCGGGCGTGTGACTAACGCAACTAATCCTGACGGGGTTGAATTTGGCTGCGAGTATGATTCCGTCACTGGTCGAATTGCCAAGTTCAATGATGGCGTTGATACCTGGAGCGCGGATTACAACGCACCCGGTGCAGATGCTTCTCGCGGCATCGCGGTATGGACCAGTTCCTCAAACGAGAAGTTCATTGGAAAGAAAATTGTTTTACCTGACTGCATAGTCGTTTCTACTTCCAGCGATGGCAGCCGCGAAATCTTCAATTTGACCGGCGTTTATGAGAAGTGGAATAACCAGGGGAAGTTAGCTTATAAACTGATTGAAGGTATTGAAGTAACCTTCAACTACGAAGCCGATCGCTTAGTCTCGACTACTGAGTCGGACGGCAGAGGCGTTGTCAGAACGTTCGACGCGAATCGAAAATTGCGCGACGTCGTGTACCCTGGCGGTGGGAGAGAGTTTCACTATGACGAAAAGGGAAGGTTGACTTCTACCAAGGATCTCAGCGGTACTATAAGAGAGTTTACGTGGGATTCAACCTCCGATGGATTGCCTGTATTGACCCGCGTAATTGAGAAGAAAAATCCAACCCAACCAGCGGTAGATCGAGATTGGCGATTTGAGAGCGGAAGTTGGATCAACGCGAAAGATCCGAAGGCACAGGTGTCTGATGTGAGAGTACACGCTGACGGGACACTAACTTGGGATGAACCGAAACGGGGCATAAAACTTCTCGAGCGAATGAATGGCGAAAAGCTGCTGGAGCATCGGTTCGGTGGATCCGTAAAATTCAATCGAAGGGGGCAAGTGGTTGAAATGACCACGGCTCAAGGTGAGAATCGAAAGTTTGAGTATGGCGAACCAGGAGCGGAACGCGCGAATCAACTCATTGGGGTGACATGGCCCGACGGGACAAGGTTCTCAACGAATGACGGTAGGGAATGGGCCGGGCCGGCCGGAAAGTTTACCGGCGAAATCACCATCAATGATCGCGGCGATTTTAAGTTGGTTGATTCTGCCAGAAATGAGACCTATCGCAGCTTTGACCGTCGACATGAAGATGTGAATTATCAAGCCGCGCTGAAAGATATGGCGGCTATTCAATACGCTATGAATGGTCCGGATGGCTATTACCTGCTGAGTGGCGGGATTAATAAGGAAACTGTTTTTGCAATTTTAGAGAGGAATAGCTTTGCCCAGCGGCAGCTGATTGAGCGTCTTTGGAATGAAAAATATAGCGCATCGTACAAACATGATTTACGAGCAGAACTGGAGGACGAGCTCGGTAAGAATAGTTCAGATTTCCAGAAAGCGGTCAATTTGCTCTATCGACAAAATGATACGGTCGACTTTGCCGGAGAATTGAAATATGCGCTTTTGGACCGTGAGCATTGGCTCTCTAATCGGTCCGCTGCCAGCAACGAAAAATGTATTCGCGAAACTTTGGCAAAAATGACCGCTGAGCAAATAAAGGAGGTAGCGGACCGGTTCCAGCAAGAGGGGCTCGCGCTCAGTCGCGTCATCGCTGATTCGAGCCTATCATCTGCCACCAAATCGGCAGCGGCAATTTATCTAAAAGGAGCGGAAAGCAGGACCGCCGCGGATACATTGGCACTGGCCAACCTCGGACTGGATCACAAAGATCTCGATCTCTTCGCCGAAGCATGGGCCGGGGCCTCAGCTGAGGCGAGGGCAACTTTCATGCAAAATCAGGGAGAAGAGAGAATGAAGGCGGTTTTCGGATCCAGTTGGTTGGGCACCCTAACGCTCGGCCTGTCCGGAAACTTGACCGACAGGGACTACAAACGTGCTACGGATTATCAGGCATTCGGAAAACTGAGTTTGGCAACTCATGCCGGAGAAAGTGTCGGACTTCTTTGGGACAACGTGGAAGCTGTTGAATTGGCAATTAAGCATATGGCAGATTCAGAGCGGGAAGCTTATGTCCGAGGAAAGTTTTTAGTAGGTCCACCGGCCGCTGCAGACAGCGTTCAGGGAGATGCGGAAGCTCGCAAGTTTTTCCTGGAGACTCGCGCAGGTCTTGTTTCTGTTGCTGGCTCAGGCTATTCAGCGGACTCTCAGAAAGCGGAACTAGCGAAATGGGAAGACCACATTAAGTACAAAGGCGGTTCGCTTATAAGCAAGGTCCTGGAACATCGCGGGTACTTATACAATCAGTCTGCCGAAAGTCTCTTGAGCAGCCTGGAGAACATGGGCCCGGAAGATCTGATGCGTGTCAAGTTCGACAGACAGTTCTACAAGGATCTGTGGAATGCTATCAGCCATCTGGAAGGTTATGTCATCAAGGACGAACCAACTGCGCTGGAAGATCGTTTGCTAAAGATCCTGAATGAGAAGTTCGACGTGGAGGTGGACCCGTCCACGCTTCAACCTGCGGAACGCGAGACTTTCAATCGCGGGTATTCGATCGCGAAAGGGGTACCCGACTTGTCCAAACTCAATAAAGAGGAAAGAGAATCTGCGGAATTTTACCTTGGTAAAATTCGCTCAGCCGGATTAGAAACTGCTCGTCGTGATGTTCTAGATGCCATAGACGACAACGTTCATTGGTATGGGCGTGACGCAAACAAAATCTTTGACGCAGTTTCAAATATGAAGCCGTCTGAGCGCGAAAATTACAGAAACAATCCTGAATTCCGACAGAAGTTGGAGGAGAAGTACAAATCTGCACTGTGGACCGATGGTGAACGTAAGGTAGTTGAAGAACTTCTGAACAGAATTTCTAGAGGCGAGAGTCGCCCGCAGCTTTCAGTATTGGAGAAACTGAACTTTCGCGCTTCGTGCTGGACTGCAGATAAATCACAGGTTGTAAGAGATTTGCAGGCTGCGTTTCGAGAGGAGCCTACCCTTTCGAAGCGCTTGTCCGACGATCCTGCCCTTCTGGAAAAATATTGTGACGCAACGAAGCGCGCGCTAGGAGAACAAGCTTACAAACAGTTCGGGGAGAAGTTGGTAAAAACCGGTACGGTGGATCTCGATTTCCAATTGCAGTTAAACAACGGGTATTTCTATCCTTATGAATCGCTGTATCGCGATGCCGCGAATGCGTCAGATGCGGATCGACACGCATTACTAGGCGATGAGACCAGGCTTGGGAAGGTTTGTGCGGCTCTGCCCGACCCGGAAGTGCTCAAAAATTGTTTGAGGCAAGGCGAGATGCGGCCGGAAGACAAACTTCGCGCCTATGTCCAAGGCTTTGGAGCCTCTTCCGCTGAGATCAACGAAGTCTTTGTTGCTTTGAGAGACAGAGTTAAAGCAAGAGAAGAACTAGAAAAACTGCCCGCGTTTACTGGAAAGGAAGTAACTGATGAAGCCATTAGCGGATACATCAATGCTCGGCTTAGCGGGGTGCGGACTGCATACGCAAACAAATACGGAGAATCACTAAGTGAGAGATTAGCTTCGGAATTGGGCGGCGCAGATTGGGCCGCCAACAAACGAATCGCTCGCGACGAGAGTACCTCTGCCCTTGTAATGCTGCAAGAGACCCGCAATGAGCACTACGATACCTTCAGCAATTTCTCATCAATTGCGGACAGGATTGCATGGGATTCAAATCCCGGGTTGGTGAAGAGCCTCAACAATGAGATTCAGCAACAGCAAGTGCTCGCCGCAGCAACCGGTCGCGAATTGCCCATTGAGAAAGCGCGTGAGATGGCTGCCGGGTTGCTATCGGCAATAGATCTGCAAGTACAGTCCGAACAGGGGCTAATTGATACCGGCGTTGATGCTGCGATCACCGCGGCGACTTTAGCCCTGCTCGTACCATCCGGCGGTTCAAGTGTTAGCTTGATGGCGTTGGGCCGCTTCCCTCAGTTGGCTCGAGGATTGGCTGCGGTAGCAAGGGCAACGGAAGGATTGACTCAAGCTTATCGGGTTGAGTCGATTGCCAAGTATTTGCAAAGTGCCAAACGCGTTGTAGAACTGGGCGCAGCCGGTATCGCTGGCGGTGCATTGAAGGTGGGTGCTCACGAGGCACTCGACCAGAGGTATGATTTGAGCCGTCAAGGAATGGTCACTTTTGCGGATGGTTTTGTTACTACCGTTGGTAATTTAGTTGGCGCGGGAGATCTTGCCGCTGCGCAAGGGCTGTTTCGCACCGCCGGTGAGGCCGCCGCAGCGCGGCTTACCTCAGTTTTTTTTCAAAATGAAGGCAGGTTGCTCGTCGCGAAAGAGGCCGGTGATGTTGCTCGAAAGGGAGTGGCTAAGTTGCTGCGAGAATCGCTGGTCGCGGGATCTGATGCCGTCGACCCGAAGTCGGTGGCAAAGCTGGCCGAGCAATTGGTTTCACCCGACCTGGCGGGGGCAACGCGTGTCGAAGCGGTCTGTCGTATCGCGTCTGAGATCAATCGCACCTTGCAGGAGGAGATGGTTGCGCAGAGCAAAAACGTGTATCGACGATTTGCCCGCGAATTCGTGCTCAATGTTGAGGGTGGTGCTCTGGGCGGGGCCGGAGGTTCTGCTGTTCATTGGGATTCCGAAGTAAGCATTGAAGAGAATTTGGGACGAATCGCCGCCGGCGGTGCCGCGGGTGGTGCAATGGCCGGTGCCTTTACGGTTGGGCTGCAAGGTGCGAGCGCTGGTCTCTCCAAAATTTCTAAGAAAGAAGAGCCCACAATTGAGAAGCTCGGTTCCGCGCGCTCCGCGCTCAAGCAAGAACAGGAAAAGATGAAGGGGCAGATTTCCGAGTTGGAGGACAAAGCGGTCAGTCGTGCAGAGAAAGATAGATTGGAGAAACTGCGCGAAGCGGTCAAAAGTAACGAACGGAAAATAGGAGAGATTGATACAAAGGTAAAGGGGAAGCTGCAAGACCATCTGGAGGGGGTGTCCAAGGAGATTCATTCGCAGCGTGATGGATTAGAGCGTCTGATTGATAGGCATCTTGAGGAGGGGCATCAAGTTGACGAAACGCTGAGGCAGTTGAAACTGGAAAGGGACAATGCTGGTGGAGCCGCTCACAGAGTTCAAGAGATCGATGAACGAATTGAGGCGTTGCGATTGCGCAGTGCAGAGCTGGAGAAGGAGACTCTTCGGTTGATTGAACTTCGCAAGGACGCCGATGCTGCGCTGAGTCGCTCGGCCGCAGTGAGTGGTGGAGCGCAAAGTCCAATTTCGGTAGGCAAGAAGGAAAACTTTAGTGAGGAACGACTTAGAAGTGCACTTGAGAAATCGCGAATGTTCGAAATAGCGATTCGGGCCGAGCGTGGTGAGTTGCCTGCCACTATTAATCCGGTAAGCAGTTTCTACCTGCGGACTTCACGCGGAATCCCGGTTGAGGTTCGTGGAAATGTAAGTATCGAGCACGCCTTTGAAATTTTGGACAAAATCGACAATCGTATTGAGCAGCCGGGGCGGCTTGAGCTGATTAATGATTTGACCAAGCCATTTGAGGGTGAAGCGAAGGCGATTAACGGGCGTTCAGTCATTGTGATTAATTTTGATGGCGGTGGTTCTCGTCTCCTTGTATACGACCATGAGATGGGACATGTGTTTGACGAAAAGGTATTAACCAAGAGTCCAAGTGTCGCTAAAGTTACGCGTGATGCTTACATTGCCGATCTCCAGAAGAGCACGATGGATGGTGACTTTAAGAACACCTTGAGCAAACACGATTATATTCAACCGAATGCGCACCCGGCCAGTGTAGGATTGAGCGGTAAGGCGGAAGTTGATTTCGCATATTTGTCGTGCCGGGACGAAGTGGTGGCAGAAGCTTTTAAGTTATTCTACCGAGAAAAGGAATCAGGTTTGTCGTTGACCTATCGGGAAATGGTTGAGAAATTCGTTCTTCCCGAACGGCGCCATATAATGCTGCAATTTGAGAACACTTACAAGACGCTCAAGGCAGAGGCGTTTGAACCTGGCTTGGAACTTCGGTCAAGTGTGCAAGCTAGCAGCAAAGCTGGTGTCCATACTTCGAGCACGGATACAACGCGGTCTCATCTTCGGTCGAATAGTTCCACTCGGACCGGGGCGCCCATTAAGGCAACAGCAGAAGAGGACGATAGTTTCATTCCAGAGTATTTGCGTAAGCGCAAACCAGATTCCGCGCCGGTTTCCACGGACCTGGCGAGTGCCTCTGCCGGTAGGTTTGATGCTGACGCGGGAGATAGGCCGGAGAGATCTTTTGACTCACCGTATCGCTTTGAGAAGCATCCTCACCAAGAGTTAGGCCAGGGAGATGCGCTGCAGAGACAACAGTTGATGTCGATGGGAGTTGAAGCGCGGGAAACACTGGAAGATTGCCTGGCCGCAATTGCCAAAACAGATCCTGCATTGGCTGAGGAGTTGGTGAACAAGAAGTTCGAAGTCGCGCCGTTTGGAAATGGTAAAGGAGACATCGACAGCTTGGCGCTGCCATCCATATCCAAACGACCGGAGGAACTAACACTTGGTATAGCCGAGGTGCTTGCCGGCAGATCGACTTGTGATCCATTGGACTATCGAGTGGCGGCGCATGAACTACTCGGGCATTTGGCATTCAACAATTTTATGAAGGCAAATAATTTGGAAGTTTACAATGCGATTAGGGACGCCACACCGATATACACTGCGACCGAACATCGCTTATATCTGCGATCTCCGAGGGAATTGGCGGCGGAAAAAATTGGTTCTTATGCGCAGCAACAAAAATTGGAACGCACAATAGCGCAGATGGAAAGGGCAGGAGAATCTTCTGCGCATTTGGAAAAGGAGTTGTGCCACCTTAAGGTTTATCGGCTCAAGTTAGAAGCAGAGATAAAAACGCAGATTGAAAAGAAACGCGATAATCCGGAAACAGCGAAAGCTTTTAGGCTTTGGTTCGAAGGCGTGGATGCGTTTATAAAACGGTCTTTCTAAGGTGTTGGATTGATTGCCCCAATTAATTGTGTGCTGGAACTTATGACAAAACAAGAATTCAAGTTTGAGAATGTGGTTTTTTTTGGCAGGAGCATTGACGAATATGTAAGTATGTTCGATCTTCACCTGGACGATTTGAAGGGGAAGAGGGTGCTTGATTGCAGCGCCGGACCTTCTGCCTTTGCGGCGCAGGCGGCGCAACATGATATCACCGTGATTGCATGTGATCCGCGCTATGAGCTAGATGTCGATACTCTTGCATCTCTCGTTGATGATCATGCGGAGGAAGTACAGCAGAAGCAGGTACAGTCCCGGCATTTGTTTCACCCTCAGCTGGTTTCTGTTGCTGAGCGCAAACTAGCCATGAAAACATTCTTGCAGGATTACGAAAGTGGAAAGAAGATCGGGCGATACGTTGCCGGTGCATTACCTAAGTTACCGTTCGGGGGCAGAAGTTTTGATCTGGTGCTTTGCGCTAACCTGCTCTTCATCTATAGCGATGTGAGTGTTGGTGGATTGATGCACGGTTCGCCCTTCACATACCAGTTTCACTTGGACTCTTTACGCGAGTTGCTTCGGGTCAGCAGGCAGGACGTTCGCATCTATCCGTTGCAAGGAACTGATGTTGTTGAGCACGATTGGTTGCATCCCATAATGAAAGACCTGGCAAAGTCGGGGTACGTGTCGCAGATAAGATCGGTTGATCAGCGGGACATCATTGGTGCTGAGGAAATGCTTCGCATTCTAGTTTAAGGTTCTTCTTCCGGCTGACCTGATTTTGTCATCTGCTCGTAGTAGTCGTTGTTACGCAACATGGTGCTGTCATCTTGGGCGGTAGGCGGAAAGGCTGAAAAGGTAATTCGGGGAGTGTGTTCGCATGCCGGGTATTGCAATTACGCGATACCGACAGCTTGACCGATGGCGTCTGCTCGGACGCTGTCCGCTTGCCGTTGCGAAGAGGTCAGCTTGCGTTGTTGGACAAAACGTATACCGCTAGCGGGATACGTTTTGCTGATTCGCGGCGGCGCCCCTACCGGATGGAGATTCTGCCGCTGGTGGTGGTTGTGCCAGCTTTCGTATGCATTGGACCTAATGCAATTTCCTATATATGGAGGATTTTTGCCGTAGCGCACCCACTTGAGAAGCGCTACAATGTGAAAAAACGCAAGGCTTACCACTCAACAAGTGGCGACTAAATCGGGCGAAGCCCGACTTTGCAAGCCGTTCTAGCCGCGCCGGATTTCCCTTGTCATATAAGGAAACATCTCGGCCCCCGGCCGCGTCCGGTGGTAGAATGAATATTCGCAGCTGAGGGCTATTAGCTCAGGTGGCTAGAGCGCACCCCTGATAAGGGTGAGGTCCCTGGTTCGAGTCCAGGATGGCCCAGTTGTTCTTCCTCGGTATGCGAAAAAATCTGAAGACAAACTAAATGGCTTCAGATCTCGAAGTTGATACCACTCTACTTCGAGCGCAGCCAAAGAAGGCTTCGGTCCGGGGGATTGGCTCAGTTGGTAGAGCGTCTCGTTTGCACCGAGAAGGTCAGCGGTTCGAATCCGCTATCCTCCACCACTTTCCGCCAGCATTCAAGGCTGAACGACGATTAATTCAAATCTCGATCAAGCGCAATTCGAATCTGGTAGTATGAAATATCTGCGGACGGGAGACGTTAAGATCCCGAAAGCGATACGGCACGAGTCGAACGCCGCGAGTTCGACGTCTGTACCCTGAAAACTGCATATTGAGAATCATAATAATAAGTCTGTATCTCATCAGCCTTCAAGTGATGATCGACGTCAAGCCAAGCACGCAAAAATAAGGCGACGTCAGGAATTTGAAGCTGGTTAAGCTACTAAGAGCGCACGGAGGATACCTAGGCGCCAGCAGCCGAAGAAGGACGCAATAAACTGCGATAAGCCGGGGAGAGCTGTTATGAGCTACGACCCCCGGGTCTCCGAATGGGGCAACCCAGCTAGAGTAATGTCTAGTTACGATTGACTGAATAAATAGGTTAATCGAGGTAAGCCAGGGAACTGAAACATCTTATTACCTGGAAGAAAATAAAACAAAACAGTGATTCCCCTAGTAGCGGCGAGTGAACGGGGAAGAGGCCAAACCAAATAGACGCAAGTCTATTCGGGGTAGCGGGACCACGACATGGGATGGAAGTTTGTTAGTTGAAGACCTCTGGGAAGAGGCACCAAAGACGGTGATAGTCCGGTAAGCGAAAGCAAACGACCCCCTAGTGGAATCCCAAGTAGTACGGGACACGAGAAATCTTGTACGAATCCGCCGGGACCATCCGGTAAGCCTAAATACTGACTGGCGACCGATAGCGAACAAGTACCGCGAGGGAAAGGTGAAAAGAACCCCTGTTAGGGGAGTGAAATAGAACATGAAAC
>JAIELX010000064.1 GCA_019752635.1 Candidatus Obscuribacterales bacterium | reverse complement strand
ACTGAGCCCGTTTGCCGCGCTTGAGAAGCTCCGTCTAATGACGGGAGCGCTTGGCATTGTTATCATCATGCTGCCGGATCAGAGTGTTCTATTGATGCTTCACCATCTGCTAGACGTTTTAACCGCATTTGCCGGAGTTTCCTTGATTCTCTGGGTTTTTTCGGACGTCTTTCAGTCGATCATCGTGCCCCACTACAGACCGGGGCATTTCAGACTCTCTCCCGTGCTTTCGTGCATGCTCTGGTTGCCGCTCCGATGGCTGGCAGGCCGATTCCCCGAGTCCAGTTTTGTTCGTGCGGCATTGACCATGTTCGCGCCAGCGGCCGTGCTAACCCTGTTGGGTTGTTGGATGACTTTGATGGTCCTCGGTTACTCCCTTGTACTCTGGTCTGAACGGTCGCATATAACGCCTCACTTGCACAACATAGCCGACGCTTTTTACTTCGCCGCAACGTCTGTTCTTACAATCGGATTCGGCGATGTGGTCGCGTGCACGTTTCTTGCGCGGGTCACTGTCATTTGCTCGGCCGTATCCGGTATCGTTCTGTTGGCGCTGACAGTTTCCTTCCTTTTCGCGACTCAGTCACACTTTCATAATCGCGAAGTAAATGCTCAGATTATTTCGGCGCGATCGCAGTACATCTGCAACGGAGTTTTGCTGTTTGATGCAATGCGCCGGAAGACCGATGCCACTGCGCTGCTTGAGTTGTGCGAACGATGGATTATCGACATTTATCAAAGTCATACAGCTTATCCATTCCTGGTTTATTTTCGATCGAGAAGCTCGCGCAATGGCTGGATACCCCAGATGGGAACAGTCTTGGATGCAGCATCGCTAATGCTCACGATTGGTCCGGAAAAGTACAGTGATGCTGCGCACTCCATCTTCGATACAGGATGCCGCGCACTGTCGGTTTTTACGGCGTATCTGACGCTTCGGACTCGGGGTCGGATCGTAGCGAACCCACCGACAGAGGACTATCATAAGCTCTTCATTGCGCTTGGCGAAAAGGACGCGGCTCGCGCAGCAGCGAAGTTCGCATCCTATCGCACCGTTTACCTGGCAGATCTTCATCGCCTGTGCAACTACTTTGTCGTTGCGCCGCCCGAGCTCAATTTTGTGAATACGCAGCTCAATGAGCGATTTCAGGCCAATAGCCCTGCTCTGTCTAATTCTTCGCAGCAAAAGTTGCCTGCACCGGGCATGACCGCTGAGTTTCAAATCAGCTCGAATGGTCTGGTCCCCAAGAGTTCATCGCACCGCTAGTCGCCAGACCTCGACGTTAAAGCCGTCGATACGAGCACTCCTCCTTAATTATTCCTGGAAACACCTTCGACGCCGGCAATGTAACTCTTTCGGGCGTATCTCATGCCTCGAATCCATCCCTGTGCCAGGGTAAATGCCAGGGCACGGGTATAAGGAGTATTGATATACTGAACGAAGGCGTTATCAAGCAGGGCGCTCCCAACCTATGAAGCCTACTCGATATCTAACGTTAGCAATGCTGCTGATGGCTGCCGCAAACGGTCCTGCGCTCGCTCATGGCGATTCTCTTACTCTAGCAATCCAGAAATACAATGCTGGTCGGCTAAACGAAGCATTACAACTACTCAATAGCGCACAATATGACGTCAGTCGTGCGGCAGAAGCTCATTACTATAAGGGTTGCGTCCTGGCGAGGCTTGGCTCTCACGCTGATGCCGTGCGGGAATTCAAGCTGGCGAAGCTTCTAGACCATACAGGCACGTATGCTCCGCTGGCAAAGCAGGCGCTGCAAGCCTACGGCGAGACCACCCAGACAGACAGAGCGCAGGCCGCCACAATCCAGGCGTCAGCGCCGCCTGCTCCGAAGCGGCTTGCCACTCCGGGGCAGATCGAGACAACTGCAGGCAGAATTAATACTCAGGCAAAGGACAGAATCGGTCGAGTCTGGAATGAAGCGCGCCTGAAGTCGCAGGATCTTCCTCCATGGATGACGATCCCGCCGACCCGCGGGCCAATTGTGCCTGGTTTCGATCAGAACCGCTACAGATTGTACGATCCAAACAGGATTCGAAACTCTTCGTGGAAAAGCAATCGCGAGTACGACTTTCACCAACAACGAGCTAAAGGTGTTGCGGAATCAGCCGAGGGCTTAGTGACCTTGCTGACTCGTGAAGATGACGGCAAGGGGGTTTTTCTTGTACCGCACGGAACCAACCTCTATGTACGCAACTACGAATTCGGCACGAGCATTGATCCACCGCTTCTTCCGAAGCGAACGGAAATGAAGATGTGGTCGCTTAAGGAGAAAGTGCCTGCGGCGGCATTGGCTGCCGGCAATGCCGCTCAGCTCAATCAGCCCGCGACCACGACACCGGCGGAGTCCGTTCAAGTGCCTCTGCCCGAGCCCCCCCCCACGCCGGGGCTACCCGCTGTTAAATCGCAGCAGACAACGGAAGAAGAGGCAAAGGTTCAATCCGAACCTCCGAATCCGTCCCCGGATCAGCGCAACTCCGAAGCAATCTCCAAATACGGAACGCCATAGAATGCTTCAACAACGCGATTTCGCGATGTATCCCTGCTCAGGACCTGTAAATAGAAAGGTCCGGTCTTGTAGTGTCGTTCTGACGCTAGCGCTTCTTGCCGCTTTTTCAAGCCCTGTTTTCGCAGTGCCACCGCCGGCGGCACTGCAGCAAGTTGCGCGGCTCCTCTCCACGGGGCAGAGCAAGAAAGCGGTCACTGAAGCTGATCGCATCCTGGCTATGCATCCGGACAGCGCACAGGCACACTACTACAAAGGAAAGGCGTTAGAACAATTGGGCTCTCGACAGGACGCTATAGCTTCGTATGAAACTGCCTCGCTACTCGATCCTGGAGCGAAGTTTGCGGCGGAGTGCCAATCGAAAATTAAGACTCTTGCTGCGGCGGAGGCGAGCGCTAGCTCCTTCAAGAACGTTATCAACCAAGGAAAGCAAACCAGGCCTTTCAAGCTTAGCGGACAGGAATCGCGCGTGGTGATACCACTTACGGATCGCTTTAAGCAAGCCTTAAAGGATGATGTAACGAACCTCTACTCAGCTGCCGAGAATGGTCCGTCACTTTCGGGTGGCGCAGGAGCCGGCTACACGCCGGCGCCTGCACGAGAGCCCATGCAACTTGCGACTTCCATAGGAATTCCTCCTGCACGTTTAAACGCCAAAGAGAAAGCAGAACTTATAAAATACGATGTGATCTTTATTGTTGATCATTCCGGTTCGATGTCGACCCGCGATTGCCCCCAAAATAGTAGCCGTTGGGATTGGCTAGCAGCCCAGGTCTACAGTATCGGACGCGACGCGCAAGACTGCTTTCCGCGTGGGCTGCGGGTTGTTATGTTCGACGACAAGGCCGAAGAATACGTCAAAGTAACACCAACCGAGTTCGTTAATCTGTTCAAGTACTATTCGCCTGAAGGAGGTACTCGTACGGCTTATGCATTCCGAACTCAAATGAATGCGATTCAGGCTAAGATACTGGAAAAAAAGCCTGTCATGGTTGTCGGATTGACCGACGGATTGCCCAACGACGCCAGTGAATTGCAACAAGTATTCCACGAGCTAAAATTAATGGCTTCGAAAACAGCTGTTCCGCTCAAAGTTTCGCTTATCCAGATAGGTGCTAGTACACAAGGGTTGCAGACACTCAACGGGTTGGAAGCTCTCACATACCAAGGCGTAATCAGTCCTGCGGACAAAGGCTTCGTGCAAGTGCACTCGTTTACAGAAGTATCTAAGTACGGCTTGGCCCGCGTACTTCTAAACATCTTGAACAAGTGAATGCTGCGCAGTACTGGGCGAAGTCCCACAGCGCTCTAACTGGAGAAGCCGATTCCGGCAATATCCAGCAGGTGCAGCAGCAGGTCGGGATTGTGACCGGAATCAACCCTCTTTAGTGAACGCGTCACCATGTTCACGGCCAGATTGCGAATGGGTTCCGGTGGATAAGGCAACGGCTTCTTTCGTGCGATCTGCATTTTCAGCAAATCACTTTGTTTTGAAAGCACCATGTGAGCAAGAATTTTTCCAGCCAGACGAGTGGTGCCAATGCCATGCCCTGTGTATCCCAGAGCATAATAGACTGAACCGCTGTTGAGCGTGCCAAAAAATGGCGTAAGCCTGGTGGTAGAGGCAATTGGTCCACCCCATGAATATGGAAAATGCAGATCGGCAAGCTGCGGAAAGTGCAGGGCAAAACTTGAGAGCAGTGACACTCGTTTTTCCGTGGAATGATCGCACGCAGTGTCGACCTTGTTGTTTGCATAATACATAGCCTCACTTGTGCCCCAGAGGATACGGTTGTCGGCGGTTAGCCTGTAGTAGTTGAAGAAGTTCCTACCGTCGGTAACGCCTTGTCGATTCCCCCACCCAATGGAGTCCAGTTGTGCCGCAGACAGCGGTTCACTAACCACGACGTAATCATAGAGAGGTATAAAATACTGGAGCAATTCGGGAAACAGATGATGAGAGTATGAGTCCGTGGCAAGAACAATCTTCCTGGAAGAAACACTGCCTTCGTCCGTTCGGACCAAGTTCTTCTCGATGCCAGTCACTCGGGATTGCTCGTAAATTCGAACGCCTTGGTCCGACAGAACCTGCACCAGCTTGTCAATCAGCCTGATGGGGTTGATGATGCCACCGCCGGGAGCAAATGCACTCGCCATGTAGAGCGGGGAGTTCAACTCGCGCCGGGTGCCATTAGAGTCCAGAAATCGATAGCCGTCCAGTCCCAATCGCTCGGCCGTCGCGACGAACTTGCGACACTCCGCAACGTGAGATTCCGCAAGGGCAACATGCAACTGTCCGGTACGTTCTACGTCGCAATCGATCGCGAAAGCGCACAGCTCCTCAATGTTTCGCAAGCCGATGCGCGACAGGCGACCGGCTTCCATTTCACCAAAGTGATTTATCGCCAATGCGTGAGAGTGGTCGATACATGCACTGATCATTCCTGCATTGCGACCGCTGCCACCGTAACCGGTGCATCCTTGCTCGACGATTGCGATCTCCAGGCTCGGCTCTAAGGACTTAAGAAAGTAAGCTGTCCACAAGCCGGTAAAGCCAGCGCCGACTACAGTAACGTCAGCTTCGGACTTGGCTTGCAATCGCACTGCGGGTCGGGAAGCGCTTCGGGTTGAAAGCCAAAAACAGGATTGTTCGACCGGTTTATCCATAGTCGGTTGATGATGCTTATCCTTTGATTAACCCTCGAATGCTACACCATATTGAGCGAAACGTCCCTGAAGAACCAACTCATGACCTTTTGGAGTAAGAAGACGTGACCTGCCGAACTTTCCGAGGCTCCGAAGCGTTGATAGAATGGAATTCTTCGCTCCAGTCTTCGATGGAATCTCACATGGCCGCAAACGCAGCAAAGACCAACAAACCCGCGCCAAAGAAAAGAGGCGGCGAAGTATTCACCTGGATCTTCGACTTAGCATTTCTGGCAGCATTAATTTGCTTCTTCCAGAATCCGAGCAACTGCGCTATGGCATGGCGCTGGGCGTGCCAATCACTGGAGCAACCAGCCGTCTATCTGATCAGCAAGTGTCCCTTCCTGGTCCCATCGAGCCCCCCCCCGGTCCAGTCGTCGGATGTGGCGGATGATAGACCGCAGGCTGCGAATCACGCACCGGCAGAAGAAGGTTCCAAAATACAAGAGCCGCAGACGCCTGCAGACGTAGAAGTCGATAAGGTGACAACAGAACCGGAGCAAGAGTCGACTCCGGAAGTGGCACTTGTTCCGACCGCACCGGCTACAGAGGTAAAGCCCGCATCCAAGCCGGTAAAGATTGTGCGAGGTGGAGGCAAGCCGGTGCAATGCGGCAAGGGGAAGATCCACGGCGTTCCGTTCTATCAAACCATCATCAATCTAAAGGACCCGGAGACATTTTTGACTATCGGACTGCCTAACAAGGCGGAAGAGGCGAATAGCAATGCCGTCAGTCACGGTCACGAGAACTTCGACTCCCTTGTGAAACGATACCCCGGAGCTGTAGTCGTGAACGGAACGTTCTTCAGCAAGGACCAGCAAGAGCGCGTAATGGGTAACGTCGTTTCCCAGGGCCGATTTCTCAAATACAGCCAGTGGGAAGACTATGGAACCACGCTGGGGCTAAAAGCGGGAAATGAACCGGAAATGGTGACAGCAAGAGCTGAAGGTAAACCGAACTGGGATGAGCACTGGTTCTCCATTACTTGTGGTCCGCGTCTGGTGAAAGAAGGCGAAGTTTGGCTCTCGCCTGAAGGCGAGGGTTTCACCGATTCGCACGTGCTAAACATTGGTCCACGAGCAGCAATCGGGTTTAACAAGAAGAAGGACAAGTTGTTCATAGTGACCTTTATGAATGGACTTTCGTTAGAGCGCGAAGCAGAGCTAATGAAGGAGCTCGGCTGCTACGAAGCAATGAATTTGGACGGTGGTGCTTCGAAAGCGCTGGCTGCCAACGGCAAAGTGATGGTGGCTCCAGGGCGCGCGCTGACGAATGTGATTGTAGTCTATGATACTAAGCACCCGGCACCGGATTCGGTGGTGTCGTCCTGGCTTCGATTCAAGGAAGGCGAGCACGCTCAGCACATTTAGTGCCCGGGTATTGCGGCGTACCGCCGGCTTCGAGCAGCGCCAATTGCAGCTGCAACTTCAAAATCATAATTGGAAGCCTGTGCTCCCCGGTCTTTCGCGTAGCATCAACTTGCTTTAGCCGGAGCGCAATAGTGCTGCTTTAACCAGCTGAGTACTATGTTGAATGTGTGGTCGTCAAACTGACCGAGTTCGAATATGAGGTGTTCCGCAGAGCCCACCATGACCAAGTCTTTGTCGGCGGTTCTCAAACTATTGAACAGCTCAATGGTGCCGCTTTGCTTTGCGAGGCGATCGCGAGTTCCGTGCAACATCAATACAGGCTTATCGGCAATCTGTGGCGCTAGCTCCTCTGTTTTGCGGATGAAAAGTTGAAACTTGAGCATGTCTTTCGGAGAGATTGCCAAATGAGCACGAGTATCCTTCTTCCATGTGTCCTGCAGCTTTCTGTCGACGGTGGCACGTTCCACCAGTTGTGGTGCCAAATCAAATTGCTCGTTTGGCGCCAGTGATTGCATGAGCACTTTAGCAAATGCTTTTGATTTGCCGAAGAACTCATGCGAGGGTACAGAAGCGACAAGACCATTGAGCAACTGCGGATACATCACGGTGGCCTGCAAGGCGAAAGCCCCACCCATCGACTCTCCCAGTATCACTACCGGAACTTTAGGATGCATCTTGCGAATCCAAATCAGCGCCGATCCAATATCAACAAGGGACTGCTCAAAGTGCAAACGGTTCGATTGGAAAGCTTTCTTCGATTTCTTCTCCGAAGTCCCCTGAGATTCGTGCCAGTCGCCAAAACCTCGCACGTCAACTGCGTAGCTGGCAATTTGCTCTTTCTGCATCCTCTTCGCGAAGCTGTCAAAAGCGCCTTTGTGCAACCCAAAACCATGAACCAGGAGCAAAACAACTTTTGGCGTGCCGCTTTTCACTGTCCAGGAGGTGAACGGGGGCGTAGAAGGGTGAACAGCCGCGTCGGCGAGTTTCTCTTGCGCCTCGACACTGGTGGAAGTCGAGAGCGACAAGACAGTCGCAAGACCGAATAACAGGGAAAGCTTCATAGTAAAAGAGCCAAAGAGCACCTTCAATTTCACCTTACCATAGCTTAATGCAGAAAAACTTCAACGACCACACTGGGATTTTCCCCACTGGCTCCGATGCCGGTCGAAGCCGCGATCCCCCGAGAACTTTGCGGAGAAGGACGGCGCGGGTACAAAGCTGCTCAGAGTATTCTTTTTTCAATGTGTCGAAATTTCGACACATCCGCATAGAAGCAGATGTTTTGTTTCACCAAGCCATTCCAAAGCCTGAAAAATACAATGAACGCCCTGCACTTCTTCTATTACAACTTTCGTCCGTATCTCTTTGATGTAGCAGGATTGCTTCTTATACTGGGAATCATCATGTTCCTTGTCTATATTCGCTCCGGATTGCCCTGGGTAGCAAAGGCTAGCCTTTGTCTAGTCGTCATTGGAGCGCTACCCATTGCGCTGTTGATGGCAACAGGCTATTTCGGAAGTTAGAACTACCTTGCCGGTTATTGCGAATCGCGCCCGCAGTGGGCACTAGTACCGCTGGTGAACCTGGCTCCCGCGTGCAGTCACCGACTGATCCGTGTTTTTTCTGTTTAACAGCGTCCGCTGCGAGGGAATTGTATGATGTTGTAGCTTCGCAAGCGTCCGCGTTAAGCTCTGTACTCCCGGTTCAGATGTGTTGCCACTACCGAAGGTGCTATCAATGACACGCCAGACGAAGACAAAAAACGCGAAGGAGCTTGCTCCCTTCGAACAGGTTTATGAGATCGTCAACAAAATTCCTAAGGGCAAAGTATCCACATACGGACAGATTTCGAAGCTGATGAATGGTCGATTAAGCGCGGCAGCCGTGGGCTGGGCCATGAATGCGCTGGGAGCGGACCAGGGCAATTCCGGCTACAATAGCCAAACTGTTCCGTGGCATCGGGTAATCAATTCGAAGGGCGGACTAAGTACGAAACATGAATCTGGTGTCGACGGCGCTGACGGTCGTGAACTCAGCCTGCAGCAAGTGTTGCTTGAACGAGAAGGCGTAATCTTCGATACTAAGAACCAGGTAGATCTCGCTCAGTATCTATGGAAAGGCACAAGCGAGTAACTCAGTTCGCCCGACGCCCATCTCACTTTGCAGCAGAACGGGATGATACATGCTTGATGTTACCTGCCACGTCCTTGCTGAGCTTGGCGCCGTCTAGAAGCGTCACTTGCCACGGTCCGGGGCTGTCATACGTAAAGGGTTTTCCATCAGAACCGACTGCTTTCCAATCGAAGGAGCCACCGTTGATGCGGTCGCCGACAGCGATGGTACCAATCTCGGTGACTCGTTGCCCGGGCACTGCAGGATCGGAATAGTGCCGCTCCACCGGAGCCTGAGGTTTTGTGACTTCCGTGTATTCTAAGCCTTCTCCGGTGTGTCTTACCTCTGATCGTGAACCATCGCGAAACCAGCTTCGAGTTACCTGACCGTATTGGTTCTTCTGATGCAGATTGCTCTGCGCATCCTTCATGTAATGTGTGCCATCAGGCAAGATTGCTTCCCATGGACCAGGACTGCCCTGCTGAAACTTACTTCCGTCCGGGCGGATAGCTTCCCAAGGCGCACCGGATTTGGGCTGTTCAACGCGTGTCCCGTCATTCATCAACGTGTAACGGTCACCGTTGGCGCGAGAGGCGCTCAAACGGCGTTCAACCGGCGCAAGAGGGTTCTCGATAATGTGCAGCTCTTTTCCTTCCCAGTCGCGAATAACGGTCGTGCCCTCTGCATTTTTGTGAACGACTCGACCCGATGGAGTCACAACCTCCCAGGGACCGGGTGTTTCCGGCGTAATACGCTGCCCGTGAGGAAGCTCTGCTACCCAAGGCTTTCCAGGGACTTCCAAAACGACAATTCCGGTGCGCTGACAGGACGTTGCGTGCGTTTCACCTCTTCGGCGGATGGCAACCAATTCACGACCGGGCCCGTCGGTTTTATAAACAGCCTCACTTCCGGCGAGTAAGTCACGCGGACCTCGGGGGGCTCCGCCGCCAGCCAACTCCGTTCGTAGATCGGCAATCAGAGTGAAGTCCGGCTGTACCACAGCCGCTTCGACTAATACTGGAGCCGGGTCGGACACCGGTCCCCGCACTTCCGGTTTCGGCGCAACAACCGTGTCGCCCGGACCTGAAACTTCACTCCTTGCAGCGCGCACAAGGGGCTGCTCCTTAGCTTTCTGCGTGGTTGCCTCAGCGCGAGCCTCAGCCCGTCCTTGCATATAGCCGAATCCGCCACCAATGATCGAGAATCCGTAAACTGATTTGGCCACATCGCTGCCGGATGCAAATCCCTTGCCGGCAAGCAGTGAATGAGACTCCGCGGACACAACTCCTGCGGGTACCCCCGACAAAACGCCTGCGAGTGTCTGATTGCGCAAACCTGACGCCTCTAGTCCACGAGCAGATGCCGCAAGAGTCATGAACGTGGCGGTGCTATTTGCTGCATTTTTCAATCGGCTGGAAAAAAAGTCTTCGTCCGGCTTTGTTGCAGTCAAAGCGGCACCGTAGGTGAAACCACTCAATCCAGCAGCTGCGACCTCTACGCCGGTCTTAGCGCTAAGGAATCGAGTCGCACTCCTGCCCAACCGTGCTTCACCCAGAGCAACCGTTCCGGCCGTTCTGGCTTCCATGGCCGCAACAGCGGCATTAACCTCAAGTCCTGCTGCTCTGGAAAGTAAATGGCTACCTCCCTTGTGCAATCCCACGAACCACGGAATCATTCCCGCAGCCTGACCTATCTGTTGTGCATGCCAGTTTCTGCTAAAAAACTCTTGTTCTTTAGGTGCATCTATCAACTGAATGGAAGGCAAGATATTGCTGCCAGCCACCTTGTCCACAATCTGGGCCAGCCCGTTAGCAGGGGACTGTACGAGGCTATGCAGAAATGCCCTGCTCGCTTCAACAACTGGTCCGCGATCGTTATTAGTGGTTAGAAGTTCCGGTGAAACGGTCAAACGATCCGACATGGTACCTCCTGGTGCCCCTGCCAAATCCCCGATTGATTTTATTAGATTTCCATCACCATTTCCTATACGTATTCCTACTCAGAAGCTAAGCATAATGCTCTCTATCAAGAGTTTTTCAGGTGATATTCGCAAATCGATTTGAAGGGCGCGTTCCTGGAGCCGGACTTGATTCAACAACTCATTTCATCGGGGCACCGCTCAGTGAGGTTTCTCGCAGAGGTGCGCAATCGCCGCAAAGGTTCGAGTACACATCCTCAGGCGGCGTGCTATCGTTTTAATACTCCGTTGGCCTTGTTCTTATGAAAGACTCCGAACCCTCAGTTTCCTACGTTGAATTCGATGACCTCTCGCCAGATAAGTCATCCTTGTCGTCGAACACGGCAACGCCGGAAGTGGCTGATGCTGCTGGTGACGACCTGTCCGGAACCTTATTCGCCGACAAATACATGGTCCTGCATAAACTCGGTGAGGGTGGTGTGGGCACCGTCTACAAAGTTCGACATGTTCATCTGGATAGAACTTTCGCCCTGAAGGTATTGCAGGGTTCTCACTCACGCGGCGATGCCGTTTTGCGCTTTCAACAAGAGGCAAAAGTTGTCAGCTCCCTGAATCACCCGAACATAGTCAAAATTACTGATTTCGGAATTAGCGGCGATGGACGCCCGTATATGGTTATGGACCTTTTGGAAGGACTTCCGCTTTCCGTGTTCCGGCAAAAGACTGAACCGTCCACCGCCAGACTGGCGCGAATCTTTCGCCAGGTTTGCGAAGGACTCGCGTACGCGCACGAGCACGCCATCGTGCATCGCGATGTGAAACCGGGAAATATTGTCGTCAGAACCGACGAGTCCGGAGTCGACCATGTAACAGTGGTTGATTTTGGCATTGCCAAAGTCCAGCCGAACGAAGACAGCAGGGAGATGAACCTCACGCGCACGGGAGACGTCTTTGGCACGCCCCTCTACATGAGTCCCGAGCAGTGTCTAGGTCACAGTGTCGATTCCAGGGCGGATATCTATTCTCTGGGCTGCGTAATGTATGAGGCGTACGCAGGACTTGCGCCATTTCGGGGCGAAAGCTTGTTTCAGGTAGTGAATCAACAGATACACGATACGCCACCAGCGATTTCGAAACCCAATCGAACCCGCAGCGATCGTCGCTTCGAGGCGGTGATACTAAAGGCGATGGCTAAGCTGCCTCAAGATCGCTATCGATTTGCCGTTGAAATGGCAACAGAGTTGAAGATGGTGGAGATTGCCGAGTCGGACATCGTCTCGGATTTTCAGCTTTTCATCAAAATGTCGCAAGGCAGATCGCGCGCCGGTAGCAAAAGAAAAGCATTGTGGGATATGGGCGCCCAAGGGGCCATGGCACTATCCGTAATCTGCGTTCTCATTTTGATAACGTTCCCGACGTTAACGAGAATTGAGATCAAGCGAATGAGCCGAAATGAACTTCTCCTAGGTCATTTAGAGGACGCGATCGGGGGGCGGGCCCAAAAGAACAGTAAACTCTACGACACCTTAAACATCTTCAGCAAGAACATCGCAAACATCGAACCACTTTGTAAATTTGACCCGAAACAGAAAGAAATCTACGACCAACTAAAGATACAAGCTCCGCAAGCTGATCGAGCTACCCATAAAATCGTTGTGAAGCTCAATAAACTATTCGACGAAAACGAGATGCTTAGCCTCAGCGATGGTTTTGGCGATCTCAACAAAGTAATCAATCGATGGCTTGCCTGTGCTGCAATCTACTCCGATTTGAGATCCTACACGTTTGAACAGTGGGAGCACCAGCGGTTCTTAATCGCCGTGATGATCCCGCTCTTTGAGTCCGCAAAATGGACAGGCGTCGCGTTGCTTCTGTTTTTCGCAACATTCCTCACCAGTCGTTTCAAGAAATACAAGAAGCGCAAGTCCGCCGGTCTGGATTAGCACAGTACTGCAATAGCGCAGTGCGCAGTCCTCTGAGTCATCCGTGCGACGGACGGGTTAACCTGGTACGCTGGCGGGCAAGATAGATGCGGAGCGCCCAAGCGCAGGTGGCGAGGAACCGATGTCTAAGTTGTTGTTGGTCGAAGACGATGTCGCGCTGCGCGACATGACTGCAAAGTATCTCAAGTCCGCCAATTTCCTGGTGGACACGGTCGGCGACGGGTCCGACGCCTTCGAACTGCTGCGCTTCTCCAGCTTCGACCTGGTAGTTTTGGACTGGGAACTTCCCGGATTGAGCGGACCGGAAGTATTGCAGAAGTATCGGAACAAAGGGGGCAAGACACCTGTACTGATGCTTACAGGCAAGAATACTTTATCCGACAAAACAGCCGGCTTTGGAGCCGGGGCGGACGATTATCTGACAAAGCCATTTGAGCTGGAAGAATTGCTGCTGAGAATTCAAGCTATTTTGCGTCGTTCGAATCCAGTAGCTCCAAACAACGTTCTCAAAGCGCGCGATATCGAACTTGATACGGCAGCACTTATTGTCACCAGAGCCGGTATCACTCTCAAATTGCTTCCGAAAGAAATTTCCCTGCTGGAATACCTGCTTCGACATCCGGGACAAGTCTTCAGCGCGGACCAGTTACTGGACCGCGTCTGGTCATCATCGAGCGATGCAACAACTGAGGCCGTTACGGCTTGTGTTGGTCGTCTGCGCAAGAAGATCGATAGCGATTCGGACAAGCCACTTATAAAGACGATTTACGGGCTTGGCTATAAACTGGAAGATTCGTGAACAGTTCCGGTGGAGTAGACACTGTTGGCGATTAATAGCAGCGCAATTAGCATTGGGGTTCGAAAAACGCTAGCGACGCTGGTAACAGTTCTGCTCCTGAGCCAGATCGCTTTCATCTTCGTTATGTGGACATTCTGGCGCGGCACCAAGACGGAACTGCGCAAGCAGCTGCGCGCCAAGGAAGTCATACAAAGGGTCGACAGCATCAGAATGCTGGAACGAGAGCTGCTGCTCACTGCGGCGGAGTCTATCCCGGAGGGTAAGGGCTCCGCACCGCCCTTGAAGATAGTTCCCCATGACTTCGAGAATGAGGCGGCAACCTTTTCCCAAAGTGCACCACTTTTGATTTCGCTCAACCAGGGACTCCTCGCATCGGCAAAGGCCTTAGACCAAGCATTCTTGAGACTTTCAAAGGAAGAAAGCAAAGAAGAGAGAAAACGCTCAATCGCGCAATGCAAATCGGCAATGGAAAAGATGGACCTTTTGCTGGTTGAAATGAAATCACGCTTCAAGGACTATCACCTCAAACATGCCGAAGAGCAAATGTATTCCAGTACTGCGAATTTCGTCAATCTCGCGCTCTTCCTGATCGGGCTTGCTATCACCATAATGGTCCTCACTGCTGCATTCGCTCGGTTGATCCAGCGAAGAATAAACACGCTGGTGCTGAATACGGAGCGGATAGCCGCCGGAGAGCCCATGTCGGAACCGCTGGCAGGAACCGATGAATTTGCGACAGTTGACGCCGCATTCAGGAGAATGAACGAGGCGCTTAATGCGCAATCCGAGATACTGCGATTGAGCGAGGCCAAAACACGAACGATCATTGAAGCATTGCCACCGGGCTTAATGATTACCTCGCCTGAGGGAAAAGTCGAAAGCGCGAACACATCTGCGATGCAGATGTTACTGCTCGATACACCGGAGCAGGTCATTGACAGATCGCTTAGCGAATTTTTAGTTGGTTACGACACGGCACAAGCCAATGGCAATGGGGCCCGTACGGTCCAGGCTGTTCGCAGCGACAAGTCTGTTTTTCCTTGTGATTGTCTGACCAAAAGCTTCTCATCGCCCGATGGACAAAGGCTTCTTGTAATATTCTCAGACATTTCCGAGCGCGAGAAACTTCGAACTCTTCGTGAAGAGTTTGTAGCTGTCGTTAGTCACGAAATACGAACACCGCTAACAAGCGTTAGAGCGTTTCTAGCCTTACTCGACAGCGGTATGTTCGGCGAACTCAATGAGCAGGGGAGCGTCTCACTAAAGCAGATGGATTCGTTGACGCTTCGCCTTATGTCGCTTGTAAATGAGCTGGTCGATGCCGGAAGACTTGAACTCGGTGATCTGTCGTTGCAACGAGAACAGTTCTACTTCCAGGAAGTTCTTGAATCTGCAGTCGCTTCCACTGCGACGCTGGCAAAGGAACACAAAGTAAATTTTGAACTCACCGAAGACGACACGTTGTTATTAGGCGACAAGGAAAAATGCGTTCAAGTTTTCATCAACCTCTTAGGTAACGCGGTCAAATATTCGCCGTCCGGTGGAGCAGTGAGAGTGCGTTTCTCTCGCGAGAGTGGTGATCTTATTCGCGTTACCGTCAGCGACAACGGTCCCGGAATACCAGCCTCGGAAATTGCCAATATTTTCGGACGATTTGCTCAAGTAAATCAGTCCGGACACAGAAGGCAGAATAGCAGCGGACTGGGCTTGTACATTGCAAAAGAAATTATCGAGCGTCAGGGAGGCACGATCGGCGTCGACAGCACGGAAGGCGCAGGCAGCACGTTCTGGTTCACGGTACCCGTCGCACCAGGGGACAGGTCCGACGGCGTTCCGGAATAGGGGCGACGTCCGCAAGCTGAACGCAGGTTAGAAGAGACTCCGAACCCTCATCGCTACGAATTCGAAGGCTCCTTGCTCCAGAATCGAAGTATTGAGTACGATAAGGAATGTTAGCATTTTTACATCCTTCCACGGATTGAGTTCACCAATTCCGGACTTTAATCCCCTGTGTGGATGCCGGTGCAACTTTCAGCGCTATATTATTCGATTGGAAGACAAGACTGAAGGCTCTTTGGATAGCAAAGAATGAAGCGCATAACAAACCCACTTCCGGGTTGCATGCTCCTTGGACTTATAGCGCTGCTGCTGTGCCCATTGGTGGGTGCAGCAGCTGCCCCCGTCAAGACGGCTGCGCCGCCGACGAGTTCATTGTCAGCCACTTCTGCAAACAGACCGGTTAAAGATAAGTGGGCTGTTGTTGTTGGAATCAGCAAATTTCGCGACGAAAAGATCAATTTGCGATTCCCGGCCAAAGACGCGAAAGATTTTTACGATTACCTGATCACTGCAGGTAATTTCGCCAAAGACCACGTTGTTTTGTTGACAGATCAGGACGCCACCAGGGAAGCCATCCTCACTATACTTGGCGACAAGTGGCTTCCGCGCCTGGCCAATCCGGACGATCTGGTCGTAGTCTACATCTCTAGCCACGGTAGCCCTGCGGACATGGATGTCGGAGGCGTGAACTACATTGTTGCGCACGATAGCAATCTAGATTGTCTCTACGCCACAGGAATTCCGCTGCAGCATTTGATGACAATAATCAAGAACAGGGTTCACAGCGACCGTGTGGTTGTTGTATTGGACACCTGCCACAGCGGCTCGGCTAATGTCGAATCAAAGGGACTGCATAGAGTGGGTAATGTTGATGCAGCTACTGTTATGGCAGGCACAGGGCAGATGGTTATTGCTTCGAGCTCTCCTAGCCAGAGTTCATGGGAAGGGCGGCGGTACGAAAATAGCGTATTCACGTATCACCTGATTAAGGCGCTTCGAGAAGGTGGCGCCGGAGTCACATTGGGCTCTGCTTTTCAAACGCTGAAGGAAAACGTCCAAGAGGAAGTACTCAAGGATCGAGGAACCTTGCAGACGCCTATATTGTGCAGCGCATGGAAAGGAGCGGATCTGATTCTATCGACTCCCCCGACGCGAGTGCGCGTAGTTGACATTGATACGCCCGCAGCACCATCCGCCACACCGGAAGCAAACAACGCGAAGCCGCCGAAAAAATCCGACCTGTCTCCCGACAACGATCTACTGTTGCTAAAGCCGATACCACCTGTAGTGTTGCTGGATAACGGCAACATCTACAGGGTCTTCAACGGACCATCAAGAGCTGCATCTTTCACTATCTCCTATCCGATACTGCTGACCTACATCTACACCTATCACTGGAACGACGGACGCGGTGCCGCGCCGGGCACAATTGCCTTGCGACATCAAGACGGAACTGTTTACGGACCATGGAGGGCAGTCGGTAAACCGGGGCAAGGCGGAGTTCCCAATGCCTACTGGGAGTGCGAACCGTTGGTGCGAATAAAACCGGGACCATACACAATCGAGGATAGCGATGTAGCAACCTGGTCTCAAAATTCAGGCTCAAGGGAGACCGGATTCGCCCGCGTAAAGGGTGCGCCGCTTCTTGATGCAGCTGCGACAAGCGCGACAGTGAAGCGAACGCCTTCCAGTGCCATTGTCAAAAACGGAAACATTTACCGTGTCTTTAATGGTGGCAAAAGCCCTCGCTTTACATTGAGAACGCCGACACTCATAACAAACATCACTAACTACCACTGGAACGACGGACGCGGTTCTCAGCCTGGCAGTATCTCTCTAAGGCATGAAGACGGCACGGTCTACGGACCATGGCAGTGCAATGGACGGTCCGGTCAATGGGGCGCCCCGGAGGTATATTGGGATTGTCCAGTCGACGTGATTGTCAAAGCCGGTAAGTATCGAGTCCTTGACAGCGATCCATCCACCTGGTCGCAAAACAGTTTAACCGGTGGTGCCGGAATGACCGAAATTACAGGGGTGTACCAGGACTAAGCAAAACGAGCTTCAGGAAATTGGAGGCACATCAGTCTAAGGGATTACCGATTCAAACGGTTCTGCCCTGATTATCCTCCGCTTAGACGATGTTTAGCGCACCGAAGCTTGATACCATCTCTGACGGTTCTTCCCCCATAGGCTTGGCTATGAAAATTTTGGTTTGTATTGATGGCAGCGAGGCAACCGGTACGGTTCTGTCGGGACTAGCGGCCAATTTATGGTCTGCAAAGACAGAATGGATGTTACTCACAGTGGTGGTGCCCAGTTTTGTCGATGTACTGGATGACGCTATGCCCTTTGAAGCTCATTCTGCGCATGAGAGACAAGACTTGCTCAATCATGCCGTAGCAAAAATACGCTCGATGAACGCCGGTGTTGTAGTCGGTGCTCATGTTGCATTGGGAAACCCCGGTAAGGAGATCCTTGCCGCAGCCAGCGGCTGGAATTGCGATCTAATTGTACTTGGCACTAGTGACAGTGTTAGCCTGTCTAAGTTGTTCATGGGTAGCGCATCTTCACATCTTCTGAAGAACTCCTCCTGTCCGGTGATGATTCTTCGCAATGACAGTTCGTTCCGGAATGTCTGTGTTGCTATGGACGGGTCAGCCACTGATCTGAGTGTGCTCTCGTGGATTGATTCACAGCCTTGGCGCGCCGACACGCGGTTCCACTTTCTCACGGTTATTCCGCCGCTCAGAGCTGAAAATGCAAATGAATCCGACGTCGATATTGCAATTTCTTCATTGCAGCAATTCGCATGCTCTGAGGATAGAGCATTAGACATGTTGCACAAGGAGATTAGCCGCTCGTCAAAGTTATCTCAGTTTGAGTGTAACGTGGAAGTGGTCGATGGCGCGACCTGCGAAACAATATTGGAGTACAGTTTGGCGGTCGAGGCTGATTTACTGGTGCTTGGCTCCCATAATAGAGGCTTCTTCGCGAAGCTATTAACTCGCAGCGTGTCATTGCAAACAGCTATGAACTCGGCGTGTAGCATAGCAGTTGTCAAACACGGTCCTTATGTGCCCGAACAACACGAAGAGGAACTGCGCTTAGCAGAGAACGAAGACCTTCGAATGCCGCGAGTACCTATGTCGCATCTTTAGGCCCAGTCCATTAGACGACGCCAGTGTTGATAATTTGCAGCGCTATTTGACGCGGGGCGATACCACTTTCGGTATCATCAGACTGAGCCCAGCCGACATGAGCAGTTATTGTGTCGGATGGAAGGCGACGTCATAGCGGAATACATTTAAGCCGCGCTTGACTTACCCGGGGTAGAGTGTGACACCCGGAAGTGCTACGCCACATCACTGGAAGAATCAACCTGGAGAGGATGTATGGCGCTGCAGCTTGCTATATGCTGAGGTCACAGGTTTCCCCTTACAGCTGCGCAGGCTAGATGTGCAGATTTTGAAGGAGTCCAAAATGCACGAAACGACCATCAATATCGCCCGCGGCAACTCAAACCACGAAACTATAAACGCAGGCATTTCTTGCTTGACTGCCGCTGAACAGAGAAATGAGTTTCGAGACGACCTCAGAAATGCTATCCGAAAGCGGCTTCTCGATGTTCATTACCAACCACAAGTAGATCTCAGAGATGGTTCCTGTGGACATTTTGAAGCCCTGCTCCGATGGAACGATTCCGAAAGAGGATTCGTCTCGCCGGCAACTTTCGTGCCCATAGCAGAGGAAATGGGACTGATAGACGAAATCACGGCATTCGTTATAGAAAGAGTGGTATCAGACCTGAAGAGTTGGCAGACGGCACAGTTACCCGTTAAATCTGTAGCTATCAATATTTCTGCAGGACATTTTGCGACCGAAGATAGAGCAGAGCAGCTTCTAAAGTGGTTATCCGGAGATTCATTTCCGACGAACTCGATAACGCTCGAATTGACCGAAACCGCAATGTTAAGGCACACGGATATAGCGAGAAAGTGTCTGCAAACCCTGTACGAAAGAGGATTCGCAATAGCACTGGATGACTTCGGAACCGGTTACTCTTCAATTGCTTACTTACTTGAATTTCCCATCTCAACCATAAAAATAGACAGATCGTTTGTAACAACGATTAAAACGTCATTTAAATGTCAGGCAATCATCCGTGCGCTAGTCGATCTTGCAAAAGTGATTGGAGTAGATATAGTTGCGGAGGGAGTCGAGCATCTCGAGGAACTACGTATCCTTGAAGCCATGGGCTGCCAGTTCGCCCAAGGATACATATTTTCGAAGCCGCTGAACGAAGCGCAAACAGTTAAATACTTGCGTCGACAAAGTTACAGTGAAAAACAAGAGAATGCAGCATAAGGGAAGCGACGGCTTAGCGGCGCTTCTATGTCTTCACGATAGCGCGCTTTCACTGCCCGCAGGAGTAGCCAGGGCTACCGGGGAATGTGAATTGGCGGCGGCGGTATTCTCGAAGGCTCAGGCAAATGTCCGGTGCAAATACCCAAACGCTCAAGCTCGATCACAAGCTTTTGAACGCAAACATCCGGCTCCAGATAGAACACGCTTCCCTTAATGCGCACGAATGGCATCTGGCAACGCTCCAGCGCCTGTTCTAATTTGAGTTGCTTCAGGAAAGCATCCTCCCCGGACCACTCATCATGGTGGCACTGAATACCCAATCGCCGAGCGGCGCCTTCAACAATGAGATCAATGTAGCAGCCCCCGAGAGTCATTCCTGCAGAAATCTTATAACCTTTCTTTTGCAGGGCGGCACAAACATCATATGCGAGCCAGCTAGCGAACGGTTCTGGAGCTCTGTTCCGCCGAGAAACAGACTCTTGCATGATACGGACAGTCGTATCTTCATGTCCCGGCCGGCGATTCGCTGAGTGGAAATGCTCGATAAGTCTGTACCGAACGCACTTGTTGCTGAGATTCTCGCTCTGCACCGAATGGAACAACCAGACCTGTTCCTTGGCACGGCTCATTGCGACATTGAAGCGCTTCTCGTCTTTTTCGCTGCTGAGCGCGTGAATCTTGCGACCGGATTCCGGAGGTCTTACCACCAGACTCAAAAACATTATGTCGCGCTCGTCACCCTGAAAATCATAGGGGTCACCACACATAATGCGTCGCTCTTCAATCTCCCGAGCATCAAACTCTTCCGCTATGCGCCGACGGATGTACTCCGCCTGTCTGGACGTAGAGAGCAAGCTAATAACGCCGAACGACTTCCCCTTATATGCTGGTTGCCGGCTAAGCTCCAACATCTTGCCGATCAGCGCCTCTGCCTCCTCATAGTTAGCGACCTTGCCGTCGGAAGCGATGGGTGTCGTCTTTACGAAAACCGATCCCAGCACGGGTAAAATGCGCGCAGAGCCGTATTGCTTCAGCGGGATCAGCGGTTGGTCACCGTAGCACAACTTGTTGGAAAATTCGATGATCTCGGGCATACAGCGAAAGTGTTCTCTTAAACGAATTTTTCCCGAGTAGCGAATCTGTGCCAGGTCAAAGAAACTATGATCAATACCGATGGCATCAGCAAACGGAATGTCGCGCAAATGCTCCACTCGAAGTGCTTCGACCTCATCCCGACTGAGACCTATGAAATCGGGGCTAATCTGTTTATCGTCACCAACAACGACAAGCTGTTTGCCAATGTAAGCCAGCACCATTGCCTCGAGGCCGCTCTGGCTAGCTTCGTCGACAATCACAACGTCAAAGCTTTCCGGCGCCGGTTCGATAGTTTGCAATAGCATGTGCATGGGCATGATCCACGCAGGAATCGCCGCCCGGCAATTCAACATGTGCTCTCTTGCTGCGCGACGGTGGCGCTCTGCATGTTTGCCGGTGCCCTTGCCTATGCGCGCGACAGCTTTCTTCCAAGCGTCGAGCGATTGTCTGTGACGCTCATCCAGCCTGCCCAGAAAGTGAAACCAGCCGCGCTCGGCCGAAAGCTCCGCTAGATAACGACTTTGTCTTCGCTGAATATCGGATAGCTGTTCGAGCACGGCGTGGTCGGTATCAATCACATAAAGGTGTCTGATCCACCGTTCAGCACGAGCATGGTTCCACGCACCGACGAACATGCGAAGGCGTTCGGTCCAACGAGGGTCATCTATCGATGACCTAACAGTTTCTAACCACCGAGGAGTCTCGGCAAGAGCCGCATGGCAGCGGAGCATCAGTCCCGTGCGCTCAGTCCTGCAGGCGCCTTCATTTTCGGCAGCTTCAAGTTTCTCCATTGTCTCGGCGTAACGTCGAGGGTCTCTTGCATTCACTGCCTCTAATAATTCCAACAACACCGGGTGGGCGTCCGGTCTGGCAGTTCCGCCCTCCAGCAAGGCCTCAAGTTTGTTGCGACCATCCTCCAACAGTTTGCATTCTTCTTCAATACGAGCGCACAGCAATACATCTCTGAATAGCATCAGATCTCGCGTGCTTGACCAGTCGGGCTCAATGAGATGGCACGCGCGCAGTGTTACCTTTAACTCACGGATCTTTTCGTTCAAGTCCAATGAGATCATCAAGGGCTCGCAGTAGTCTTGTAATTTCGGAATTGCGGACAGAACGTTGTCGGAGTTTAGCGTGTCGACAGCAGACCAATGCTTGCACAGGTCATCAAAATCAATGCGAAACTCCAAATACGAAATGAGGGTTTTCAGAGCATCCGCTGTTTCGCATAATTTGCCGTTGACGCGAACATCTGTAATTAGATACGCCGCTTCCTTAACCGCACGCGCTCGGAAGGGACCGAATCCCAGGGATTTTCCAGACGAGAGATGCTTCAACAAATCCTGCGCCTGCACCATCACCGTATGCAGATCTCGTTGCTCCAGCCCTGTGACCTTGACGGTGCCAAGCTCACGATAACTCGGTTGCAATTTCGCAAGAGCACCGGTGGTCAATTCAAGTAGTTCGCGCCAAACCCGGTCGTGATCCGTAAGCACTTCCTTTACGCAAGTGCCAACCCAGGTTTCCTTGCGATTGAGCAGCGGGCTCACAATCATCAGGACTTCATTGATGTGACCAGCGATCTGTTCGCGCACTTTTGTGGAGAGATTCACTGAAGCATTGTAGGAAGCGTGTTCTTTGTGCGCACTGGCGACAGTCGCCAGTCGCTCCTGAAGTTGTTCGAAACGCACCAAATTACGTGCGTAGTCATCTGGAGATGGCAGAGCGCTTTTCGAAATCAAGAAGGTGAACTTACCATCCTTCTCCGGTGGAAAGCGCTTCAATAAGTGGAGCAGGCGCAGACACTCGTCGTTTGTAAGCGGAGGAACCTGTTCTATCGCGGGGCGATCTTCAAACCATGAATAGCAATCACGCTCTGCGAAAAGTGTTGAAGCGATGTCCTCAGCGGTGCCGAAATAGCCAAATTTGTCAGTATAACTGAGCACGTCCATCTTGCGACTTTGCATCAGAACTTGATCCAGCTTTTGCTGCTCAAGCTGACTGTTCACCAGCGCCTGTTCCAGTGCATCGATTCTTCTGGTGTACTCCGGCTCGGACCAGGTTGCATGCCGCGATTGAATGGCGGATATAGATGACTCAAGTGTCGTCCGCATCTCCGCATTGCCTTCACCCACAACCGCAATACACAGCGGTTTGACCTCGTCCGGTAGCTTGTCTCGAAGCACACGAAGCGCTCGTGCAGTGTGACTAGTAACGAGAACGCGCTTGCCCTGCGCCAGCAAATGGCATATCAGATTAGCAATGGTTTGCGACTTACCTGTGCCGGGAGGACCTTGCACCAGCACGGCCTGTCTTCGCGTCAAGTTATCGGCGATTGCGGCCTGTTCCGGATTTGCCGCCAGAGGAAAGTAAATGCGATTGGCGGCAACTGCGGACGTTTCGGGCGCATAAGCGCGATCATCGATAACGTTGACGAATCGCTCCAGTCCTACCGGCGCCTTCTGCCCGCTTTCAAGCTGATCGATTATCTGATCGCAGAAACGAATGAATCCGTGGTCGGAACGTCGCCGTAAGAATAGTGCGGGAGCTAGTTGAATTGTTGGGTGTGATAATTCCTTTCGCCCTGGCGCGGGTGGCAGAAAAGAACTATCGTAGACACCCCGACTGCTCAATGTCGCCAGCCAAGTACTGAAGAAGTCTTCGATTTTCACCGAGTCCCAAATGATTTCGGCAAAACTTGAAAGTTTCTCTTTCAATCCTTCCGAAACAAAGTTCGGTGGAAGCTCGAAAACAGTTGTAATGTCCTCGTCAATCTCCCAAACCGCATCTTCAGACGCACGCAATTGGAATTGCCTGGAGCCCGAATCAAAATTTAGCGTCGCACGCAGGGTCAAGATGTGGCGTTGAACTAATTCGCCCGAGGCCAACTGTCGCGAGAATAGTCCCAAACCGATTAGCAGCTCATACGTTTCAGGATTGGTCTGCAGTGTTAGGTAAATCTCCTGAAGCGCCTCGCACAGGGGCCGAATATCCTGATTCTTCTTGTCTTGTTCTGCCCAGTGAAACCACTGATGCAGCAGGTAGTCATTGAAAGCAGGGCGCAATGATTCCTGAAGCGCAGCCGCAGCGGCGAGATCTGTCGACTCCATCGCCGGCAACCACACATCATCCAGCTGCGGTAGGGTACAACTCGATAGTGAAAGCTTTTCAAAATCAACGTTGTATTGAAGGTCCACAGGCAACTGCGGCACCGGCTTCGATACCGGCATCTCCACTTCGAGCCATAACTCCGAACGCTCATGCTCAGGTTGATTAAGACTGGAGAAACAACCGGTTGCCACAGGCACACTTCCCAGCCAAATGGATTTATCATACTGATCGACGGATCGGCTTGGTGATGACCGCAGCTGTGAAAGTCTGCGCAAGAAATGAAACAGCCTGGCTGACCGCTGTTGAACTAAAGCTTCCCAGTCGTCCACTACCGTCTCCAGACTCTAAGTAAGAACCTCGATAAGCGGACGCGCCCGGGCGTCCCAAACTTAGTCCGGTTCTAATAAGAACCACTCAGAATCTAGCAGAAGCGCCAGCGAATCACCAGCGAGCTTTCTTAATCGTCCAGGCTCCGGGACCGGCACAAGCAGCAAGCAGTAGCCCGCCCATAATAGCCGTGTTCTTAAGGAAGCTCATTATTTGGAACTGCTGTTCAAATTGCTGTACGTCCCAAAAATCGTGAAAGAGCACTGTTACGGGAATAAGATAGAAAAATAGCACCAGCGCCGCTGCAGACGAGTAAAGTCCGGTAAACAGACAGAATGCGCCAACCATCTCAAGGACAATCGATATGTTCAAGTAGAACTGTGCGTACAAAACGCCCTGAATAAGCATGTGGTCGGTGGTGCTTTCGTAATTGCAGATCTTAACCAACGCCGCTATCAGGAAAATGCCACCGAGAAAGAAGCGACCGAAGAGCAATCCAAGCATTGTACCGCGTGTGTTGTAGGCGCCTTCTGCGGATGAACGGGGTTCCGCTGCCGAGTGCGCGCCTACAGTCGGCGCGTTATTTTCGCGTAAATCAAACATATGCGTAGTTCCAAACCGTCGACTAGATGATTTCAAGGAATCGATAGAAGGACTAAAAGTTCCCGGTGGAGCTCTAGAAGGAGGAACTTGGTCTTATGCCGGAACCTTGGGAAACCTAACTTTGTCTTCTTACCCGAGCCTTGACGAACAAGCTTCCGTCTACCCCGGGTATTCCAATGCATGCGTAGACACTCCAGCTTGCGCACGACGCACCAGGAGAAAACCATGTCCGTACAAGAAATTCCGACTCAAGCCACAGGGCGTCCCGTTACCGTAATGAAGGAGAGGGGGACACTAACCGGACTTCTCTTCACATTCTTCCTCTGCACACTGCTGCTTCTCAGTATTGTGCTCAGTACGCTTTCCAGTTTAGAGCAGCGCATGGGCAACATAGAGACTAAGCTCTTGGAACGGTTAGATGTGGAGAAGGGTAGCGCTTTGGCGCCTTCGAGAAATTGAGAGCCTGGAGGATTCGCTCCATGAAGGCTGAGCAACCGGATCTGTTTTGGGCGTACATCAAAGCTGCCAGTCCGCTGACGGATAGCGAAACTCTCGCCCTCCTATCATTTAGCGAGTGGACGCCGATACGACGCAGAGTCGCCGGCAATAATCACACACCACTGAACATACTTGATGTCCTGTCGGTTGATCCCTATCCGGAAGTGCGCGCGGCTGTAGCATGCAACACCGGCTCCCCGCGTAGTACTGTCGAACGTCTGATTCGCGACCCTCGTGACGAAGTACGGTTGGCAATCGCAAGCTGCTCTGAAGCACCGGATTATGCATTACGCTTTCTTGAGAAAGATTACGATCAACAAATCAGCAATGCGGCAAAGCGCACGCTCCGGCTATTCCACCCGTCTGTGGAGCCACACGTACTCGAGCCGCCGACGTTCAGTTCCCCGTTACCGTTCGGACCTAGCCAATTGCCGCCCGGTTTTCCGATGCGCAACGGCTGAGTCGACTAGGCTTTGCGGCTGCGCTTACCTTCCCGCTGAATTGCCTTGTAGACTTTCTTCAAGTCCTTTTGAAGCGACTGGCAGTGGACTTGCACTTGTTGCGCTGCTTGCGAAATCTGTGCATTATCATACCCGGGACCGGCGGTCAGCGACTGAAGATTGTCCAACTGTTTTGCCAGAGAGTTGACCGACGTAATCCAATTTTCCAGAACTGGTTTCAGTTCCGAGCGCGTTTCGTCGGTAATATCGAGCCTTTGATGACCGGACACGAACAAATCAACGTCTTGCTTCAGTTGCGTAACTACCGGTGTTATCTGCGCCATTGCCAGATCTAGTCTGTCTTTCCGCGGCGGCGCAGGCGGACCTATTTGCTGCGTACCGATGGGAATATTGATGATTATGCCGCGACCAACAACCTCCGGCATGGTTTCCAACGAAACTGGTGCGATGTTTACTTCATCATAAAGGTGACTCGCTCCGGTCATAAGATGCTTCAAATCGAGCCCAAGGTCGTGAAGGTGGCCGAGAGTCGGTGCGACCAACTTGACACCGCCCTGCAGAGGCGAACCGGAAGCAGGGGGGACCGCACCTGCTGCTCGATCCGCTGCAGTCGTCGCGGCGGAATTCTGCGTTGTGGCGGGTGGTGTTACAGCCGCAGGTACTGACTGAGCTCCGGCAGCATTTTGATCGTCTGCCTGAGCGGCAGAAGCCAAGACCAACGTGTTGGCAAGTAGCACGACTGCAGCAGCAATGCCTGCGAAGTTCAGGCGGATTGATAAAGTTGTTCGCATTTTTGTTACCTCTCGGCACATATGATACTAGAGTCACGCAAAGTGCACGCTAGCATTGCGATCGGCAAGCGAAAATACTTGTTATTCCCCCTTCGCGCGATATTATTGACGAGGTAGTTTTTGAGACCCGCTAATGACAGAATTTCTCGGACCTTTTGCCGCTGTGCGAACCACCTCGCTACTTGAACGCGCAAAAGACGTTGAACGGATTTTCTTGAGAGGCAGGCGCAATCGCGCCGAAGATCTTGAAAATGCTATTCGGATCTTTCTTGAGCTCTTGCGGGGCTTCGATTCGTTTGATTTCGAAGGCCCTTGCGTGACCATATTTGGATCAGCGCGATTCAAAGAAGGTCACCGTTACTATGAAATGGCCAGAGAGCTAGGAAAGCGATTAGCGCAGCACGGATACGTCGTAATGACAGGCGGCGGTCCCGGCATCATGGAAGCGGCCAACCGCGGCGCCAAAGAGGGCGGCGGGCTGAGCCTAGGTTGCAACATATTGGTGCCCCACGAAACTGAGGGCAATCCGTACGTTGATAAGTTTGTCGAGTTTGACCACTTCTTTGTGCGCAAGCTGCTCTTGGTCAAGTATTCATGCGCATTCATCGTGATGCCCGGTGGCGTGGGAACGTTGGACGAAGTCTTCGAAACACTAACCCTCATCCAAACAAAGAAAATCGAGAAGTTCCCGGTAATAGCAATGGGGCAAGAATTTTGGGGAAATTTCAAGAGCTTCTTGTTCGACTCTATGATTGCTGAAGGAACAATAAATCAAAGCGATTTAAACTTATTGTTCCTGACGGATTCACACGATGAGGTAATTGAGATCATCGACAAAGAAGTGCATGGCAACCGAGCGAAGTCTGGTCCAGCCGCCTCTCCGCCTCCACCGACGGAACCCGGGACTTAATTAAGCCAGTTCACGGAAGATTTCCACTTGTTCGCCATGGCGCGATTGTGAATTGACGATGAATCTTCTCCGCGTACTAAGCTGTGGCGGGGCTCTGACAGCACTGGCAGTAATCATTGCGAGATGAGCGTAAAATCCATATAGCGACCGGTTTTTAGCAATGACGCAGCAATATTATCGACCTTGTCGTTGAAGACCTCGCAGCCGCTCTGGAATTGGACAGCTGCTTTCTCTCCGGAAAGTCGCTCTAGTGCTTTTCTCCCTTCCGCAGCATCGCGCACCATGAGAGCGGACGCAGCGTAGAGCTTACCTGCCGGTGTTCCGGTCTTTACAATTTCCCACAATTGTTCTTTCCTGATGCCTGCGGACGAACAAGCAACATTGTAATGAGGATAAACAACGCTGGCACTTCCCTCTCCGACAAGAACGGTTTCGAACCTTTTTGCTTGCTTCAAAGCAGAAAGCGACGCCATGTTTCCCGTGTCGGCACTGTCCGTGGTGCCAGACTCTGAAGCTCTCGACACCGCAGGTTCTCCTTTGCACGGCTGTACCAAAACGCAACAGAACACCAAGACGGGAGCGCAAACTAATTTGGTCAATGTCATCGATTCATATCCTTATGCACACGCAAAACGCCAACCAGGCTTGCCAGATCAAAAGTAGAGTCCATTCCGCTTAAGCAAATGCCGGAACTGATGACGCTAAGGTCTCTACTCTGAACCTGCACCACGTGAAGATCTTTATCGACGACCATGCGCACCGTCACAACCCCCTGACTGTCTCTCCAATAAGTATCCAAACGTGCGCCTGCATGGGTGACAGCTCTGTTCAATCGCACCGCCAATAAGCTGCTCCACCATTCCTGGTAGTCAAACGTCGGCGCCCCTGGAGATTCATTCTGAGGCACTTTCACTTCATCAGCTTGCGGAACTGGTTCAGGTTGGTGTGAATCAATTAGCTCAGGATGCATTGCAAAGAACATCATCGTGTAGGCACACCGTTCCTGCGGAACTACCCCGGGCACTTGTAGATCTTCGGGAAAGATTTCGTTTGCCAGGGCTTCTCTCAATTGTCGTGCGATAACGGGGTTACGCCTGCGCGCAACGTCTTCAAACCAAAATGAGCTACCATCGAAACGGGTGTTAATAGTCTCGAATGATGAAAGCCGTTGAGGCAATCGAATTCTTACGGCACCGAATATTTGCATTCTACTGTCAGACGTCTGAGAAGGTATGCCCCACCAACTATTGTCCCGATCCATGAGCGCAATCAACTGGAATCGCGGCAGTAGCTCAAAGTAAGCCTTAACTTGCGCGGCAGAGGCAGGAGCTATTATGGACGCGCTTTTCACTCCGGTGGCTTGCAAAACAGCCCAGCCCTCAAACTGCCTATCATCAGGAATCAATTCATGCACCAATCCGTTGATGCGGACGCGCACCTTCGAACCGGGAACTACCGGCGCAAGAATATGCGACGACAGAACCTCGGTCGTGTCTGCCGCCGCCTTCTTGATCATGGCGAGTACATCAGGTTTTTTGCGCTCAGGTCTGTTTTCCGTCATTGGCGGGTCTACGCTCCGGCAGCGGATAAGACATTATCTCAATCAGTAGATCGGACCGGGTGCCTTCAGACAAAAGTGGAATTAGCGAAGGCAAACTGTAATAGTCACCATTAAATGTGTAGGTATCAACCTGCACGCCGGCGGCTTTAAGGCTATCTTCCAATTGCCGAGAGTGATCGCCGACATTCACTATTACAACGAAGGGCATTTCACCGAATTCTCGCTCGTATTTTTTGCAGACGGTCGCTAGAAACGGTTGTGAATTCTCCTCTTGATCGGTGACGATGATGATTTGCTCGACCTTGCTCTTCGTCTTTATCAGAGCTTCGAGTGCGGTTCCACAGGAGGTGGAACCGTTGGCTTTAATTCCATCGAACGCTTTTTCCCAATGCGAAAGTTCTGTTCCCTCGGCCTCAATCTTATAGGGAATTGAGTCGAAGGCGTAGACATGAAGGCTCGAAGTGCATACTGGCGCCAGTATGCTGGCGATCTGCATTCCCAGTTCAATGGCTTGTTCCATGGAAGCGCTTTTGTCGACGAACAATGCAGTGGCTCTGCCAATCGATCCCTTTGCCTTGATTTGCGCGTCGCCGACGGCCGCAACTTGATTAGCAATGTCGCCGGTCAGCGCAGCAGATTTCATCGCTTGTCGCGTCTTCAGAGCTGACACCCGCTTGTCGGTGCGAGCATCCTCCAACTTGCATTCAATCAACGCTCTAACGTCAGGATTGTCCAATGCGCCACGGTTTTTGAGGCTGCTCAAATTGTTGATCAGCTCTTGTGGCGACATAACGTCGACCAGCGCGATCAGTATGGGCGGCGAGATGTACTTGATCGAACTCACCGCTGCCCGATAGGGAAGTCGATGCTGCACGATCAACATGGCTTGTTCTTCGGAATTATGAGTCCATGCCAGTAGTTTCAAACCGTGCAATCGGCAGTCTTCCGGAGGGTCATCTTCGAAGAGAACACGTTGCGCAAATGCACCGGGCTTAATCCTCAACGATGAATAGAGAGTGATGAGCGATTCGCGCGCATGCAGCACTGCCGATTCGAATGAATTTCTATTTTCTTCGCGCACTCTAAGATAGCGGGCTACCGCAGTTTTAAACGAACGCGGAACACTTACTCCAAGACCGGGCTTGAAGTCTGTGCCGGTATCATGTCCCTTGATCAGATGAAGGACACGTTCAACTTGGAATGGCGGAAGCTTTTCCAGCAGCGCCAGACCAGTCTCCCTGAAAGTTTCGGAGAAACGCGAGGTGCACAAAAATGCAATAAAAAGTAGCTTCAAATCATGCACGGTTCCCATCTGGCAATACCACGCAGCAAGCCGAACAAAGAACAATGGATCGCGTTCATGGATGTAGCGAAAAGCAGGAATAAACGGTGCGAGATCGCCGTGCGGCGTGCGCAATAAGGCGTTAAGAATCTCCAGGCGAAATTCTTCCTCCATCAGTCTCTGAGCGCGCCGATCCGAGGTCAGGTCGGCCAGGGCGAGCCAACCATTCTGCGTGGTGGCGTTATTCGCGGCATTTCTATTGCGTTGTTGTCTTGTCATAACGTTCACCTTGACCTTTCGCCAGTCCCGCCGACGCCGACTTCGTTGCGCAAGAAACAACAAGCCCGCACAAGTCGGCGGAGAGTTCTTCCGATCGCTAGCCAGGCGGCAGTTTGTAAGCTTCGATCATTGGAGTCCGGCAACCTTCATGCTATCACGCCAATTTCTTACGTGCCGCGCTATGTTGCATATGCGATCAGGCAGTCTGCCACGCGTGTCCGCGTTGCTGAGCGCTCCACGAATGCGCTGCGGTGGCTAATCGTGACCCGGTAAAACATCTACCACCGTTCCGACGCAGCGTTCGTGTAAGAGCTAAAGGTGCCTGTACGATTTACCTGAGCGTGATTTCAGTTAACAGATGAATGTAAGCTCAAGTTGTCAGAGTACAAGCATTCTTATGCTATCACCAAGGCTATTTAGTGGCAACTATCCAAAACCCCGGATGCTGAGGACCAACGCTAGCGATGGAAGCAGAGCGCGCATAGGTCCCGGCGGAACTCCGGCGCGTCGGTGCTATACTCCATGGCGCCGGGGCGGCACCGACTACTGCGGAGATATTCATTCATGGCACTTCAGTTTATCGACGGAAAATTCACCAGGGGAAATGCGACCGAGGAGATTGAGGTCATAAATCCAGCCACGGAAGGAGTGATTGACAGCGTGCCCCGAGGAACAACCGAAGATGCCATGCGCACCGTCGAGGCAGCTAAAATTGCATTCTCAACTTGGCGGCGAACTTCGGCCAATGTACGAGCGACGTTGATGCATGAAGCAGCGGCAAAAATGAGGGCTCACAAGGAGCAGATCATCCACTTGCTCACGCTGGAAGAAGGCAAGCCGATTCCAGAAAACGAAGAGGAATTCGAATGGCTCTGCAACACGTTCGACTATTACGCTGAACTTGGTCGCCATGAACGCGGACGAGTGCTGCCTTCCGGTGAGCACACCCAGTTAAACCTCGTCATCAAGGAACCATATGGCGTGGTGGCTTGCATTATCCCCTGGAATTACCCGCTGTTGCTGATGGCATGGAAAGTAGCTCCTGCATTGGCGGCAGGGAATACCGTCATCATTAAGCCCAGTGAGATAACGCCGCTATCAACGCTTTATCTTGCCGAACATTGCTGGAATGATTTTCCACCCGGCGTCATTAACATTCTTGTTGGTTATGGAAAGGAAGTGGCTGAGCCGCTTGTGACTCACCGCGATGTTCCAGTCATCGCCTTCACCGGCAGCCTTGCCACAGGTCAGCGCATAGCATCTCTGGCGGCACCGATGATGAAGAAGTTGCACCTGGAGCTTGGTGGCAAAGATGCATTTGTGGTTGCAGATGACGCGGATCCGGAGATGACGGCGCGAGCCCTGGCTTACGCAGCTCTTACGAACGCCGGACAAGTTTGCACGTCCACCGAGAGAGTTTACCTGCCGGAGCGTCGTGCAGCCGAGTTTACAGAAGCACTGGTAGCTCATGTTAGCAGTCTGAGAATCGGTCCGGGCGTCGAACCATCGACCGATATGGGACCGATGATTGGCGCCACTTATCGCGATAAATTCGAAACCCACATTGCCGATGCGGTAAGGCGTGGAGCGAAAGTGCTCTGCGGTGGTCGCAGACCTCCACACATGACGAAGGGCTTCTTCTACGAGCCCACCATCTTGACCGATGTGGACAAGTCCATGCTGATCGTCAGCGAGGAAACGTTCGGTCCAGCGATTCCACTGATGAGATATTCCTCGTTCGAAGATGCCATCGCAAAAACGAACGACAGCGAATACGGGCTAGGAGCCTGCCTGGTCACAAGCGACCCGTTGAAAGCCAAACTGTTTTTTGAGGAAGTCAAAGCAGGCACGGTGTGGATCAACGATCCGCTTACGGATAACTACGCAGGACCGTTCGGAGGAATGAAACTCAGCGGTGGGGCGCGCGAGTTGGGACAGGAGGGGCTTGACACATTTAGAGACACGAAACACGTTCACTGGGAATTTTCGACCACCGCGAAATCCTGGTGGTACCCGTACGGCAGCAACTAGTCGCAAGTCACAACTGCAACCGGCTTTCATCGCAATCGCCAACATCATGAGAAACATGGCCTTGCCGTTCGGGTTGCCGGGCGGTAGACTGTCCCCCGCCTCCCGGTAGTATCGAGCCGCCGGGGGACTGCGACGAGGTCAGGGGAGCTTATCATGAAACTGCATTCGAACATTTACGGCTGGGATTATGTCTGGCGCGATTTCGCAGATGAAAAAGGCGGTAAGGTCATTCAGGATGATAAGCAATCCGGTTCACCGGTAATGGCAATACATATTCCGGTTCCCGACACTCGCGACATGCTTACCATCAAGCCCTGGTTGCCCTCCGGCAAGAAGGCGTTTGAAGCCACGTTCGCCACAATTTCCTTTCCTTCGAAGGATGATTTCGCTTTCGCGGTGTGGACTGAGCACAAGATCGACCAGCTCCACAAAGTGCTTGGCATGCAGGATGTCCGCGTAGGCGAAGATAAGTTCGACAAGAGATTCATCGTACAAGCAAACAATGAGATCCTTGTCAAACAACTATTCTCTGATTCGAAGTTGTGCGATTTGTTGATGGAGCAAAACACCTGCGAGCTTCGCCTGCTGCCGGATGCCTGCGACCATTTCCCTGATCATCTCATTCCCGCAGGACACAGTGTCATCCTATTTGCGGCGGATCAATTAGTGGACAAGTTTGAGAACCTCGAAGCAATAGCCAACATATTGCAGCTGGTGCTTGAACGAATCCACGCAACCTTGGACGTTCCAGGTCACGGTGATGCCGGTGGCCCGGCGGAGCAGTCGACATCGTCGCGCCGAAGACTGCACAGCCCGTTGCTGGACTAGTACCTGTTGCTGTTTCGGATCACAGTTCCGTCTTATTGCCGGCTAAAGTCCTGCGCTCCCGGGAGCCGTGCCACTCGGACCACACTTGCACGACTTAATGCTCGTAAGATGCTTGCACGATAGAATGTTTGCTCTGCAGACATGAAGGAGATGCAATGACGATTTCCGAGCTAAGCGATTCTTTCGCTGGCTACCCAATTGTCAGTTGGTCTGGTCCTGATGAAACGGATTTTTCGTGCACGGCCATTCGCCTGGCATTGGATTACGACGCTTCAGAAGCCGGTGCTGTCTGGACTGACCTCTTCTTCGAGTTTCTAGAACAAGCAGGCGCCGATCAACTCAACGCTCTGGTCATCGGCGCCTGGGAAGACGTGTCTGCGGGCACGGCGCCCGAACGCATTGTTGAAGCGCTTGTCGAAGCGAAAGATAGCTTGCCGAATCTGCGGGCAATTTTTTTTGGTGACATCACCTATGAAGAATCAGAAATTTCGTGGATTGCGCAAGGAGATCTCTCAGCATTGTTCACAGCCTATCCTCAGTTAGAGCATTTCTGTGTCCGCGGCGGAAACAATCTCAATTTAGGAACTCTCAATCACGCCAACCTCAAGTCTCTCGTCATACAAACCGGTGGTCTGAGTCGCGAAGTGGTGGCACAAGTTTGCAGAGCCGAATTGCCTGCCCTTGAGCACCTGGAACTTTGGCTCGGCGTTGAAGACTATGGCGGCGACTGCCAGATCGATGACCTTAGACCTCTGCTACAGCGGGGCAAATTCCCTGCACTGCGATACTTAGGTCTGAAAGATTCCATGCTCGCAGACCATATTGCGGAAACCGCATCCGACGCGCCTGTGCTTGAACAACTGGAAGTGCTGGATCTCTCGATGGGAGTGCTTGGTGACGCCGGCGCCGAAAAACTCATTAGCAGTGCCGCAATCAAGAAACTCAAAAAATTAGTCCTGAGGCACCATTACATGAGCGATGCAATGATGCGACGCTGGAGTGCTTCCGGCATTAACGCAGATATTTCGGAGCAGCAGAAAGCGGCAGGCGTAGATGATCGATATGTCGAAGTTTCAGAGTGACCAATTTGACTTTCTGATCATTGGCAATGCAGATAGCCGTCGCGTCGATCTCTTTCAGAAGGCGCTGCAAAATCTCGGGTTGAAGGCGGCTCGGTTGGTAAGCTACCGGTCACTGCTTAATGGAACAGCGAATCTCTCTACTGAAACTGGTTGCAATACCATCATTAGGATTGAATCGCCCGGGAGGGATTTCGATGTTCAACGCAGTATTCTGAGAGCAGGCGAGACAAAAGCGCAGCAAGAAGGTTCGCCGTTCATTACGAGCAAAGAACTAGACACGTTGCCGTTCCGCAAGGGCGAAATACTCTTTCCGAGGCAATGGTACCTGGGCTTCGGCGCGCTGCTGAGCGAGCTGTCGGGGCGATTCGACGCTCCGGGAAACGGCGGCTTTATGAATGGTATCGAAGACATACAATCGATGTTCGATAAATCCAACTGCCATGCTCAAATGTCCGCAGCGGGAGTATCGATTCCCGGATCGGTGCCTTCTCCTGTTAGCTACGATGACCTGGTTGAGAAGCTCAAGCAGCACAATATGGCTCAAGTCTTCTTGAAACTGCGACACGGTTCAAGCGGCTCGGGTGTCGTCGCTCTCAGGTTCGGAAAAACCGGTGCCATTGCCATCACGAGCACTGAGATTCACCAGGACTTCACCGGGGAGACCCGTTTTTTTAACTCTCGGAAAATTCGTCGATATGATAGAGCATCAGAAATTCGTACATTGGTAAATTTCCTCTGCAGTCACGGCTTACACATCGAAGAGTGGACTCCCAAAGACATACTGGAAGGAAAGCCATACGACTTGCGAATTCTTGCAATCGCCGGACAGGGAGCCCACTGCGTTGCGAGGTTGGGAAATAGTCCGATAACAAATCTCCATTTGCTCAACGAGCGGAGAGATGGCTGGACCGCTTTGAAGCGACTACCTCCTGCCACAGTTGAAAGGCTATTAGCGGATCTAGCGTCAGTGGCGAAATTGTTCTCTTCGTCGCTGCATATCGGTCTGGATGTCCTAATCACGAGAAGCAGGCGAAGACATGTCGTACTGGAGGCAAACGCATTTGGCGACCTCTTGCCGGGGGTATTGCATAACGGCCAGGATACCTACACAGCTGAGATACAGGCAATGTTGAGCGACTCGAGGCGGTCGACACGTGAAGGACAGGTTTTGCATGCTTAACTGCTCAGCGTTGATACCTGAACATGACGTACTGATGATCACCTTCGACACGCTTCGATTTGATGTAGCGCAGCGTGGCATCGACGATGGATTGACGCCGAATCTGCAAGCGCTGCTTCCCGGTAATAAGTGGGAGCTGCGCCATACACCGGGCAATTTCACATACGCGGCTCACCATGCCTTCTTTGCCGGTTTTCTGCCCACCCCCGTTCCCCCGGGGAATCATAAGCGCTTGTTCGCAGCGAAATTTGCAGGAAGCGAGACGACCGGCGGTACCACCTGCGTATTCGACACCGCCGATATTGTTTCCGGTTTTCAAAGCCGAGGCTACCATACTGTCTGCATAGGTGGCGTTGGCTTTTTTAACAAACAAAATCCTCTCGGTAGCGTCTTACCAGGGATGTTTGCAGAAAGTCACTGGAATCCTTCGATTGGTGTTACGGACCCGGACTCCACAAAACATCAAGTCGATCTTGCCTTGAGTATAATCAGCAGGCTTGAAGGACAAAAGCGCCTCTTTCTATTCATAAACATTTCGGCGCTTCACCAACCCAACTGCATGTATTCTCCGGGGGCTACGGAGGACTCGGTAGAAACGCAGCTTTCGGCATTGGCGTATGTTGACCGCCAATTGCCGCCATTGTTTACAGCCCTGCGCAAGCGAGCTCCTGTGCTGGCGCTCTTGTTCTCCGACCACGGCACTGCATACGGTGAGGATGGTTATCGAGGGCATCGAAACAATCATTCCGTGGTGCTCAATGTTCCCTACGCGGAGGCAGTGCTGGAAAAATGTCCATAACGAAGGACCTTATCGACGAGTCGCCGTATAAAGCGTATTCCTATTCTTACCCGCATAAAACTGCATATAGGGAGTTGGACGCTCCTTATGCTTTGGGCGATCTTTGGTCCGGAGAGAAGAAAGATGCGCTCTTTCTTTACGTGCATTTACCCTTCTGCGAAATGCGGTGCGGGTTCTGCAACCTGTTCACAGTAGCGCATCCTGAGCAGAGCATGGAGCAATCCTACCTCAGCGCTCTTGAACGAGAAGCTCAAGTTGTTGCAGCGGGCCTCGGTCGATTCACTATAGCTCGCATGGCCATTGGTGGTGGAACACCGACGTTCTTATCTGTCCGCGATTTACACAGGACGTTCGATATTGTTCTGAAATACTTTGATTCATCCCCCCGCGATATACCGACTTCCGTAGAGACTTCGCCACACACTGCCACACCGGAGAAGATCAGGGTGCTGGCAGACAGAGGCGTAAACCGTGTCAGCATCGGCGTCCAAAGTTTCATCGAATCAGAAGTCTTGGCAGTGGGTCGGGCGCAGAACACAGTCGAAGTGCATCGGGCATTGACTACGATAAGGGAAGCTCATTTACCCACCCTGAACATTGATCTCATTTACGGATTGCCCGACCAGACCGTTGAAAGCCTGATTCATTCCCTGACAGAAGCAGTGTCTTATGCTCCAGAAGAGATTTACATCTACCCGCTTTACATTCGAGCGTTGACGTCGCTTGCCGGAAAAGATTCCAAAAGAGCCGACTACAGAGTCGAACTTTACAGGCAAGCACGCAGCTTCTTGCTGTCCGCCGGTTACCGTCAGGTGTCGATGAGAATGTTTCAATTGCCCGACCGTGGCGCCGAGCAAGCACCAGTTTATTGCTGTCAGTCGGACGGAATGGTTGGCATCGGCTCCGGTGCCAGGTCATATACCGCGGCGTTGCACTACTCGGGTCCGTATGCCGTGCAACGAGATCGCGTCAAGTCGATTATTGCGCAATACACACACAACAAAGCGGATGACTTCGCCCTCGTCAACTACGGCATCAAGCTTGATTTAGACGATCAACGACGTCGATTCGTCATTCAATCAATTCTGCAGGCGGAAGGAATGTTGTTAGACGCGTACGAAGTGAAATTCGCAGGCAGCTGCTTAGACCACATTCCCGACCTGAGAAAACTCTTGCAAGTCAAACTGCTTCGTATTAACGATGGTATTTTGCAGTTGACCGAGCGCGGTATGGAACGCTCGGATGAAGTGGGTGTTGACCTTTATTCGCCGTATGTTTCCGGTCTAATGCGCAAGTGTATTCCGGTATGAATCTCAGTATTCTCTATCGCGGAGCGCTTTCAAGTTGCAACTACGGTTGCGGCTATTGCCCGTTCGCAAAGAAGGTCGAAACTAAAGCCGAGCATGAACACGATCGCGTTCAATTGGACGCCTTCGTGAACAGGGTCGCCGAACTGTCTCATCGAACGATTTCGATTTTTTTTACGCCGTGGGGCGAGGCGTTGATCCACCCCCGTTACCAAAGGGCAATCGTCGCATTGACGCACATGCCACACGTGAACAAGGTCGCAATTCAAACGAATCTTTCCTGTTCGCTCCGCTGGATCGACAACTGTGAGGTCTCAAAATTAGGGCTTTGGGCGACCTATCATCCTGGAGAGACGGTGCAGGATCAATTCGTAGGAACGTGCCTTTCGCTCGATAAGATGCAAGTTCGATACAGCGTTGGAATCGTGGGGCTCAAGGAACACTTCAACGCAATCACAGAGATTCGCAAAGCGTTACATCCGAATGTGTATTTGTGGATAAACGCATACAAGCGGGTTTCCGACTACTATTGTGAAAGTGATAGAAGATTTCTGGAAAGCATAGACCCGTTGTTTTCATTCAACAATAATTACCACGACAGCATTGGTAGGGCTTGCCGTTGCGGGGACACAGTCATTTCAGTCGACGGAAGTGGCGACATCAGAAGATGCCACTTCATCCCTGATGTTGTCGGCAACCTCTATGCAGACAACTTTGAGGGTGCACTACGCGCGACACCATGCACAGCTGCGAAGTGTGGCTGCCACATTGGCTATGTGCATATGAACGACCTGCCTCTCTACGATGTGTTCGGAGCAGGCGTTTTAGAGCGTATTCCCGAAACCACCTAAAATTGCGACGTCGGCTCCAATTGTTTCCAAAACCTCATGCGTACTGCCTTGTAATGAGACAAGGCAGTCGCTGAGCCAGCTCCGTTACAAGGTCGGCATAATCTCTAACTTCTAACTCCTGAAGGTTCACCTGACCCTGAGCAGTCTTCAGGCTCAGCATCTTGAACTCTTTCGGCGGTTGGCCAAGGTTCAAGAGCTTGGATGAGTCGTAACACTTTCTCGCGGGCCGTTCTTCAGCATGAGTGACACTATCTAAACTAACCACGATGATCGTTTGTGACTGCAGCTGAATTTCGAGCGTCCGGTCTCGCAACGTGACCCTCTTACAACTACGCCTCGTTAGAAACCACCAAGTCATCCAAGGTATACCGATCAGCGGAAACAATGCAGCCCCGGCGGAAGCCAGCAGATCCACTAAGAGGGTTTCCCTGCTTTGCGCCACAAGTACAAAAATTTTTGCAGCAAGAAGTAAGCCACCTATCATTCCAATTGGAAAACTCGCTGCTGCAATTGGTATCAGATACGTATTCGGTTTACAGTCAAAAACTCGAACACCACAACTAGTCATTTCTAAACCTCACCCAAAAACTACGTTTCTTTCATCGGCCGATAATCATCAGCGCGATCGAACCCGGCAATCCATGCCGCAGCCTGGTGGCAGGTACGCGTTGAGGGCGGCACGCGAAGCATGTAGCGCCGCCCTGTCGATGGACACGTTACAGCAAGACAAACAAGATCTTCGTCGCCTTGAATGCTCACCTTCAACAACCGTCGTTCGCCGCCAGGATCGCTGTCTTGATGTATTGTCTTGGCGTGAGCTTCTTCCATAAATCGCTCGTAGCCCATGCGCTCCAGCAAAATGCGTCGCAGTTCCACATTGCCTGCCGCCAGAACTTCCTGGTAGGTGATGGTTTCCGGCTCGAAAGCGACCCTTCGACTTATTCGAATTCCTTTCCATCGAATATCAGTTTTGCTCATTGACTCCGGAAGCGATGTGATACCCGTGCCGGCGATATCAATCCACGATGTGACAACAAGGTTCTCCGGAAGGCTGTTAATTCCTGCACACCCGCGCAAATCCAATTGGGCAATCACTTTGAGGTCTGAAGGCAGCTGCGTAAACTGCGAACAATTGCGCATAACAAGTCGACCGGTGTGCAGCGACATTTTATCCGGCCACTTGCCCGAAAGAGAAATGCAATCGCTAATGTCGAGAAAACGCACGGTAAGACCTTCGGGCAATTCTTCCAGCGACGAACAGCCACGCAGGTTAAGCGTATTCACTTTCAAGCCTGAGGGAAGCTTCTTCAACGCTGTTGAACCTTGCAAATCCAACAGATACCGTACGCGCAAATCCTCGGGCACGGCTATCAATTTGGTATCGCGCATTCGCAGCTCATAGGCGCGAAGCCCCGCAGGAAGGAACCACATTGCGATGCAACCATCCAGGCACAGACGTCGCACCTTGAGCCCGGCAGGCAGCTCGGCTAAGGCTGTGCATCCGGTCAAGTTGAGAGCTCCCGCCGTCAAATTTGCAGGCAATCTCGTCAGTTTTCTATTTCCTCGAATTTCGAGCGGCTCCCGCACAATCAAACCATCGGGTGCGAGGCCCTTCAAAATAAGCTTCACTGCCGATTCCGCAGACTGCAGGCCGGGCTCAGATTGAGAACGATTGGAGGCAGACGACATTGCTGCCGCCTGTTCCTTCGAATGCACGGAATCACTACTTGCCTTCTTGGAGTTGAAAGGCCAGAAAGGAAGATTGAACACTCTAGTCGTAGACCCGCCGAATTTCCTGAGGGGTGTATTCGCGCTGTTGCCACACTTTGTAGAATCCACGTTGCAGAGTTATAGCGTGGTGTTCTTCATGAACCAGAGTCGCCGTCTCGGATAGAATCTTCATGTAGAGGGTGCCGTTGACCTCATAGAGTTCGCAGGAACCCGGTTCCTTAATCCTGTGGCTATGCCCGGTCATTTCACCGCGCATCAGAACCGCACCGGCGCGAGACTTGGCCCCGGACGGGATATCCTTGACGGATTGAATCAATACGTCTCCATGTCTCCACATGAGCATGCCCTCCACAAAGCGACAGCAACATTCGCTGATATATAGATAAGTTTACCCGACCGGACGCCTCAAGGTGAATCGGCGAGATAAAATCAGGGGTTCATTCGCGGAGTCCTGGTATGAGTCGGCTGAGACAGCTGGAAAACGATAGCATCTACATTATTCGTGAGGCCTACGCCAAAATAGCCAAGCTCGGGATGCTTTGGTCGATGGGAAAAGACTCCACGGTGCTACTGCATCTTGTCAGAAAAGCGTTTCTGGGACGTTGCCCTCTTCCTGTAATTCACATTGACACCAGTTACAAGATTCCAGCAATGATCGAGTGGCGAGATGATTTCAGTATGCGGCATCAGTTACCTTTGCAAGTGGTTCGAAACGAAGCGGCGCTGCAAGGAGGGATGGGTCCGGAGCGCGGTCGAGCTGTATGTTGTGGAGAATTGAAAACCAAGGCGCTATTGCGTGCAATCGAAACGAACTCTCTTGGAGGACTGCTACTGGGAATTCGAAGCGACGAAGAGGGGTCTCGTTCGAAAGAACGAATTGTATCGCCGCGCCTTCCAGACGGTACGTGGCTCCACAAAGAACAGCCGGCGGAAGTTTGGAACTACTTCAATCTCCATATCCCGGACGTGATTTTTCGAATTCATCCATTGCTGAAATGGAACGAGATTGATGTTTGGGAGTACATTTCGCAGGAGCGATTAGAGATTCTGCCCCTGTATTTTTCAACTGAAGGAAAGCGATACAGAAGCCTGGGGTGCGCGCCCTGCACCGGATGCATTGAATCCGATGCTGCGACGGTTTCAGCGATAATCGACGAGCTCAAAGCATCCCGCCTGAGTGAACGCGCCGGCCGCGCGCAGGACAAAGAGAAGAATTACGCGATGCAGGATTTACGCCAAAAAGGTTACATGTGAGATGTTGCAGCTATCATCGGAAAAGTCGCTTCAAGTTGTAGTGGCCGGTCACATCGACCATGGAAAATCGACACTACTCGGTACTTTACTGCTGCGTTGCTCCGCTGTGCCGGAGGACAAAGTCGCATTTCTTGAAGCGCTTTGCGCGCAACGGAACGAAAAACTTCAGCCGGCATTTCTGCTGGACGCGTTTCAAGATGAGCACGACGAGGGCATCACTATTGATACCACGCACGTCACGGTGAAAGCCAAGGGACATTTATTGCACCTCATAGACGTCCCCGGGCACCTCCAGCTGATAGGGAACATGACTACAGGTGCCTCGCATGCGTCGGTAGCAGCGTTGGTGGTTGACGCAGAGAGCGGAGCGGAAGCGCAGACGGAATGTCACATGCGCATACTGGCTTTGATGGGCGTTATCCCTGTGGTATTGGTAATTAACAAAATTGACCGTGTCGGATTTTCTCAGGAACGCTATTGCTGGTTGACGGAAAATCTTGCAAGGAGGTTGAATCGAAACGGCTTAACGCTTGTGGCGTCCATTCCTGTTTCGGCATTGGATGGCGACAACGTCGCAGAGCTCAGTTCTCGCACCCCCTGGTACTCAGGTCCGCCCGTGATTGACGCCTTGATTCAAAGCAAAGAGGTGAAGATTGATCAACAGAGGGAAACAGGGCCCGAACCTTTGGAACCCTTTCGTTTGCTCGTTCAGGATGTCTACGAGTTCAACGACGAGCGCGTTGCTGTAGGTAAAGTTATCTCTGGTGCAGTTTCGGCTGGAGAGTCCGTGTGCATGATGCCGTCAGGCGCCTGCACCGTAATCGAAAAGTTCATCGAAATTGATGGCACTGCGCATCGCGGTGACGCGGTAGCTTTTCTGATGAGAGACTCTAGCCGTGTCGCCAGAGGACAAGTTGTTTCGCGCGTGGATCAAGCGGCAACAGCAATCTCCGACGCATCGGCGCTTGCGCTTTGGCTGTCTCGTTCCGATTTCTGCGATGGTGGTCAGTACCGACTGAAGGTAGGAACGCAAGAGTGTCCGGTAGAGGTTCGGGCGCAGGTCGCCGGAACCGAAGTTGTTCGCACGGGAGATGTTTTCGAAATTCAAATCTCTAGTTCTAGCCCTGTAGTCTTCGAGGCGAAGACCCCCGAATTGAGCAATTTCGTCCTTTGCAGCGACCACGAAACCGTTGCTGCCGGTCGCTTTACAGCCGCAATCACGCCGGGGGAAACGAACCTCCCTTCGGCAGAACAGGGACTGGTAATGCGAAATGAACGCGAGCACCGACAGAACCACAAGGGCTTCGTGTTATGGCTGACGGGGCTGCCTTCGGCGGGTAAGAGTACTATTGCTCGAACCACAGAACGCAAGCTGTTCGAGCTCGGCAAGAATGTTGTAGTTCTTGACGCTGACAATGTGCGCCAGGGACTTTGTTGCGACCTTGGATTCTCCGAAGCAGATCGACTCGAGAATGTTCGCAGAATAGCCCACACAGCCGACATCATGCTAAAAGCAGGAATGATTGTAATCGTAAGCTGCATCTCGCCATCAGCAAAAAGTAGAACCATTGCGCGCAGTATTATAGGCAGAGACTTCCACGAAGTGTTCGTGCAGTGTCCGGTGAGCTTCTGTGATGAACGGGATCCGAAGGGACTCTACAAGCGCGCCCGAAAGAACGAGATCGCATCATTTACCGGAGTATCGTCGCCCTATGAGCCGCCTTCATCTCCGCAGCTAGTTTTAAACACAGCTTCCTATTCGCTCGAGGAATCAGCGCGACAACTGCTGGAGTATGTGCGAGCAATAGAAATGGCGCTTTCGTAATCTCCAGATGATAGAATCACCGGTAATGGCGGCTTAAGGACCTGCATTGTTATGAATCACTTTTCGACGATTCCTGCGCTCGGGCTCACCCTCGCCATTCCCAGAGACAGAGCACATAATCTACTTGAGCAGCAGATTGCCAAGGGCACCGATTTGGTAAGAAACAAGGTTTCGACCGAAGAGGCAATGGAAGAACTCAAGCGAAACAACTGGCAATGGGTTCTCGATACTTGCGCTGTCTTGAAAGAGGTTTTTGCGAACGAAAGTGTAGCGCTCTATTTCTCGTCTTCAGTGTATTTTGAGGTTAGCGTCAAGCTGAATGACTTCGAGCGAGATCTAGACGAGTTCCCATCCATCGTGCGTGGACGTGTGGACCGGCTGAGAGCGTTTCAAAGAACTCTTCCAATTATTCCGGAACCACCGAATGGAGATTTTATTCTTGCGCAATTTCATCCGCGCATTTATGCCAAGACCTGGCGTCCTTTCGAACTGGCCCAGTATGGCCCAGCGATAGCGGCAGCGGTTCAGGAATTGGAAGACGCTGTGAAACAGGCTGTGACCGGCAATCTTGCCGAGGTGGGAGCCAATCTCATGCGCGTTGCATTTCATCCTGACGACGGACTTTTGCGTGACCCGGAAGCTACTTTGCACGAGAACACTGGCGTCTCCGAGTTGTTCTCCGGATTTATGGAGCGTTACCGAAACCTTCCTGCAAATTCTGTTTTTGAGATTCGTGAAACGGCACGAATTCTGGCGCTGGCAAGCTACCTGATGTATCAGGTCGATTTGCGCACGCCCAAGAGTGAGGAAGAAAAGATCGAATTCGAGTTACTGAAGGATGAAGATCCGCCAGTCTATTAGTTACGGATCCTCGCTCTGAAATTGCATATCAGAGTCTTGTTGGCCTGTGGGCACTGTATTCGATTGACCGGGCGCTTCGTGCTCGGTAATATCGAAATCGACTGAACTTGTGGAAACTTGCGGTAGCATGCCACCATAGCGACTGTTGGAGCCTGGCAATAAGACTCCAGGCAGGCCGGGCTTGATAATAATCACGGGATTTCCGGGCAATGGGGGGAACGGAATTGCTGATCCACTGGGCACCGGCAGTGGTGCCCCGAAGGGTGAGTCCTGCCATGGGCTATCGGCAAGCGCTGGTGCGGCTAAAAAACTCGTTGATGCAGATACGAGGGAAACAATACACGCGTATCGCAGTAAATCTCCAACCAACCTCATTCTGCCGTTCTCCGCACTGGTAAGTTCTTGGTTTACCAGAAGACTGAGAAAGTTAGGCAGACAACCTAGCGAATTGTCCGGGGTCGAGTACCGGCGGAATTCCCATTACCTGCTGTAGCCAGGTTCTCGAGCTCATCTTCCACACGACTATCGCCGTCGCGCTGTACCAGGGCCCATACTGAAACTGCTACCCACAATACGCCGACCCCTCGGGAAATCAAACGTTTTCCATCCTCAGGGTCCTGAACGAAATTGCCGTTAAGCGCCGAGAGCAGCAGTGTTACTGGATCGGGGAACTCAGGTACACCGGCCCGAATCCATGTCAGAACCGTCATAGCCATCAAACTGAATGTCAGCCAGACGGAAAGAGCGATCCAACCGGAGCCGGGTTCGTAGAAGGCAACTTTCAATGTTGCATCTGCGTCTCTGGTGCGAAGCAAGAATGGTCTCCAGAAGAATACAGCCGCGGTGAACGACAATGCACCGGACAGCATAGAGGGAATGGAGTTTTCCATCCATGCGTGGGAGGCGTTCGAAACGCCAATGAGAAACCAAACGGCGGCGCAAGAAAGACGCAAGACCTCGAAGCGACGTTTCCGCGGGGCGCACAGTGTAAGCACGCTAGCAAAAGCGACATAGGCGGTCCATACGACGGTCCACAGGACTACATCAATTGCAGCTTTCGCCTTGTCCGACTGGTATCGTGCCAGCAGTGTGGCAGACTCGTCGTCTTTTCCGAAGAGGCTAAAATAGGCGTTTTGAAACGATGCATAAGCATCCGTATCGTGGAATGAGGCAATGCGCCAGCTGATAAACGATCCAATTTGAGACTGCATCGCATAGTGAATACCTGCCCAAAGGTTGTACCCCAGGGCACCGAGTATGGTATCATTGGGTTCATGCTCCGGGCGCACTCTCACCGGATGAAGAAAATCGGGCGCGTTCGAGAAGCGCTCCTTTGCCCAGCTTCTGACATTCTCTAAAGCAGCAGCATTTTTCTCTGTGTAAGGGTTTCGCACCAGCACCATCGCAATACCGAAAGACCCGGTCACGCGTTCTGCAAGTGCACGGTCTGCCGGCATCCGCGGCTCGAACTCAGGAAGCTCCTGGATGGGAGTAACCATCTCCAACATTGGGGCGCGTGGTTTAACGAAGAACGAAAGCATCGAAGCGGTGGCAACTGCGATTAAAACGCAAGCGATGATTCGGCTGCGAAACGCTAGCCAGCTCCGGCTTGCTCCCCGTGCGTCGTCGGCTCTATCAATCACCTCCGCCGGCGGAGCGGCCGAGCGGGAGCCTTCGTATGTTCTTTCCTTCGTCGTCCCACCGTAACGTTCCAAGATCGCGTCTCCGGTTCCTATGAGCCTTTAACACCTTACTAGAAAAGGCGCTTTGATACATTCAAAGAAGCTCACAACCGCTCACTGGAATAACAACAGGTAATAGTTGTAATGTCTTCCGGATCGAAAAGAAGTAGTTAACACAGTTCCAATGGTCATCAGTTCATATTGTCGAACATTGAAAATACGTCCATAGATTAATACATCCATATGTCCTGTGTTCTGGTCCACTGGTTCAATGTAACACCATACGTTCTCTCGTCTGGTCCACTTGTCGTATTGTCGACTGGCAGTAAATTTAATGATTCCTGTGCGGGTCCCGGATTTTTACTCGGTTGGATAGCCCAATTTATGAGCGGTTTGCAGGTCTTGGTTCGCCAAATCACTTTTCCCGAGCTTCGTGTAGGCTTTAGCACGTTCGTAGTAGGCTGATGCGCGAACGCCCGCGACAATGCCGCTTTTACCTAATCCCCCCCCTAAAAGCCTGCTGCGTCGATTTCTCAGCGTCAACAAAGCGGCTCGCTGACCGGCTAATGCTTCATAATACACGCCACTCACGCAAAAGTTGCGACGCAGTCAACCGGACACTCGGCGTTCTGACCATAGAGCCTTTGGAGCCAAGAAAATCGTCCGCAACTGTTTACGCAGCCGACGCGCCGCGAGCCTGCGGGAATTTGTCGAACTTTCCATGTCAGAATGGGTCCCAAAAGTGGCGGCTTCCGACCGGTATTACGGTGTGATGTTGCTCATTACTGATCGGGACAAGCAAGCATCCCTACCGGGAGAGAATCCGAGCTGGTCTGATTGCTTCACATCTTGCATTGCCCTGGTAGGCTGTCCCGTTCTAGCAAAGCAAGTCGCTCGGCGTTGATAGACTTCGGCGTTGTGCAGAAGGCGAAGCTCGGTATCGAGATCATAAATTTGGCTTGATTGGTAATTCGCGAAGCTCTCGTCCCAGCGTGTCCCTTTGTACAGAGACTTAGTGAAATCCTCTATCGCTAATTGGTCTTTCCCAAGTGATTGATACGCTTGTCCTCGAATGAGGTAGGCCACTTCAATCGCATCGTCCTGATTTATGCACTTGCTGCATTCTTCAATACACCTTTGGGCTTGACCAGTCTTCAGCAATGCGTAGGCACGGGTCGCATCTCCATATTTGTTAGGGCCTAGCTCGTTCAGAGCCGCTTCGTACTGCCCTAAACCATTCTTGATTCTCGCGTTGAAATATGTTCTTACCTCCTTTGCCAAATTCGGTACAGAATCGAGATCCTTCGTTGCATCATCGTACTTGCCGATTAGATAGTAGTTTTCTGCTCTGAAATAATACGCGAGGACTTGTTTCTCTCCGGAAGAATCCTTGATCTGGATGGTCCAATTGCGGATGTTCTCTTCAACGGCGCGTTCCAATTTGTCCTTTCTGCTTGCGCGGATGGTCGACGTCGGCGCTGAGGAATTCTCGTGCACCGGATGCAGCATTATCGTCAACAGACCGGACAGTAATCCAAGCCACAATGCGATCAACGGCAAAAAGGAAAATCTCAGCATAGCCCCTCTCAAGATCGTTCTACGATTCTACTCAAAACGTCGAAAAGCTCATCTTGCGTTGGTCATCGAACCGCTATGACCAATGTCATCCCGATTCTGCCGAGCAGCAGGCAACATTCGGATCACCGCAGTCCCAATGGTCATCAACACTCCTCCATGGGGTCAACAGTAGATGGCTAGGGTTTTATTGGCTAAGTCAGCCTCGATGCAGGTTCGATGACGTTCGAGTCTTTCGCCGAGGTCTTTCATTCAAGCAAGCAATGGTGCGCTCATTCCCTGAAACAACTGCAGTAGTTCGCAAATTGGTGGAAAAACTCGAAGCAGAACGCAAACACAAGTAAGCTTCGAACATGCTAACGGTCGTATTGTCGAACTGAGGAACAGTTGTATATTATTCAGAACTAGAAGGACTTATCAGTCTCTTCAATTTCTGAAGATGGACAAAGCCTGCAAGCACACTAGCAATGGTGATTCCCAGTTCACGGTCTTGGTTAATGAATCTAGACTTTCCCTCTTCACGCGGCCGCCATAGGACGAGTACGCCGAATCGATTTTCCTCCGATATAAGCGGCAGAATAAGTGCTGTGTCGTGGCCGAAGTGAGGATCGCCTCTGCGCCGGGGTTCGGCGTTGATAACTTTGTCTTCTCCCGACTCGTAAACAGCTACAAAGGGATTGTCTTTGCTCGAAAGAGGTACTGTCGAAGACAGCGCATCACCCGTTTGAGACACTAGCGCATTTCCTTCCTCATTAATAAGAAGGATCTGCGAATGCGTAAAACTCATGCGCTCAGCGACCAGATTCAAGGCCGCGGACAGAGGCTCCTTGCCTTGCGGTGCTTTGGATTCGCGAAACTGACTGAAAATTTCGTTGATTAACTTCGTCTGTTGCGCGTGCATTTCGATCCGGCTCAAGTCTAACGACTGTTGCACAACGCAGGAGAGCGACTGCGCTATGTTGTGCAATGATGAGGCATCCTCGTCGCTCCATGAACGCGTTGAACTGCTCTGCTGCAATACCAGGAAGCCCAAAAACATTCCTCTCCAGCGGAGTTGTACAACTAACATGGAGCGAACATTGGCGAGTTCCAACAGCCCAACCAGCGTAGGAGCAGTCTTTCGCAACATCGTATCCTGGCGGAAATCAGTTATGACAAAAGCACCATGCCCGGATTCATCGGGAAAGCGTGAAAGGAATTCACTCATTATTGCCTGAGATTCTTGAGCACCAAAATTGGCATCAGCGAAGGAGGTACGCCCTTCTCTATCAAATTCGTTTGTAGCGACAAGCCGGTCACCAGCTATCTGCCAAATGAAGCCGCGGTCTGAGTCAAAAGCTCTTACCGCTGCACCTATAGCAAACTCCAAGATAGACGCGGTGGAACCGTTCTGCCTCAGTTGACCCAGAATTTCTGCTGCTAACAGTTCCGCTGCGGAAACTCCGAACGCGCGAAAAGATTTTGGTTTCATTATGATGCGCGCCTGCACTCCAGCTCCACAGTAGCGACAAATAGCCGCCTCCCGCTGAACCATCTCCGCGCAGCGAGGGCACGCAATAAAATGAGAAGTCGAGACGGGCTGCTGGCAGAACCGACATAGAATTGCGTCCGATTGGATAGCTTCGGCACAGCTTGAGCATTTAACGAGATCCTCGTTCATTTTGTGATCTCCTCGTTAGCGCTACTCTTCTTCTGGTCGTTTAAGCCTGCGTGGCTTAGGCATCTCCAGCTCGCCCTGAGGTTGCGGAAGAGGCAGTGCTACTTCGGTCTTGAGCGCCGGTCCTCCAGAAGGACTTCGTGGCACCGGGGCACCATTAAATGGTCCATGCTTTGGTGGCGGTTCCGACAAATCGTGAGAACAGAACCGACAGTATGTTGCTTTAATCCTGACCATTTCTTTGCAAAAGCCACATTTTTTGAAGTGTGTCAGCGACAAACCTCGCTGGCAGAAGCGACACATAGTGGCTTCTTGCTTAATCACTTCAGCGCAGTGAGGACATTTAATCACGTCTTCCATTTGGCTACTTTTTCCACTTATCTATGGGTTCCGCCCAAACTATTGATACTCATTCTCCATCATTCTAATTTAGAGTGCGGAACGTCAAGGAGAACTTTTAAGGACGACCGTAGCCTTTGATACTGAACAGCACTTTCGGCAGATTTTTGATAGGATTAGCCGTCCACAAAATCTAGACAATGACTCTCCTGTACGTTGGCCGGAGATCTTTTTGTGAGAACTTCCGCGGAACGCGAAACTTTTTTTCAATCGCCGTGTATCAGTCATCGATTGGGCTGTTGAGTTTCCCGGGTGGGGGTCAACAGTAGATGGCTAGGGTTTTATTGGCTAAGTCAGCCTCGATGCGAGAGCGGGCAGGTTCGATACTGCTTATGACGGTGGCGCTGGTCTACATTTTTGTAGTCCTTGTCGTGGCACTGTTTTCAATTTCAATGATAATTTCAGGCACTCGTCAGTTCCGAGATACAGTAGATTCCGGCGCACTTTCCATGATTAAAAATGCGATGCTGGAGCCTTCGCTGACGGTGAAGCGCGGGGAAGATCCCTACGAGGTTTTGACCCCGCTTCTTGAGCCGTACGATGGTGTCACAATCAAGAATATGAATCGACTAACGGCTGCGGCGCTGTTGGTTGAGGTAAACGAAGCTGCTATGGAAGAGGAAAGGAGCAGCACTCCCGATTCTAAGCGCGATGCAATGGAGCTGATAAACACAGTCGAAGATCTGGCAAGACGCTTCTCTCAAAGCCTTCGGGACAAACGTACTCGCATTAAGGCGTTTGAGGACATCACCGGTGTTAACAGCATCAACATGCTCGGACCGGAAGCCGCAGTGCGCCCGGCGCTTGTTGAGTGGCAGCCTGCCTTCGTCAACGAGGGCGAAGCGACCAATATCAAATTCGACTACAAGCAGGTTCCCGATGGTGCGCGTGCACGCATTCCTCTGAAAGTGGTCGAAATTAAGGGTAAACGAGACACTTACATCGCCGGTTACACAGAGATCAACACGGGAGTCGATCCGCTCGTTCGTCGCTCAGGTCAGTCATTCTTTTATCCGTTGCGACCGCCACTCAAGCCTCATCTTATTGATGAACAGTCCTTTCAGAAAAACCAGAATGAACCGCGAGGACTAGCCAATCGGACCTGTATCCCGAATGCCTTCTCGGCAAAAGCCCTCGCAAAACTGAGCAGCAATGATAGTAAACCGATGACGTTCGAGTCTTTCGCCATAGCCGAAGGGATGGATGAGGGATACAACGCCTCAATTCCCGCTGGTTTTGTCAGAGTAGAAAACAACAGCGGAAAGACAATCAAGCTCGAAGACCTTATGTCGGACCGTAAAATGAAGGATCTAAAGAAACGCATTCAACAACGAATCTACGAAGTCGATCCTGAGATCTCCGAAAACGCTTTCGAACGGTTACTTGAAAAGCGCCTGTTCCCGCGTGACCGATACATCATAACTACGCCTGAGGCACGTCGGCTGCTCAGTCCAAAAGCAGAACTTCAGTCTCCCGATGGAAGTGGAGTACCACCGGTGGAAGTCGAGACTTGCCAATGTCGTTGGACTCCGTCAACCGGACACAACAATGTGCTCGGCGTTCTGACCATAGAGCCTTTGGAGCCAAGATAAAGATGAAAATCGTCCGCAACTGTTTACGCAGCCGACGCGCCGCGAGCCTGCTGGAATTTTGCAGCAGTTTTACCGTGCTGATTCTATTTGTCTTCCTTCCCTTGATAAACTTGGGCACCATATTCAGTATCTTCTCAGCAGCGACAACGCTGAATGACATTCAGGTTCGGCAAGCATCTCTAATCGACTACAAGGAGACCCTGCGCCCCGGTGGTCCTGTTAAGGAAGATTTGCCGCGTGCCTGGGAGCGGACGGGGTTGGCGGCCTACGCAGGCCACATCGGTAAGATCGAAACAGCGGTCGGCTACAGTCTCGCATCAACTGACAAATACGGAACGGTAGATTGTTGGGTAACAATAACAACCAAACTGCGCTTGAAGCCATTTCTAACGGTGCCGGGCTTTCCCGCCGTCATTCCAGGCTTGAACGCACCATTTGACATATCCATAAGGTCGCGAAAATTGCTTGAAGACCCGACGCATGCACCGCCATTGACAGCTCTGAGCGGAGGCACGATGTAAATGAAGCGATCCGCAGGACAATCTACAGTAGAGCTAACGCTCGCGCTAACCATATTTATCGCGTTCGCTCTGGCGTTCGTCGATCTGTTCAGCATCCTCTTTGCCGGCAGCAGCACTGATTCGATTCTGAGACAGTCTCTGCGACTAGCTGCCAGACAACACTTTCGCCCATCCGCACGAATAGCATTCGAGCAGTCGTTGGGGGACTACCGGCGTGCAAACGCGTATCGAGAGCTCAAGCTCGTGAATTTTGAATTTGATGAAAATCGATCCGGCAAAGTCTCTGCCACAGTCGGTTCGACAGTAGCTCTACCAGTGCCCTTAGCAGGCTGGAGCACAGTAACATTCAACATGACAGCTGAAGAAGTCGTAACTGCGTTCCTTGAACAGCGTGAGGTCATACTGAAAGAGTGATTGCATTGCTGTAAAACGGCACAGATTCTCACCGGCTATTGCCAAGAGCAGGCTTCGAATGACCTCCGTGAGTGAATTAACGGAAAAGTCTGTAAAATACGGGAAGGCATGTGCAGAAGCATGCAATCGAAAGGTGGCATCGTGGTCAATAACTTCCTGATACTTGGGCTTCCGGACACGGCGACTGAAGCCGATATCAAGGCAGCGTGCACTAGATTGACGGAGAAGTTGGAACCCGCCAAGTTCTCCGATCCTGCTGCCAAGAGACAGGCGGAGCATTGCCTGAAAAAAGTGACGGCAGCCGGCGACCAACTTAAAGATGCTGCGTCAATAAGTGCGCACGCTAAGGAAGTTACGGATCTGGGCGATCAGTACAAACCTGAACAGCTCAAACCATTTATAGGTCACCTTTGTGTTGCTGCCAGCATCATTAACTATCAAGACCTGATGGAAGCCATCACCAAGCAAACAGACATCGACTTGCCGCTTGGCCAAATTTTGCAAGAACGACGGCTCCTCTCGCAGACGGAGCTCGAAGGAATGCTGATGGGGCAGAAGCTCTATGGAGCACCGAACAAGCCGTTGGATCAAAAATCACGCCGATTGATTGATCTAGGTTTGGTTACTATAGATATGGTCAAAATCGCCCTCATCGATCAACGCACATCAGAACTGGAACTTGACCAACTGATCGTCAAGCGTGGTTGGATCGACCAGTCAGTAATCGAAGCACTCAGCTAACCATTGTCGACGTTTGTCCTGTCCCTCAAGCCGTGTCTAAAGACGACAGCGGTTGTCGTGCGACTGATCCGGGAAATTGCCCTCAGCTTGCCAGCGAAGAGACAAAATTACGACGCCGCATGAGATCTTCTGATCGACGCCCATAATGAACGAGCACAGCAACCACATTTGGTGCAAAGTGGTTTTCGTATCCTATAGGCTCCGGCGACGATTTATCGGCCGCACAAATCCCGCTTGCTCAAACAAAGAGCAGTCAGTTTCACCCCGGGCAATCACGAACGACGATTTAAAGCCATTCAGACGCGAGCCCGCAAACCCTGTATCAGAGGGGGCTTCAAGGCATCCGCAATAGCGATGAAACATAATATATATTATCAGGCGCAGCGTTTGTACGAATCTGTCCCCTGATTTTCCGTTTAACTGCTATCGGACTCCCTCAGGTATGCTGATAAAAGGAGGGCTGGTGAATGCGATATTCAATTCAATTTCTGGTAACCGGGGCAGTCGTCTGCTCCCTGGCGGCTTGCACATCCGGCGATAAATCCAGTACTCCCGCCAATGATCTCGCTGCCAATGTTGCGAAAATCAATGCCGACCAATCGAACGATCCCGCTTCTGCGACATACACGGAGCAGCAACGCCAAGATCTGGCGAACAGCAGCACCACCAAGCCACCGGAAATGAACACCAGCGGAATAACATTCGCACCAGGACCTCTGCCGGAGTCGCTTGCAGGAAAAACCTTCTATAGTACCGAATCCTTCGGTGGGCAGGTGACCTTCACTTCCGAATCCGAAGCAACTTTCAAACCGTATAGAGCCCCAGAGATTCCGGTGAACTACAAAGTCAAGAACCATGACAGCCCGTCTCTCTCTCTGACATATAAGGAAGACGGTTCGGAGAGAACCATAGTTTACGAGATCACTCGTGGAGAGCGGTATGCAATGCTGCACCTGGCCGAACCGACCGCCCCCTGGCCGATAATGCTGAAGGGAATCGCGGAATAGTGCGCAACGTGCTAAATTTTGCTAGCTTAACTCGGCGGACTGATGGCAAGAATACTCCTGGTTGAGGATGACGACGATCTCGCGTTTGCGATAAAGGATGTGCTCGAATTCGAGCACTATGTAGTTGAGTGCGTCGGTACTGCTGACGACGCAGACTACAAACTAACGACCGGCGAATACGATGTCGTCGTAATGGACGTTACTTTGCCGGGCGAGGTCACAGGGTTGGATCTCTGCAGCCGATACCGCTCGAAAGGCGGAAGCGCACCGGTAATTTTTTTGACAGGCCACGACAGGCTGCAAGACAAAGAGAGAGGATTCCTTGTTGGTGGCGACGACTACCTCACGAAGCCCTTTCATTTCAAAGAGTTGCTGTGGCGAGTGAAGGCGCTGCTGAAGCGTGGTTCCGTTACTGCACCGTCAAGCGATCGATTGGTCTGGCGCAACATGGTGCTGGATTTGCCTTCATTCACTCTCACCCGTGACACGGACGAAATCCGGCTTACAAAGCAGGAGTTTGCCTTACTGGAAGTGTTCATGAGAAATCCGGGAAGAGTCCTTTCGCCTGATTTTTTGCTACGCCGTGTCTGGTCCGATGAGCAAGACCGCTCGCTCGAAGCTTTACGCTCGTTGATGAAAAAACTACGCCAAAAGATTGATTTAGAACCGAAAAAATCGATCATCCAAAACCTGCATGGAATCGGTTACAGACTCGGCGAATAAGCGGCTGTTTCGCTTGAGGGCAGTCGGACCATAGTCGGAGAGCACACAACGACCATTCGTATTGTCGAATAGTCTTCTTGTCGCACGTACTACCCGTAAGACATATCACTTCTCCCATGTACGTATATTCCTCTTTACTTATCTCTAACCAGTAGTACGTACGACAACTAACATTGACGTATGTATCACCAGTAGACGATGCGTATCTAGTAAAACAAGAATCCTTCAAATGACGAATGTACAATAAATCCAAACTTCAACAGGACTACTGTTTGTTTGTTCCACCCGTCGAATATGCGTACTTGCTACTGTTTAGCAATTGGACCGGTCCAATGTAGCTACGTAGTCTTGTTCAACCGGTCGAATGTTCAGATATTCCGATTGTTAGCAGGTCTACCGTCCAATAATCGAACTCTCAGCAGCCACCACTAGCGATACCGCTGCTCTGCTCTAACACCGGCACTATTCTTTTCCGAACAACTTCTTGATCTTGCCCATAAATCCACTATCAGGCTTCGGAGGCGGCTCCGGCGCAGGTCCCTGCTTGAGCGCACGTATCGCCTTCAAAGTTTCTGGAGCTAGCCTCGTAGATTCAGTCTGATCTACGCCTCCCATGGAAATTCTGTTGTTCTCTTGCGTCTTGTGACCACCCATAACTGTCTGCTTAGCCGCACCTTTGATGGAATTCAGCTCCTTCTGGTCAAACTTCGAATCAATGCGTGTGGGTTGCCAGCCTGCCGGCTGGACTTCCCCTTGCGGCTCCTGAGTTTCCCGGTGAACTTGTGATTGCGCCTGCATTTGCTGCGATGAATACTGCGCTTGCTCCTGCTGCTGTTGATACTGCTGAATCTTCTGTTGGTAATTGTTGGATGGCTGAACTGGTGACTGCCCTTGCTGTTCATGCAGTTGCTGTCTTTGTGCCAGAATACGTTGGCTCGCCGATTGAGTCGGAGGCAGTGTCGGCGGCGCTTGACTTTGCGGCTTCAAGACAGCGAATTCGCTGTCATCGATATTGAACTCGTCGTCAGAAATATCCAAACTGCTCATATTAACCGCCCGCCCTGTGAACCACCGGTGACAACAATCAACGCCTGAGGCACCGTATTCTACATTCCTCTTGACTGCCTTTTGTAAACCCCCATCTTCCTCGAATCCCTTGATGAGCCATAAAACATCGGATTTTGTCCGCCAATTTGGGATGCAATGAAGGCTATAATGACGCTCCCGTGGCAGTTTCCATCGAGGCATTAGTAGCCTCCTCGAACGAAACACAATTGAAGCATCACCTTTAAGCCGAATCATTCAAGAAGGAACAGTTATGACCCGCATAGAAACAATCGTTCAAGTGGAAGATGACCGCACGGGGACAAGCATCGAAACCTTGCGGCGAGCCCTGGCGGACAACTTGTTCTATTTACAAGGCAAATTCCCTGAGATCGCGACGCAGCATGACTACTTTATGGCTCTGGCCTACACCGTTCGCGACCGCCTTTTGCGTCGCTGGATAAGCTCCAGAGAAAACATGCTGAAGAAAGACGTTCGCGTTGTCGCCTATCTTTCCGCTGAATTCCTGATGGGTCCACAGTTAGTCAACAACTTGGTGAACATGGACCTCTATGACCGGGTCAAGGAAGCTGTAATTGCTTCCGGCCTGGACTTCGACGAATTGGCGCAAGACGAGGAAGAACCCGGTCTGGGTAACGGCGGTCTTGGAAGGCTTGCGGCATGTTATCTGGACTCGCTGGCAACGCTCAATATTCCAGCAGTTGGTTATGGAATTCGCTACGAGTTCGGCATTTTTGACCAGGAAATCAAAGATGGATGGCAAAGAGAGATCACGGACAAATGGTTGCGATTAGGCAATCCTTGGGAGATTCCGCGCCTTGAGGGCGGGTTGACGGTCAAGCTGGGCGGTTACACTCAACCATTCACTGACGAGAAAGGCGAGTTCCGCGTCAACTGGGTACCAGAGCGCGTTATTAAGGGCGTTCCTTATGACGTTCCTGTTCCGGGTTACAAAACGAACACGGCAAACACGTTGCGACTCTGGAAGGCCGAGTCACCGGAAGTATTCGATTTTCAAGCATTCAACGCTGGCGACTACCTTGGTGCTGTTGGCGACAAGGTCATATCAGAGAACGTTTCGAAGGTACTCTATCCAAACGACAACGTTTCGCAAGGCAAACGGTTGCGCCTTGAACAGCAGTACTTCTTCGTATCATGCTCGCTCCAGGACATGATTCGCATTCACCTGTTTGAAGGTGATACCATCGACACCTTCCACAAGAAATTCGCTATTCAGCTCAACGACACTCATCCGTCAGTGGCTGTTGCAGAGTTGATGCACTTGCTGGTGGACATTCATGGACTTGAGTGGGATGCTGCGTGGAAGATGACCACAGAGACGTTCGCTTACACCAATCACACCTTGCTGCCCGAAGCACTTGAACGCTGGCCCTTGGCTTTGTTCCGCGAATTGCTTCCACGCCACATGGAAATCATTTTCGAAATCAATCGACGCTTCCTGGAAGATATCAGCAAGAAGTATCCGGGTGATGAAGCCCTGGCATCAAGGCTTTCGTTAATAGATGAGAGCGGAGAAAGGTACATCAGGATGGCGCACTTGGCTGCGGTAGGTAGCCATTCGATCAACGGCGTGGCACATCTGCACACCGAACTGATGAAGCAGGATGTACTGAAAGACTTCTATTACATCACTCCTGAGAAATTTAACAATAAAACCAACGGTGTCACGCCTCGCAGGTTCATGTGCGTAAGCAATCCGGATCTGACTTCATTGATCAACCGCACCATTGGTGATGAGTGGCCGCGCGATCTCAATCAGCTGAGCAAGCTGGAAGCCTCGCTCAACGATAAGAACTTCCGCGAAGAGTGGCGCGCTGTCAAACACAAACGCAAGGGTATTCTTGCGGACCTAATCAAAGACCGCTGTGGCGTCGTAGTGGATCCCAAATCATTGTTTGATGTTCAAGCAAAACGGATTCACGAATACAAACGTCATCACCTCAATCTCCTGCACGTAATCACTCTGTATAACAGGATCAAGGAAAACCCTGGCATCGACATGACTCCGCGTACCTGCATATTCGCAGGCAAAGCAGCACCGGGTTATTTCATGGCTAAGTTGATCATCAAATTGATCAATTCCGTAGGCGAAGTCGTTAACAACGATCCGGATGTAGCAGACCGACTCAAGGTTGTCTTCATCCCGGATTTCAGCGTCAAGTTAGCCCAAAACATATACCCCGGAGCTGACCTATCCGAGCAAATTTCTACCGCCGGAAAAGAAGCGTCCGGCACCGGGAACATGAAGTTTGCACTGAATGGCGCCCTGACCATTGGCACTTTGGACGGTGCCAACATTGAAATTCGCGAAGACGTAGGAGCCGATAACTTCTTCTTGTTCGGACTGACCGCAGCCGAAGTACAAGACCTGAAGAAGAGCGGTTATCACCCCTACAACTATTATCTGTCGAATCCGCAACTGCATCAGGTTATGGACCAGATTGCCTCTGGTGTCTTCTCCAATGGCGATCAGGATATGTTCAGACCGCTGGTAGAAACGCTTCTTTATCGTGACGACTTCATGTTGATGGCGGACTATCAATCCTACATAGACAGCCAGGATCGCGTGTCGAACGCGTATAGGGACACAGACTATTGGACTACGGCTTCCATTTTGAACTGCACGAGAATGGGAGACTTCTCTTCCGATAGGTCTGTAGCGGAATACTGCCGTGATATCTGGAAGGTTGATCCCGTCGAAATTGAGTTGCAAGAAGCCAATTCAATGCTGTCAGTTCCACCTGAATCTCACGGTAGGCACCACTCGTAGCGGATACTGCGATAACGGCGCTTCATACAGATTCAACGCTGTGAGTCGACGCTCCCGGCGTGTAGAGCCTCGCTAATTTCGACGGCACTCTGAAAGCGGGTAACAAGTTCCGTATCTGTACATTTTGCCACAAGATCGTCTAACGCTTGAGTGAGCTCGACACCAGCTTCGGATGGTCGAGATTGACTAATCGGTTCTGGATCGCGCCCCGCCAAAAGGAAATACAGCGTAGCGCCCAATGCATACAAATCGCTTTGGACGCAGGTATCGCCTCGAAACTGTTCGGGTGGAATATAAGCATGTTTGCCCACCACGGTAGCAGTACGAGTTGACTCAACCTCACGAGCCACGTTGAAATCAATCAGCTTCAATTCACCCCGTAGATCCAGCATTAGATTGTCCGGCGTGAAATCGCGGTGGATGACTGCCGGTTCTAGCGTGTGCAAATAATCGAGTATAGTGCACATCTGTTTTGCAAGTTCCTCAACCTGTCCAGGAGGAAGAGCCCCGTCACGGCGCACTTTCGCCCTCAAGGAATCACCGTCGATGTATTCCAGCACAAGGTAACCACGATGATCTTCAATGAAAGATTCGTGCAGTGAAACAATCTGCGGATGATGCAACCTCCCCAGCAAATCTACCTCATGCTTGAATCGTCGTTCGGCTTCGGAGCGAATCTTGGCGTCAACGTAAACGGGGAATAGAGTTTCTTTAATCACGACCGTAACATCGCTGCCAGTCCCCGTTGCCAGATAAGCGGTGCCTTGTCCACCTACTGCCAGTCGCTTTGAGACTGTATATTTACCCGAGCCCAATTTGGCCCCGGGAAACAGTGGCAGAAGCTCTTCTCCTTTTGGGGCTGCGCTTAGAGACTTCAGCCACAGCTCCGTATGGCTGTCTGCAATCACCGGTTCCCACAGCTCGACGAGCGCCGGATCGACCGCTAACCACCTTGCTTTCGCCTTGATGGTATCCAGCAACAACTGACCTTTGCCTTCGAAAACCTTGAGGTTGATTTGCACAGGCCGCTCTCGGGCGGTGCCGATGACGACCCCCCACTTGCGCGGAAGCATCGTATGGTGAGGGCAAAAAAGAATTACGGATTGCATTTCTTCCCAAGAAATGCGCATCGAATTCCGACCTGTCCAAGTGATAACTAATCCGTCATCCGCAATTTCGACTTTGTCTGCTCTGGAGAAAGCGTTGAGCCAGTTGTAGAGCCAACACAAAGTGAATATCACCGCGATTGGATACAGCAGAATCAACCACCCGGTAGCGCCCAGGAAAAGGACAAAGGCGTTCCGCACAACATACTCGAGAAACGCCAAACTCCCCGTCGCAATCGCGCCCAACGATGTGATGCCAAATGCGCTTGCTGAGGCGTAAATCAAGAAAGCAATTACGACGAAATACGCAGTCTTTGTGAGGACACCCGCAATCATGGCACCATGGTTACGAAACACTGTGGGTTCGCTCGCTTTGCGGCTAAGAGAACCCACTCCAGCCCCAGTGAGCAACGAGAGTTCGCGCGGGCTCTTCTTCGGCTCGTTCGCATCCATCAAGCACTACCTTTGGTGGCCATTGCCAACGCTCTCAATGCCACGCCCGCTTCTTCCGCAGTTTGAATGCGATCCTTAATCGCCGTTTTTGTCAGTTTAGAGACCAGTTCATCCAGCTCGGCTGAAACAGCAGGATCACACTTGCGCGGGCTGCTTGACGATAGAGCCACAGGATCGATTCCGGTTAACAAAAAATGCAACGTTCCGCCCATGGAATATATGTCACTGCCTGTAGTGGCTTTGCCCCTGAACTGCTCCGGAGCTATATAGGCGTGTTTCCCGACAAGTGTACCAGTGGCTGTCTGAAGAAACTCATTGGCGGCTCCAAAGTCGATCAACACAATCTTGCCTTTGTCATTAATCACGAGGTTTTCCGGTGTCAGATCGCGATGAATGACCGCCGGCGATTGTTCGTGAAGATAAGCCAGTATGTCCGCCATTTGGATCGCACAGTCAATTGCAGCTTGCTCGCTCATTGGTCCCTTTTCTTTGACAAACTGGCGCAAGTCCTGCCCGTGAACATACTGGAGCAGCAGATAGTGCCTTCCATTCTCAACAAAGTGATCATGCACTTTTGCAATCTGCGGATGATTGAGTTTTGCCAGAATATGTGCTTCGCGATCGAACATTTCAATAGCTTTTTCTTTGACTTCAGGATCAACATCGCCAGGCACGGTACTTTCCTTCAGAACCAGCAGATCTCTTCCCGACTGCTGTACAAGATAGATTGCCGACAAGCCGCCGAAGCCCAGTTGACGGATTACCTTCAACTGATCATTCTGCAGTTTTTGATTGGGAGCAAGTGGAATAAAGGTTGTGGACGAATAGCGATACCGAAGCTCGTCTTCCCACAAATTGGTGTAGCTCTTGATTCCTTCAATGCGAAGTTTCTCACCGAGTTCTCGTTTCGTTTCGATCAACCCGGCTGAATCACGCAAGCCAGAAGCGAAAGTCTCGATGGCTAATAAAATTTGTTCAATTTCTGTTAGTTGGAGATCCGCCAGCCGGAGTGAGATGGAACCGCCCGATGAGTAGCGCAGACGAAGCGATTTTCTCCTAACATCCACATTATCTGGTCCGACTAATTCCACACCTCGCAAGTCGTACCAGGGACGATTTCGGCGTCCCCACAACAAGAGAGCAAGGAACGTGGGGAAGCAGACACCTTGTTGACTGAGCACCAACTTGGTGTCGTTGGCTGCTTGCCTCATTGCCAAACCCAGAACTATTAACGGAACACCTCCTGCAAAGCTACCGAAGAGGGCATAGAAATACCGTGAATCGCCGCTTCCCAAATTCAATCCTATTGCCGGAAACAACGCACAAACTAGCGGCAAAACGATTATCAGCAAAGAAAAGACAGTCAAGAATCCCAGTGCAAAACGAGCAACCGGTGGGCGATAGCGGATTGTGACCTCTAGTGTTGCCATGTCGTTCCAGGGGAAATAGTGTCACTTACTTTCCCCGTTTAAGCAGTGGCTAAGCGCGACGCCCCGGGTGCTTCGTGGAGAACGAGCATCATTTATCTTGTAAAGCAGGTCCCCTGCGCGCTGTCACGCCTGGCATGTTCCACGTGAGAATATTCGCCATCGGTCAGCAAGAGTCCCCAACCTAATTGGTGGCAGTGAGTCCTCAAGGCCTGCCAGCGAGCACCTTGCAACTCGTCCTTCATGAAATACGCTGGTTCTGTCCTGCATACGACCATGCGCTTATCACGCATCCAAACCAACACATCCGGCACGTGTATTCGAGCGCACAGCTGATCATAGTAGGGCACGACAAACGGGTTTTCGACATACCAAACTACTGAATGGGCGAGCTCCAATTTCTTGAGAAATCGACGTTTTTCTATAGACTCATAGCGCACACTACGTCCCAACTTAACACTGAAGTACTGTCCAATAAAGTCGCGCTTGTCCGGCACGGAGTAGATGGGTGCGTAGTCGGAGATAGACGACACTGTCCACTGAGAGATTCGTGCAGGCCAGCATGCGTCGTTAAATAGTCGTTGTACCGACGCCTGCGTAGCACGCGTTGCCGGACGAGCATACAACTTTGCCAACCTCAACTTGCAATTTACCGGCACATCAAATGCGTGATTTATCGGAGGGAAGCGCTTCTTTATCGTGCCGAGAAGGCGAGGAAATTTCTCATGATTCTTATTTTGCGGCATACCGAACTCTCCGTGTTTACCAAAGAACGCGTCAAACCGAGCCCGTTAGCCAATTCGACAGAGCCAGTTTACGCATGGTTGCTTCATTGCACATCGGTGTGTTCAACACGACATTGATCTTGCGAAGTTAGCGAGAAGCGGCTCGACATCGTAAGGCGAGCACCGAGCTCTCAGAGAGAAGTCACGATTAACCAACACTACCCGAAAGGGTGATCCTAGCCCCCGGGCTCCCCCGCCGGGCCCCCCTTACGCTAGAATGGGGAAAGGCGCCACCGGAATTGATAATGAATACTGACGAGTCGGCAAGCAGTGAACCGGCAACAGAATTACCGGAACCTATTACGGCCGAGGAAGCAAAATTCTTCTTCGACGAATCACCTGACGTTTTTGTAATTACTGAGCTGAGCAGCGGTAGAGTAATTAAAGCAAACGCAGCCGAGCGCAGTGTCCTCGGTGTGGATTTTTGGAAAGCTGCAAGTTTTCTCGAACTAATTCATCAGGACGATCGAGCCAATGCGATCGAAGCAATGAAGCTCCTTCACAGCGGACAGACTGCAACTGCGGAGCACCGCTGTCTGACGAAGGATGGCACGTATGTTTGGATGGAATTCAGAGGCGTTCCTGTTCCGGAACAGAATCGCATATACGCTGTCGGTCGCGACATCAGCCAGAGGAAAGAAGCCGAGCTTCGGAGTAGCCAGCTCAGTTCGATCGTGGAGAGTGCTTGCGAGGCAATTGTGCGCGTTGATCTTAACGATCGCATCACCGGATGGAATCATGGTGCAGAGCTTCTTTTTCGCTATAGCTGGGCTGAAGTAGACGGCATGCCACTTTCATTCCTGTTTCGTGATTCGTTGGGTAACTCTCTACGTCACTGCATGGAAAACGGTGTTGAACGAGAGTTCGTCTGTAAGGGAAAAGATGACAGGGAAGTCTTAACGTCGATCATGATTTCGGACGTATTCGACGAGAAGGGAAGCCGCGTTGCCTACGCGATGTTTGCGCGCAATATTCAACATCGCAAGGAGCTGGACAAGCGTGTTCGTGAATTTTATTCTGCCGTATCGCATGAGCTGCGCACGCCGCTCACATCGATAAAGGGCGCGCTCGGCATGATTGCAGGCGGCTTGATTGAACCTACTTCAGAAGAGGCTCACGAACTTATTGAAATCGCTAACGAGAGCGCAGAAAGGTTGATCAAACTCGTGAATGACATTTTGGACGTGCGCCGCATCGATGCCGGACGTTTGGACCTTGTGCGTCGTCCGACACGGCCTGCGTCCATTGTGCAACGTGCAGTGAAAGAGACGAGCTTGGTTGCAGCGAAAGCAAAAGTCGAAATAGAAGTAGCGCTGGAACCGAATTTGCCTGAGTTGTATGTTTCAGAACATCGAATAGTCCAAGTGGTGACCAGTTTGATTTCGAACGCGGTAAAGTTCTGTCCTGATGGCAAGCTCATCATCATAAGAGTCGAGGCAACGGAAAACGGGCTGCGATTCTCAGTGACTGATCGCGGTGCAGGAATTCCTGCAGAAAGAGCAGAGCAGCTATTCTGCAAGTTTCAACAGTTAGACTCGTCCGATTCTCGCAAACACGATGGTACCGGTCTGGGACTGGCAATTTCCAAATCCCTGGTCGAAGAACATGGCGGCACAATTGGCTATTTCAATTCATATCCCGGGTGCACGTTCTGGTTCGAGTTACCAATTCTGCCTGCAAGTACTGCATCACCGGCAAGAACGGCGAGCGCAGTTGCAGATTCGGACAGGCTCTAACATCATCGGTCGATCAACCGATAGGGCGTACAGCAAGACGCGGAGAAATGGACTGGACTTGCCTCCATTGAGCGGCTCGTCGATAGCGCCGGACCACGCATCAGCATCTTGGCGGAGGCCAATCCATATAAGATCAGGCGTTTTACCGATACGGGTAAACCCCTAATTTCACTGCCGGTTCACGTTGGCAAGTTAAGTTGGGGTTAGGTAGTCAAGGTAGGTTGTGCATATGAAGCTCACTTTCAATACTTTAGTGGTTGATGTATCGGTAGCCCTTAAAGCAATCAATCGGTATCAGGCTGGAGCCTACAAGGAAGCGATTTCAGATCTCCAATGCATTCTCGATCTTGAACCGAGAAACTGGGACGCTCGCATCATGCTTGCCGCTTGTTTTTATAAAACGGGTCAGTATTCCGCTGCTCAACGAGCATTCCAATTTATCGCAGACAAGTCGGAAAACGTCGAAGCGCGAGCAAAGGCGCTGGAAGGTGTTCAAGCAAGCAGTTCAAAGTTGGACCCAAGAGCATCGGGAATGTCTGCACTGCCCCCGGAATTTGGTTGCCACATCGAACGAATAAGCGCCCCACAGCCCCAGAGAGCGCCGAATTGGCTTGCTTAATCCATAAATGCCCGGTAATACCAAAGCCAGGAGAAGACATTCCGATTGCGAATGCCTTCTCCTGGCTTTGAGAGTCTGCGCGCTTGCCAGCTGCCAGCGCCGGGTACTTAATTCGCTCTAATTCGTTATTACTCTGATGCAAAATGTAGACTCGCGAATGAATCTCCCGCACCAGATGTGGTTAACCATTCTTTCAGTAGATCATGTCTTCCGGTACGACACTTAAAAACCTCTCCATGCGAAACGGAAGAGCCGTAAGGCTCTTCCGTTCGATACTCCACTGGTAAAAAAGACTTTCGGGCAACCGAATATTATGCAGGCCGCGCGCAACTCAATTAATACACAACGCGGTCTTCTATGGATGTTGATTCCCTTTAATCTAAAATCTTAAACGAGCATTGGCATTGGCTTGAACCAGAGAGTCGCCTCACGGACCGTTCAGAGGAGTGCTCAACACAACTGCTATATGCCACCCGATGTCTCCATCGGTCAGACGCACCACATACGGTTACGAACAATGCTTTTCTCTTTCCTCCTAATTGGGGTGGCCGCGCAGTCAACCCATGACATCCAGCAGAGGACCGCAAACATGCGCCATAACCATGGTTTCGTAGCTCTTAGTTTCTTGATCCTTCTAACGAGTGGACCGACACACGCTCAACAGTCCTACCAAAGCAATCCGCCAATGACCGGAAACCGCGCTCCTGGCGATCCTTCTATGGGATTCAGGATTGGTACAGCCAAGCGCAGACAAGCACCAGCCCTGGAGCGGATACAGTTCGGAACGCAGCCAAGTCCCGCAACTCCTAATCTACAGAATCGGCGCCTGGAAGTCCCCTACGACGGTCGGTTCACAGGGCGCATGGAATGTCCGCAGTCTGTCTCCGGCCAGCCGCGCGTCATCACCAAACCACCGAAACAAATTACTAATCCGAAAGACGAATGGCCCTCGGCTGACGAAGGTGCCCGCCCCCGCGTTATTGCGAAGCCGCCTGTCGCTGATGATTATCCGCGCGTCATCGCCAAGCCACCGAAGCAGATTACTAATCCGAAAGACGAATGTCCCTCGACTG